>NZ_JANXMU010000075.1 GCF_025354435.1 Rhodoferax sp.
GTTTGCGGTGCTGGGCGAATCCCGCTTCTTGGTCGGCGGCCAGGGCCAGGGTGTGTTGCTTCATCTTTGTCGCCTTGTGAGGGATGACAATACCAATGCAAGTCACGCGCCAGGTCGGGACTTATTCAGCGTTGCCTTAAGGGATAAATCTACCTCTGGTGCTGATGTGACCTTCGTAAGTAGCTCTATAAACCATAGCAAACCCCACTGGCTGTGGGGCATATTTGGGCTATGCCCAATGCGGACAACAAGCGGGGGTGGTAGGGTAAGGGGAACCCACGGCCCGTTCGCGGGCTCCACCAGGTAGCCATCGCAATTGGGCGACCCTGGCAGCATCGGCGCTCTGCCCCTATCCACCTACAAGGAGACTCTATGCAGATCCAGTTCAACACCGACCACAACATCGAAGGCCACGAAGGCCTGGCGGCCCACGTGACCGGGGTGGTACAGCACGCGCTGGCGCGGCTCAGCCCGCACATCACCCGCGTCGAAGTGCACCTGAGCGACGAAAACAGCGACAAAAACGGCCACCATGACAAGCGCTGCATGCTGGAAGCCCGCCTGGAAGGCCGCCCGCCCGTGGCCGTGACCCACCATGCCGACACCTTGCACAAGGCGGTCGATGGTGCAGCCGAAAAACTCACCCGCAAGATCGACGACCTGCTGCACAAGCTGCACGACCAAAAGACCCGCGGCGACGCGCTGGTCTTGCCGGAGTAAAAACTTAGGCAGGTGACAGGTTCACTGTCACCTGCATGTTCTGGATCTCCAGCGGCGCACTGCCATAGTCGGAGATAAACGCCACATCCGCCGCGTCCCGCCCGTAGGCCAGCACGATGCGCCCGCCGCGCGGCTGGGCCTGGGTGGTATCGAAGGTGTACCAGCGGCCGCCCACAAACACCTCGAACCAGGCGTGCAAGTCCATCGGGTCCAGCCCGTACAGGTAGCCCACGACGATGCGCGCGGGCAGGCGCAGGCTGCGGCACAGGGCGATACCCACATGCGCAAAGTCGCGGCACACGCCCGCGCCCTGCGACAGCGTGTCCAGCGCATCGGTGGTGGCTGTGCTCACGCCGTACTGGTAGGTGAGGTTAGTGTGGATCCAGGCGCGGATGGCTTCGGCCTGGTCGTAGCCGGGCAGCGCATTGCCCACGATGCCCAGCGCCCGTTCGGCCATCTTGTCCGACGGGCAGTAGCGGCTTTGCAGCAGGTACAGCAGCACGTTGTCGGGCAGCAGTTGCGTGGGGGTGGGGGCGGCCTGCGGGGCGGTGGCAATGTTGGCATCCACCTCGGCCGTGACCGACAAGGCCATGTGCGATAGGCCGGGCTGCAGCACCATGCGTTGGCACAGGTTGCCGTAGACATCGGTGTAGTCGTAGCGCGGCACCCAGGGTTGCACGTCAAAATTTTCCTGCAGGATGTGCTGGGCCTCGCCGTGGCAGGCCCGCAGCATGGCGACCAGGGGGCAGTCAGCGGTGTTGTGGACCGACAGGGTGCAGGTGGCAGTGAGTTGCATGTGCGGGGCTCCCGAAAAAATACGGCTAGCTTAGACCTGCAGGTGTGACAGGAATGTAGGAGAAGGGCGCTTTATTGTGAGGATGTAAGGTCGTGCGCCCAGGCCGGCTCCAGGCCGTGGTGCAGGGCGGCGCGCAGCACTTCGGCAAAGCGCCGCAGCTTGGCCGGGTAGAACTGCGCGTAGGGGTAGAGCAATACCATCGGCAGCGGGGCGGCATGCCATTCGGGCAGCAGGTGCACCAGCGTGCCGTTGGCTACGTCGTCGGCCACCGCCCAGGCAGAGGCGACGCACACGCCCAGGCCCATCAGCGCGGCATTGCGCATGGCAAACAGGCTGTCGGTGCTGATGCGTGGCTGCAGCGCCAGGCGGTGTTGCGCGCCGCTGCAGTGCTGCAGGGTGATTTCGTTGCGGTAAAAGGTGCGCAGGGCTAGCCAAGGCAGCGTGGCCAGACCCTCTGCATGCGTGGGTCGGGGGCCGTCGCCCAGCAGGCTGGGGGCGGCCACTACGATGCGCGGAATCTCGGCCAGCTTGACCGACACCACGGCCGGGTCGTCCACCGCGCCCACGTGGATGGCGCAGTCGATGCCATCGGCAATGAAGTTGGGCGTGCCGTCGTGCAGCAGCCATTCCACCGCCACCCGGGGGTAGCGGCGCAGGTATTCGGCCAGCGGGGTGATAAGCTGCTGTTGGCCAAAGGCGTGCGGCGCCATGATCCGCAGCGTGCCCTCGGGCACATCGTGGCTGCCGCGCAGGTCGGCCTTGAACGCATCCCAGCGGCCCAGCAGTTCTTTGGCGCGGTCGAAGCAGCGGCTGCCGTCCTCGGTGAGCTGCATGGCATGGGTAGAGCGCTGCAGCAGCTTGATGCCCAGCGAGCGCTCCAGCGCCTGCAAGCGGCGGCTCACCGTGGGCTGGGTCGCGCCCATTTGCAGCGCCGCGGCCGACAGGCTGCCCGCCTCGACGATGCGTACAAAGGTTTGCATCAGTTCGATGCGGTCAGGCGTGGTCAATTGCACACCCCCAGGCTACAGCGCAAGCGCTTTTCGCCAACCCCCTTGCAGGGGGCAACACCAGCAGCCTGGCGAAGCCAGTTCTGCGGTGTTTCTGGTGGGCGTGCGTTCTGGCTGAACGTTGGGTTGCGGTTCTTAGTCATGTGTCTAGCGTATAGGCATTGTGCCTAGCGTGGGTGTTCCCTGTGCAGTGGGATTCAAGGACACTCGCGGCATTCGACAATTTGAGGGTTTTCACCATGTCTTCTACCGTTATGACGCATAACCAGCCCACGGTCTTACCTGGCGCACTGGTGCTGCTGCTCGCCGCAGGTGCGGGCCTGGCCGCCGCCGCGCTGTATTACAGCCAGCCCATGCTGGGCGTGCTGGCGGGCGAGTTCCAGGCATCGCCGGGGGCCATCGGCCTGGTGCCGACGCTGACGCAACTCGGCTACGCGCTGGGCCTGATCCTGCTGGCCCCGCTGGGGGACCGGTTTGACCGCCGCCGCATCATCCTGGGCAAGGCCGCTATTTTGTGCATCGCGCTGCTGACGGCGGCGGCGGCACCGTCGATCGGCGTGCTGCTGGCGGCCAGCCTGGCGATTGGTATCTCGGCCACGCTGGCGCAAGACATCGTGCCCGCCGCCGCTACGCTGGCCCCGGAGGCCAGCCGCGGCAAGACCGTGGGCACGGTGATGACCGGGCTGCTGCTGGGCATTTTGCTGTCGCGCGTGGTGTCGGGCTTTGTGGCTGAGCACGCGGGCTGGCGCAGCATGTTTGTGGTGGCGGCGCTCAGCATCGCCTTGCTGGGCGTGGCCGTGTGGCGCGGCCTGCCGCGCTTTGTGCCGACCACGCAAATGCCGTATCTGGCGCTGATGGCCAGCCTGGGCACGCTGCTGCAGCGCCACGCCGGTTTGCGCCGCGCCGCCCTGGCCCAGGGCCTGCTCAGCGTGGCCTTCAGCGCGTTCTGGTCCACGCTGGCGGTGATGCTGCATGCCGCGCCCTTCCACCTGGGCAGCGCCGCCGCCGGGGCGTTTGGCCTAGCGGGGGCTGCCGGTGCGCTGGCCGCGCCGCTGGCCGGCAAGGTGGCCGACCGCCGCGGCCCCGAGGTGGTGACGCGCATGGGCGCGGCACTGGTGGTGGCCGCGTTCATCGCCATGGCCATCGGCGGCATGGACGGCGGTGGCCCGCTGTGGCTGATTGCCGTCGGTGCGGTGGTGTTCGACCTGGGCGTGCAGGCCAGCTTGATCGCCCACCAAACCATCGTCTACAGCCTGGAGCCCGCCGCCCGCAGCCGTCTGAACGCGGTGTTGATGGGCAGCATGTTCATCGGCATGGCCAGCGGTGCCTGGCTGGGCAGCCAAGCCTTGGCGCAATGGGGCTGGCCGGGCGTGTGCGGCCTGGCAGCGCTGGCGGGTGGGGTGGCACTGGCGGTGCGACTATGGCCGAAAAGTCAGGCATAAAATAGGCTGCCAGCGCAGGTTCTGCCTGCGCGAGCAGCTATATTTTTAAAAGCACTCCTCCTTTTTATATGTCCTCACTGCCCACCACCCACTGGCCGCGCGTCATCACCCTGTGGCTGTGCGGCGTGCTGGCGGCGATGCAGTTTTCCAAGGTGTCTTTTGCCTTCCAGGCCCTTCAGGCCACTTACGGGGCCACGCCTGCGGCCATGGGCTGGATTTTGTCCACCGTGGGCATGGTCGGGCTGGTGTTGGGCGTGACCATGGGCTTGTGTGCTCCGGCCATCGGCTACCGGCGGTTGCTGCTGGTGGGCATGGGGCTGGGGGCGGTGCTGGCCTTGGTGCAGTCGCTGGTGCCGCCATTTCCGCTGCTGTGGCTGACGCGGCTGTTCGAAGGCGTGTCGCAGCTGGCGGTGGTGGTGGCCGCGCCCACGCTGATCATGCAGCACAGCGCGCCGCAGCACCGCTCCATCGCCATGGGGCTGTGGAGCACCTTTGTCGGGGTGGCGTTTGCGCTCACCGCGGCGGGCGGCGGTTGGGTGCTGGCGCACTTCCAGCTCAGCGGCTTGCTGGTGGTGCATGCGGTAGGCATGGCGCTGATGGGGGCCGCGGTGCTGTGGCTGCTGCCCCGCGACAGTGCCGCCACCCAGGCCTGGCCGGCGCTGGCCAGCCTGCCGCAATTGCATGCGCGCATTTACAGCCAGTGGGCCACGGCGCTGCCGGGCGGCTGCTTTTTCTTCTATACCGCCACCGCCATCGCCTTGCTGACCTTTATCCCGCAGCAGGCCGGGGCCGACCGCGCCTGGCTGGCGGTGGCGCTGCCACTGCTCAGCATCGGCGGCAACTTTCTGGCGGGCTGGTTGGCCCAATCGGTACTGCGCCCCTCCACGCTGGTGCCGCTGGCGTTTGCGGGCGTGGCCGCTGCCGGGCTGGCGCTGGGGCTGTGCCTGTGGCAGGGCATCGCGATTGCGCCGGTGGCCTTGCTGTTGATGGCGCTGGTGGGCCTGGCGGGCGGGGCCGCGTTTGCGCTGGTACCGTATTTAAGCGACGCGCCGCCGGTGCAGGCCCGCGCCACCGGGGCGGTGGCGCAAATGGGCAACCTGGGCTCCACGATTGGCCCGCCGGTGTTTGCCTACGCCATTGCCAGCATGGGCCCGCTGGGCCTGGTGCTGCCGCTGCTGGTGTGGGCGCTGGTCGGTTTAAGCTTGGCCACCTGGGGCATCCGCCAGCACCAGCGGCAGACTCCATAACCTCTTCACACACACCACCATGCTGCAACTCCACTACGCCCCCAGCACCGCCGCCATGGCCCCGCACATCCTGCTGGAAGAAATTGGCGTGCCGTATGAACGGCTGCTGGTCGACACCAGCGCAGGCGCGCACAAGGCCCCGGCCTACCTGGCACTCAACCCCAACGGCCTGGTCCCGGTGCTGACCGACGGCGACCTGGTGCTGTTCGAGTCCGCCGCCATCTGCCTGCACCTGTGCGACAGCCACCCCGCCGCAGCCCTGGCCCCGGCAGTCGGCACGCTGGAGCGCGCCCATTTCTACAAATGGCTGGTGTGGATGACCAACACCCTGCAAAGCACGCTGATCGCCTATTTCTACCCGCACCGCTGGGTGAAACCCGGCAACACCGCCGGTGCCGCCGAGGTAAAAACCCAGGCCGAACTGCGGGTCGGCGGCCTGCTGGCGCAACTGGATGCCGAGCTGGCCCGCCACGGCGGCCCCTGGCTGCTGGGCCCCACCTATTCCGCGCTGGACGCGTACGCGCTGATGCTGTGCCGCTGGACCCGCAACTTCGCCAGCGCCCCGGCGCGCACCTACCCGTACCTGGGGCCGTACCTGCAGGCGATGCTGGCGCGCCCGGCGGTGCAGCGGGTGTTTGCCACGGAAGGGTTAGCGCAGCCGTGGGTTTGATTCTGTAGGTAAAAAGTGCTGCTAGCGCTTATGGAATGGGCGTGAGCAGCTACGGAAATGAGGGTGTTGCGTGTAGCCCTCTTTTGAAGGAGCAATGCCGCCGCGTGGGGTGTGGCGAAGCTTCGGCGGGCTATAGTGGTTCGGCGCTTTGTTTGCGGAGTTTGTCGGGGTTTTTAACCCTGTATAAAAACCGGATCACCCTACGAAAAATAAGTCTGCAAGCCACTTTCAGGAGATTTCGATGGATGATTTAAACCTCAATCGCCGATGTAAACCGCAGGGTTTGCGGTGTGCATCACGTTGGGCGTCGTAAGCTATGCAGCATTCTGAACAGACACACATTGAACTCGCAAAGGCCCGAGCTGCAATTGACACCATGCGCAATTCGAAAGCTCTGGACGAATTTGAAGAGAACTGGAAAGAGTTTCTTAGACGCTTGGAGCGCATTTGGAACAAGGCGTTGAATCACTTCGGAAATAGTCCGAAATGGCGTGGCTGGAAGGGCAAGTTTGAAGGCCTTAGAAAGACCGACCCGTTACTCGCGTAC
The DNA here is from genome assembly GCF_025354435.1 of Rhodoferax sp. Taxonomy (GTDB): domain Bacteria; phylum Pseudomonadota; class Gammaproteobacteria; order Burkholderiales; family Burkholderiaceae_C; genus Rhodoferax_B. Next base: position 6,430 of record NZ_JANXMU010000075.1, read on the forward strand.
CTCGTGAACGCGCGTGGTGCGGATGAACACACAGTCAATGAAATTGTTGGGCGGGAGCCAGGGGGCATCGGAATCAATTCTGCCGACGGGAACGGTCTTTACATCGAGCACATGGAAATCAAAAATGGGCATATTTCAATTAAGTCGCCGCAGACGATAAGAGTCGATTTTCTTCCCGCCAGAACTACGCTCTTGCCAGTGGTTAATCGTGGTCGCACTTACCCTATTCCAACAACTCACTTGGGCAGTCCTGTCGATCCCATGAACGTCGTTTCAGTGGCAGAGGCTGGAGCGCAGTTCTACCAACAGTTTCTAGCGCAAGCTGAAGAGTTCTTTGTCAAGTGAGCTTTATCCGCTAAAACGCCGCCTAACCCATCATTCCACCGGACCTGTGCGAAGAGCCGCGCAGACCGGTGAATTCAGACGTGATGTGTGCACCCAGCACAGCGTAGCCACCATCTCCAGATAAAAAGTGCCGCTAGCGCTGATGAAATAGGCGGGCACAGCTCCTAAAACAATAGCTACTGTGTTTTTACACAGCCTTCGGCTATAGTCGCTGCATGGCCAAAGACAAAACCATCTACACCTGCAAT
>NZ_JANXMU010000076.1 GCF_025354435.1 Rhodoferax sp.
GTTTGCGGTGCTGGGCGAATCCCGCTTCTTGGTCGGCGGCCAGGGCCAGGGTGTGTTGCTTCATCTTTGTCGCCTTGTGAGGGATGACAATACCAATGCAAGTCACGCGCCAGGTCGGGACTTATTCAGCGTTGCCTTAAACAAAGACATGCAAACTCCTGTTGTAAGAGCCCGCATCCTAGGTCGTCACCCTGCCCCGCCGCAGGGGGCAAGTACTAACGTATTTTCCACATAGGCACCACATCGGCCGCCCCGCATTTCGTGGTAAAAAATTTAAAAAACAGGCCATGTGTGCTGATCCCACCTGCACGAGCGGATCTGATTTTTATAATAGCTCGACTGCTACAGCCGTTGCTTCGCCGCCGCCAATGCACAGCGTGGCCACGCCCCGGCGCAGGCCATGGGCTCGCAGCGCGTACAGCAGCGTGACCAGAATCCGCGCCCCGCTGGCCCCAATGGGGTGGCCCAGCGCACAAGCCCCGCCGTGCACATTCACGCGGCTGTGCGGCAGGTCCAGCTCGGCCATCAGCGCCATCGGCACCACGGCAAAAGCTTCGTTGATTTCCCACAGGTCCACCTCGGCAACGGCCCAACCAATCTTGGCCAGCAACTTCTGCACGGCTCCCAGCGGCGCGGTGGCAAACCAATCCGGTGCCTGGGCAAAGGTGGCATGGCCGACGATGCGGGCCAGCGGCTGCACACCCAGCTGCGCAGCGGTGGAGGCGCAGGCCAGCACCAACGCGGCGGCTCCGTCGCTAATGGACGAGCTGCTGGCGGCGGTGATGGTGCCGTCGGTTTGGAACGCGGGTTTCAACGTGGGGATTTTGTCCAGGCGGATCTTGCCGGGTTCTTCGTCGGTAATGACTTCGGCCCCTTTGGCCAGCACCGGGGTGATCTCTGCCGCAAACGCGCCAGACGCAATCGCCGCCTTCGCCCGCTGCACGCTGGTGGTGGCAAACGCATCCTGCGCGGCACGGGTAAAGCCGTATTGGGCCGCGCAGTCTTCGCCAAAGCTGCCCATGGAGCGGCCCGGCTCATACGCATCCTCTAGCCCGTCGAGCATCATGTGGTCCAGCACCCGCCCCGGGCCGATGCGGATGCCACTGCGCCCCTGGGGCAGCAGGTGCGGCGCATTGGTCATGCTCTCCATGCCGCCAGCGACCACCAGATCCTGGCTGCCCGCCACCAGCATGTCGTGCGCCAGCATGGTGGCGAACATACCTGAGCCGCACATCTTGGACAGCGTGACGGCACCCGTGCTCTGCGGCAATCCGCCCTTGAACCCCGCCTGCCGCGCCGGTGCCTGCCCCTGCCCGGCCATCAGGCAGTTGCCAAACACCACCTGGTCGACGCGCGCCGGGTCCACCCCCGCCCGCGCCACCGCCGCCCGGATGGCCGCCCCGCCCAGGTCGTGCGCCGCTAACGTGGCAAAAGCCCCCTGGAATGCACCCATGGGGGTGCGGGCGGCGGACAGGATGACGATAGGGTCGGTGGTGGGCATGGTGACAGTCCTTTGCATCCACTTTACGCCTGCGGGCGTGGGGGGTAAAAACTATGCTTTTCATAGCACTTAGCGCAAGTAGGATATGCGCTAGAGTCCGATTTTGCACTTAATTTTAGCGGGGAATACCCGTCACCGTATTCGGCAGCGGTGCCCGCACGGCCCGCCGAAAGATCGACGGCGACACGCCGGTGTGCTCCTTGAAGAAGCGCGAGAAGTTGCCCGGGGCCGAGAAGCCCAAATCCAGCGCCACGTCGGTCAGCGGCAGGCCTTCGCTGACGCGGCGCATGGCTTCCTCGACGCGTACCGCGCTCCAGAACACCTGCGGCGTGGCGTTGAGCTGGTCGCGGAACAGCGCGAAGAAATGCGCCCGCGACAAACCTACTTTGGCGGCGATGTCGTCCACGGTGGTCTTCTCGGCCACGTGCTCGCGCATGTGGGCGATGGCCTTGCGCAGCCGGTGGTCTAGCGTGGGGCCCATGGCGGCGGGCGGCGGTACATCGACCTGCTCGGTCGAGGCCTGGATGGCGGCCTCCAGCAGCAAGCCCACCTCTTCGTCCACGGCATCGCGCGGCGTGTCCAGCGCCAGAATCAAATCCAGCACCCGCCAGCAGGCCTGGCGCAACGCCGGGTGGATGGGGATGCGCGGCGACGGGAAGCGGAAGTTGCGCCCCAGCGCCTGGCTGCGCGCGTCCAGCCAGGGCTTGGACAGCATGAAGGCTAGGAACAAACAGGGGCCGCTGTCGTCCAGCAGCACCATGTCGTGCGACTCAAAAGCGTTCGCGCCCAGGGCGATGTTTTCGCTGTAGTCCACCACCGCCTAACCCACTTGGGCACGGGCGCGGGCACCGCCGAGCCAGAAGGCGATCTGCGTCTCGGAGTGCGCGTGCGCCACCAGGTTGGCGCGCAGCTCCAGCACGATGGCCGTGCCGAATGCGCCGGTGTGGAGTGCATACGCCTCGGCCATGTGGGGGATCCTAGTCTGTGGGAATGGCCGCATTGTGTGCGCCGCCCCCGCCGCAAAAACACCCGCCTAGGGAATGTACTTAGCACGCCATCAGACGATTTGATACGCCACTGGACGGGCGGATAAGCCGGGTTGAGCGGGTCTACCTACAGTGGCCCTGCGCTCTCCATCCACCTCTTTCTCACTGGAAAAAACCACCATGAAAATCGCCACCTACCTCGTTGAAGGCCAACGTTATGTGGGCCTCGTCTCTGCCGACGACCGCACCGTCACCGCGCTGGACTTATCCCGTGCCGACGCATTGAAAGGAGCTCTGTCCGTCATCGAAACCCTGGCCGCAAGCGGCAAGATGCCCGCCACCACCGGCGCGCCCATCCCCCTGCCTCGGCGCAACCTCTGGTGCGTGGGCCGCAACTACCACGCACATGCCAAGGAGCTGGCCGCGTCGGTCTTCAAGGACAACAGCGCCGACACCGAAGAGTGGCCCATCGTCTTCACCAAGGTGCCCGAATGCGTGGTCGGCCCGCACGACGCGGTGCGTGTGCCGGTAAAAGTGACCACGGCGGTGGACTACGAGGCCGAGCTGGCCGTGGTGATCGGCAAGGGCGGCAAGAACATCCCCCGCGCCGCCGCCATGGAGCATGTGTTTGGCTACACCATCGTCAACGACGTGTCGGCCCGCGACGTGCAGGTGCGCCACCAGCAGTGGGACATGGGCAAGTCGTTTGACACCTTCTGCCCCATGGGTCCGTGGATCGTCACCGCCGACGTGCTGGACGGCCGCCAGACCCGCGTGCGCTGCTGGATCAACGGCGAGTTGCGCCAGGACGGCCCCACGCAGAACATGATTTTCGACATCCCCACGCTGATCGAAACCATCTCGCGCGGCATCACCCTGTACCCCGGCGATGTGATTGCCACCGGCACCCCGGCGGGCGTGGGCATGGGCATGCAGCCACCCCGCTACTTGGCGGCGGGCGACGTGGTGCGCATCGAAGTCGACGGCATCGGTGCCATCGAAAACCGCTTCGTCTGAGGTGGCCATGGCAAGCCAAACTATCCACGGCTTGGCCGTTGAAATCGAAGGCAGCGGCCCGCCGCTGCTGTGCATCCACGGCTTGGGCGGCTCGTCGAATGTGTGGACCCCGCTGCTGGGCGCGTTCGCAGGCTTTCGCGTAGTGCGCCCCGACCTGCCGGGCAGCGCCCGCTCGGCCCTGCCGCCAGGGGCCCTGTCCATCCAGGGCTATGTGGATGCGCTCATAGGCCTGCTGGACGCGCTGGACATTCCGGCGGCCCACATCGCCGCGCATTCGCTGGGCACGCTGGTGGCGCAGCACCTGGCGGTGCAGTACCCGGGCCGCGTCTTGTCGCTGGCACTGTTCGGCCCGCTGGTGGCCCCGCCCGATGCCGGGCGCGCTGGCATCCACGCCCGCGCCCAACTAGCCCGTACCGGCTTGATAGGCATGCAGGAGATTGCCGATGCCATCGCCAAGGGCGCCACCGGCGCGCAAACCAAAGCCCAGCAGCCCGCCGTCCTGGCCCTGGTGCGCGAGATCGTGATGCGCCAATCGGCAGAAGGCTACGCCCAGAGCTGCGAAGCCCTGGCCCGGGCCGAGTCTGCCGCCATCGAGCAGATCCGCGTGCCTACGCTGCTGGTCACCGGCGACCAGGACGGCGTGGCCCCTGCTGCCAATGTGGCCGTGATGGCCGCGCGCATTCCGGGCAGCCAGACGCTGCTGTTCGAGGCCTGCGGCCACTGGACCCCGTTCGAGCAACCGGCCCGCTGCATGCAGGCCCTGCAAACCTTTTACGCCACCCTTTGATCTAGAAAAAACAGGAGACCACCATGACCCGTACCGCATTCACCCATGTCCGCATCTTCGACGGCAGCGGCGCCGACACCTACCTGGGCGACGTACTCGTGGAGGGCAAGCGCATCGTACAGGTCACCCGCCTGCCCGAGCGCGTGAGCACCGACGACGCCCGCGTCATCGCCGGCCGGGGCCGCTTTCTGATGCCCGGCATGACCGAGGCGCACACGCATTTCTCGTGGAACGACCAGCCCTCGCTGGCGGCCATCCAGTTCATGCCGCCCGAAGAGCACATGCTGTGATGCGTGCGCGTGGCCAAGCGCTACCTGGATATGGGCTGGACCTCGGCCATCGGTGCTGCCGCCGCCAAGCCCCGGCTCGACGTGGTGCTGCGCAACGCTATCGACGCGGGCGAGTTTCCCGGCCCGCGCTACCTGGCGGGCAGCCAGGAGATCACCACCATCGGCGCGCTGGGTGACAACACGCTGCCGCACATGCCGTTCTCGGAGCTGAGCTTTGGCAGCGTGTGCAGCGGGCCGGAAGAAATCCGCCGCTCGGCGCGCACCTTCATCAAGTACGGCGTGGACCATTTGAAGATCAACCTGTCAGGCGAATACATCGCCGGGCTGCCCGCCGAGATGTCGCCGTTTGCCGAGGAAGAAGTGGCCATGCTCGCCAGCGAGGCCAAGCGCTACGGCAAGCGCATGGCGGCGCATGCCCGCTCCAGCGAATCGGTGAAGCAGTGCGTGCGCCACGGCATCGAGATGGTCTACCACGCCAGCTTTGCCGACGAGGAAGCGCTGGACATGCTGGAGGCCGCCAAGGACAAGCACTTTGTGGCCCCCGGCATCGGCTGGCTGATCCGCACCACCTACCACGCCGCCGAGTTCGGCATCACCGAAGCCGTGGCCACGCAAATGGGCTACAAGCGCGAGCTGGAAGTCGCCGCCGCCTCGCTGCGCGCCATGCACCAACGCGGCATCCGCATCCTGCCCGGCGGCGACTACGGCTTTGCCTGGATGCCGCACGGCACCAATGCCAACGACCTGCAGTATTTTGTGGATTACATCGGCATGACCCCCGCCGAAGCCCTGCGCTCTGCCACCCAGTTGGGCGGACAAATCATGCAGCGCCCCGACGAGCTGGGCCTGCTCAAAGCCGGTTACCTGGCCGACATTATTCTGGTGGATGGCAACCCGCTGGAAAACCTGGCCCTGCTGACCGACCCCGCCAAAATCCAGCTGGTGATGAAGGACGGCGTGGTCCACAAAGACTGCGCCACCCCGGTGCCCGATGAAGCCGCGCTGCACCTGGGCGGCACCAGCTCGCCGCTGGTGGAAGAAGGGGTGAAGGAGGCGCTGGCCGAGATGCTGTAGGCGCGCTCCCGCCCCTCAACCCTACGGTGAGGGGCGGGTTTTAGACCTGCGCGATCGGGATCACCGCGTTCACCGGCACATAGATTTCACCGCCGCCGCTCTTGAACTCTTGCGACTTCTCCAGCATGCCCTGCTCCGCGGCGGCGGCTTCGCTGAGCCCCAGGTTCTTGGCGTATTCGCGCACCTCTTGCGTGATCTTCATGGAGCAGAACTTGGGGCCGCACATGGAGCAGAAATGTGCCACCTTGGCCGAGTCTTTGGGCAGGGTTGCGTCGTGGAATTTCTTGGCGGTCTCGGGGTCCAGCGACAGGTTGAACTGGTCCATCCAGCGAAACTCGAAGCGGGCCTTGGACAACGCGTCGTCGCGGTAGCGCGCACCGGGGTGGCCCTTGGCCACGTCGGCGGCGTGGGCGGCAATTTTGTAGGTGATGATGCCCACCTTCACGTCGTCGCGGTCGGGCAAGCCCAGGTGTTCTTTGGGCGTGACGTAGCACAGCATGGCGGTGCCAAACCAGCCGATCATGGCCGCGCCGATGCCGCTGGTGATGTGGTCGTAGCCGGGGGCAATGTCGGTGGTCAGCGGGCCCAGGGTGTAGAACGGGGCCTCACCGCAGTGCTTGAGCTGCTCGGTCATGTTCTCTTGCACCATGTGCATGGGGACGTGGCCGGGGCCTTCGATCATCACCTGCACGTCTTGCTGCCAGGCGCGTTGCGTCAACTCGCCCAGGGTGCGCAGCTCGGCAAACTGGGCTTCGTCGTTCGCGTCGGCGCTGGAGCCGGGGCGCAGGCCGTCGCCGAGCGAGTAGCTCACGTCGTAGGCCTTCAGGATCTCGGTCATTTCATCGAAGTGGGTGTAGATGAAATTTTCTTTGTGGTGGGCGATGCACCACTTGGCCATGATGGAGCCGCCGCGCGAGACGATGCCGGTCATGCGGTTGGCGGTGAGGTGGATGAAGGGCAGGCGCACCCCGGCGTGCACGGTGAAGTAGTCCACGCCCTGCTCGGCCTGCTCGATCAGCGTGTCGCGGAAGATTTCCCAGGTGAGGTCTTCGGCCACGCCGCCCACTTTTTCCAGTGCCTGGTAGATGGGCACGGTGCCAATGGGCACGGGGCTGTTGCGGATGATCCAATCGCGGGTGGTGTGGATGTTTTTGCCGGTGGACAGGTCCATCACCGTGTCGGCTCCCCAGCGGATCGCCCAGACCAGTTTTTCGACTTCTTCTTCGATGCTGGAGGTGACGGCGGAGTTGCCGATGTTGGCGTTGATCTTGACCAGGAAGTTGCGGCCAATCACCATGGGCTCAACTTCGGGATGGTTGATGTTGAGCGGAATCACGGCGCGGCCACGGGCCACTTCGGAGCGCACGAACTCGGGGGTCATCACCTTCGGAATGGACGCGCCGAAGCTGTTGCCCGCCAGGCGCTGGTCGCGTTCGGTGTTGGCGGCATATTGCGCCATCCACTCCATTTTCTGGTTCTCGCGCAAGGCGACGAATTCCATTTCGGGGGTGATGATGCCTTGGCGGGCATAGTGCATTTGCGACACGTTGGCACCGGCTTTGGCGCGGCGGGGCGTGCGTTGCAGACCGGAAGCCTGGGCGCGCAGCAGGTGCAGGGCTTCGTTCTCGTCGCTCTTGCGGCCATCGTCCAGCGCATGCAGGATGCGGGCGGCGTAGGCCTCGATGTCGCCCCGGGCTTCGATCCACCCCGCGCGCAGGGCCTGCAAACCCGCCCGCACATCGATCTGGGCAGTGGGGTCGGTGTAGGGGCCAGAGGTGTCGTAGACGGTAACGGCTTCGCCATTGGTCTGCATGATTTCGCGCAGCGGCACGCGCAAGTCGGGGCGGCTGCCCTGGATGTAGCGCTTGGTGCTGGCGGGCAACGGGTCGCAGGCGTAGCGCAGTAACTGGGTGAATTTGTCGGGTGCATTCATGGGGGTCTCCTGTGGTTGGGGGAGCCCAGAATGCGCAGCCAAACCGCGCAAACCCCCAAGGAGATGCCCCTCTGCGTTGCAGGTGGGGCGTGTAGACGGCATGCGCCCGTACCGCAAAGGATAGGACGCTGTCGTCAAGCTCTTCTTACGCTGGTATGAACCAGATCAAGTTCGCGGGTTTGGATTCCATCTCAGCGCAGCCACTGCGCACCCCGGGCAACGCACAGTGTACGGCATCGCCTAGCCAGCCCGGCCCAAGCCGAAACCCCGCGCCCGCAACAGTTGCCGCAGCTCCGGCAAGGCGGCCACACCAGCCTCGTAGCCCGCCTGGACGATTTCCTTGCGCACCGTGAAATCGGTGCTGGAAAACCGTGCCGTGTCCGGGCGGATCATGAAGTCGGCGGTTTGCCCCTCTAGCTGCGAAAGCGAGCGGCCCATGATTTCAAACGACTGCAGAATCACCTCGTACAGGCCCACACGGGTGGTGTTTTGCGGCAGCACCCCCACGTCCACGCCAATCACCACATCGGCACCTAACTTGCGGGCGGCTTTGACCGGCAAGGGGCTGACCAGCCCGCCGTCCACCAGCTCTTCGTCGCCAATCACGCAGGGCACAAACACCCCGGGAATCGAACACGATGCACGAATGGCCGCGCCAGCATTGCCGCTGGACAGCAGCCGCAGTTCGCCAGATTTCAGCACCGTGGCAACCGCCCCGAACCGGCGTTTGAAGCGCTCCATCGGCACATCCTTGACGTACTGGTTGACCAGCTTTTGCAGCGTTTCGCCGGTGAACATGCCGCGCTTGTTGCTCTGGCCTAAATCCACAATTTCAATATCGCGTAACTTCAGCGCCACATCCTCGATTTGCCAGGGCGTGTAGCCTGCCGCATAAAAAGCCCCCACCAAGGACCCCGCACTGGTGCCGGCCACTACCTCAGGGGCCAGACCCGCTTCGACCAGGGCCTTGAGCACGCCAATATGGGCAAACCCCCGGGCCGATCCGGCCCCCAAGGCCACGCCGATTTTTTTGGTGGCCGGAGCCGCCGCATACGAAAGCAAGGGTGCGGTCCCTGCGGCAGCCAGCAAAGTCCGGCGCAGCACTACTTGCTTTCTGGAAGTTGGATCAGGCCTTCGTCGACCATCTTGCGCAGTTTGTCAAAGGCCGAAGCAAACGCATTGGCGGGCTCACCACGGGTCAGCGTCTCCACCTTTTCATCCAGCACCATCAACTCGACCCGGCGGTTCAGCGTGCGCCCTTGTTCGCTGGCGTTGGATGCAACGGGCCGGTTAAAGGCGAAACCGGCGGAGACGATGCGCTGGGTTTCCACACCGCGCTCTACCAGTGCGTTGCGCAGCGCGCGCGCCCGGTTGTCAGACAGGGTCTGGTTCATGGCCAGGCTACCCACGTTGTCGGTATGCCCCTCTACGCTGACATCGTGCGTGGTTTTGGTTTTCAGGAGGCTGGCCAGACGGTCCAGGTACGGCGCGGCTTCCTCGGTTTTGAAGGTGTATTCGCCGGTGGCAAACAAGACCGTGACGGGCAAAACGATTTGCACGCCACGCTCGGTCTGCTCGATATCCAGGGTGGGGCCGGTGTACACCACCGGTTGTGGTGCGGGTGGTGGTGTCTGGCAAGCCGCCAGAGTCACGCCCAGCAGCACTGCAGCGCCTAAACGCAGCACAGACAGGGTGCGGCGTCGAAGTATTGAATTGTTCATGGTGTGAATTTCTCCTGTGTCGTTAAAGACATGCATGGCGGTGAACCGCACGGATGTGGCACGTGAACGCAAGCAAGGCGATCACGGAAAGCCCAGGAATTTTATAGTCCGCACCAATTTTTATTATTTTTATTGCATGCGTGTGTACAAAATAAAAGTAAAATCTAGCACGAACCGGAACTTTTTCACACTCTCACGCTTTATCTGGCCTGTCAGCCGATCCAAACCGCTTGTCCTGCTCGTAAGGAAACACGTCGTGCACATAGCCCGCCTGGATGCGCTCCTTGTGCACCTGCCAAAAGCGGGCATCCAGCAGGTCGGCGTGGTGGCGCATGAAGACTTCGCGCACCAGCGAGTTGCCCAGCAGAAAAGGGGCAAAGGTTTCAGGAAACACGTCCTTGGGGCCGACCCGGTACCAAATCTCGCCGCTCATCTCTTCCTCTTCGGTGCGCGGCTGGGGCACGGTGCGGAAGTTGCAGTCGGTGAGGTATTCGATCTCGTCGTAGTCGTAGAACACCACCTTGCCGTGGCGCGTCACGCCAAAGTTCTTCCACAGCATGTCGCCGGGGAAGATGTTGGCGGCCACCAGGTCCTTGATGGCGTTGCCGTACTCGACCACCGAGCGCTCGATCTGGGCACGGGCGCGGCGGTCGTCCGGGCCCGCATCAAAGGCCTCTTGCAGGTAGAGGTTGAGCGGGATCATGCGGCGCTCGATGTAGACGTGTTTGATCACCACCTCCATCTGCCCATCCCCATCGCGGTCGCTGATTTCCAGCTGGCTGGGGGCGAACTTTTCCAACTCGGCAATCACCTCGTCGCTGAAGCGGGCCCGCGGGAACGCTACCTCGCTGTACTCCAGCGTATCGGCCATGCGGCCCACGCGGTCGTGCTGCTTGACCAGCAAATACTTGGCCTTGACCTGTTCGCGGGTGGTGTCCTTTTGCGGCGGATAAAAGTCTTTGATGACCTTGAACACGTAGGGAAACGAGGGCATGTCAAACACCAGCATCACCATGCCCTTGATGCCCGGCGCGATGCGAAACTGGTCGCTGGAATGGCGCTGGTGCAGCAGCAGGTCGCGGTAGAACAGGGTCTTGCCCTGCTTGGCCAGGCCCAGCGCGTTGTAGATCTCATTGCGCGGCTTGCGCGGCATCATGCTGCGCAGAAACTGCACGTAGGCGCTGGGGATTTCCATGTCCACCATGAAGTAGGCGCGCGCAAAGCTGAACAGCAGCAGCATGTCGTCCTCGCCGAACAGCGCGGCATCGATGACCAGCTTGGCATCGGCGTTGTGCAATATTGGCAAGGCAAACGGATGCTCCTGGAAGCCGTTGATCACCTTGCCGCAGATGTACGCGCCCTTGTTGCGAAAGAACAGTCCGGTCAGTACCTGGATCTGGAAGTTGGCCCGCAGCGTGACCTCACCCAGCTGCTGGCGCACCGCCGCCTCCACCTGGGCGATGTCATGGGCCAAGTCGCCAAACGCGCGCTGCAGGTCGAAGTCTTGCACCATCTGCAACAGCACCGCGCCCAGGTTGGCGCGCGTGGGGTAGTAGGCGCGGTAGGTGGGGCGTGGCTCGGTGGCTTCCAGGTACTCGGTGCTGACCGCAGGGCGCACAAAGATGAAGTCGTTCTGGAAGTAGCTGCGGTGCAGCATCTTGGTGGTGACCGAGTTGAAGAAGGTCTCGGCCAGCTCGGGCTGGCGGTGGTCTACCAACAGGCCGATGTAGTGCAGCTTGACCTGATGCCACACATCCATGCCCTGCGCGTCCGCCTTGAATTCACGCTCCAGGCGGATCGAGCATTCGCGCACCCGCAAGTCATAGAACTCGATGCGTTCGCGCTGGGCACGCTGCTGGCCATGCCAGTCGGCTGTTTCAAACCGGTGCTTGGCCCGGGCCGATTCGCTGCGGAACAGGCGGTAATGCCGGTTAAAGCCATCGACCATGGCTTTGGCAATGTCGTAGGCGAGCGGGGAGTCCAGGCGTTGGGGGAACATGGGCACAGTCTACCCAGACGTGCCCTCCGAGGTCAGGCTAGCGCGCGACCCGCACGGCTGCCGCCACCCCCGCCACCGCTGCCCGGTAGGCCGCCTCCAGGCCCTCGAAACCATTCACGGTGATGTGCAGGTTTTGCAGCAGTCCGTCGTGGATACCGTAAACCCAGCCGTGCACGGTGACGTTCTGGCCGCGCGCCCAGGCATCGACCATCACCGTGCTTTGGCAGACGTTGACCACCTGCTCGATGGCATTGAGCTCGACCAGCGCGTCGTGGCGCTGGGGTTCGGCGATGCGGTCCAGCAGGTTCCAGTGGCGGTCCCGCACGTCCTGGATATGGCGCAGCCAGTTGTCGGCCAGGCCGACCCGCTGGCCCGCCAGCGCCGCCGCCACGCCCGAGCAGCCATAGTGGCCCACCACGGTGATGTGCTCGACCTTGATCACGTCCACCGCAAACTGCACGGTGGAGAGCGCGTTCAGGTCGGAATGCACCACCACGTTGGCCACGTTGCGGTGCACAAACACCTCGCCCGGGGCCAGGCCCATGATCTCGTTGGCCGGGACGCGGCTGTCGGAGCAGCCAATCCACATGTACTTGGGCTTTTGCTGGCGCGTCAGCTCGGTAAAGAAACCAGGGCGCTCACGCTCCATCTCGGCGGCCCAGGCACGGTTGTTGGCAAAAATATCAGGTATGGATTGGATCATGGGGGGTATTTTGCCGCCACTGGGACGGGCCAAATAGTCAAAATTAGGCATTAAATTGGCAGCTAGCGCATATCCCGCCTGCGCAAGAAGCTATTAAAACTGTAGTGCATCAGCCGGGTTACCAAACGGAACCAGGCGGGCCGCACACCGGTGCAAGGCTCCTACGTCAGTTGACGTTAACGTCAAGTATAGCCAAGCTTCCCCCACTTGGTGGATGCACTAGCCCCGCCCTGCGGGCCAGGGGCGGAAAATCACACGATGGCATGCGGTCCGCAGCCACCCAAGGAGACAACCATGAAGCCATTCCAAAAATTGCGCCCCTACGCACTGCTGCTGGTGGGGCTGGTATCGGTCGGCACGCTGCTGGCGCAAAACCCGGGCTTGCAGCGTACGTTGGTAGGCCGGGCCGATGTGTCGGTGCCGGGGCGCGAGGCGGTGGTGGCACGGGTCGAGGTAGCCCCCGGTGGCAAAGCCGGGCGGCACACCCACCCCGGCGATGAAATCAGCTATGTATTGGAAGGCGAGGCCACGCTGCTGGTAGATGGCCAGCCGCCCCGCATCGTCAAGGCCGGTGAGTCGTTTGTGGTGCCCGCCGGGGTGGTGCACGATGCCCACAACGACGGGGCCGTGCCGACCAAGCTAGTGGGCGTGTACGTGGTGGAAAAAGGCCAGCCGCTGGCCTCGCCCGCGCCTTGAAACACCCAGCCTTCAAGCAGGTTTGGCCTGTTTGAGGCTCTTGGAAAGCTGCGCCCGCCCGTCCTTCTCTTGGGCTTTGACCTCGTCGATATTGGCCTGCAGCTCGGCCAGCTGGTCTTCCAGTTGCTGGCGGTGCGCGGCCAGCACGGCCAGAAACTTGCCGAGCTGGGCGGTGGTGTCGCGCGGACTGTCGTACATGTCGATGACCTCCTTGGCCTGCGTCAGGCTCAGGCCCAGGCGCTTGGCGCGCAGGGTCAACTTGAGGCGGGTGCGGTCACGCTGGCTGTAGACGCGGGTACGGCCGCCCGGGCCGCTGCGCGTAGGCTGCAGCAGGCCCATGTCTTCGTAGAAACGGATGGCCCGGGTGGTCAGGTCGAACTCAAGGGCCAGGTCGCTGATGCTGTAGGTGCTTATCGCCATGGTGTCAGTGGGGTGCAAAGAGCGGGCCTAGAATGACTTTTACGTAAACGTCAACACAAAAGCCGACTATAGCGCCATGAATCTGCTTGAACAACAACTGCACTACCCCCTGGGCGACACCCTGCCCGCGCAGGGCGCAACCGTCGCCGTGGCATCCGGCGTACGCTGGATCCGCATGGCGCTGCCCTTTGCGCTGAACCACATCAACCTGTGGTTGCTGGAAGACGAGATCGAAGGACAGCGGGGGTGGAGCGTGGTGGACTGCTGTATAAGCGCCGACGCATCCCGCACCCAGTGGGAGGCGATTTTTGCCACCCAGCTTGGCGGCCTGCCCATCCTGCGCGTCATCGTGACCCACATGCACCCCGACCACATCGGCCTGGCCTCTTGGCTGTGCGCGCGCTGGAATGCGCCGTTGTGGATCAGCGCCACCGACTACTTTGTGGCGGGGCACAACATCTTGCATTCCAGCGGCAACGGCGGGCCGGGCGCTGCAGAATTCTTCCAAAAACATGGCCTGACCGACCCGGAATCGGTGGCCAAAATCCGCGCCCGCACTGGCTATTTTTCGGCCATGGTGCCTGCCTTGCCGCCCAGTTTTGTACGCATGCAAGACGGCCAGACCCTGCGCATCGGCGGACGCGACTGGCGCTGCATCAGCGGCTACGGGCATGCGCCGGAACACATTGCGCTGTATTGCAGCGAAACCCGGGTGCTGATTGGCGGCGACATGATGCTGCCGCGCATTTCCACCAACGTCAGCGTGTTCGATGTGGAGCCCGAAAGCAATCCGTTGCAGCAGTTTCTGGAGTCGATTGACAAGTTTGCGCCGCTGCACCCCGACACCCTCACCCTGCCCGCGCACGGCAAACCCTTCCAGGGCCTGCACACGCGCATCCGGCAGTTGCACGACCACCACCGCGACCACCTGGCCCGCGTGATGGCCTTCGCCCAGCAGCAGCCGTGCAGCGCCAGCGACATCCTGCCGGTGCTGTTCACCCGCCAGCTGGACTTGCACCAGATCACCTTCGCCATGGGCGAGGCGGTGGCGCATCTGCACAAGCTGTGGGTGGATGGCTACTTGCAGCGCACCCGCGGCGCAGACGGGGTGTACCGGTTCAACCCGACAGCGCTAGCCTACCCCGAAAGCGCGGCGCTGGAGCCCAGCGAAGCCATACCCGTCAGCGCCTAAACCTCATCCCATTTGGGCACGACCACGCTGCGCAGCTCGGCGCGCAGCGGCGCATAGCCGGGCAGGATGGAGGCCACCGTGTCCCAGAACTGGGCGCTGTGGTCCATAAAGCGCAGGTGGCTCAGCTCGTGCACCACCACGTAGTCGATAACGTCCATGCGGTGGTGCAGCAGCCGCCAATTCAGCCGGATCGAGCCAATGCTGCTGGCGCTGCCCCAGCGCGTAACAGCGTTGGACAAGGCCAGCCGCTTCCACTGCACGCCCAGCTGCGGCGCAAAGTGGTTCAGGCGCTCGGTGAACCGCGCGCGGGCCTGTAGCAGCAGCCATTTGTGCACGGCAGCGCGGATATGCGCGGGCACGGCATCCAGCGGCAAGCCCAGACGCAAGGTGTGGTCGATCACCAGCCCGCCCTTGTGCGCCCGGTGCAACGCGGGCTCCAGCACCAGGGTCAGCGGTTGGCCCAGGTAGGGAAAGGCCGCCCCGTTTTGCCAGACCACCCGCGAGGCTTGCTGCTCGGCCTGCCGCTCCTGCGACTGGCCGAGCTTTTGCACGATCCAGCCGCCCTTGCTGCGCACCGCGGCATCCACCTCGGCCAGCGGCACCCATTTCGGCGCGCTCACCACCAGGCCTTGCGCACCCACCACAAAGCCGATGCTGCGGCGCTTGCTACGCTTGAACGCAAAACCCACCAGCGCGCCGGGCAACTGCAGGGTGCGGTTGGTGGCGGGGTGGCGGTAGGCCACACCACTTGCTCCTGAATCAGGAGCTGCTACTGCAAGTGGAATGGGCGCTAGAGGCCTATTTGGTGTTGATTTTGGCTCCACAGCTGCAGGCTCGAACAGGTCCAGCGTGGATTGCAACAAGCGCAGCAGCATGGGAGTGGCTTACTTGTAGGCGTCCGGGTCCAGGCGGCGCATTTCGGCTTCGATCCAGGCCTGCACCTCGGCCATCAGCTCGTCCGGGCGGCGGCCCACACTAGGGATGGGCTTGCCAATAGAAATGTCCACAATCCCCGGGGTCTTGATGAAGGCCTTGCGCGGCCAGCATTTGGCCGAGGTCACGGCGATCGGGATCACCGGCACGCCGCACTGGATGGCCAGCCGCGTGCCGCCGGTTTTGTACTCGCCCACCTGGCCGCGGTCGATGCGCGTGCCCTCGGGGAACATAATGATCCAGGTGCCCTGCCCCACCAGCCGCTTACCCGAGGCGACCATCTTTTTAAATGCCTGCGTACCCTGGCTGCGGTCGATGTGGATCATGTCCATGCAGGCCATGGCCCAGCCGAAAAACGGCACGTACAGCAGCTCTTTCTTGAACACATAGGCCAGCGGGCGCGGCATGATGGCGGGCATCAACAGCGCCTCCCAGGTGGACTGGTGCTTGACCAGCAGCACGGCCGAATCCAACGGGCCAGTGGGTAGGTTTTCCATGCCGGTGATGCGGTTCTGGATGCCCAAAATGGCCGTACCACTGTCCACCGACAGCTTCAGCCAGCGCGCGCAAGCCCAGTACACCGCAGTGGGCCCGGCAAACAGCCGGATCACGAACACGGCCGTAGCCCAAGGGATGACGGTGACCGCCAAAAACAGCATGTGCAAAACAGAGCGGATCAAAGGCATTTTTTAGGTCTTTTTGGCTTCTAGCGTAAATAACATATACGCATGCAGCTATAAATTTAGGAGTATCAGGCCGCAGGCGTTTTGGCGGCCAGTTCGCGGTTGATGAGAAAGGTGGCAAACGCCAGCAGGTCCTGGTGCACCCAGGTGCCCACCGGAAACTCTGCGGGCAGCACGCCCAGCCCGCGAAACCGGGCAGCCTTGCCGGTCAGCACCACATGCGGCTCGCAGCCCACCGCCACCCCGGCCTGCAGGTCGCGCAGGCTGTCGCCCACCGTGGGCACGCCGTGCAGGTCGATGCCAAAACGCTCGCCAATCTGCTCAAACAGCCCCGGCGCGGGCTTGCGGCAGTGGCAGCCGTCATCGGGCGCGTGCGGGCAAAAGAACACCGCGTCGATCTTGCCCCCGGCGGCGGCCAGCAGCTTGAACATCTTGGCATGCATGGCGTTCAGCGCCGCCATGTCAAACAACCCCCGCCCCAGCCCCGACTGGTTGGTCGCCACCACCACGTGCCAGCCCGCATGGTTGAGCTTGGCAATCGCCTCCAGCGCACCGGGCAGCGGCAGCCATTCGTCGGGCGACTTGACGAACTCGTCACTGTCCACATTGATGGTGCCGTCGCGGTCGAGGATGGCGAGTTTCATGGGGTGGGCTCCAGGCATGGACTCAGGTTTACGTGGCTAGCTTGGACAAATCGGCCACGCGGTTCATGGCGTTGTGCAGGCTTTGCAACAGGCCCAGGCGGTTCAGCCGCACGTCGATGGCTTCGGCGTTGACCATCACGCCGTCAAAGAACGCATCCACCGGCGCGCGCAGGGCGGCCAGGGATTGCAGACTGGCGGTGTAGTCGCCGGACTCGAACTGGGCCTGGGCGGCTGGGGCGGCTTGCTGCATGGCGGCGTGCAAGGCGATTTCGGCGGGCTCCTGCAACAGCACCGTGCTGACATGGGGATCGACCGTATCGGCCTTTTTCAGGATGTTGCCGATGCGCTTATTGGCTGCCGCCAGCGCTGCGGCTTCGGGCAAGGCGGCAAAGGCGCGCACGGCGGCCAGGCGCTTGGGGACTTCGGCCAGGCGCTGCGGACGCAGGGCCAGGACGGCATCGACCTCTTGGGCGCTATAGCCTTCTTCACGCAGGCTGCCGCCGAGGCGGTCGTACATGAAGGTCAGCAGGGCCTGCACCGAAGCTTCGCGCGGCGCAGTGCATTTGTCGCCCAGCACGTTGAACGCGGCTTCGACCAGCGCGGTCACGTCCAGCGGCAGGTTTTGCTCGGTCAGCATGCGGATCACACCCAGGGCGTGGCGGCGCAACGCAAACGGGTCTTTATCGCCCGTCGGCAGGTTGCCAATGCCGAACATACCGACCAGGGTTTCCAGCTTGTCGGCCAGCGCCACGGCGGTGCCCACGGGGTTGCGCGGCAGGCTGTCGCCTGCGAAGCGGGGTTTGTAGTGGTCTTCGATGGCATCGGCCACGTCCACGCCTAGGCCGTCGTTGAGTGCGTAGTAGCGGCCCATGGTGCCTTGCAGCTCGGGGAACTCACCGACCATGTCGGTGACTAGGTCGGTCTTGGCCAGCAGCGCGGCCTGGTCGGCCTGCTGGGCTAGCGCATCGCCGCCGAGTTGCTGGGCAATGGCTTTGGCAATGGCGCGCACGCGCACCACGCGTTCACCCTGCGAGCCGAGTTGGTTGTGGTAGACCACTTTGTCCAGCCCCGCCACGCGCGACTCCAGCGTTTTCTTACGGTCTTGGTCAAAGAAAAACTTCGCATCGGCCAGGCGCGGGCGCACCACGCGCTCGTTGCCGCCGATGACCTGGCTGGGATCTGCCGGGCTGATGTTGCTGACGATCAGGAACTGGTGGGTCAGCTTGCCTGCCGCGTCCAGCAGCGGGAAGTACTTCTGGTTGGCCTTCATGGTCAGGATCAGGCATTCCTGCGGCACGCCGAGGAATTCTTCTTCGAAGCTGCAGACCAGCACATTGGGGCGCTCGACCAGGGCGGTCACTTCGTCCAGCAATGCTTCATCTTCGATAGCACGCACCCCACCACCGATCTGCGCTGCAGCCGCATTTAGTTGGCGAATAATGTCGGCGCGGCGGTCGGCGAAGCTGGCAATCACCGCTCCATCGCGGGCCAGGGTTTCGGCGTAGCTGTCGGCATCTTTCAAGACCACCGGGTCCACGGCGGCTTCAAAGCGGTGGCCATGGGTGGTGTTGCCAGACTGCAGGCCCAGGGCTTCCACCGGCACGATGTCGCTGCCATGCAGCGCCACCAGGCCATGCGCGGGGCGCACAAAGCTGACGCTGGTCCAGCCGGGCTGGGCGCAGCCGCTGGCCAGTTGGTAGGTCATGACCTTGGGGATGGGCAGCTTGGCAATGGCTTCCAGCAGGGCTTTTTGCAGGCCTTCCTGCAGACGGGCACCGGCCACGGTGCGTTCGAAAAACAGGGCTTCGGCCTTGCCATCCAGGGCGCGTTTGAGGCCTGCCACGGCGGATACGTCGGCACCCAGGGCTTGCAGCTTTTTCAGCAGCGCGGGCGTGGGTGCACCGTCGGCGCTCAGACCCACGGCGACCGGCATCAGCTTGGCGGATACGGCCTTGTCGGCGGCGAAGGGGGCGACAGCAGTGATGTGCGCGGCCAGGCGGCGGGGCGAGGCGAAGGCGGTCACGACGGACTCGGCACTGGCCAGGCCCTGGGCCTTGAGTTGCTCCAGCAGCACCACGGCAAAGGCATTGCCCAGTTTGTTCAGGGCCTTGGGCGGCAGCTCTTCAACGAACAGCTCCACCAGTAAATTCTTCACATTCATGTCAGGCGGCTTTCTTTTCAATCTGGGCCAGGACTTCAGTGGCCCAGTCTTTGGGTGCCATCGGGAAGCCCAGGCGGGCGCGGCTGTCCAGGTAGCTTTGCGCCACGCTGCGGGCCAGGTTGCGGATGCGGCCCATGTAGGCGGCGCGCTCGGTCACGCTGATGGCTCCGCGTGCATCCAGCAGGTTGAAGCTGTGGGCGGCTTTCAGCACCTGCTCGTAGGCGGGCAGTGCCAGGCTCTCGGCCACCAAGTGCTTGGCCTGCTTTTCGTGGGCGGTAAAGGCGGTGAACAGGAAGTCGGTGTCGCTGTGCTCAAAGTTGTAGGTGGATTGCTCCACCTCGTTCTGCTTGTACACATCGCCATAGCTCAGGCCGTCGGTCCAGGTCAGGTTGTAGACGTTGTCCACGCCCTGCAGGTACATGGCCAGGCGCTCCAGGCCGTAGGTGATTTCGCCGGTGGCGGGCTTGCAATCGATGCCGCCCACCTGCTGGAAGTAGGTGAACTGGGTGACTTCCATGCCGTTGAGCCAGACTTCCCAGCCCAGACCCCAGGCACCCAGGGTGGGGTTTTCCCAATCGTCTTCGACGAAGCGGATGTCGTTCTTCTTCAGGTCAAAGCCCAGGGCTTCGAGCGAGCCCAGGTACAGCTCCAGGATGTTGGCCGGGGCGGGCTTGAGCACCACCTGGTACTGGTAGTAGTGCTGCAGGCGGTTGGGGTTCTCGCCATAGCGGCCGTCCTTAGGGCGGCGGCTGGGCTGCACGTAGGCGGCCTTCCATGGCTCGGGGCCGATTGCTCTTAAAAATGTAGCAGTGTGCGAAGTACCCGCGCCCACTTCCATGTCGTAGGGCTGCAAAAGTGCACAGCCTTGCTCAGCCCAGTAGGACTGCAGGGTCAAAATAATTTGCTGGAATGTCTTCATGGGGGTCTGCAAAGGGGGGATCGCCGGGGGCGGCAATTCAACCTTTGATTTTACGGGGCTGTGAAATATGTCACGCAATGCACGCAAGCGCGCCTTTGAGGTACAGCATATTCATTACATTTGTACACATTACGCAAAGGAAAAGGGACCGACATGGAACAAGCAGGCAGCAACTTCAGCTGGTTTATGGCGTATCTGATCGCCAGCATCCTGCTTATTGCGGGCGTGGCTGCGGGGATCATGGTCTGGCAACACCGCAAACACAAACGTGAGCGGCGCAAGACTGCCAGAAAGGCACGGGCCCGCGTTCGGGCCTGGCGCGACGGCAAGTCCACCCCCTCCCAGCAAGCCGATCTTGATAGAAAAAAAGGCCTATAGCGTATATAGAATATACACTTATAGCTATTAATTATATAGCAAACGGTTTAATAGTGTCTGGACCTGTTCAACGCAACCGAGAGCGCGGCACCAGGCCATCTACCCCACGCAACGCCCCTTCCGGGCAGGCCCGCACCGCGCGCTGGGCCAATGCCTCCTGGCCGGGGGGCACGTCGAAGCTGGTGGTGGCGATGTAGCCGTTGTCGTCCAGGGTGAATAACTCGGGAGCCACATGCTGGCAGCGGGCATGGCCCACGCAGGCGCTGGTGTTGACGATGATTTTCATGCCGCACCCCACGCCAAATGCAGATCGTCCACCCCAAATACACCCGCAGCCCGCACCCGCACCGGTTTATCGGCCACCAGGTGGAACGGCGGCAGATTTGTAAGCCACAGCTCGATGGCAATGCGCAGCTCGCGCCGCACCAAATGTGAACCCAGGCAGCGGTGCACGCCGTAGGCAAACGCCATATGCGGCACGTGGGCATCGGGGCGGTTGAAATCGACCTTTTCGGGGTTGACGTACTTCTCGGGGTCCAGGTTGCCCAACTCGGTGCTGATCAGCACATAGTCGCCGCGGCGCATGGTGACTTCACCGATGGTGATGTCTTTGGTGACGGTGCGCCGCATGTTGACGATGGAATAGGCGCGCAGCATTTCTTCCACCGCCTGCGGGATGCGCTCGGGGTTCTCGCGCAGCTCGGTCTGCTGCGCGGGGTGGCGCGCCAGGTGCAGAAACATGAAACCCAGGCTGGACGTAACGGTGTCCAGTCCGGCCAAAAACACCAAGAAGCAGATGCCAAACACCTCGTCGTCGGTCAAAGGTTGGCCGTCGATCTGGCTGGCGATCAGGGAGCTGGTGAAGTCGTCGGTGGGCTGGGCGCGCCGCTCGACAATACGTTCGCGCCGGTAGTCGCGGATCTGCATGACGGCACCCACCACCACCTGCATGTCCTGGCTTTTCACCAGCGCCTGGGTCCAGGCCACAAAGCGCCCTACTTCGCTTGTATCCCAGCCCATCACGCGCAGAAAGATCAGCGTGGGGAACTGCTCGGCAAACTCGGTGTTGAAGTCGCAGCTGCCGCGCGCCGCAAAGCTGGCCATCAGCGCCGTAGCCTGGGCGCGGATGTCGTGCTCCAGCGCATCGACGCGCTTGGGCGCAAACAGCGGGTTCAGCAGCATGCGGTACTTGGCGTGGTTGGGCGGGTCAATTTCCAGCGGAATCAGGCTCCAGGTTTCGCCCAGCATCTGGGGGAACGGCGTGGCGGCGGTGCTGGTGAAGGTTTCGGTGTCTTGCAGGATTTGCCGCAAATCGTCCGACCGGCGCGGCACCCAGCAGCCGGGCAGGTAGCCGAGCCGGGGCACGTAGAAAATCGGCGGTGTGCTGAAGTGCAGACTGGCGGCATGGGCGTGGGCATCCTGGCCTTTGGCGGAAATTTCTCCCCACAGGTCCCAGTCGCGCACCAGGTGGGGCGGTACGTGGGACGGAATGGACGTGGGTGGGGATGCAATGGTCATTTTTGTCTCTCGTGGTTGGATGTGTAGGGCGGCTATGCACCGCGGGCGCAGCAGGCCGACTCAGCGCTGGTCCACCATGCGCCAGGCGGCTTGCAGAATGCGGTCGTCCAATACCGTCGCACCCAGAAAGCGCGGGAAGCGGTAGTCCGGCTGGGCGACGGTGTGGCCTGCGCCGTGCAGTGTGACCAGGCGCACGCGGGGTGGCGTGCCCCAGTCCTGCTGCTGCACTGCCAACCCATCCAGGGGCTGCGTGGTGTCGACCACCGGCTCGGCGGCCATACCGGCGCGCTGGGCAAACCAGCGGGCGCTGTCGGGGGCCGACAGCACCGTGCCCCGATCACCAAAGCCAAAAATGGTGACGCGGCCCCCGGCGTAGGGATTGATCGGGTCTTTGGTGCCTTCGATCAGCACGACCGGCGGTGCGGTGCCGCCTACGGCCAGCTTCCAGCCCATGTTGTCGGGCGTGGGCACGTTGGCGTTGGCCACCAGAATGCCCGCCAACAGGTCAGGGGCTTCGGTGGCCAGGCGCATCGCCATGTGGCCGCCGTTGGAGTAGCCAAAGGCATAGACCCGCTGACGGTCGATGTGCAGCTCGGTGACAAGAGTGGCGACGATGGCGCGGACAAAGCCCACGTCGTCAATCTCCAGGGTGCGGGCGCTGTACGAGGCCGTCACCCGGCCATCGTTGAAATGCCCTTCGATGCCCGTGGGGTACACCACCACCGCGCCCTGCGCCCGTGCCAGCCGCTCAAAGCCGGTACCCAGCATGCTGCGCATTTGCGGGCCGTTCATCAGCGAGCCGTGCAGCACGACCAGGAGCGGCGCGTTAGGCTGCAAGCCGGGTGGCCGCACCAGCGCGAAACTGCGCACCCTGCCGCCCAGCATGAGGCTGCGGCTGTCGGCAGGCTCGGCGGCCGCAGGCGGCATGGGGGCGTAGAAAAACCACGCCCCCACGGCCACCAGCCACAGGCAGACCGCGATGGCGATAGCGATAAACCGGGGGCTTGGCATGGTGGCTGTGGCTCAGCTCACAGGCCAATCGGGAAGACGATGGCCTTCTCGTGGGTGTACTCGTGCTGCCAGCCCGCGCCGTATTCGCGGCCCAGGCCCGAGCGCTTGTAGCCGCCAAAGGGCGCGTCGTTCTGGCGGTACAGGCCGCCATTGATGACCACGCCGCCGGTGCGCAGTTGCAAGGCCATCTCGTAGGCCTTGGCCGGGTCGCGCGAGTGGATGCCGCCGTACAGGCCGTAGCGGCTGTCGTTGGCGATCTGCACGGCTTCTTCGTCGGTGTCGAAGCCGATGACGCTGGCCACCGAGCCAAACACCTCGTCCTGGGCGATGCGCATGCTGTTGTGCACGTCGTCGAACACGGTGACGTTGTAGAAGAAGCCCTTGCCCAGATGGGCGGGTACCGAGCCACCCAGCACCAGCTTGGCACCTTCGTCGCGGCCTTGCTGCACCATGCGCTCCACCCGGTCACGGGCGGCACCCCGGATCAGCGGGCCCAGTTGGGTGGCGGGGTCGGCCGGACCACCGACCACGATGTGCCCGGCGATGGCTTTCATCATTTCCACATACGCGGGGCGGATGCTGTTGTGCACCAGATGCCGGGTGGCCAGCGCGCAGCCCTGGCCGCAGTGGGTAGCGACCTGGAACACGCCTTCCATGGCGGCCTTTTGCACGTCGGCATCGGCACGCACGATCAGCGCCGACTTACCGCCCAGCTCCAGCAGCACCTTCTTGATGGTAGGTGCAGCCTGGCCCAGGATCGCCACGCCCACGGCTTCGGAGCCGGTAAAGGTGACCATGTCCACGCGGGCATCGCTGGTCAGCGCCTGGGCCACTTCGGGGCCGCCGGTGACGATGTTCAGCACGCCGGGTGGCAAGCCAATCTCGCTGGCGATTTCGCCAAACAACAGGGCCGAAAACGGGGTGTACGGCGAGGGCTTCAGCACCATGGTGTTGCCCGCCAGCAGGGCCGGCACGATCTTCGACAGGTTGATCAAAAACGGCGCGTTGTAGGCGGTGATGGCCGTGACCACGCCCACCGGCTCGCGCACCACCACGCCAGAGCCGATCAGCGCCGGGCCGCTGGGGTTGAACGGGTTCATGGCCGTGCCCACCGGCAAGGTCTGCGTGGATGGCAGCAGTGAGCGCTCCAGCGCCAGCGCAAACAGCTCCATGGGCCGGGCGTAATTCATCATGTGGGCCAGGGCCAGCGTGAAGCCGCCTTCGGCGACCATCAGGGTCTTCATGCGGTCGGCACGCTCCGCCAGGGCGGTGTGCATGTGGCGCATGAAGGCCGTGCGCTCGGCCTGCGGCAGGCGGGGCCAGGGGCCGCTGTCGAACGCCTGGCGGGCGGCGGCCATGGCGGCATCGGCCTCGGTCACACCGCCGACCGGGGCCAGCCCGATGACCGCTTCGGTGGCGGGGTTGATCACTTCTTCTTGCGCACCGTTGGCAGGCGGCACCCATTGGCCGTTGATGTACAAGCCGTTGAAACGGGTGAATGGAATCGTCATAAAAATATCTTTCAAGCGGAAGTCTGGGGGCCGCGGATGAGTTCTGCTGCGCGCATGGCCATGGCCATGGCGGGGCCGTTGGTGTTGCCGGAAATCAGCGTCGGCATGACCGAGGTGTCGATGACCCGCAGGCCCTGCACGCCGCGCACGCGCAGTTGCGGATCGACCACCGAGGCCGCGTCGCTGCCCATACGGCAGGTGCCCGCCACGTGGTAAGCGGTGTTGCCAAATTTCAGGTAAGCCTCGACCAGCTCGGCATCGCTTTGGTAGGCCGGGCCAGGGGCCACTTCTTCCACCACATAGGGCTTCAGGGCGGGCTGCGACAGCATGCGGCGCATGGTGCGGATCAGGTCGGCTGCGTGGCGCTGGTCGTGCGCGGTGTGCAGGTAGTTCACGTCGATGTCCAACGCCGCCTGCGGGTCGCGCGAAGTGATCTGCACCGAGCCTTCGCTGTCCGGTTGCGTGACGTAGCCCACCCAGGTCATACCGGGAGCAGAGTCGATGACCACCTTGTCGTTCTTCACCGCCACCAAGTACAAGCCGATGCCCAGTTCCGCATCCGGGCGGGCCAGCTCGGGCCGGGTTTTGACCAGGCCGCAGAGTTCGTGTGCGGCAAAGGTCATGGGGCCGGAATGTGCGCCCAGGTAGCGCAGCAGGTTCTTGGCCAGCCGCCAGCCCTGGTATTCCTGGTTCATGCTGCCTTCGCGGATGCGCACATGCATCAGGATGCAGCGGTGCTCCAGCAGGTGCTGGCCCACACCGGCCGAGTCGGCCACCAGCGGAATGCCCAGGCGCTGCAGCAGGGCCGCCGGGCTCACGCCCGACAGTTGCAGCAGCTTCGGCGTATGCAGGCCCCGGCGCACAAAACCACCTCGCGGCGGGCTTTGACCACCGAACGCACGCCGCCTTGCAGCAGCTCCACACCCACCGCCCGCGTGCCTTCAAACACCACGCGCTGCGCGTCCACACCGGTGCGCACCTCCAGGTTGGGGCGGGCCCGTGCTGGGCTCAAAAATGCCTTGGCGGCGCTCCAGCGCCGCCCTTCAAAAATGGTGCGCGGCTGGTAGCCCATACCGCCCTGGGGCGCGGCGTTGACATCGTCCACGCGGGGCACGCCGGCCTGTTCACCGGCGGTCAAAATCGCTTCATACAGCGGGTTGTCGCGCGGGTGCATCGAAATTTTGAGCGGCCCACCGGTACCGCGCCACTCGGCTTCGCCCAGCTCGTGGTCTTCCATGGCCTTGTAGCAGCGGCCAATGTCCGACCAACCCCAGCCGGTGCAGCCTGCGGCCGCCCAGTCGTCGTATTCGGACGGCAGGCCACGCATGTATACCATGCCGTTGACCGAGCTGGAGCCGCCCAGCGCGCGGCCTTTGAGCCATTCTTCCTGGCCGCGCCCCGGCCCCATCGAGGCCTTGTAGCTCCAGACGTGGGGGTTGGTGCGGTCCAGCAGCTTGCCAATGCCGCGCGGCATGTGGACCATGGGGCTGGTATCGGGCGGGCCGCTTTCCAGCAACAGCACCCGGCAGGCGGGGTCGCGTGACAGCTCGCTGGCCAGCACGCAGCCGGACGAACCGGCCCCCACGATCACATAGTCAAACTCGTTCATGGTGGGCGGTCCGGTTAGCGCACGGTTTCGCGGCCCACGACGGCCTCGGCGCTCAAGTCTGTCTCGGGCAGGTTTTTGGGCGACACTTGAATGGCGCCTTCGCCGATCAACAGCATCATGCGTTTGCTGAAATCGTAGGTGATGGTCTTGCCGCTGTACGGAGTAGTGTGGTCATACAGCTGGATGTGGGTCTGGAACATGCCACGGTAGAGCTCGCCATTCTTGTCAAACGCATCGAACATGCCGGCACCGGTGCCGTCCTCGTCGATGTAGTAGGTGCGCTTGGCGTAGGCATGGCGCTGGCCGGCCTTCAGGGTGGACTCGACCACCCAAACGCGGTGCAGCTCCCAACGTTCGCAGGTCGGGTTCAGGTGCGTGCCGACAAAATGCTCCGCTCCCTTGCAGTCGTTGTAGAACTTGTAGCTGTTGTACGGGATCAGCATCTCTTTGCGGCCTACCAGCTTGAAGTCAAAGCGGTCCATCTTGCCGGAGAACAGGAACAGCTCGTCGAACAAGGTGACACCGCCCAGCTGCGACACCGGTGTGTCATAGGCAAACTCGGGGGCCAGCTTGACGCGGCGCTGGCCGGGCGAATAGTTAAAGGCCCGGCGCGGCTTGGCATCCATGTCCAGGTAGTCGGTCAGCATGGTCATCTGGCCCGAAATGCGCGCCGGTGCCTTGGCCACCGAATAGGTGCGCAAGATCATGTTCGGATCGCGGTCTTTCTGGTCCATTTGGTAGTAGGGCCGCTCAGTGCGCGTGAACTGGTCGGACACCACCGTCGGCGAACCGTTGGCATCAACCAGCAAGCTTACACCGTGGTCGAAGGTGATATCGGTGGCCCCGCTGTACTTCAGGGTCAGGTTCCACATCACCTCGTAGGCATTTTTTGGAATCGGAAACGGTATGCCGCCTCGGCACGCCACATCGACCGAGAAGTAGTCTTTACCGCCCGAACAGGTGGTGGCGTTGCGTACCGTAGCCTTGAGCACCGACTCAGGATAGACCACAGACCGGTGGGTGGGGAGCACGTCAATGTAGTAATCGGCGTAGGTTTTAAGCAGGTACTTTTGCGATTCGCTGAGCTTGTCCGCGTACTGCGCCATGTTCTTACCGTCGATGCGGTACAGCGGCTTGTCGCCTGCGAACGGGTCGGCCCAGTAGCCACTGCCAGGCTTGAAGTTGGCCGGTCCCTTGGTCAGCCCGCCGGTGTATTCAGGGATGGTGCCCTCTTTGTTACCGGCCTTGATGGCGCCAAAATCGGTGAGCGTGGTGCCCAGGGCCTTGGCCTCTTCGGCCGATACGGAAGCATGGCCCGGGCTGGCCAGGGCGACCAGACTGGCCGCCATCAACAGTGCAATAGGGTTTTTCATGTCTCAATGTCTTTCTATGAAATTAGGTCCGTGGCAGATCAGAAGCTGGTTTTGTAGGTAAACACCAGCCAGTTGCGGTCATTGGTGCTGGGGCCGCCGCTGCCGCCCACCAGTACGCTGCCCGAGGGGTCGTACTTGGCACGGGCATGGGAGGCCGAATACAGCAGCTGAAACTCATGCTTTTGCGCATAGGTCGCTTTGGCACCGAGCGACCAGGTCACAGCGCCTTCATTACCACCACCGGACGACGGCGCATTGCCGTGCAGGCCGTAGTTCAATGACATTGGGAACTCCAAGTCCACCGACGGGGCCACCTGCAGGTACTGCGGGGTAAAGACCATGCCCATGCCCATGTAGTCCTTGGTGGAGCAACCGTCGCTCTTGTCACCCTGGCCACCGGCGGGGTTGAAGCAGGCCGCACTGCCTGCACGCTGGTAGTACGCCTCGTTAGAGGTCACTCTTTGCAGGCGGCTGTAGGCCACCTCGGCCAGCAGCGAGCCAGTGTCAAACAACGGCGTTTTGGGCAACAGGTACACGCCGTTGACCAGCGCGTGCCAGGTGTCGCCGCGCGGGCCTTCGTTGGTAGCCGGGTTGAAGCCAGCGGCATTCAGTGCGCCGTCCTTGCGGTACGACAACTCGGCGCCCACGCTGACCGGGCCAACCACCCGGGCAAAGCTGGTGCCCAGCATCTGCACTTTCTTGGGATACACCAATTGGTAGCCGGTAGGCACGGTGCCGACACCGGGAATGGCGACGAAGTTGGTGAAGTTGGGTGCGAACCATGGGTTGTAGTCGTCAAACCGGCGGTAGTACAGGCCCAGCGTCGATTCGATGGATTCCGCGTTCAGCTTGGCGCTCAGGCCAAAGTTGCCGGTGTTCTTGGGCTTGATGGAATCGGCATGGCTGAGGGAGTTGCCGTTGGCATCCACCGGCAGGCGGTCCGGGCCTTCAAAGAAGAAGTCGGCCGGGCCGAAGTAGGTGCCACCGTAGGGCAGCCGCGAGGGCTTCCACTCCAGAAAGTACTGCGCGGCCAGGGACAGATTGGGCGTAGGCTGGAACTTCAAATACACCTGCCCCAGTGGCAAGAAAACCTCTTTCAGCTCGATACCGGGGCTGGTCACTGCCTTCACGCCATCCACCGGCGACTGCGAATACGAAATCGCATGCGCGCCCAGCAAATAGGCTTCGCCCCAGTAGTTGGTCAGGCGGCCGACCTTCAGATTGGCCGGTTTGTCGCCGATGCGGAAGTTGGTTCACACAAAGGCATCCAAAAACTCGGCCGACGGGCCACGTGTGTAGCGCTTGACGGTGCTGTTGTACTGGTTGTTGTTGTAGCTGCTGGCATAGCCTGGCACGGTGGTGTGCACCGAGGTGTCGTTGTAGGACGCGTCGTACCAGCCTGCGGCAGTGACCCGGGCACCAAAGTCGTTTTTGTAGCTGACATCCAGCTCGCTCACCACGTCCAGGCGCTTGGTGGCAAAGTCGCCCCGGCCGAACTTGCCATCGGATTCGTCGTAATTGGGATTGTTCAGAATCCGGCTGTCGGGCTTACCGGTACGCACACCGGCGTTGAGGCGGATGGTGTTGTCCCAGCGGATGGTCACGTCCGGCGAGCTCGTGTCGATCTGGATGGCGAGCGCAGGAAAGGTGCAGCCCGCAGCACAACTGAGCAGGCCCGCACGCAGCATGCGCTGCCGTGGCGAATGGGGTTTTTTAGGCATGTACTTGTCTCTTTTTTCTAGGGGTGGGTCAAAAAATGGCCAAGCTGCGCCCAGCCCACCGTGCAAGGTGGGTCGACAAAGTTCGGCCAGAACGGAAAAACGGGAAAAAAGACGGCGCTAGCGCGGCATGGCGACCACCTACTGCGCAGCGGCGGTCAGGGGCAGACCGGTTGCCAGGAAGCCGCGCAGCACCACCAGCAACATTTCTGCGGTGTGGGGGCGGGGGCGGCGGTCGGGGGTCATGGGGCTGGGCAGGCTGAGCGACATGCTCATGGCAAGCAGGATTTCGGCAAGGTCTTCAAACGAGGCGGTGGGGGTCTTACCCATCCGCTCGAACATGCGCGACAAGAACAGGCAGCACACCGACTTGATGCCCTCGTGGTAATGCCGGTACTCTTCGGCCAGTACCGGGTCGCGCAGGGCACAGAGGTAAATCTCGATGCTGATCAGCGCCCACAGGCCGTCGGGGTCGAACTGGGCGGCACGCAGATCCATGGCGCGCAAGGCATCTTCCACGTCGGTGGACTCGTCGGCCAGGCGCACCCAGTGGGGCGACTCGTTGACCATCTTGCTGCGCATCAGGTCCAGCAGCAGGGATTCTTTGTTGGTGAAGTTGGCGTAGAACGCACCCCGGGTGAAGCCCGCGGCTTCGGCAATCCGTTCGGCCGAGGTGCCCGCCACACCGCGCAGCGCAAATTCGGTCAGCGCCGCCGCCCGCAGCAATTCTTTGGTCTGCTCGCGGCTTTCTTCGCGGCTCAGACGCTGGCGGGGTTTGGGCTTGGGGGCAGAGGGACCAGATGATTTCAGATGCATGTATGAATCTTAGTTCTTGCATGCATCCGAAAAATGGGGATTTACCCGGAGTTGGACAATTTTCTACTATGTGTTCTTTTTAGACAGCACATATTTCAGGCATAAAAAAAGCTGCTGGCGCATATTTAACATGCACCAGCAGCTATTTTTTTAATAGCTAAATATTTTAAACTACTGGCCACCTAGCCGAACGGTTTTCTCCAGATTTGCCGCACCCAGAGTTTTCAGGTCACCCTGCACCACCGGGCTGCCCCACGTCACGCCGTCCACGCTCACAAACAGCCTGTAGGCGGCCACCGTGCCATTACCACCACCCGTGCGAGGCGTATAGCGGAAGCCGGAAATAGGCTGCACCGCGTGCATGTCCACCACCACCCAATGCGGCGGCAAAGGATTAGCGTTGTACCACTGGCTGTGCCAGAAAGTGCTGGTATTGCCATCCAGGATGTTGGCCACCTTGCTATCTTCAGCCACCAGCTCGGCGCTGTCGGCGGTAGCAGTCCATCCTGTGCGATTCAACACCGCACCGTTGGCACCCAGCAGATTGAACTCGGCCATGCTGCTCCAGGTCTGTCCAGTGAACTCGCCTAACATTTCAAACTTGACGTAACGCCCCACGGACACGCCTACCGCTTCAGAGCCTATCTGCTGCACAAAGGCACTCACCGATGCCACGTCGGCAGCACTCAAAGTCAGCGTGGTGTGGGCCCGCACGGCATCGTCGATAGTGGCGGCAGAACCGTCGTGCAGGTAGGGTGCGGTCAGCCACGCGTCGCGCAATGTAGGGATGTCAATGCCGGTGAGCACTCCGTCCAGCCGCTTGCCACTGCCGGGTTTGAGGGTTCCCACATTTTTCAGCAAGCCCAACGTACTGTTGGTGAACGTCGCACCACCGTGGCAGCTGGCGCACTGGGCGTTGAATACGCCCTGGCCGGTCAGGGCCGCGCTGGTCAAGACACCGTTGTTGCGCCAAGGGCTGGGCTCAAACGTGTTGAGCGAAGCCATATAGGCCGCCATGGCATCCAGGTCCGCGCTCACACCCGCTTTTTTGTCCCCCAGTGGGGCACTGCGGGTGCCGGTGTTGAACTGGGCATCGGTCATCAGGCCGGTACCTTGGGCCAGGCTGCGGATCTGGCCCTCAAAGTCCTGGCCTTCGTCGAAATTGCCACTCCAGTGCAGCGGGCCCTGGCCACCGGCCCGGCCCTGCAGCCGGATGGTGTTACGTAAGCCCTCACCGCGCCCAGTAAAGTCCCAGGTGCGGCCATCGTGTCCACCATCGTTGTGGCAGGTGGCGCAGCTCATGTAGCCATCGCGGGCCAGCCGGGTATCACGGGCGTCGTAGAAGAACTGTTTGCCCGCCAGTACATCGGCGGCAAGCTTCTCGGTACCCACACTGCCCATGGTGGCCAGCAGGGGCAGCGCCATCTGGCCGAAGCCTGCCAAGGGCGACAGGTCGTACACGCCGACGCTACGGTCCATGAAGTTGTGCACATACAGCTTTTTACCGTCGGCCGAGACCACCACACCTTGCGGTGCGCGACCCGTATCGACCCGGAACAGCTCACGCCGCCCGGAGGCATCCAGCACCGCCAGGTGCCGACTGGCCTCTAAAGTGACGAAAACATAGGCCCCACTGGGGTGGTAGACGGCGGCACTGGCAAGGCCCGAGTTGTCATGGTCCACCCTGGCGGCATAGTCTTCGGTCAGACCGGCCATGGCGATGCGCGACGAGATGGCTCGCACAGTGTTTTGGAAGTCCAGGTTTTGCTTATCACGCAACAGCCCGCGCTGGATGTTGTCTTGCTTGGACGGCACCCAGGCGCTGGCACCATCGGGCGACAACGCGGCTGCGCCCAGGTAGTTGGGCACGCCCCGCCCCTGGGTAGTGCTGTCGGCCTTGTCGCTGTGCTGTAGCACCACGGTACGACGGATAGCCATCGTAGCCGGGTCGACCACCACCAGCTCACCGCCTTGCTTGGCCCCGGCCAGGGTAGTTTGCACTGTGGCGGTGGCTTCGCCGGGCTGCGGCCGGGTGATGAAACGCGACACCAGAAGGGTGTTGCCGTCGGCGGTCAGGGCGATGTGGCGTGGGTTTGGACCCACGTTCAATGTGCCTTGCACCACCCCGGCGGCTGAGAGCTTGAGCAGTTGGCCCAGACCTTCCAGCGCAACATAGGCGGAGCCATTGGCCGCAAGCACTACGCCATAGGGCTGCCCACCCCGCGCCAGGGCCACGGTTTGCACCACGGCCAAGGTGCCAGGGCTAATGATGCTGATGCTAGCGCCCCCTCGGTTGACCACCCACACCCGGCCATCCGGGGCCAAGGCCAGGGTGCGCGGCTGGGCGGCCACGGCAATCTCCGCCAGCCGGGCGTTGGTAGCGGTATCGAAGACCGACACGGTGTCGTTGTCGGGGTTGACCACCCAGAGACGCACGCTGGCCCCGCTACGGGGTTCCAAGACCAGGTTGGACGAGGCCTTGGCAGCGCCGGGCACGGCGGCGGCCGTGACTGCCTGGACAAAGCTGCGGGTGCTGGTCGTGCCATCGCTGCTACGCACCGTCAATTGCACGGTGTACAGGCCGGGTGCCGCATAGGTGTGCGTGGCGGTAGCGCTGGTGCCAAATGCCGTGACCGGGCTGCCATCGCCATAGTTCCACTGGTATTGGTAAGGCCCACTGCCCGCCACCGTGGCGGTGTAGGCCACACTGGCGTTGCTGGTGCTGGGGGTTGCGGCGATAGGGGCAATCGTCACCGGTGGGCTCATCACCGACCAGACAAAACTGGCCGAGGCCTTCAAGCCCCCGGTGTCGGTGGCTGTTGCGGTGACGTTGTAAAGCCCCACGGCACTGGTGGTGCCGCTGACCACACCCGAGGCGGGTTGCAGCACCAGCCCTGGCGGCAAACCGGTAGCGGTGTAGACCAGGGCATCGCCATCGGGATCGTTACCGCTGAGGTTCAGGGTTACCGCCTGGCCCAGGGTCACCGGCGACACCGTGGGGGTGGCCAGACTGGGCGCACGGTTGGCGATGGCCGTGCCATACACCTCCACTTCGGCCAAGCCCAGGGCATTGTTACCGGCCAGTTGTACCCGCATGTAGCGACCACGGGTTAAGGCGGCTAGGGCCAGAGAGCGCGGCGCGGCGGCATTCAGCGCGGAGTGCCACACCTTGGTATCGGCCAACAACTGGTCCAGTGTGCGCCCCGCCATCGGGGTACTGGACACCAGCACATAAAAATTAGCCAAATTGGCGGCGCAGCAGTCGGTACGGTTCCACAGCCGCAGGCTGGTCAGGCTATGGACGCTACCCAGATCCACTTCCCACCAGGCATTGGTGTCAGCACCGGTCAGGCCCATGCCGCCATTAGCCAGCACGCCGTCCTGGTTGCGGTCTACCACCAGCGCTGCGGTGGCTTTTCCGGCGGTGCTGGACTGGCTGGCCGGTTTGCCGGCGGCTACGTTGTTGAAATACACCGTTTTTTCCAGGTCGGCAGCACCGTAGTCGGTCAGATTGCTTTGGGCCACGGGCGTACCCCAGTTGATACCGTCGGCGCTGAAGTAGACCCTGAACTTGGCGATAGTGCCATTGCCACCGCCTGGTCGGGGCAGGTAGCGCATGCCACTGACCTTTTGGCTGCTGCCCATATCCACCACTACGGAGTGCGGCAGCGGCACATCGGGCCCCCAGGCGGTATGCCAAAAGGTTTGCGGGTCTCCATCCAGGGCCAATTCAGCAGAGTTACCCGCCTGCTGGCTATCCGCCTGGATAGTCCAGCCCGTGCGGTTCAGGGCCACGCCCGCTTCGTCGAGCAGATTGAATTCGGCCATGGACGACCATGGGTTGTTGTTCACCTCTCCCAGGGCTTCCAGCTTGACGAACTGAACCTGCCCAGGCTCTCGCACGGTCCAGACAAACTCGGTCGATATGCGATGGACGCCGTTGCCCACCTCGACCGACATGGGATAGCGCCCCAATGTGCTTGGTGTACCTTGGATAGTGCCGGTGTTGGCATTCAAAACCAAGCCTGGTGGTAGGCCGGTGGCACGGTAGGCCAAGGCCACGCCCGTGGGGTTACGGGCCTGAAGAACCAAACTGACCGCGCTGCCCAGGCTGGCCGATTGGTCGTCTACCGGTGTGATCAACGGGGCCGACACCTGGCTCAGCAGCACAGTTTTGGCAACCGACGGCACGCCCGCACTGTCCATCGCAAACAGCATGTAGTAGCCCGGCAAGGCCCAACCGGGGTTGGTGGGAATATTCAATGCATAGCTGTTGGCCCCGGTCGGGGTAAAGCTCAGGGGAATGCGCCGCTGGTCGTTGTTCACCGTGTGGGTGGTGGACGACATGCGGACCAGCGCAAACGCAGTCACCGGCGCGTTGCTGGTGACGTTTGCCACTGCACCGTAGTTGGTTTGGGTGGGTGCCGCAGTGATCACGGGGCGCGTCGCCGGGCTGCCGTCTGCGTTGAACAGGTAGTGCGGGCTGAGTATTTCGATGTTGGGGTGGTTGCCCGCGCAACCGTTGCCGCACAGACCGCCGCCCGCCGACATCACACGGGCATCGGGCAGCAGCAGAGCCACGCTGTGGTAGTTGCGCGGCACGGTCATGGGTGGCAGCGCGGTGAAGGTCTCGGTGGCCGGATCAAATAATTCAGGCACCAGCACCGAAGTGTTGTCGCTGAAAGGCACTGGCAGACTTTGGCCACCAATCACGATGACCTGCCCGTTGGGCAGCACCACACTATTGTGGAAGGCGCGGGCATAGGACATGGGGGCGATCTTGCGCACCTGCACACCCGCATTTACGTCGATCAGGTAGCTGCTGGCGGTGGCATTCGCATCTTGGTAGGCGGGCGAACCACCCACTTTGAGAATTTTGCCAATGTCGTACATCACAGTGTTGCCACTCATGCTGTAGGCGTCGTCGCCCCGGTTACCGGCAGAGCGCACATTACCGTTGCCACGTGTGTCGATCCAGTGCATCTTGGCGCTCGGTCCTGCATGCAGGATCTGGCCGTTGCCGGTGGGCAGCAGCCACATGTGGTTGTCTCCCCGGTACACCCCTGCGGGGTCGGGGCCGACCATGTCGTCTACCGGCACACCGGTCAGGCGCTTCCAACCGGTGGCCTCGGTCCAGACTTCTCCGTGCTTGCCGCCTTGTCCACCATTCCAGGAGCCCCCCAACGTGAGGACCGAGCCGTCCTGGAGCAACGCATTGGCGTTATAGGCCCGGGTGATATTGAGCGCCGCACCGGCCGCCCAGGTGTCGTTGGCAGAGTTGTAAATGCTGGTGTTGCCTGCCTGAGAACCACCGCTGACCAGCAACCGCCCATCGGCCAACATGCTGGTGCCGGGGCAAAACAAATTGCTGCCGGTTTCATTGACCAAACGCTTTGTAAAGCCGCCCGTAGTGGGGTTGTACGTGGTGGCGTAGGCCCGGGCATCGCCATTGCTGAACATAAACTCGCCATCGGCCGCCCAGAGCATTACGTTGCCATTGGGCAAATTGGCGGCCGAAGCGGGTGTCAGGCTGACATCAATCTTGCCACCCCACTTGGCCTTGTTGAATGCGGCAATCGGCACACCAGCGGCCTTGGCCCGCCCTTGCTCAACGGTGTCGGTGGACTCGCCACCACAGGCCACCAGACCCAGGGCTAAAGCCAACACCGTGCCAAGCTTTCCGTGAGCAGCTCTGAATTTTATTGGTGTGTACACAAAATACCTTTTGTTTAAAACAAAACGCATTTTATTTTTTTGTGTACAAAATTATTGAAAAAAATTTACTCAGCGCTTGGATGCTGCCAACTCCGTCATCAAACGCTCTATTTCCTGGGTGCTGGGGAAGTCCACACTTTTGAAAACCAGCCGTGCACTGCGGTCGAACAGGTAAACCTGTGGCGTGTGCCGATCGGGCCCGATCGCCCGGCCATTGAAAAAGTCCTGCAGGCGGTCTACATCCTTCAGGGCCGGAAGCGCCGCCGTCCAGCGGCGGGGCTGGGCCCCAAAGCGTTGCGGCCAAGTGGCCAGAGCCTTGGTATCGTCACCCAAGGGGTCGATGCTGATCGACAGCAATTGCAATTCGGCTGAGGCCCCTGCAAGCCGGCTTTGCAGATCTGCAAACAGGGCCCCCTGGAGCGGGCAAGTGGCGCTACAGCCGGTAAACATGAGCTGGACCGCCGTGATGCGCCGGGCCAGCATCTCGTCCAGCCTTTTGGGCGGGCCCAGCACCGGCGACACCCGCAGCGATGGCAAGGTTTGCGGCGGCCGCACAATGCCAGCACCCTGATGGGCTTTGGCCCACAGAGGTACACCTAAGAGCACGCCGGCCGTGGCCAAGACATAGCGGCGATGGACAAAATTGGTGGAGACAGATGTCAGGGGTTTTGGTCTAGTAAGTAATGCCACAGTGACTGGCAATCGTACGGAGTCAGCGTGTAGCGGGGCATAGCACCAGCCAGCAAGATGGAAGCGGGGTCGACTCCCTCAGACAACAAACGGCAGAAACTTTCCTGGGTGAAGCGAGACGGCGGGCCGCCTCGGCGCGGTACCAGCGCGGTCAGCGTGGCCCGGTTGAGCCGCGGACCAAAGGCCTGGGTTCCTAGCGCGACCACTGGCTGTACCGCATGGCAATTACTGCAACGGCTGGCCAGGGCCGGTAGGCGGGCGGTTTGTCCGTACAACTGGGCCATCATCGGCTGGTTACCCACAAACAACTGTCGCCCGCGCTCCACCTGATGCGCATCTTCCGCCCGGCTCCACCACCATGCCACACCACCCAGCACCACCAGACAGGCTACGCCGAACCAACGCAAAACAGGCAGTTGACGCTTCTAGGACATACGTTGGAAGCTATCTAAAAAATAGCAATCATAGACCAAGCATTTCCGCCGACCCGATACACCCGCGCCTACGCTGCATACACCGTATTAAAAATATTCCGGAAAAATGCTCCAATTCAATTGAGAATGATTATCATTAGCGAATCGTAACCCTTTACAGGAGCACACCATGTACGCAACCCTCTCAGCCCGCCCCCAGTTCAACCCGACATCGGGCGAGAACGCCAACAGCGTGCTCCAGGGCATGGACATGGGCAAGGCTGCCCCTAAACTGGCATCTGCCGTAGAAAGCCGTGATCTGCTCAAAGGCCAAAAGGCCGTGGAGATCATGCACAACGGCTCTATTTACCGCCTGCAGAACACCAAGCTGGGCAAACTGATTTTGACGAAATAGGTTTCATCGTGGGGCGATCCGCAGACTTCTCCGTGGAGTCTGAGAGGATCGTTTTTGCTAGCCAACGGCAAGGGGTTTCGACCCCGCGCCGACTAGCCATGCTTTTTTTCCCACACACCTGATTTCAAGCTTTCACCACCGGATACCGGGCCCGCGCTTCCAAGGTATCCAGATCGATGTGGTTGCGCATGTAGCGCTGGCTGGCCGCCTGGAAGGGCTGGTGGTCCCAGTACTGCGGGACACCCCGGTTTTGCGCCGCGTAATGGAAGCGACGGCGGCGCTGGCTGGCCACCACCTCAGCACGTAACTGCGGCATATTCCAGCGCCCAGCCACCTCGGCGCGGAAGGCCTGCAACAGGTCAGCAGCCGCCGGGTCGGTGGCCAAATTCTTCAGCTCATGCGGGTCGGCCTGCAGGTCAAACAACTGGTCCGGATCGCCCGGGGAATGCACGAACTTGTGCACGCCGCGCCGCAGCATGATGAGCGGTGCCACCGCCCCCTCGCCCAAATACTCGCCCACCACCTCGTCGTGCCCGCCCGTACCCAGCAGGTGCGGCCAGACGCTGCGGCCATCCAGCGCCTCGGGGGCGGCCGGGGCTGCACCTTCAAACGCCATGTCCACCAGCGTGGGCAAGATATCCACCAACGACACCGAGGCGGCCACCCGGTGCGCCTTGAAACGCTGTGGCGCGTGCACGATCAGCGGCACGCGGCAGGCGTTTTCAAAGAAATTCATCTTGTACCAAAGCCCGCGCTCGCCCAGCATGTCGCCGTGGTCGGACAGCAGGATGACGATGGTGTTGTCGGCCAGGCCGGTTTGCTCCAGCGTGCGGCAGATTTTGCCAATCTGCTCATCCACGTACGACACCGCGCCGTAGTAGGCGTGGCGGGCGTGGCGGGTTTGCGCGGCGCTGATGGGCGTGCTGTCCATATCGCTCACATGGCGCAGGCGCTTTGAGTGTGGGTCCATCAGCGCCGGGTCTATGGGCGGCACACGTGGCATGTCTATGTCTTCGTCGCGGTACAGGTCCCAGTACTGCTGCGGAATGGCGTACGGGTCGTGCGGGTGCGTCATCGACACCACCATGCAAAAGGGCCGCGCATCGTCGTCGCGCACGATGTCAAACAGCTTTTGCTGCGCCAGAAACACCACTTCTTCGTCGAAATCGAGCTGGTTGCTGCGGATGCAGGTGCCCGCATCGGTGACCGAGCCCATGTTGTGGTACCAGCTGGGGCGCACCTCGGGCTGGTCCCAGTCGGGGGTCCAGCCGAAGTCGGCGGGGTAGATGTCGGTGGTCAGGCGCTCTTCAAAGCCGTGCAACTGGTCGGCCCCGCAAAAATGCATCTTGCCCGACAAAATCGTGCGGTAGCCCGCGTGGCGCAGGTAGTGGCCAAAGGTCAGCACCTCGGA
The DNA here is from genome assembly GCF_025354435.1 of Rhodoferax sp. GTDB lineage: Bacteria > Pseudomonadota > Gammaproteobacteria > Burkholderiales > Burkholderiaceae_C > Rhodoferax_B. The sequence continues at coordinate 38,238 of NZ_JANXMU010000076.1, forward strand.
CGGCATCTCGGCGGCGTTGTCATACGCGCCAATGGCCGAGGGCAATTTGCCCGCCATAAACACGTAGCGCGACGGGGCGCACAGCGGGCTGTTGGTGTAGGCCGATTCAAACACCACGCCACCGGCGGCCAGCGCGTCGATGTGTGGGGTCTTGCTGACTTTGTTGCCGTACGCGGCCAGCGCCGAGGGCGTGAGCTGGTCGGCCATCAGGATCAAGATATTCGGTTGTGCCATGTTTCTCTCATTCCAAACATAATGGGGGTTTATGCAAAAAATGTAGTCTACGCAGGTGTAATCTGCGCGTGAAGACTTTCATTTCTTATATATCCATAAACATTCGTTATGGCAACACCGCGCCGGCTCCCGCCCCTGCAAAGCCTGGTCTTTTTTGAGGCCGCGGTACGCCATCTGAGCTTTACCGCCGCAGCCCTGGAGCTGGGCACCAGCCAGCCCGCCGTGAGCCAGCGCATCGGCCTGCTGGAGGAAGATTTGGGCGTGCCGCTGTTCAAACGCGGCCACCGGGGCGTGTCGCTCACGGCCGACGGCCTGCAGCTCTTCAATGCAGTGCGCGACAGCCTGGCCGGCATTGGCGAAGCCGCCGCCAAAATCCGCAGCCGCCGTGCCCGCCAGGTGCTGACGGTGGCCACCGACTTCGGCTTTGCCGCCTACTGGCTGATGCCCCGGCTGGCCGCGCTGCGCGCGCTGGTGCCGAACCTGGACGTGCGCATCGTCACCACCCAGGACCCGTTCGACATCCGCGGCGAGCCGGTGGACATCGCGATTGCCTTCGGCGCGGGCCAGTGGCCAGGCTGCACGGCGGTGGCGCTGTTTCCCGAGATCGTGGTGCCGGTGTGCAGCCCCGGGTTTTGGGCCACCCACAGATTGACCGGCCAGGCCGCCGATTTGGCCAAGCTGCCCCTGCTGCATCTGGAAAGCGCTGAGCCGCTGCGCTGGCTGGGCTGGGAGAACTGGTGGGCGCTGCACGGTGTGGCTGCCACCGGCGAGAGCCACGACCTGACGCTGAACAACTACCCGCTGGTGATCCAGGCCGCGATTGCCGGGCAAGGCCTGGCGCTGGGCTGGACTCCGCTGGTAGACGAACTGGTGCGCAACGGCCAACTGGTGGCCGCCTGTGCCCAGCCCACCACCACGGCCCACGGCTACTTTCTGGTGGAGCCCAACGCCCAGCGCACACCCGAGCCGGTGCAACGCTTCAGGCAGTGGATCGTGGGCGAATGCGAACAGGCTTTGCTGCACAGCCCATTTTTAGATAAAAAAGGCCGCTAGCGTATATGTTGTCTACGCCAGTAGCTATAAAAATAGTAGCTTTTACAAACCGATGGCGGCGATCCCGGCCTTGGCGATTTGCGCGTCTTCGGGCGACTTCACGCCGCTGACACCCACCGCGCCAATGCACTGGCCGTCTTTGATGATGGGCACGCCACCTTCAAGCATGCCTTCGATGAAGGGAGCGGTCAGGAACGCAGTGCGGCCGCCGTTGATGATGTCTTCGTACACCTTGGATTCGCGGCGGGCCAGCGCAGCGGTGTGGGCCTTGGCGGGCGCAATGTGCGACGACAGCGCAGCGGCACCGTCCAGGCGCTGCAAGTGCAGCAGATGGCCGCCATCGTCGACGATGGCGATGGTCACCGCCCACTGGTTCTTCAGCGCTTCGGCTTCGGCCGCGGCGGCAATGGTTTTCACGTCGGCAAATTCGAGTACAGATTTGGTTTTCAAGGCAAATTCCCAGTGGGTGGTTAAAGCCAGAAGCATAACGGCAGCATGCGTTTTTTGCCGCAGCGCAGCATGAAAACTAGCCATTTGGGACCTGTGTTTGTCCAGTACCCCCATGGAAAATAGGTCACGCTTACGGTAATATTTTTACTTTGCCCTTGAATCGCCCTAGAATTTCCCCATCTGCTTTGCAGAATTTGAAGGACAAATCTCTATGAACGACCGTTACACCAGCGCAGGTTTTGGCATCAGCCCCGACACCGGCGCCTTGCAAGAGCAGCGCAACCGCGTCATGCGCAACACCTACTGGCTGCTGGCCCTGAGCCTGGTACCCACGGTGCTGGGCGCGTGGTTAGGCGTGGCCACGGGCATCACCCAGGCACTGCACGGCGGCTTGGGGCTGGTGGTCTTCATGGGCGGCGCGTTCGGCTTTATGTACGCGATCGAAAAGACCAAGAACTCGGCCGCCGGTGTGCCGGTATTGCTGGGCTTCACCTTCTTCATGGGCCTGATGCTGTCGCGCATGATTGCCCAGGTGCTGGGCTTTAAAAACGGGCCTGACCTGATCATGACCGCCTTCGCAGGCACGGCAGGTGTGTTCTTCGTGATGGCCAGCGTGGCCACCGTCATCAAACGCGACATCTCCGGTATGGGCAAATGGCTGTTTGTCGGCGTGCTGGTGCTGCTGGTGGGCAGCGTGGTCAACATCTTTGTGGGCTCCACTGCGGGCATGATGGCCATCTCGGTGGCTGCCATCGGTATTTTCAGCGCCTACATGCTGTACGACCTGAAGCAGATCATCGACGGCGGCGAAACCAACTACATCACCGCCACCCTGGCCCTGTACCTGGACCTGTTCAACATTTTCCAGAGCCTGTTGTCCCTACTGGGCATCATGGGCGGCGAACGCGACTGACCACCCGGTCAATCCCCTGTCAAAGGCCCTGCGGGGCCTTTTTCTTTGGCCATATCCAAAGTAGGGGTCAATGTTGGAGCCCAGAAGCCGATAATTAAGCTACTACCTGCCACATATGCCCATGTCTACCCGCCACCTCGTTGTCTCTTGCGCCGTCCTGCTGCTGGCGGGCTGCGAGATCCCCGGTGTCTACCCCGACCCCAAGGTGCTGGCGCGCGAGGCCGATGCCAAAGCCACGGGCGGCGCCTGCCGCCACGCGCTGCGCGGCATCGAAGACTGCTACACCCTGAATCCCAAAGCCTCCAAGGCCTCGGTGTTTGCCGGCTGGAAGGAAATGGACACCTACATGCGCGAGAACAAGATCGAGGGCGTGGCCTCGGTGATCAAAATCCCGGTGGAAGGCGGAGCCCTGGTCGAAGAAGCCGTGGCCGCCACCAAGGAAGAAGCCGCCCCCAAGACCAAAGAGCCCCGCAGCGGCAAGGCCAAAGCGTCTTAAGGCAACGCTGAATAAGTCCCGACCTGGCGCGTGACTTGCATTGGTATTGTCATCCCTCACAAGGCGACAAAGATGAAGCAACACACCCTGGCCCTGGCCGCCGACCAAGAAGCGGGATTCGCCCAGCACCGCAAAC
>NZ_JANXMU010000002.1 GCF_025354435.1 Rhodoferax sp.
TTGGGGTAGCTCTTGAACAGGCCTTGGGCTTCGCGGTAGCTCTTGTCGGTCTGGTCGTCACCGTAGACCACGCTGACCAGCTTCAGACCCTGGTAGGCGGGCTGGGCCAGCACTTTCTTGGCTTCTTCGATCCAGATGTTCTGGTTGGTGGCCTGGGCGGTGGCCGACAGCACGGCGATTTCACCCGTAGGGCCAATCGCGTCAGCGGTCATCTTCACCAGTTTTTCGCCGATCAGCGGGTTGCTGGAGGGGTTGAGGTGCATCATGCGGCCGTCTTTGCGCACGCCCGAGTCAAACGAGATGACCTTGATGCCACGGTCCATGGCGCGCTTGAGCACGGGGGCCAGCGCGTCGGGGTCGTTGGCGGAAATGACGATAGCCGAGACCTTTTGGGCGATCAGCGCGTTGACGATCTCGATCTGGCCTTCGGCCGTAGCCTTGGCTGGGCCGGTGTAGATGATGTCGATGTTCTTGAGCTCTTTGGCGGCTTCCTGCGCGCCCTGGTTGGCGGCATCAAAGAAGCCGTTGCCCAGGCTCTTCACCACCAGGGCGATCTTGTCGGCAGCAAAGGCCGGGCTGGCAAGAGCTGCGCTGAGGGCCACGGTGATCAGGGTTGCGAGTTGTTTCTTCATGTTGTCTCCTGGATGTCGTTGTTGGTATGGAAATGTGACCCGAGGGTCGGTCTCGCTACCAGCGGCACGGATGCCGCCAGTGTCGATGGGGTGCGCTTTGCCGGTGCAAATGCGCTTAAACAATGCCGCTGCTGGGGCCGCTGGCGGGGCGGATGGCAGCCATGTCGGCACGGTAGCCCGACGCACGGTATGTGCCGACCGGATCGACTGCGCCACCCGCTTCCAGGCGGATTTTTTGCAGCAGCGGGGTCACGTCGGTGTGGAAGGCCGCCTTCAGGGTCTGTGCGGCCATCAGCACGTCGTTGCTGTCCTGGTAATTGGTCAGCGCAACGCGGTCTACCAAGAGGGCCTGGGCGTAGCAGCGCTGCACGGTCACGGCGCTGGTCATCAGGCTCTCGATGGGGTCGGTCACGTTATGCGACTGGTCCAGCATGTAGGCGGGGTCGAAGCCGGGGACTTTGCTTTGCGCTGCGTCCACCAGTTCGTTGAACACCAGGAACAGCTGGAACGGGTTGATGCTGCCGCTGTCGAGGTCGTCGTCGCCGTATTTGCTGTCGTTGAAGTGGAAACCGGCCAGCTTTTGCGCATGCACCAGGCGCGCCACGATCATCTCGATATTGGTGTTGGGCGCGTGGTGGCCCAGGTCCACCAGGCAGCGGGCTTTCTCGCCCAGGGTCTGCGCGGCCAGCAGGCTGGAGCCCCAGTCTTGAATGACGGTGGCGTAGAAGGCGGGCTCGAACATCTTGTGCTCTAAATACATCTGCCAGCCGTCTGGCAGCGCGGCATAAATTTGGCGGTTGCTGTCCAGGTAGCGGTCGAACTGGCGGCGGAAGTGGCTTTGGCCGGGGAAGTTGGCACCGTCGCCAATCCACACCGTCAGCGCCTTGCTGCCGATTTGCTTGCCGATCTCAATGCACTCGATGTTGTGCGCCACGGCCTGGGCGCGCACGCCGGCGTCGGCATGGGTCAGGCTGCCGAACTTGTACGACAGCGGCTGGTTTTTTTGGTCAGAGAAGGTGTTGGAATTCACCGCGTCAAACCCCAGGCCGAACGACTCGGCATGCTGGCGCAGTTCTTTGTAGTCGTTGCATTTGTCCCAGGGAAAGTGCGGCGACACGGTGGGTGTGCAGCGCACCAGCTGGTTAATCACGCCGCAGTCTTGCAGCTTGTCGAACACATTGCGCGGCTCGCCCTTGCCAGGGAAGCGGGCGAAGCGCGTGCCACCGGTGCCTACGCCCCAGCTGGGTACGGCCACGGCGAACTTCGCCACGTCGGCTTTCAGGGTGTCGATGTTGACACCGCGGCGCGACAGCTGTTCGCCCAGGTTTTTATAGTCTAAATCGACTCTAGCGCTTGCAGCGTGTGCATGGTCAGCTATTAATTCGGGAGCAATTTTTGTCGTGGTCATGGTCGTCTCTTTGGTTTTGTTTGATCGCCGAATTAACGTGGGAAGGCCGCAAGATTACCCGCATCCACGTTGATGATGTTGCCGGTCGATTTGGCGGCCAAGTCGCTGGCCAGGAAGTAGGTGGCTTCGGCAATGTCCTCGGGAAACACGCTGCGTTTCAGCATGGAGCGGTCGCGGTAGAAGGCTTCCAGTTCTTCCTCGCTGATCTTGTTGGCGGCGGCGCGCTCCTGGCTCCAGGCCCCCGTCCAAATCTTGCTGCCGCGGATGACGGCATCGGGGTTGACCACGTTGGAGCGGATGCCCAGCGGTGCCCCTTCCAGCGCAAAGCTGCGCGACAGCTGGATTTCGGCTGCCTTGGCGGCGCAGTAGGCGCTGGCCTGGGCGCTGGCCACCATGCCATTTTTGCTGGCAATGTAGACCATGGCGCCGCCGATGGCCTGGGCCTTCATCAGGCGGAAACATTCGCGGCCCACCAGGAAGTAGCCGGTGGCCAAAATGTTCTGGTTACGCATCCACAGCGCCAGGCTGGTGTCTTCAATCGGCGCGGCCGAAGCAATGCCGGCGTTGGACACCAGAATATCCACCCCGCCAAACTCCAGCGTGGCCTTCACATAGGCGTTGATGACCGAATCTTCAGACGTCACGTCGCACACCATGCTGCGCACCACGTCTTTACCGAAGCGCTGGGCCAATTCGGCGCGGGTGGTCTCCAGCCCTTCCACGTCGATGTCCAGCAGCGCCACGCAGGCACCCTCGTTCAGAAAGCGCTCGACGATGGCGCGGCCAATACCGCCTGCGCCGCCGGTCACCAGCGCCACCTTGCCGACCAGGGGCTTCGCCTTGGGCATACGCTGCAGCTTGGCTTCTTCGAGCAGCCAGTATTCGATGTCGAACGCCTCTTGCTCGGGCAGGCCCACATAGGTGTCGATGGCGTTGGCATCGCGCATCACGTTGATGGCGTTGACGTAGAACTCACCGGCAATGCGCGCCGTGGCCTTGTCCTTGGCAATCGACACCATGCCGATGCCGGGCAGCAGGATGATCACCGGGTTGGCATCGCGCAGTGCCGGGCTGTCGGGGCGCTTGCAGCGGTCGTAGTAGGCGGCGTAGTCGGCGCGGTAGGCGACCAATTTTTCTTCCAGCGCGGCGGCCAGGGCGGTGCCTTCCAGTTGGTACACCGATGCTTCCAGGATCAGCGGGCGGATCTTGGTGCGCAAAAAGTGGTCGGGGCAGGACGTGCCCATGGCCGCCAGCGGGGCCAGTTGCACGCTGTTTACAAAGTCCATCACCGCAGGCTGGCGGTCCACATGCAGCAGCTTGTGGCCGCTTTTGGAGGCCAGGCCGCGCAGGACAGGCAGCACACGGGCCAGGGTGGCATCCTGGTCGCCGGTGGCCAGCGACGCTTGGGCTACACCCCCAAAAGCCACCGCCTTGCGGGCCACGCTCTCGCGGCCGAGCCAGTTTTGCGCATGGGCGATTACGCCCACGGTGTTTTCATAGCAGCTCTTGGCCGTGTCGCCCCAGGTGAACAGGCCGTGGCCCGCCAGCACCAAACCGCGCTGGCTGGGGTGGGCGGCTTGGTAGCGTTGCAGCATCAGGCCCAGCTCGAAGCCGGGCTTGCGCCAGGGCAGCCAGCCCACGGTGCCTTCAAAAATCTTGGCGGTCAGCGCTTCGCTGTTGGCCATGGCGGCAATCGCAATCACCGCGTCGGGGTGCATGTGGTCCACATGGGCGAAGGGCAGGTAGGCGTGCAGGGGCGTGTCGATGCTGGCGGCGCGCGGGTTCAGGTTGAAGGTGCAGTGCGGCAGGTAGGCCACCATCTCGTCTTCAAACTGCGGGCCGCGGTACAGCTTTTGCAGCGCGTTGAGCTTGTCCATGTACAGGGTGCTGAAGCCGTCCAGCTTCATCGAACCCACGTCGCCGCCCGAGCCCTTGACCCACAGCACAGTGGCGTCCTGCCCGGTCAGCAGGTCTTTTTGCACCAGCTTGGCCGACGTGTTGCCGCCGCCGTAGTTGGTGATGCGCAGGTCGGAGCCCAGCAGGTTGGAGCGGTACAGCAGCAGGCCAGGAGCATCCAGCGTGGCCGCATGGGCATCGTTCCAGGTGGGGAAGGGGGCGGTGGTAGGTGTGGACATGAAAGCGGATGGGGAGTGGGCGGGGTTGCGTTGGAGGCAAGTCTAGAAACAGCCGTGCATATCCACAACCAATGCTTATTGATAGTTTGGCAAAGTTTTACTTATACTTGGCACTTGTAACCGCATGGGGTCGCACCATAGGTGTTTAGGGCCGGAAATGCTGCGTTGCAGCTTAGGGAAACTCCCCGCAAACCTCTTGCCATTGAGCCGATTTCGCCCGTTATCCAAGGCCCGCATTCCGGGTCAAACCCTGCCATGAAAAACACCACCCTGCGCCAGCTCCGCATCTTTGAAGCCGTGGCCACCACGCTGAGCTACTCGCGCGCCGCCGAGCAACTGCACCTCACGCAGCCCGCGGTGTCCATGCAGATCAGCCAGTTGCAGGAAGACGCGGGCCAGCCGCTGTTCACCAAAACCGGCAAGCGCCTGGTGCTGAGTGCGCCCGGCGAAGCCCTGCTGCGCCACACCCGCCGCATCCTCGACCAGGTGCGCATTGCAGACGAAGCCATGGCCGTCAGCCGCAGCGGCGAGGGTGGCTTGCTGCACCTGGGCGTGGTGCCCACGGCACATTACTTTGCGCCCGCGCTGCTCATGGCCTTCAAGGCGCGGCACCCCGGCATCCGCTTCAAGCTCACGGTGGAGCGGCGCGAGAAAATTCTGGCCATGCTGCAAGACCACCAACTGGACGTAGCCATCGGTGGCTACCCGCCCAGCGAGGCCGACGTAGAAGCCGAAACCTTCGCCCGCAACCCCCACTGCATAGTGGCCCCGCCGAACCACCCATTGGCCACCCGCCGCAAGCTCAGTTGGGCGGACTTGCGCACCGAGGATTTCATCTTCCGCGAACCCGGCTCCGCCACCCGCCAGTTTTTGGAGCACCTGCTGCAATCCCAGTCGCTGCAGGTGAATGTGTCGATGGAGCTGTCCGGCAACGAAACCATCAAACAGGCCGTGATGGTCGGCATGGGCATCAGCTTCCTGTCCGCCCACGTGTTCCAGGTCGAGCTGGCCGCGGGCATGCTGGCGGTGCTGGATTTGCAGGACATGCCGAAGATGCTGGACTGGTGCCTGCTGCACCGCCGCGATGCCGTGCCGTCGGATTTGGGGGCGGCGTTTCGGGATTTTGTGCTGGGAGATGGGGCGGGGTTTGCGGAGTGCAGGCACAGCCCCAAGCCATGAAATTTAGTTTTAGCCCATTTCCCATGCATCAAATCGGCCCCTGCCGGCTTGGTTTGCCAGAGGTCATGCAGCTATATAGCGTGGCTAAACGTGAGGGGGCCAGCAATTAGGATGGTTATAGATCCAGCGTTAAATGAGCCGAGCGGGCGTGAGATACGTAAACGGCCAGATGAGACTCGCGAGTCTCATCGCTTAGACACACGTCTTTGTGCTCTACATCTCCGCCGCTGTAGGGAATGGTGTGTGGAGTTTCAATCTCTATTGAGTCTTTAAGCTTTCCAGCAAGAGCAACGGATTACGGAGCAGAAGTTTCCGCGATGAAAATTAGGTTCCTTATCCGCGATCACGTCAGCCTTCACGTTACCGAAAGTTGTGTCGGGCTTGTGCTTGATGCCATCGTAGAAGGCATTAATGATGTCTTCCTTGAATTGAGGTGTCCTTGGAAAAGCCTTCACTACGGCTTCGCGGACATCATCAGAGTATTGCTTGTACGTCAGCCCGAGCACATCCATTTCGACCCCTGCTGTGGTCAGAGCGACCACTGGGTGCATGAACTCAGGAACGCCCGGCGTCGTGTGCAGCGCGATGCCGGTCCACACCCGTTCGATGTCTCCTTCGTTGACCTTCCAGCTTTGCAGGAAGTCCCGCGCGGCGTTTGCACCGTCGACTTCAAATCGAAGATTCGGGCTGCTGTGTTTGGGCACAAGACCCACATCATGAAACATGGTGGCTGCATAGAGCAACTCGTGATCCACGTTCAGTCCGCGCTGTTGGCCTGCCAGGGCGCCAAAAAAATAGACCCGGCTGGAGTGGTTGAAGAGAAGTTCGCTCTCGGTATCACGGATGAATCCCGTGATGGCGCGGCAAAGCGCGCTGTCTGGAATCGTGATTCCGTTCACATTGGGTATAAGTTTGCTTGGTTTAGTCATGGTCATGCTCTGGGTGAAGTGGGCGCCCGCCCGTTTTGGGCCGGTGCGCCTATGAAGTTGCGGCAGGTCGTGGCCGCAATTGCAGTCCACGCGCGCTTTCTGCCAAGTGGCCCTTATTTTCTGCCTTTTGGGGCGGGCCTCTAATGCAAGGTGTTGAAGATGATCAGAAAAGTGGCGCTTGTCATTCATGAAGGCGTGCAAGCCTTGGACGTCGCAGGACCTCTGGATGTCTTTGCTGAAGCGAACAGTTTTGTGCCGGAAGGCGAGGGGTACGAGTGCGTCATCATTGCCGAGCACACACGGGCGATGCGTGCGTCAAATGGCACGCTACTTCTGGCTGATCTCAGTTATGCAGAAGTCCAAGAGCCTTTTCACACGACCTTTGTGGCTGGTGGCCCTGGTTTACCGACCAAGCCGGCTCATGGGCCGACTCGTACGTGGCTGAGGCGATGGGGTCCGCCCTCCGAGCGTTTTGGCTCGATCTGCACGGGTGCCTTTTTATTGGGGCACGCTGGTCTGCTGGATGATCGTACCGTGACCACCCACTGGCAGAGCGCGGGCGAATTGGCCAATTTGTTCCCTGCGGCACGCGTCGAATACGACCGGATCTACGCCCGAGACGGCAACCTATTCACATCAGCAGGTGTGACAGCAGGGATTGACCTCGCATTGGCCCTCGTGCGCGAAGACTTCGGAGGCACTATGTCTCTCGCGTGCGCCAAGCGTTTGGTTGTCGTTGCGCAGCGTCAGGGGGGGCAATCGCAGTTTAGCCCGCTGCTTATTCTGTCTGGCGATCCGGCATCACCGTTGGGTAAGGTACAGGCTTATGTGATGGCACACCTCAGTGAGCCATACTCGGTTGAGAGAATAGCGTCACTAGCTGGTACCAGCGTGCGCAGCGTAGCACGCCTTTTCACGACTGAGCTCGATATGACGCCCCACGAGTTCGTTGAGGGCGTTCGCATTGACAAAGCTCGAAATCTTCTCGAGGCTACGGCTCTTCCCGTGAAAGTAATCGCCTATGAATGCGGCTTTACTAGCCCGGAACATATGCGTGTTGCGTTCCAACGCAGGCTCAATCTCAGCCCGATCCGATATCGAGAAAACTTCAGTGCCGGCGGTTCGTTTTTGGGCTAGTACCTGCGTGTAGTGCCAACCTGCAATTTTCTTTCATCACCGGTACAGGCGATTCTGACCCAGAGCCAGATGCATGCAATGGCAGACGCGGCAATACAGCCGCATCCAGGCATTTGAGCGCGAGGTATTTGGCGTTCTGCGTCTCGTTGATGCACTGCATCGCGCCCCACCCAACCACCGTCTTGCCTTCAAACGTAAGCTGACCTGGGCCGATTTTCGTACCGAAGACTTCATCTTCCGCGAGCCCGGTTCGGCCACCCGCCAGTTTCTGGAGCACCTGCTGCAATCGCAGTCGCTGCAGGTGAATGTGTCGATGGAGTTGTCCGGCAAGGAGACCATCAAACAGGCTGTGATGGTCGGCATGGGCATCAGCTTTTTGTCCGCCCACGTGTTCCAGGTGGAGCTGGCCGCAAGCATGTTGGCGGTGCTGGATTTGCAGGAGATGCCTAAGATGCTGGACTGGTGCCTGCTACACCGCAGGGATGCCGTGCCGTCGGACCTGGGGGCGGCTTTTTGGGATTTTGTGCTGGGGGATGGGGCGGGGTTTGCGGAATGTCGGTTGAGCGGGCGGGCATAAAATTTGGTTTTTAGCCAATTTTTCATGCGACAAATCGGCCTCTGGCCCATATTTAATCTGCACAAGCAGTTATGTTTTTATATTCAAAAAGAATAGCAAACTATTCGCCACCACGGGCGGTAGTCAATAGGGGTCACCGGGGCGGTGTCGCCGCTGGCGGTGCGGGCTTTCAGGGCGTTGCGCACTTGGTAGTCGTAATGCTGGTGGAGAAGTCTGCATGCCGCCATTGACGAGGCTGGCATGCGCGTTCACCATCGCGAATGGTCGATCCATGTCCAACTAAAACGGCGGACGCGTTGGAGAGGCGATGGCTGCTGGGAAATGGGGGGCGCGCGTTCACCATTCAGGTGCTTGTAAGGAGGTCCTATGGCGGAGAGCGACAAGGTATTCGCGGGCTCGATCCCGAAGTTCTACGACACGCTGATGGTCCCGCTGATCTTCGGCGCCTACGCTGCCGACCTGGCGCAGCTGGTTGCGGCCTTTTCGTCCGGCGCGGTGCTGGAAACAGCGGCTGGCAGCGGCGTGGTGACGCGGGCGCTTGCGTCCAAACTGCGTGCCGACGCGCGCTATGTGGTGACCGACCTCAACCAGCCCATGCTCGACTATGCCGCCACCCGGCAGGGGACTGACAGCCGTATCGAATGGCGGCAGGCCGATGCGCTGGCCCTGCCGTTCGAGGATGCCGCGTTCGATGTCGTGTGCTGCCAGTTCGGCGCGATGTTTTTCCCGAACCGGGTCACCGGTTATGCCGAGGCGCGCCGTGTGCTGAGGCCGGGCGGGCGCTTTGTCTTCAGTGTCTGGGACCGTATCGAAGAGAACGCCTTTGCCGACGAGGTCACCCAGGCCGTCGCTGCGCTGTTTCCGCACGACCCACCGCGCTTTCTTGCCCGCACGCCACACGGCTACCACGATGTCGCGGTGATCCGCGAGGACTTGCGCCGTGCCGGGTTCACCGATATCGCGATCGAAACGCACGCGAAGCTGAGTTGCGCACCCTCGGCGCGCGAGGCCGCCACCGCCTACTGCCAGGGCACACCGCTGCGCAACGAAATCGAAGCGCGCGATGCCAGCTTGCTGGCGATGGCTACGGACCGCGCGACGCAGGCCATCGCCAGCCGCCATGGCACAGGCCCGGTGGTCGGCAAAATCCAGGCGCATGTGATCGTCGCGGCGGGATAGCGCGGTATCGGCTTAGGGGTAAGCCGATAGGCATGGGGTTGCTATCAAAATGGCAGCTCGTGCCGTTGATCCCGTAAGCGGAAATCGCGCTTTTGCGTGGGCCCGCTAAATCGCACAACGGCGTTACATCCAAAACCCTCCATGCCACGGGGCATCGCACTGCGGCTACCCTTCCATCCATTCAGTTTTTGATCCACACCCCACCAAGGAAACCATCGGATGACCGACACCATCGCCTACACACCCCCCACAGTCTGGACCTGGGACCAGGAAAACGGGGGGCAGTTTGCCAACATCAACCGCCCCATCGCCGGTGCCACGCACGACAAGGTGTTGCCCGTGGGCCAACACCCGCTGCAGCTGTATTCGCTGGCCACGCCCAATGGCGTTAAGGTCACCATCCTGCTGGAAGAGCTGCTGGCGCTGGGCCACAGCGGGGCCGAATACGATGCCTGGCTGATCCGTATCAACGAAGGCCACCAGTTCGGCAGCGGCTTTGTCGAGGTCAACCCCAATTCGAAGATTCCGGCCTTGATGGACCGCAGCGGGGCCGAGCCGGTGCGGGTGTTTGAGTCGGGTGCGATCCTGCAGCACTTGGCGGAGAAGTTCGGCGCGTTTTTGCCCGCCAGCGGCGCGGCGCGGGCCGAGTGCCTGTCGTGGCTGTTTTGGCAGATGGGCAGTGCGCCGTTTCTCGGCGGTGGTTTTGGCCATTTTTACGCCTACGCACCGGCCAAGTTCGAGTACCCGATCAACCGCTATGCCATGGAGGTCAAGCGCCAGCTGGACGTGCTGGACCGCCGTTTGGCCGAGCACACCTTTCTGGCCGGTGAAGACTACACCATCGCCGACATCGCGGTATGGCCCTGGTACGGCGGCCTGGTGCTGGGGCAGCTGTACGGCGCGGCCGAGTTTTTGAGCGTGCATGAATACACCCATGTACTGCGCTGGGCCCAGCAGATCGCGGCGCGGCCCGCCGTGCAGCGCGGACGGATGGTGAACCGCGCCTGGGGCGAGCCGTCAGAGCAGCTGCACGAGCGCCATGCGGCCAGCGATTTCGACACCCAGACCCAGGACAAGCTGGCCCCCAAGGCCTGAATAAATTGCTATTATATTAATAGCTGCTAGTGTAGATGGAATATACGCTAGAGGCACTAAATAGTATTGACCAGCTCCCGCAGACGCAGGTGCACCGCATCCTCCAGATCCGGCAGCACCGACTGCTTGGCATCCATGTAATGGCTGGTGAACACTTCCAGATAGGCATCCAGCGTGTCGGCCGCGTGCTCTTCGCCCGCCAGGGCTAGGCAGCGGGCTGCGACTTCAGAGGTGCAGAGGTGGTCGGTGCGGGTGCTGCGGCGCAGGCGGTAGCGCGAGAGCTGTTCGGGCAGCAGGCTGAGCACCGGCAGGTGGTTCAGGTACGGGCTTTTGCGGAACATCTTGCGGGCTTCGGGCCAGGTGGCATCCAGCAGCACAAACAGCGGGCGTTTGCCGGGTACCACGGGCACCTCGGTCACCACGCGCTCGGCGGGTAGATATTCGCCGGGAAACACCAGGTAGGGGGTCCACTGCGGATCGGCCAGCAGGGCGATCAGCGCCGGGTCCACCTCGGTGCGGGTCCAGCCAAAGGCGGCCGTGTCCTTGACCACGTCGGCGATCAGCCAGCCGGTGTTGCTGGGCTTGAGCGGCTCGATGTCGCACATGATCAGGCACATGCCCGCCTGGGTGGGCACATCGGGGCGCAGGGTGCACAGGCAGTGGCTGAACAGCACCCGGCAGCCGGGGCAGCGGGGCGCGCGGGCACCCCGGGCGATAAAGGGCTTGGCACTGCGCGCCAGGCGCACGTCGCGCAGGCGAGAAACCGCGTGGTGAAAGGGAAATGGTTTCATCATAGAAGGGGGGGATTCTGCACTGCAGCCCGCGCCGCATGCCTATGATGTGCAAGCCATGCCATTCCCACGCCCCGTCCCCAAGCCCGTGATTGACACCAGCCGCTGCACCGGCTGTGGCTGGTGCGTGCCCACCTGCAACCTGCATTTGCTGTCGCTGGAGCCGCAGGGTTGGAAGAAGTTTTCGGTGCTCAGCGACATGGATGCTTGCACCGGCTGCCGCAAATGCGCGGTGCGCTGCCCTTTTGATGCCATCACCATGGTGGTGCCGCAGGGCTGAGGGGCCTGCCCCTCACCGAGGGTGAAGGCGATTACCGCTGCAGCGCAGCTTCCATCGCAGCCTTGTTCATTTTCGGCCGACCCTTGATGCCCCGCTGGCGGGCCTCGTTGCGCAATTGCTGCACGGTGCGGCCGCCCGCGCCCTTGTGCGAGCGCAGGCCGCCGCGTCGGCTGGCGGACATGTCGTTGAGCGAGGACGCGCTGGCCTCCACCGATTCGCCGTGCTGGGCGCGTTCTTTGTTAACCACGCGCGCGGCGATTTCCTCGGCCAGAGACTCGGGCTTGCCGCGTTCGAGCAGGCTGGTTTTGATGTGGGTGTACTGGCGCTCGCGTTTGGCGCTCCAGGCTTTGGTAGGCATAACGGCTCCTTCAGGAGGGTAAAAAAGCGCCAGGGCTTACCGGCCTTTCAAAGCCGTGTGCACTGCCTCGGTGAGCTTTTCAAAACCAAACGACACATCGACCACCGCGTCGTTCAGGAAAAAAGTCGGTGTGGCACGGAGGCCGCTGCGGTCGCCAGCGCGCCGGTGCTCTTGTACCCGCTGGGTGTAGATGCGGTCGTTCATCTCGCCGTGGTAGCGCAGCATGTCCAGGCCAACGGTTTCGGCGTAGCCCGCCAGCGCGGCAGCGTCCAGGTGTTGCCTCTGGGCAAACAGCAGGTGGTGCATGGGCCAGAACTTACCCTGCGCAGCCGCGGCTTCGGCCGCTTCGGCGGCCAGCTCGGCGTGCGGATGCACCTCTACCAGCGGGTAGTGCCTAAACACAAACCGCAGACGGTGGCCCTCGGTGTCTACCAGGTGCCGGACCAACGGCTCGGCCTGGATACATGCCGGGCATTCGTAGTCGCCGTACTCCACCAGCGTCAGCCGGGCCTCCGGCGGGCCCAGCACATGGTCGGCAGCGGACAGGCCTGCATCGGGGGTGTCGCCGGTGTCAACGCGGTTCATGGGGCCACTTTCAAGGTGGCTTGCAGGGTGATTTCGGGCACGCTGGCCAAGGCTTTGGACAAGGGGCAATCGCGCTTGGCGGCCTGCGCCAGGGCCTGGAACTGCGCTTCGTCCAGGCCGGGCACGCTGGCTGTCAAGGTCAACGCGATGCGGTCAATGCCAAACCCTTCGCCCTGCGGCACCAGGCGCACCTGGGCCTGGGTGTCCACCGTGGCGGTGGCAAAGCCGGCCTTGTCGCAGGCAAATGAGAACGCCATGGCGAAGCAGGCCGCATGCGCCGCGCCCAGGATTTCTTCGGGGTTGCTGCCCTTGCGGTCGTCGGCAAACCGGCTGGCAAAACCGTAGGGGTAGGCCTTGAGCGCGCCGGTTTCGGTGCTGATCTGTCCCTGGCCTTTTTTGCCGGGGCCTTCCCAATGGACGGTGGCGGTTTTCTCGATCATGGTGGGTCCTTTCAACGCGGGTGGAAGAGGACGCTGGGGCCAGTTGCCCATGTTCCCAGCGCACAAGCACACCATGGTTGCAGCCCAGGCCGCCGGGGTCTGTGCGGCAGCGCACACAGGGTGTGGTGGCTCGGGCTGAGAGTTTTGCGCAGCCGCGCTAGGGTGTATTACAGCCCCAGTACCTTGCGCAATTCCGCGCGGGCGGCTTCAAAGTCGGTGTTGAACGTGGGGCTGGCCAGCAAGGTAGCGGCCATCGCACTGCCTGCGCGGCGGCCAGCATCCAGATCGTTCGGGTAGTGCATGCCACCGACCACACGGCTTTCTGCGTAGGCGTTGGCCCGTTCGAACAGGGCCGCCCGTTTCTCGGGCAGCATACTGCTCAGCACGATCGCCATCATGGTGGAGCGCGAGGTGTGGCCGGAGGGGTAGGAGCCGCTTTTGGATGGCTTCACCAGGGGCTTGATCTCTGGGTTGTTCAGGAACGGACGGGTGCGGCCAAAGTAAGCCTTCACCGGGTCCACCACCGCATCTTCGGTTTCGCCCATGCGTTCAAACATGGCGGTGAACAGGGGCAGATTGGCGGGCTGGAAGCTGGCGGGCAGCACGCTGGAGAACATGGCGTAGACGGTTTCTTCCGCATCGCTGTTGGCCAGGGCGATGCGCTCAGGCGAGGCGGCCTTTTGGGCCGCAATCACCAGCATTTGCTGTGCACGGTCTTCGGCGCTGCCATTGGCGACGGGGGCTGGCAGGAATGGAATGATGTCCAGCTGCTTATGGGTGAGGTAAGGGCTTGCTGCCGCGAAGGCGTTGCAGCTGAAGACCATTGCAAGCGCCAGCAGCGCACGGCGTGTGAACATATCAATTTCCCCTGTAAATGCAGCATTAGACAGGGGAGATATTTCAAATATGTGACGGTTGGGCGACGGCTTGGGTTCAGGGTCTGTGCTTAAAATTTATAAAAAATATGGCTCTAGCGCATATTCTATATACGTTAGTAGCTATTAAATAAATAGCATTTGTGTTTGAATCCCTTGCGGCTTGCGTACTAGCCCAAATGCGCTGCAATCGCCGCGCCCATCTCCGCCGTTGACGCGCTGCCGCCCAGGTCCGGCGTGCAGGGCCCGGTGACCAGCACTTTTTCAATCGCCGCCACGATGGCATCGTGGGCCGCGCGGTGGCCCAAAAAGTCCAGCATCAGCGCGCCCGACCAGACCATGGCCACGGGGTTGGCGATGCCCTGGCCCGCGATGTCGGGGGCCGAGCCGTGCACCGGCTCGAACAGCGACGGAAAAGTGCGCTCGGGGTTCAGGTTGGCAGAAGGTGCCAGGCCGATGGTGCCGGTGCAGGCCGGGCCCAGGTCGGACAAGATATCGCCAAACAGGTTGCTGGCCACCACCACGTCAAAGCGGTTGGGCTGCAGCACAAAGCGGGCGCTGAGGATGTCGATGTGCTGCTTGTCCACCGCCACATCCGGGTAGCCCTGGGCCACGGCATCGGCGCGGCTGTCCCACCAGGGCATGCTGATGGCGATGCCATTGGATTTGGTGGCCACGGTCAGGTGTTTGCGCGGGCGGCTCTGGGCCAGCTCAAAAGCGTACTTCAGCACCCGGTCGGTGCCATGGCGCGAGAACACCGACTCCTGGATGACGATTTCGCGCTCGGTACCGGCGTACATGGTGCCGCCCAGGTTGGTGTATTCGCCCTCGGTGTTTTCGCGCACCACAAAGAAGTCAATATCGCCCGGCTTGCGCCCGGCCAGCGGGCAGGGTACGCCCTCAAACAAGCGCACCGGGCGCAGGTTGATGTACTGGTCGAACTCGCGGCGGAACTTGAGCAGCGAACCCCACAGCGAGATGTGGTCGGGCACGGTGGCCGGCCAGCCCACGGCCCCGAAGTAGATCGCGTCCATGGGCTGCAACCGGGCCTTCCAGTCGTCGGGCATCATCTGGCCAGTTTCGGCGTAGTAGCCGCAGTGGGCCCAGTCGAAGGGATGGAACTCCAGCGCGATGTCGAAGCGCCGGGCAGCGGCCTGCAGCACGCGCAGGCCTTCGGGCATGACTTCCTGGCCGATGCCGTCTCCGGCGATGACGGCGATTTTGAAGATGGGGGACATGGGCGCGCCTTTCTGGTTGAAGGCCGAATGCTAGCCCATCCCTGCACCTGAACTGATCACAATCGGGCGGTGCAATTTGGGGAGATGCAATGGATTCGATGGTGTGGGTGGTGGCGCTGGGCGCGGTGGTGGCGGGCTTTGTGCAGGGCTTGTCGGGCTTTGCCTATGGGCTGGTGGCGATGTCGTTTTGGGCCTGGACGCTGGATCCGCGGCTGGCGGCGGCGCTGGCGGTGTTTGGCTCGCTGACCGGGCAGGTGCTGGCGGCAGTGACGGTGCGCCGGGGCTTTGATATGAAGGCCTTGCTGCCGTTTGTGCTGGGCGGCCTGCTAGGCATTCCGCTGGGCGTGGCCTTGCTGCCGCGGCTGGACATGGACTGGTTTCGCCTGGCGCTGGGCAGCCTGCTGGTGGTGTGGTGCCCGGCAATGCTGATGGCCCGGCACCTGCCCTGCATCACGGCCGGCGGCCGCTGGGCCGATGGCGTGGTGGGCCTGACCGGGGGCGTGATGGGCGGGCTGGGCGGCTTTACCGGAGCGCTGCCCACGCTGTGGTGCACCCTGCGCGGGCTGGAGAAAGACGCGCAGCGCGCCATCGTGCAGAACTTCAACCTGTCGATGCTGTTGGTCACCATGGGCACCTACTTGGCCCGCGGCATCGTCACGCGCAGCATGCTGCCGATGTTTGGTGTGGTGGCGGTTGCCATGCTGGTGCCGACGCTGTTGGGCGCGCGGCTGTACATCGGCATCAGCGAAATCGCGTTCCGCAAGATTGTGCTGGGGCTGTTGACGGCATCCGGGGTGGCGATGCTGGCGGCATCGGTGCCTAAGCTGCTGGCGCGTGTGGTTGGGTGAGGTTGCCTGGCCGGCGCGGGGCGCGCAGACTACGGTACCAATGCAGCCCGGGCCACAAGCTGTGCTTCCAGTTCCTCAATGGGTACGGGACGGCCAAACAGGAAGCCCTGGAAGCAGTCGCAACCATGCCGCTCCAAAAAGGCCAGCTGCTCTTCGGTTTCAACACCTTCGGCAATGGCTTCAATGTTCAGCATGTGCGCCATCGCGATGATGGTTTGCACGATGACCGCGTCGGTGGGTTTGAGTCCGATGTTGCGCACAAAAGACTGGTCGATCTTGAGCTGGTTGAGCGGTAATTTTGTCAGGGTAGACAGCGATGAATAGCCGGTGCCAAAGTCGTCCATGGCAAAGTGCACACCGATGGCGCGAAGTGCATCCATTTTGGTAATGGCGTCGGCAACCTTAAGTACCACACTTTCGGTCACTTCCAGCTTGATCAGGGCTGGATTGACCCCGCTGTCCGCCACCACTTGCTTGACCATCGCAACAAAGTCCGACTGGTGAAATTGTTTGGCGCTGACATTGATCGACAGCCGTAAATGGCGGGTCAGCGGGCGGTTCTCCCAGGCTTTGAGTTGTATGCAAGCCGTTTCCAATACCCATTGCCCGATCTGCAGGATCATGTCTGATTCTTCAGCCAAGGGAATGAATTCAGTCGGCGACACCATGTCATGGTTGGAGTTCGGCCAGCGAACCAGGGCTTCCGCGCCAATGATGTGCCGCCGATGGTCTATTTGCGGTTGAAAAAACAGGCGCAGCTGGCGTTGGTGAATCGCTTGCCGTAGCTCGTTTTTCATGGCGATATGCTGGCTCAGGGCGGTTTGCATGGTGGGGTCAAAAAACCGCAGGGTATTGCGTCCGGCCTTTTTCGACTGGTACATGGCCAGGTCGGCATGCTGTAGCAGATCGGTGGCGGTTTCGGTGTGCGCGTACAAGTCGACGCCGATGCTTGCCGAGCAGTGGAACTGGTAGTTGCCCAAGAGGTAGGGCTGGGCAAGCACTGCCCGTATTTTTTCAGCCAATTGCCCGGCCTTGGCCGCAGACTCCATGCGCTCCGAACTCAGATCTTCCAACAAAATGGCGAATTCGTCGCCACCCAGGCGGGCCACGCTGTCGCCTTCACGCACCGCATTGCGCAATCTATTGGCGGTTTCCACCAGTACCCGGTCGCCCGTTTCGTGGCCGCAGGTGTCGTTGATGTGCTTGAAGTTATCCAGGTCAATGAAAAGGATTGCCCCGTGCAGGCTGCTGCGCCGGGCCGTTGCCAGCGCCTGGTTCAGCCGGTCCAGCAGCAGGCGCCGGTTGGGTAGCTGGGTGAGCGCATCGTGGTAGGCCATGTAGGCGATCTGGTCCTGGGCACGTTTGCTGTCGGTAATGTCGATAAAGCTGCCCACGTAGTGCGTAACGGCACCCGACAGGTCCGTCACCGTGGAGATGCTCAGCCATTCGACAAATATTTCTCCGTTCTTGCGCCGGTTCCATATCTCGCCATTCCAGGTGCCGTGTTCCATCAGCGCGGCCCACATCGCCTGGTAAAAGCCCTTGGTGTGGCGCCCGGAACTCAGCAGGCGCGGTGTCTGTCCCTGTGCTTCTTGGGCGGTGTAGCCCGTGAGTTCGGTGAACGATTGGTTGACCTGCAGGATGCGTTGGTTGCGGTCGGTGATGAACATGCCCGCTAGCGACTCAAAAACAGCGGCAGACACCTTGCGCTCGGACTGGAGCGCCCGGGTTTCCGTTTGGTCAAAAATCAATGCACGGCAGAGTTTGGGGTCGCAGCTGGGGTGCGTCAGGGCACTCAGGGAGATGGACATGCGGCCCCCATCGCGGCGCACCAGCTCTAGCTTAAGCGCCAGAAATGCAGCCGCTGTGTCCAACGTGTGGGCGTGGAGCTTTTCCTGGCTGGCCGGTGTCAGGAAGTCGGTGAGCTTCTTTTTGCCAATAATTTCTTCGCTGGTATAGCCCAGCCAAGCCAGTTCCAATGCATTGATGGACTGGTAAGTGCCCTCGGCATCGAGGGTGTGGCAACCAAATGGCACGCGTTCAAACATGCGGCCAATTTCGCTCTCGATGGCGAGCATTCTTGCAGCGACCCCCAATTTTTGTCTACCTGCCGGTGCCAGGGCCGCGGTAGTGGACGCTACGGCAGGGGCTGCCGTTGTAGCCACTTCATTGCCGGTAGGGGTCCGCATGGCAATTGGTCGGTTTATTTTCTGACCGACCGTGCGATGGCAGCAGCTTCATTGGCCATTTTGGCGGCCGTGGCGGCAGCGGCTGTGGCCCGGGAGGTCGCGCTGGCGGCTTCTGCCGATGCCTGCAACGCGGTTTCTTCCGCCTGGAATGCCGCTGCAGAGGCCGAAGCAGAAGCTGCTGCGGATGCCGCCGCTGCCGCTTCGGACGCAGCCACGGCGGCCAACATGGCCGCTTCTGCTGCGGATTCGGTAGCGTCAATGACCGGTATCACGGATGCCTCTTTGGCAGCCATCTTTGCACTTTGGCTCGCCAAAGCCGACTTTTCTGCGGCCAATGCGGCCCGCGTGGCGGCTTCAAGTGCGCTGGCGGTCAAGGTTTTCATGGAGGTCAACGCGAGCGTATAGCGCTTGTTGACAACCAGATAGCCCTCGCGCAGCACATGCATGTCGTTTTCGAGTTCCGCCAGCTTTTCGAATATTTTTCTCTCAGATTTCGAGACTATCATGCCCTCCATTTGCTGCATGGCAACTTTACGCTTTCTTCACTGGGAATTCAGCCGGATTTACTAGCACCAACCCGATGATTTTCCATACTGGTGGCGATTTGGTCTTGTTATGGTTGGTACCAATTATTATTAATTTGATAGCTTTATATGAAGTCTATATAAGGGCTAGAGCCCGTTTTTATATATTTTCAGCAGCGTTGATGGTTTCTGCATGGTGGCAGGCCACCTCGCGGCCCAATAGTGGCCGCAGCAGCGGCTCTTCGGCCGAACAGCGTGGCGTGGCGTGCGGGCAGCGCTTGTGGAAAGCGCAGCCGCTGGGCGGGTTCAAAGGGCTGGGCAGCTCGCCGGTGATCTTGATCTTCACGCGGCGCTGGCTGCGGTCGATGGACGGCGTGGCCGACAGCAGGGCTTGCGTGTAGGGGTGCAGCGGGCGCTCGAAGATCAGGCCCTTGGCACCCACCTCGACCGCGCGGCCCAGGTACATCACCATCAAGTCGTTGGCCACATGCTCCACCACCGCTAGGTTGTGCGACACGAAGACGTAGGCGGTGTTGAACTCTTCCTGCAGGTCCATGAACAGGTTCAGCACCTGGGCCTGGATGGACACGTCGAGTGCCGAAGTGGGCTCGTCGGCCACCAAAATCTTGGGCTGCAGAATCATGGCGCGGGCGATGGCGATGCGCTGGCGCTGGCCACCCGAGAACATATGCGGGTAGCGCTGCGCAAACTCGGGGCGCAGGCCGACGCGGCGCATGGTGTCGTGGACCTTGGCGGTGCGCTCGGCGGCGGTCAACTGCGTGTTGAGCAGCAGCGGCTCGGCCAGTTGGTCGGCGATCTTCTGGCGTGGGTTGAGCGAGGCGTAAGGGTTCTGGAACACCATCTGCACCTTGCTGCGCATGGCTTTGCGCTGGGCGCTGCTGGCGGTGTCGAGCTGCTGGCCGTCCATCACCAGGGTGCCGGAAGTGGGGGCTTCGATCAGCGTCAACTGCCGGGCCAGCGTGCTTTTACCGCAGCCGGATTCGCCCACCACGGCCAGGGTTTTACCGGCCTGCAATTGGAACGAGATGCCGTTGAGTGCCTTGACCTGCAGCTTGGGCTGCAGAAATCCTTGGGCCACGCCGTAGTAGCGGGTGAGGTTTTTGGCTTCTAAAACAACGGCGCTCATGCGGCCACCTCTTGCGCGGATGTGGTCAGGGGGAAGAAGCAGCGCACGCCAAAGCCGTTGTGCTGGGCCAGCGCAGGGCGCTCGGTGGTGCAGCGGTCTTGCACGCGTGGGCAGCGCGGCGACAGCAGGCAGCCCTTGGGGCGGTCGTACTGGCCTGGCACCATGCCTTTCAAGGTGCTCAGGCGGCGCGCGCCGTGGCTGCGCTCGGGCACGGCCTGCAGCAGTGCGTCGGTGTAGGGGTGGGCGGGGTGGTCGAACAAATGGGCCACGCTGCCGGTTTCTACCACCTGGCCGGCATACATCACGGCCACGCGGTGGGCCACCTCGGCCACCACGGCCAGGTCGTGGGTGATCATCACCAGGGCCGTGTTGTGGGCTTTTTGCAGATTGACCAGCAGCTCCATGATCTGCGCCTGGATGGTTACGTCCAGCGCGGTGGTGGGCTCGTCAGCGATCAGCAGGCGCGGCTTGCAGGCGATGGCGATGGCAATCATCACCCGCTGGCTCATGCCGCCCGAGAGCTGGTGCGGGTACACGTCGAGGCGGCTTTTGGCGGCGGGTATTTCCACCATCTCCATCAGCTCCACCGCGCGGGCGGTGGCGGCTGCACCGCGTAGGCCCATGTGCTGCTTGAGCACTTCGATGATCTGGTAGCCCACGGTGAAGCTGGGGTTGAGCGAAGTCATCGGGTCCTGGAAGATCATCGCCATGTCTTTGCCGAGCAGCTTGCGGCGCTGGGCGGGGGCGATTTTCAGCAGGTCCTGGCCGTCGAAGTTCAGGGTGTCGGCGGTGATGCGGCCCTGGCCGTCGAGCAGGCCCATCAAGGCCATCATGGTGACCGATTTGCCGGAGCCGGACTCGCCGACGATGCCGACGATTTCGCCTTGCGAGACGGTCAGGTCCAGCCCGTCCACCGCCCGGAAAGCCCGGCCTTGGGGGCCGAACTCGACCGAAAGATTTTTGATTGTGAGCAATGCCATCGTGGTTCTTTGTAGTTTTATGCGGCGGTCTTGAGCTTGGGGTCGAGCGCGTCGCGCAGACCATCGCCCATCAGGTTGATGGCCAACACCGAGAACAGAATCGTCAGGCCGGGCAGGGTGACGACCCACCAGGCGCGCTCGATATAGTCGCGGGCGGAGGCCAGCATGGTGCCCCACTCGGGCGCGGGCGGCTGCACGCCCATGCCCAGAAAGCCCAGCGCCGATATTTCCAAAATGGCGGCTGAGAAGCCCATGGTGGCATGCACGATCAGCGGGGCCATGCAGTTGGGCAGCACGGTGACGAACATGATGCGCAGCGTACCCGCACCCGAGAGACGGGCGGCGGTGACGTAGTCGCGGTTCAGCTCGGTCATGGCCGAGGCGCGGGTGAGCCGCACGTAGGCGGGCAGCGACACCACGGCAATCGCCACCAGCGCGTTGCCCAGCCCGGGGCCGAGGATGGCCACAATCGCCACCGCCAGCAGCAGCGCAGGCAGGGCCATCATGATGTCCATGATGCGCATGATGATGGAGTCCAGCGCCTTGCCAAAAGTGGCGGCCACCAGCCCCAGCACCACGCCAGGGATTAGCGCCAGCACCACCGACACCAAGCCGACAAACAGCGACAGCCGTGCGCCGTGGATCAGACGCGAAAGGATGTCGCGGCCCACCTCGTCGGTACCCAGCAGAAATTGCGAAGAACCCCCGGCCACCCAGGCGGGCGGCGTGAGGAAGTGGTCGCGGAACTGCTCGATCGGGTCATACGGTGCCACCCAGGGCGCAAACAGCGCGGCCAGGCAGACGATGGACATGAACACCAGGCCGACGACCGCGCCCTTGTTCTTGGTGAAGCCGCGCCAGAACTCCTGCCAGCTGGAAGGCGGTGCACCAGGGGCGAGCTCCAGCTCGTCGGTGACGGAGGGTGTGGGGAGAGAGGTTTGCATGTTGTTTTACTTGTTGTGCCGGATGCGTGGGTTGGCCACGCCGTACAAAATATCGACCACAAAGTTGGTCACGATGACCAGGGTAGCCACCAGCAAAATGCCGCTTTGCACTACGGGGTAGTCGCGCCGCCCGATGGCATCGATCAGCCACTTGCCGATGCCGGGCCAGGAGAAGATAGTCTCGGTCAGCACCGCGCCGCCCATCAGTGTCCCCACCTGCAGGCCAATCACCGTCAGCACCGGAATCAGCGCGTTGCGCAGCGTGTGGATGAACACCACGCGGGCGGGCGACAGGCCTTTGGCGCGGGCGGTGCGCACATAGTCTTCACGTAGCACTTCCAGCATGCTGGAGCGCGTCATCCGGGCAATTACCGCCAGCGGAATGGTGCCCAGCACGATGGTCGGAAGGATCAGGTGTTTGGCGGCGTCCCACAACGCCCCGGCGTTCAGGCTGGGGTCGGCCCGCTGGGCGCGCCAAGCATCGATCAGCATGAAGCCGGTGTCGGGCGGAATGTCGAACATCAGGTCAATGCGGCCCGACACCGGGGTCCAGCCCAGCCCGCTGGAGAACAGCATGATCAGCATTAACCCCCACCAGAAGATGGGCATGGAGTAGCCGGTCAGCGCCAGGGTCATCACGCCGTGGTCTAGAAACGAGCCGCGTTTCACCGCTGCCGTCACCCCGGCCACCACGCCCACCACCAGCGCAAACAGCAGCGCCATGATGGCCAGCTCCAGCGTGGCAGGGAACAGGATCTTGAATTCGGTCCACACCGGGTTCTGGGTTTTGAGCGAAGCGCCCAGGTCGCCGTGCAGCAACTGGCCCAGGTAGTGGAAATACTGCACCGGCAGCGGCTGGTCCAGGCCCAGTTGCTTGAGGGCAGCGGCGTGCATCACCGGGTCTACCGAGCGCTCGCCCATCATCACTTCGATGGGGTCGCCGGGGATCATGCGGATCAGCGAAAAGGTCAGCAGGGTGATACCGAAGAAAGTCGGCACCAGCACGGCGAGGCGTTTGAGGATGTAGAAGAACATAAGGCTGCTTAAAACGAAAAAGCAAGGTGGCGAAACATGTTCACCACCTTGCTTTTTTTACCGACACAAAAGACTTACTTGTTGCTCACACCGGCAAAGTCAAACACGGCAAACGGGCTGATCTTCAAACCGTCCACACCCTTGGCCATGGGCAGGCTGACGGTGGAGTGGGCGATGGTGGACCAGGGCATGTCGCGCTTGAAGACTTCTTGCGCCTTCATGTACAGCGTGGTGCGCTCTTTGGGGTCCAGGCTGTTGCGGGCCTTCAGTACCAGAGCATCAAACTCTTTGCTGCAGTAGCGCGAGTAGTTGGAGCCGCCGACGGCTTCGCAGGTCAGCAACACGCCCAGGAAGTTGTCAGGGCTGGCGTAGTCGCCGCTCCAGCCGACCAGGCCGGCATCGTGCTCACCGGCCTTCATGCGCTTCAGGTACTCGCCCCATTCGTAGCTGACGATCTTGGCTTTGACACCGATCTTGGCCCAGTCGGCCTGGATCATTTCGGCCATCAGCTTGGCGTTGGGGTTGTAGGGGCGCTGCACGGGCATGCTCCACAGCGTGATCTCAAAGCCATCGGGGTAGCCAGCCTTTTTCAGCAGCGCCTTGGCTTTTTCGATGTCCATGGGCGGGTTCTTCAGCGCCGGGTTATACGACCACAGCGACGAAGGGAAGGGGTTGCTGGCTTCCTGGCCCTGGCCTTGGTAGACCGCGTCGATGATGGCCTTGCGGTTGATGGCCATGTCGAGTGCCTGGCGCACTTCGAGCTTGCCGGTGGTGGGCTTTTCGGTGTTGTACGACAGGTAGCCGATGTTGAAACCGGGGGCGGTGATGACCTTCAGCTTGGGGTCGGCCTTCAGGCTGGCCAGATCTTGCGGCTTGGGATACGACATGGCCTGGCATTCACCGGCCTTGATTTTTTGCGCACGCACGGCACCGTCGGTGGTGATGGCAAAAATCAGGTTGTCCAGCTTCACGTCCTTGGGGTTCCAGTACTGCTTGTTACCCGCGTAGCGGATTTGCGAGTCCTTCTGGTAACGCTTGAGGATGTACGGGCCGGTGCCCACGGGCTGCTGGTTGATCAGCGCGGGTGTGCCTGCGGCCAGCAGCTTGTCGGCATGCTCGGCGGACAGGATGGAGAACACCGGCATGGCAATCTTGGCGAGCAGATCGGGGTCGGGCTTTTTCAGCAGAAAGACGACGGTGTTTTCGTCGGTCTTGCGCACCGAGGCCACATTGCTGTCCAGACCCGTGTCACCGGCGTAGGGGTACTGCGCTGGGTAGGCCTTGGCGAATGCATTGCCCTTGTCGAACATGCGCATAAACGTGAACACCACGTCATCGGCATTGAAATTGCGGCTGGGGGTGAAAAATTCGGTGGTGTGGAACTTCACGCCCTTGCGCAGGTGGAAGGTGTAAGTCAGGCCGTCGGGTGCGGTGTCATACGACTCGGCCAAGGCGGGGACCACCTTGGTGGTGCCGCGCTCAAACTCGACCAAGCGGTTAAACAAGGCCATGCCAGCGGCATCGAAGGTTTGGCCGGCGGTGTATTGCGCAGTGTCAAAACCTTCAGGACTGGCCTCGGAACAGTAGACCATGGTGCCTGCGGCGTGGGATACCAAAGCGGCTGCGGACAGGCTCAAAGCCAGTGCCAGTTTGCTCAAATTTTTCATGCTTTTCCAATGAGTACAAAAATATGCCAGGATGGGCGTGCACCAATATGGGTTAGGAATTATGGCGGTGCATTACACACCACCATGATCCGCACATACCCTCGTTGCTGTCTGGTTGGCGACCCTGCAGTCTATACAGGGTTGCCAGGCAAAACCGAATAGCAGTATGCGTGCCACGGTGGGTAATTTGCTATACAAAAAATAGCTGTCTATGCAGGTTAAATAAGCGCTACAGGCCGATTTTCTATAAATTTTGGTTGGCCGGCGCCTGGGTAGCTGTGCGCCAAGGTTGTGGCTACCGCGTGCGTACCGTTCTGTCTGCCAGCCCATGTCCGGACGATTGAGCGCGCTGGCAGCGAGCCCGAACTGCAGGTGCCGCAGGTTGGTCGGGCGAAGTTTGCGCATCCTGGCCAAGGCTTAAAAGGGGCTTTGGGATTGCGCACCGAATGGGCTGAAAGCGCTTAATTGTCATCTTGCGAAGCGCTTTCGGTATTCCACCAGGCTTACACCCAGCCGACGACCAAATGCCCGTCTGAAGCCATCCACGTTGGCATAACCCACGGCATCGGCCAGTCGTTTGGCGGGCCAGTCCGACTCCTCTGCCAGACGGCGGGCCGCGTCAATGCGGGCATTTTCGACAAACTCGGCGGGCGTGGTTCCGGTCTCAGCGCGGAAGATCCGCGCAAAGCTTCTCTCACTCATGCCTGCCTTGGATGCCAGGACGGGCACGGACAGATCGTCTTTCAGATTCGCCAACACATGGTCCTGCAGCGCACGCACATTGGAACGTTCTGAGGTCTGCGCCGCCAAGTGGGCACTGAACTGGCTTTGCCCGCCTGGTCGTTTGAGAAACATCACCAGCTCGCGTGCTACCCGCAGCGCGAGGTCGCGGCCGTGGTCTTCTTCCACCATCGCGAGTGCCAGGTCCATGCCGGCAGTCACGCCTGCGGAGGTGAACAGCTTGCCGTCCTGCACGTAGATGGCATCCGCTTCGACGCAGGTGCCGGGATACGCTGCCGCGAGGCGGGCGGCTGAATTCCAGTGGGTCGCCACCCGCTTGCCGTCGAGTAGTCCGGTGGCCGCCAGCACGAAAGCACCCGTACATACCGAGCCATAGCGCCGCACGCTGTGAGACTGCCGCCTAAGCCAGTCTTGCAACGGCACATCGCTGGCCATGTCCTCGATGTTCGGACTGCCTGCCACCAGCAAGGTGTCAATCGCCCCGCGATGCGTCGCTACAGTGGCATCCACGGCCAGACGCAATCCGCTGCTGCTTTTGAGCATGCCTTCTTCGGTGCCAATGACCTGTACCTGGTAGGCACCAGGCCTGCCAAGTTGGCGCGCGGCTTCGACGAAAACGTCCGCAGGCCCGGCGACATCCAGCAGCTGAAAACGGGGAAAAGCGAGTATGGCGATAAGCATGGCAGACATTGCCCATTGATTGGCAGAAAACGCCCGAGGTTGGTAAAGACAGCGTCCAGAGTTTGGCGGAAAATGAAATTTCATGCAAATTCAGCCAAGAAAGTCTACCGTGCAAAGCTTGTCCGTTGACCCCTCCCTCCTCAGCCGTTCCTCACCCGGTGCTACGTCCATCCGCAACCTGCCAGTCAACCTGTTTGGCTCGGTGATGGGTCTCTCCGGACTGGCCCTTGCCTGGCGATTGGCACACAACAGCCTGGGCGCACCGGCCTGGGTGGGCGAGGCGATCGGGGCGTTCGCAGTGGGTGTTTTTCTGCTGCTTGCGTGGGCTTATCTGGCGAAGCTGGTGAAGCATCCTGGGGCTGTACGGGCAGAGTTTCACCATCCAGTCACAGGCAACTTCTTTGGCACCATCGCGATCTCGCTGCTCTTGTTGTCGGTTGTCGTTGGGCCGTATAGCCCGTCGGCGGCCCAAGCCATCTGGACCATGGGGGTAGTGGTGACTTTTATGCTGTGCTACGCCGTGGTCTCCCGCCTGCTCAAAGGGCAGGTGGACGCGTCGCACACAGTGCCCGCCTGGATCGTTCCATGCGTGGCCACGCTGGACATTCCTGTGACCAGCGGACAGATGCCGATGGCCTGGGTGGGGGAGGTCAATCTGCTGGCCGCTGCAGTCGGCACGGTGTTGGCGCTCGTGCTTTTCGTGATGATCGTCAGCCGACTCGTGCACCGTGACCCACTTGCGCCTGGCATGGCACCGTCGCTGGTGATTCTGATGGCACCGTTTGCCGTGGGTTTCCTCGCGTACAGCAATATCGTCGGGGGCATCGACCGTTTCGCCGCGCTGCTTTTCTATTTTGCGCTGTTCATGTTCGCGGTGGTCGCGCCCAAAGTATTTCGCCCCAGTGTCCCGTTTTCTGCGGCGTGGTGGGCGATCAGCTTCCCGATGGCTGCGCTAGTCAATGCGGCGTTGAAGTACGCAGAGTTCCGGGGCAACGCGCCGCTCTGGATACTCGCTGCGGTGCTGTTGGCCGCGCTGAGTTTGGCTCTGGCGGTTTTGACGGTGCGGACGGTTTGGATCGCGCTCAACTGGAAACTGCTCGCATGAGCTGCTGTGTATCCAAAAGCTTGGCGCGCGGAGAGCGATCGGGATGCTAATCCCCCCAATTTCGTGGCCTTGCAGCGCGCTGTCTTGCTATTGAATAAGTAGCTGCTGGTGTAAGTAGTACCTACGCTAGAGCCCGATTTTTCTTAAATTTCTATGGCTTACCCTGCGCCGCACTGGTCCCCGCCTGCGTTACCAACGGACTCGGCACCACCCGCCCCGCCGCAAAAGCCGCTGCCGTCATCGGCTGCACCGCAGGCGAACTCTGGCGCAGTTTCGCCACCTGGCTGGCTGTGGCCGTACCACTCCGGTTCCCCCAGCTGGTCTGGATGAAGCTCACCACTTCCGCAATGTCGGCATCATTCAGCAGCCCCGCGTACGGTGCCATGGTCAGCGCCGAGGGTGCCTTCATCGTGCTGGGCACGGCGCTGCCAGACAGCACGATTTTGATGCCCGATGTGGGGTCGCTGGTCTGCAGCACGGCGTTGCCCGCCAGCGCCGGGAAGGCCTTGCCGTTGCCCTGGCCGTCGGAGCGGTGGCAACCGGCGCAGCGGTCCAGGTAGACCTGCGCGCCGCGGCCGTTGACTACACCGGCGTGCAGGTCCTGGCCGACCTTGGGGTCGGGCACGAACGGCGGTGGCACGCTGGTGCCGTCGGGCAGCGATTTCAAAAACAGCGCGATGCTGCCCAGGTCGGTCTCGCTTAGGTACTGGGTGGAATGGGCCACCACGTCATTCATGCCGCCGAAAGACGCGCTGCGCGGGTTGCGCCCGGTCTGCAGGAATTCAACGATGTCTTCTTTGCTCCACAGCGCCAGGCCGCCGCCGTGGGTGTTGCGCAGCGAGGGCACGGGCCAGCCGTCGATGGCGGCACCGCCTGCCAGGTAGACCGCGCTGTCGCTGGCGGTCAACGCTTTCTCTTGAAACGCCACGCCGCGCGCCGTGTGGCAGGCACCGCAGTGGCCCAGGCCCTGCACCAGGTAGGCACCGCGCAGCAGCGTGGGTTGGGCTTCGGCCGGCACGCTGGTGGGCAGCGGTGCCGGTGCGAAAGCCATGCGCCACAACGCCAGCGGGAAGCGCATCGACAGCGGCCAGGGAATGTCGGCCTTTTTGTTCGGTGTGGGTGCGGGCGGCACGCCGTGCATGAAGTAGGCGTACAGCGCGTGCAGGTCGTCGTCGCCCAGGCGCGAGAAAGACGGGTAGGGCATGGCCGGGTAGACGGTGTAGCCCGCCTTGGTAACGCCGGTGCGCATCAACCGGGCGAAGTCTTCATAGCTCCAGTCGCCGATGCCCGCAGTCTTGTCGGGCGTGATGTTGGTGGAATACACCGCGCCGATGGGTGTGGATATCGCCAGGCCACCCGCGAACGGCTGGCCCTGGGGCGCGGTGTGGCAGGCCACGCAGTCGCCCGCGCGGGCCAGGTAGGCACCTTTGGCGACCAACTGGGCATCGACAGGCGCATTGGCCGGGCTTTGGGCCAGCACAGTGCCCGCACTGCATACCAAAGCCAGCGCGGCAGAAAGAAACAGAGTGGGGCGGGCCATCATGCGTCCACCAGCGGTCGTGGGTCTTTCAGGTACTGCTCGCGGATCGCCTTGGCGGCCCAGTAGGTCAGCGCGGTGGCCAGGCCGGTGGGGTTGTAGCCTATGCCCACCGGGAACACGCCGGAGCCGACGGCAAACACATTTGGCACGTCCCAGCTTTGCAGATAGCGGTTCAGCACGCTGGTGCTGCGGTCTTCGCCCATGGCCACGCCACCGGCCCAGTGGGTGGTTTGGTAGGCGCGCAGGTCCAGGTGGTCGCCAAAGTTCTTCTGGCTGACCTTGATGGACTGCGGGTTCATCGCCTTGGCGACCTGCAGCATCTCGCCGGTGACGTAGCGGCTCATCTTGATGTCGTTGTCTTTCCAGTCGAAGGTGAAGCGCATCAGCGCCTGGCCGTAGTGGTCGGTGTAGGTCGGGTCCAGGTCGACATAGCAGTCGCGGTAGACCATATTGGCACCGTGCACGTCAAAGGACACGGTGTTCAGGTAGTTGTCTTTCACGGCTTTCTTCCAGCCAGCGCCCCAGTTCGGCGTGCCGGTGGGCACCGGAATGCCGCCTATGGGTTTCACGCCCGCCGGGTTGCACCAGGCGGGCGCGCCGCCCACAAAGCCCAGCGGGCCGTGGTCGAAGTGGTCGCCGTTGTAGTCGTCTACCGCCACACCGGTGCCGCCGGCGCCAATGAAGGGGTTGGTGTTGGTGCCGGGTGGGAAGAACATCTGCACCGTGGACATCATCTGGTAGGCGATGTTGCGGCCCACCACGCCCGTGCCGCTCACCGGGTCGTAGGGCTTACCGATGCCGGAGAGCAAAAACAGCCGGGCGTTGTTGTAGGCAAAGGTACTGGCGATCACCAGGTCGGCGGGTTGCTCGAATTGCTTGCCCGCGCTGTCCACATAGGTGACGCCGGTGGCGCGCTTGCCGCCGGCATCCAGGTTGATGCGCAGCACGTTGGCATCGGCGCGCAGCTCGAAGTTGGCCACCAAGCGAAGCGCCGGCATGATGTTCACATTCGGCGAGGCCTTGGAATAGTTGTAGCAGGCAAAGCCGGAGCAAAAGCCGCAGAAATTGCACGGCCCCATCTGGCAGCCATAGGGGTTGGTGTACGGGCCGGATGCGTTGGACGACGCGCCGATGAACGGGTGCAGGCCAACTTCTTTCGCCGCCTTCATGAACAGGCTGGCCGTGTAGGGCACTTTTTGCGGCGGCAGGGGAAACGGGGCGGAGCGGTCGGCCTCGAACACATTGCCTTCGCCCACCACCTGGCCTTGGACCTTGTAGGCCCGGCCCGAGGTGCCAAAGACTTTTTCCACAAAGTCGAAGTGTGGCTCCAACTCGGCGTAGCTCACGCCAAAGTCCTGGATCGTCATGCCGTCGGGAATGAAGTTCTTGCCGTAGCGTTGGGTGTAGTGGGTTTTGAGCTGCAGCTCTTCAGGCAGCACCCGCCAGTGTTGGCCCGACCAGTGCAGGCCTGCGCCGCCCACACCTTCGCCGGGCTTGAAGGCACCAATCTGCCGGTACGGCACGGCCACATCGGCCACGCCGTGGCGAAAGGTGAACGAGCTTTTCGCCATGTTCTGGAACAGCTTGCCCCGTTGCACAAAGGTCAGCTCGTCCAGGGTGGTGGGGTAGATGCCGTCGGGGTAGGTGTCGCGGTACGGGCCGCGCTCCAGGGCCACGACTTTCAGCCCGGCCTCGGTGAGTTCTTTGGCCATGATGGCACCGGTCCAGCCAAAGCCGACGATGACAACATCGACCGCGGGTTTTTTAACGCTATCGCTCATCGTGGTCCTTTAAGAGCTGGATACCGGCGGCAGCGGGTACTTGGTGGCGTACTGGTCGACCCAGTCGATGTAGTCGCCACGCGCACCCGGAAAGCCGACCATCCGCCAGGCCGCCATGTCCCTGTTGCCGCCATGCTTGGGGTCGCAAAAGTAGCCTTCGCGGGTGTTGGTCAGCAGCTGCGAGAAGAAGGCCTTGGGCGGCACCGCGCCGATAGCCAGCTTGCCGGCTTCCAGCGCAGTCAGCACCGCGTCCTGGTCGGCCGGGGCCAGCGCAGCAAACGGTTTGCCGTGCTGTTGTTGCACCGCCTGCGCCAGTGCGGCCAGTCCCTGGCGGTACAAATCGCGCGGGCTTTGTGCCAGCTGGTAGCCGAATTCATCGGCGGCAGTGGGTACAAACGGTGCCTGCATGAACCACAGCGCACCAAAGCCGTAGGGCTGGCCCATCTGCTGGTCGATGAACTCGGCGACACCGGCCTCCGTGGCACCTGGGCCTTGGCTATCGGCCGGGATGAGTCGCTCGACCAGGGCCGAGAGCAAAGCCCATTCCGGGGCGTTGAAATAGCTGGGGCTGTAGCGGGCGGCGCTGCTGTCGGCCGCGCCAGAGGCCGCCAAACCGAGGGTGCCGCCCAGTGCCACCATGGCCGGGGCGGTTTTGACTGCGCCGCGCAAAAAACTGCGGCGCGAGGGTGAAATGCCAATCGTCTTCATACCATCTCCTGGTGCGGTGCACGCGGGGTGATCCCTGCCTGTTGTGCCCCACTGTAGGTTTGCCATTGAAGGCCGGTCTGTGCGATAGCGTACACATGCTGGCAGCTTTACTTGCTATTTAAAAAGTAGCTACATGTGAAGGTGGTATATGCGCTAGAGGTCATTTTTTCTTAGATTGTTGACCCGCTGCACTAATTCGCCCGCGGTGCGATACTTGCCGTCCCCAATTACAAAGAGACACGCACAATGCAATACCGTCCCCTAGGCCGTACCGGCTGGAACATCTCAACCGTCAGCTTTGGTGCCTGGGCCATTGGTGGCACCTGGGGCGAGGTTAGCGATGCCGAATCCATGGGCGCACTGCACCGTGCGCTGGACCTGGGCGTGAACTTTTTTGACAGCGCCGACGTGTATGGCGATGGCCGCAGCGAACGCCTGCTGGCCCAGCTCAAGCGCGAACGCAGCGAACCCTTCTACATTGCCACCAAGGCTGGTCGCCGGCTGAACCCGCACGTGGCGGGCGGTTACAACCGCGAGAACCTCACCGCCTTTGTGGAACGCAGCCTGGTGAACCTGAATACTGACGCGCTCGACCTGCTGCAACTGCACTGCCCGCCCACCGATGTGTACTACATGCCCGAAGTGTTTGGCGTGCTGGACGACCTGCAAAAGGCCGGCAAGCTGCGCCACTACGGCGTGAGTGTGGAGAAGGTGGAAGAGGCGCTGAAAGCCATCGCCTTCCCTGGCGTGCAGACGGTGCAGATCATCTACAACCTGTTCCGCCAGCGCCCGGCCGATTTGCTGTTTGAACAGACGCAAAAGCGCGGCGTGGGCATTCTGGCGCGGCTGCCGCTGTCCAGCGGTTTGCTCAGCGGCAAGATGGCGGCTGACAGCCACTTCGAAGCCGACGACCACCGCCTGTTCAACCGCGACGGCGCGGCCTTTGACAAGGGCGAAACCTTCTCCGGCCTGGACTACGGCGTGGGCCTGCAAGCCGTGGAAGCCATGCGTGCCCTGGTACCCGAGGGCATGACCATGGCGCAAATGGCACTGCGTTGGATCCAGATGCACCCGGCTGTCACCTGCAGCATCCCCGGCGGCAAGCGTGCCACCCAGGTGGCCGACAACGTGGCCGCCGCCGACCTGCCTGCCTTGAGCGACAGCACCATGCAGGCCCTGGCCGCGGTGTACGAGCGTTTTGCCAAGCCCCTGGTGCACCAGCGCTGGTAAGGAAAGTCCCCCATGACCACCGAAAAAACCACTGAACACATCGGCTTCATCGGCCTGGGCCTGATGGGCCACGGCATGGCCAAAAACATCGTGGACAAGGGCTATCCGCTTACCGTCTACGCCCGCAGCGATTCCGACGCGGTAGCCGACCTGCTGCAACGCGGTGCCACCCGCGCCGACTCGCCCCAAGCACTGGGTGCACAGGCTACGGTGGTGTTTTTATGCGTCACCGGCTCCAAGGACGTAGAGGCGCTGATCCGCGGGCCGAACGGCCTGGCCAGCAGCCTGCGCCCTGGTTCGGTGCTGGTCGATTGCTCTACCGCCGACCCCACCTCCACCGTGGCGCTGGCCGCCGAGCTGGCACCGCTGGGCATCACCCTGGTGGATGCGCCCCTGAGCCGTACGCCCAAGGAAGCCTGGGAGGGCACGCTGGACACCATGGTGGGGGCTGACGCAGCCATCTTCGCCCGCATCCAGCCCATTCTGGCGACCTGGGCCGGGCGCATCGTGCACATCGGCGCGCTGGGCGACGGCCATCGCATGAAGCTGGTGAACAACTTCATCTCGCTGGGCTACGCCGCGCTGTACGCCGAGGCCCTGACCGTGGCCAAAGCCGTGGGCATCGCCCCCGAGCGGTTTGATGCGGTGATCCGCAACGGCCGTATGGACTGCGGCTTCTACCAGACCTTCATGGGCTACACGCTGGACGGCAACAAAGACGCGCACAAGTTCACCCTGAAAAACGCCTACAAGGACCTGCGCTACCTCGGCTCCATGGCCGACGCGGCAGGCATCTCCAACAGCCTGGGCAACGCTGTCAAAAACAGCTTTGGCCTGGCGCTGGCGAATGGCGGGGAAGACCTGTTTGTGCCCATGTTGCCCGAGCTGGTGGGGCAGTTGAACGGGGTGGACTTAACCCCTAAGCCGCCCCAATAGCGACTCCCGGTGCTGGTGCTGGTGCCAGCAGCGCCAGCACCGCGTCCATCGCCATCGGCCGGGCCAGGTAAAAGCCCTGGCCGTTGCTGCAGCCCATTTCGGCCAGCCGCTCGTACTGTTCCAGGGTTTCTATGCCCTCGGCGGTGGTTTCCATGTGCAAGGCCTTGGCCAGATCGATCACTGAGCGCACGATGGCTTTGGACTCGGCGCTTTGGTGCATGGCCATTACAAAGGCGCGGTCGATCTTGAGCTTGTGGAACGGAAAGCTGCGCAGATACGCCAGCGACGAATAGCCGGTGCCAAAGTCGTCCAGCGCAATGCGGATGCCCGCCATGCGCAGCCGGTGCAGAGCGGTGAGCACATCGTCGGTGTCTTTCAGAAACACCGATTCGGTGATCTCCAGCTCCAGCCGTTGCGCGCGCAGGCCGGTGCGCTCCACCACAGCCAAAATCTTGTCGACCAGCAGGGCATCGTCAAACTGGCAGGCCGACAAATTAACCGCCATCACCAGGTGGTCGGGCAGCGTACCTGCCGCGGTGCAGGCGGTTTCCAGCACCCACAGCCCGATGTCGCGGATCAGCCCGGCCTCTTCGGCAATTGGAATGAACTCTGCGGGCGATAGGTTGCCAAACCGCGGGCTGGACCAGCGTAGCAAGGCTTCCACCCCGATGAGCTGCTGGGTAGGCAGCGCGATCTGTGGCTGGTACACCAGGTGCAGCTCTTGTTGCTGCAGCGCCTGGCGCAGATCGTCTTCGATGGCGATACGGCGGCGCGACTTTTCATCCATCGCCAGCGAGAAAAACTGGGCCTGCCTGCGCCCCCGGGCCTTGGCTTCGTACAGCGCCAGGTCGGCCCGGTGCAGGATGTCGTCTGCCTTCTTGCCGTCTTGCGGCAGGCAAGCAATGCCGATGCTCATGTTGGGCGTATAGGCAATGCCCGACAGCTTGCAGGGGGCCTCGATGGTCCGCATCAGCCGCTCGGCAAACAGGCGTACTTCCTCGGCCTCGGACACACCGTCCAGCAGGATGGCGAACTCATCGCCGCCCAGCCGGGCCACCAGGTCCCGGCCGCGGATTTCGCCCAGCATGCGCTGGGCCACGGTCTTGAGCAGCATGTCGCCATTGGCATGGCCGTAGCCATCGTTCACCCGCTTGAAGTTATCCAGGTCAATGCACAGCAGGGTCGCCCGCGTGCCGTCTTGGGTGCACAGCTGCTGCAGGCGGTGCTGGAAGTGGCGGCGGTTGGCCAGGCCGGTCAGCACATCGAAATGGGCCATGCGGTGCATTTCGTCTTCGGCGATTTTGCGCTCGGTGATGTCGGCACCCACGCCGCGCCAGCCAGGCAGGGGCTGGTCCGGCTGGGCAACCTGCTTGCCCGTCAGGGCCCACCATCGCAGCTTGCCGTCTTGCACGATGGGCACCACCTGGTCGCGAAAGGGTGCGCCTGCAAACAGCACCTTCTGCAAATTGTCGAGGTAGATTTGGGCATCTGCGGGGGTGGCGGCCTGGGACTGGTGGGTGCGGGCGATGAGCGCCACCAGCCCTAGCGCGCCATTGAATTGCAGGGCTTTGATCAGCCGATTGGACGCGTAGATGAGATGGCCGGTGGGCGACAGTTCCCACAAAAAATCGTTGGCGTTTTCTTCAAAATCGCTCAGCAGCAGCCCGACGATCTGCTGCTTGTGTGCCGCATCGGCCTCGGCCACCAGCCGCGAGCCATAAGACTTGGCCATGCTTTGCACCGATGCAACCACCACCATGCCATAACCCACCAGCAGGAAAAACAAGATTTCTGTACCCGGCATGCTGGCGCGCAGCAGCCCGATGACGGAGCCGATGGTCAGGCAGACCACATAGGCCATGGCAGCCGCGGGCACGGTAACCAAGGCAAAGCCGCCCGCACACACCATGCCGCAGGACATCACCGCCAGCATCATCTGGTCTTGCGTCCCCAACGCCGGTAGTAGCACCGCAGGCAATATGCCCCACAGGGTGCCCAAAGTGGCTGCATGCTGCACGGCCCGCTGCATGGCCCGGCGCGAGGCGGTTTGCTGTACGGCCCGGCGCTTGTGGCGCAGCCATGCGGCCATGCCCCGGCTGGCATACACCAGCAGCACCAGCATCCAGATCCACAGCCATTGCGCACCCGCCACCATGCGGTACAGCACGAGCATGGCGTTGAATACGTTCACCACCATCGACAGCGGTGTCATGCCCAGCATGGTCTGCAGCTGTTTGGCGCGGAAGCTGGCTGCCAGCGGCTCCTCAGCGATATACGGTGCCCATGCGCGCTGGATGCGCGCAATCAGACTGGCGGGTAGCGGGTAGGTCATATGTGCGATCGGTTGGGATTTGTGCACATCGCCTGGCTTGTCTGCGCCAGCTTTGCCATCGGCCATGGGGAAAATGTGGAACTTCCCAGCGCCCAGGTTGGAGATCCATTGGGTATTATGGGGGGCGCACCAAAATGGGCCATAGGGGTGCTATGCATTGACCTTGGGCCTTGCACCGGAATGTATTGGCTTTTTGCTATTATTAATATAGCTAATGGTGTAGTTTAAATATGCGCCAGAAGCCGATTTTTTGTATAAATACCGACGCAAAAAATGTAGCGTCTTCGGGTCATTGCGGAGCCGCGTGGGTGCCAGATTCGGCTATATTTTGCGTTTGGTCCGGCAATGCGCAGCGGCCGATTCCCCCAGTCCGTTAACGCCACCGAGAACCCGTGTAATGAAGCAGTTAGCGACTCTATTCCTGCCTGGCGGCCCCCCGGCCGGTAACCTGCTTGTATTTCGCCCTGGCGTGCTGCGCGCCACGGTAGCGCCTGGAGGCTCCTATGGGTAAGGGTCTGCCGCTGCTGCGATCGGTAGCCGACACGCTCGATAGCCTGGGGCTTGCCGTCTGTGTGTTCGACGATGCCGATAACACCTTGCTGTGGAACCGCCAATTCCTCAAGTTTTTCCCCGAACACGCCGCCCACATTTACGTTGGGGAGCCGTACCGCGCCAACCTGCGGCGCTTCTACCAGGGGCGGTTGGCGGCGGACGAAATGGCCAAGATCGACCAGTACATCGACAGCGGCATCGCACGCCACCGCAACCAGCAGCGACCCTACGCCTTTGAGCACCTGGGCGTGCGGCTGTGGGTGTCGTCGCTGCCCTTGCCCGGGATTGGCCGCATTCGCATCTGGCAGGCCCACACCTCGGCCACCGACCCGCAGGGCCCGACCATCCTGGCCACCACCGCTATCGACGGCACGGCCCTGTTCGACCACGTGCCCGACGGCGTGATGGTCACCGGGGCCGACGACCGCATCCTCTGGGCCAACGGGCCGTTTGTGCAGATGTACGGCCTGCCCAACCGCACGGCCGCCATCGGCGCGCACCTGGAATGGGCTTACCGCACCGCCTGGCAGGGCCTGGAGTCGCAAAGCCCGGAGCTGTTCGAGGCGGGCCTGCTGACCCTGTCGGAGCACACCCGCTTTACCGGCGCGCCGTTTGAGCTTCCGCTGCCCGGTGCGCGCTGGAGCCGGGTGATCGGGCAGCGTAGCCCGGACGGCAAAGGTTTTTCGGCCCATGTGGACATCACCGTGCTCAAGCGCCAGCAGCAGCAACTGCTGGAGGCCGAGCGCCGTGCCCGCGAGAGCGAGGCCATCTTGCAAGAAAAATCGGCGCTGCTCGAAGCCACGCTGACCTATATGGAGCAGGGCGTGATGATGGTCAACGCCGACCGCGTGGTGGTACTGTGCAACCGGCGTGCCCGGGAGCTGCTGAACCTGCCTCAAAGCCTGATGGATAGCCGGCCCACGCTGGACGCGCTGACCGACTACCAGCTGGCCGCGGGCGAACTGGTCCACGTGCCCGAGGAGGTGTTGACCTCGGTGCGCACCGGCGACATATTCGACCGCCCCTATGCCTACGACCGCAAACGCCGCGACGGCCGGGTGGTGGAAATCCACAGCATGCCCATCGCGGGCGGCGGCGTGCTGCGCACCTACACCGACATCACCGAGCGCCGCCACGCCGAAGAACGCATCCGCCACGTGGCCCGCCATGACGGCCTGACCGCGCTGGTCAACCGCGAGGTGTTTTTAGAGAGCCTGGCCACCGCTTGCGCTGCGGAGCCCGGCAGTGCCGGGTTTGCCGTGCACTTCATCGACATCGACCGCTTCAAACCCATCAACGACAACTACGGCCACGCCATCGGCGACAAGGTGCTGGCGCTGATCGCCGATCGCATGCGTATCGTGGCCCGCGACGGCGATGTGGTGGCCCGCATGGGCGGCGACGAATTTGCCGTGCTGCAATGCCGGGTGGAGCAAACCGAGCAGGCGCTGGGCCTGGCCCACCGCCTGCTCGAAGACATCGCCCGCGACATGGAAATCGAGTCGCACCGCCTGCAAGTGGGCGCATCCATCGGTGTGGCCCTGTACCCCAGCGCCGGTCTGGATGCCGACACCCTGCTGCGCAACGCCGATGCCGCCATGTACGCCGCCAAGGCCCATGGGCGCGACTGCGTGCGGGTGTTTGGCGCGCATGACAACCCGGCCTCGGTGTACTAGCGCTCCTTAATACTCCTTTTTTAATAGCTGCTAGCGTAAGTTGTATATGCGTTAGAGCCCGATTTTTTATATTTTTCGGTTGCTAGCGCGCTGTGCCTGTTGCCGGTCATAGCGGGCCAGTTCACTGTGCTCACGTGCCTGCCCGTGCACCCGGCCAGGGGCTTGGATGTCGCGCAGCAGGTGGTTGTCCAGTTCGCCCAAAGGCGCTGCAGCGGGCGGGTAGCGGCGGGTGCCGCGCTGCCATAGCCGGGCCAACAGATCGGCGGCGTTGCGCCAGGCCAGGGGGCGGTTGAATGCAAGGGTGGTGGAGCTCATGGCAGGCAATGAAATGGATTGCTGGTAAGCATATCCGTCCAAATCACGGGATAAAAGCGCTCATTTCTGCCAAGCTTGGTTGGTTATACTTACCAGCATGCCCCGTATTCCCCTGCAAACCCTGCCCACCTTCCGCGCTGTGGCCACGCTGTCCAACCTGCGCGCGGCGGGCGAGCAGCTGCACCTCACGCACAGTGCTGTCAGCCAGCAAATCCGTTTGCTGGAGGAGCAACTGGGCTTTTTGCTGTTTGACCGGCGGGGCCGCCGCGTGGTGCTCAACGCCGCCGGGGCCGCGCTGCTGCAAGCGGTAGAGCCTGCGCTGGCCCAGATTGACGAAGGCATGCGCGCCGCCGCCGTGGCCTCCACCGGCACCGACCAGCGCTTGCGCATCACCGTGTCGCCCTCGTTTGCCCAGCACTGGCTGATGCCCCGCATGGCGCACTGGCGGGCTTTGCACCCCGGCATCGCGGTCGAATTGCACACCTCGCAGCAGGCGATGGATCTGCCCCGCGAAGGCTTCCACGCAGCGGTGCGCCAGGGCAAAGGCCCGTGGCGCGGCCTGGAAGGCAGCCGCCTGATTGACTCCCAGCAGGTGGTGGTGGCCAGCCCGGCCATGGCCGCGCGCCTGGCAGGCAGCGACCCGACCGCCTGGCTGCACGAGCCCTTGCTGGGCACCAGCGAGTGCTGGGAGGCGTGGTTTGCGCTGGCGGGTCAC
This sequence comes from Rhodoferax sp., assembly GCF_025354435.1. GTDB lineage: Bacteria > Pseudomonadota > Gammaproteobacteria > Burkholderiales > Burkholderiaceae_C > Rhodoferax_B. Next base: position 38,485 of record NZ_JANXMU010000002.1, read on the forward strand.
CCGTGCCGCATCCAGCCCGTGGCGGTTTTCAACGACATGGGGCTGATGCTGCAGGCTGCCGAGCAGGGCCTGGGCATCGCGCTGGGCCGGGAGCTGGTGGCCGCCGACGCGCTGCGTGCCGGGTGGTTGGTGCAGCTGTCGCCCCTGGCCTTGGCCACCGAGGCGTACGACGCGTACTGGCTGGTCTACCCCCCGGAGCACCGGGACTGGCCGCCGCTGCTGGCGTTCCGGGAATGGTTGCAGTCGGAGTTGCAGATCGCCGCCAGCCTGTTGGCTCAGGCTCGGTTGATTGCTATTTAATTAATAGCTAGCAGCGTAGGGTATACCTACGCTAGCGGCCTGTTTTGCTTAAATTTCAGGCGTGTGGGCTGCGCTGGTTCACGCCATCATCTCGGCCAATTGCGCCCGCAAGGCCGCGTTTTCAGCCGTCAGCTCGGCCACGGTTTGCTTCAGGCGGGCGATGATGCCTTCGGGCGAATCGGGTTCGGTGCGCTCTACGGCCTTGGCGGCGCGTACCTGGCGGGCGGCCTGTTGCAGCTCTTTCTTGCCCCCGGCGGCGGCGGCCAACTGCGCTTCAGCGGGTAGCGAGGCCACGGTGGCCGCGGTGTTGATGGAGATGGTGCCGGACTTCACCGCCGCCACCAGTTCGGGCGTGGCCGACTTCTGGATCTTCTCGATCTGCGTGAAGGTGCTGTTGCTGATGCGCGCCGACTTGGCCAGCGCCTCGCGGGTCAGCGCGGGCTCGGCGGCGGGGGCGGCTGCAGCTGACGTGGCGGACTCTTCCCACGGCGCGGTGGTGCTGGCCGGGGCTTCGGTTTTGGCAGGCTGTTCGCGCCCGGCCAGGATGTCTTTTTTGCGCAGCGCCAGCACACCGCGCTGGAAGTCCGACACGCTGCGCCGCCCCAGGTGCTGGTCGATCATCCACAGGTGCACATCGTCCAGCGTTTGGAAAGCGGTGTTCTGCACGGTGTTGAACGGGATCTTGTGCGTGCTGCAAATGCCGTAGCGGTTGTGTCCGTCCACCAGCACATCGCCCCACAGCACTAGCGCATCGCGGCAGCCCTCGGCCAGGATGCTGCGCTCCAGCGCGGCGTGCTCGTCGGGTGTGAGCGGGTCGATGTAAGCCAGCAAGTCGTCGTTAACCGTAATGTTCATTTTGGGAGGAAGGGAAAAGTAGGCAAGGAAAGGGGCGCGATTGTAGAAGCCGCCAGAACGTGATATTTGCCCAGGGTATTTGTTACTTTTGTGAAACAATTGCGCTGCAGCCAAACCCGCATTCATGCAATTTGGCTGCCGCAGTCAGCGAGGCGGCTTCTTTGAAGCGAATCTGACAAGGGCAAACCTGGCGAAAGCCGGGGACGCAAAGCCACCGGGCTTCGGTGCTGCACACCAGCACCATGCTAGCGGGGTTACCGGACAGGGTTACGTCAAACTCCATTCTGTCCGCTGCCGCCCTTTTGTTTTTGACATTAAAAGGTGACGACATGCTGGTATCTACCCCCTTATCCCGTTCTGTTGCACGCACCGCCGCGGGCAGCCTGTCGGTGCTGGCCCTGCTGGCGCTCAGCGCTTGCGGCGGCGGATCTTCTTCGGACGTGGCCGCCACATCCTCTGCGCAAACGCTGGACGCAGTCGCGCTGCTGGCCGATGTGCCGACCGAAGTTTTGCCCACCTTCCACATGGCACCGGTGGACATCAGCGACCCGTCGCTGGTGCCCAGCGATACCGATGCAGTGCGCACCGAAGCGGTGTTGCCCGCCATGGAAGGCCTGGCCACGGCCCGCCTGCTGCCCCAGACCGTAGCCACCGAGTCGGTGGAAGCCCGGCGGCTGCTGGCGAGCACCCCGGCATCGCAAATGAGCGCGCGTGCCGCCTCGGTGGTCACCGTTTACACCCCGGCCCAGATCCGCGCCGCCTACAAATTGCCCGCCGTATCGGCTGCGGGAGTGGTCTCTACCGCTGCCGCCCGTGCGGCACTGGGTGCGGGCCAAACCATCTACCTGGTGGACGCGTACCACAACCCGAATGCCTTTGCCGACCTGAACAACTACAACGCCCGCCTGAACCTACCCACCTGCACCAGCGTGGCGATCTCGCCCACAGCGGCACTGCCCCTGGCCGCCGCCAGCCCCACCGCGGGTTGCACCTTCAGCGTGGTGTACGCCGCCGCCACCTCAGGCCGCACCTCGGTGGCACCGGCTTACAACGCCGGCTGGGCGGCCGAAATCGCGATGGACGTGGAGTCGGCCCACGCCATCGCGCCGTTGGCCCGCATCATTCTGGTCGAAGCTACGTCCGCATCGCTGTCGGCCCTGGCCAACGCCATCACGGTGGCCAACACCATGGGTTCTGGCGTGGTCAGCATGAGTTTTGGTGCCGGTGAAGGCAACTGGACTGCCTCGGTAGACAGCCTGTTCCAGGGCAAGGGCATGCAGTACACCGCCTCCACCGGCGACTCGGGCGCTGCGGTCAACTGGCCCGCCGTGTCCACCAAGGTGCTGGCCACTGGCGGCACATCGCTGAGCTTCAATGGCAGCACCCGCACCGAAACCGTGTGGTCGGGCACCGGTGGCGGCACCAGCGCCTACACCGCCGTGCCCGCCTACCAGACGGCCTTGTCCAAAACCATCACCAAGCGACGCGTGGCCGACGTGTCATCTGATTCCGATCCCTACACCGGCCAGTACGTGGGCATCACGGTGCCGGGCGGTGCGTTTGGCTTCATGTCCGGCGGCGGAACCAGCATTGCCGCACCCGAGTGGGCCGCCTTGCTGGCCATCGCCAGCGCCCAGCGTGCCCTGGTCAATCTGCCGGTGCTGACCAGCGTGCACAACGCCCTGTACCTGAACCTGCTGCCCAACGCCAGTTCTTACAGCCAGGCTTTTCTGGACGTGACCACCGGCGCCAACGGTAGCTGCACCACCTGCAAAGCCACTGCGGGCTACGATGCCAGCACCGGTCTGGGCAGCCCGAATGGAGGCGCTTTGCTGGCTTTGCTAAGCACCATCAAACAGTAGATTCCCACTCCTGGAGAGCCCGCAGTGCTTTAGGTGCTGCGGGCTTTTGTGCGTCTGGAGGCTAAAACACCTCGTCCCCGGTAGGCTCAAAGTGCGGCACCGCGTTCATCTGGTGGCGCAGCTTCGACAGCTCGTAGTACATCCGCCGCCGTGCCCGGCTCTGGTTGCCCAGCGGGCGGTGCTCGGCAATGCTGTGCCAGGGGTTGTACGACAGGCGCTTGGCGAATTCCATTTGCGCGGGCGTGTTGAATTGCTGCTGCGGAATGCGCAGGGTGGCGGCGGAGATGCGGGGGGACAGGCGCTCGGGCCAGAGCACACCGGCGTTCTCGATGGGCATCAAATGCGGGTCTGTTTGCACCTGCAGGCGCACGTCCAGCTCCACATCGCCCGCGGCCAGCTTTGCCTCCATGGCGTTGCGCAGGTAGTCGTCGGGCGGGCGCAGCGGCAGGCGGGGGATGGGGGTGCGGTGTTTGCTTGTGGGCCAGAACGAATACTGCATGGCCTGGCCCTCGCCCAGCAGGTAGGGCACACAGCTGAAGTACGGTGCTTCCAGCGGGCTGCTTTGGGTTTTGGTCCACAGGCCTTGCATCACCATGTCCAGAAAATGCGGGCGGTGCAGGTTGAGAAAGTAGAAGATCTGCGCGTTTTTCAGGCTCTCTTTTTGCAGCTGGGCATTGGCCATCACGTCGGGGGTGACGAAGGTGGGCGGCGACACGCCGAACATGTCCTGGGTGAAGCGTTCCTCGTCCATCAGCTTGGGGCCGGGCACGTCCATGAGTTTGACGCTGATGCTCATGAAGCCCACGTCGTCGATGTCGGGTGTGACGTAGGGGCCAGGGCCGGAGAAGCGTACCCAGGCCGGGTAGCTGCGCGGGGTGGCGTAAATGCCGTGGCGCAGGTGGGCGGGCAGGTCGGGGTGGACGATGAACTCGGCGCGCACGATGCCCTGGGTTTTGGTGTTGCCGCCGCGCTCGAAGCCGCCAGGTTTCCACAGCGCGCGCATTTGTTCCTGGAAGCTTTGGATGATGGAATCCACACAGGCTTCCTCGCCCGGCAGGATGCGTTCCTCTGCCAGTTGCAGGCCCTCGTTGGTGCGCTGGGCGTTGATGAGGGCGGTGGTCAGGCGGGTCAGCGGCTCCAGCAAAAGTGCCTCGAAGGCCGGGCGCAGAAACGGGTCGAAGCGGCGCTCCAGCTGGATGAGTGCCAGCGAGGTGTCGGAAAACCAGTTGCGCAGCGTAGAGCCGGTGTTGGCGCGGGGCACCGGGCGGCTGGTGTTGGAATTCATGCTGTTCCTAAATACCGCAGGGCGCGGATGCCGGGTAGGAAGAAATAGGCCCCGCCGCGCACGGTGACGAACTGCGGCAGGCCGCTGAGGCGCTGGTCGGGCCCGCTGGGCTGGGGGATGGAAAAGTCGTCTTGCGCGGGCTCGCGGATGCCCACCAGCGGGTCGGTTTCGCCGTGCAGCCCGGCAAACTGCGGCGCGTTGAGCCAGGCGGCCTGCACAAATTCAAACTGGCGGGCGATGTTGGCACCCAGGCAGACAAAGTACAGGCCGGTGTCGGTGCCGCGGTACTCGCGCCCCCGGCGCAGCAGGCGGTGGAAGCGGGTGGAGGCCACGCGGTCCTGGGCCAGGGCCGGGGCATCGAAGCCCAGGGTGCGGGTCAGCCAGCCGATGAAACCGGGCTCGCCGGGCGGCAGATCGGCGGTGCGCGGGTTGGCGCGGCGCACGTGGGCGCCCAGCGGGCAGCGGGTGCCACGCGGGTCGGCGGCGTAGGTGAAGCCGTTGGGGTCGCCTGGGGGGGCATCGGCCAGCGGCCTGCCGTCCAGCTTGCGGCCCACCAGGGTGGCGGCCAGGGTTTCGCGGGTGGCTGTGTGCTGTTCGGCCACACCGTCCAGCCAATGCCAGAAGCCTTGCACGTCTTGCTCCAACTGGCGCAGCACTAGGTAGCTGCCGTTGCGGCCCAGGTCGGCGCGGTCGGGGGTTTCTTCGGCGTGGGGCAGTGCGCCATGGGGCGGCAGCAGCGGTCGGTCGGTGTAGCCGCCGTATTCATTGGGGTAGCCCAGCAGGGTTTCGCCCAGGCAGCTGAGGTTGCTGTAGGTGGCGTGCTCGGCATCCACGGCGGGGCGGGTGCGGTCCCAGTCCAGCGTGGGCTGGGAGATGCCGTCCTTGAAGCCAAAGGGCTCCGCCTCGCCCAGGTCGGCGCAGGGCAGGCGGGTCAGCAGCGCAAAGCCCACCGCATAGTCGGCTTCGATCTGGGCCTGCCACGCCGCCAGCTGGCCGGGCAGGGCGTACAGCATCAGCAGCACATGCGGGATGTGCGCGCCCGTGCCCCACTGCCACTGGCTGGGCGCGTTGGCCCCCACATCGCCCAGGCGGCGGGCGCGGCTGGCATCGGTGCCCATGCCGCCGATGAATTCGCTGGAGAACCCGGCCACGGTGTCCTCGGCCACGCCCAGGGCACGCAGGCCTTCGCTGGTCAGGGCTAGCTGCAGCACGGTGGCGGGCGGTGGATCGGCGGTGGCGGCGCTGGTGACAGGGGCGGTGGCGAGCCAGGCGCGGGCGGCCGGGGCATCGTGCACTTGCAGCAGCAGGAAGCAGGCCTCCACATGGTGCTTGTAGCCAAAGCGGACGATGCCCTGGATGTCGTCGAATTCAGGATTCATAGCAACCTCAGCCAGTCTTGCAGCTCTGCGTCGGTGGGCGCGGGGTTTTCCAGCCCGGCGCGGATGCGCTGGTTGCGCTGCAGGTCGGCCAGGGTCAGGCCGGGGTAGGCCTTGTACCAAACCTGGGTGGGAATCTGGTGGCGGCGTTGGTAGTATTTGAACGGCTGCTCGTGCCGCGCGCCGCCCAGGATCAGCCAGTCGGTGCGCGGCCAGCCAATGCCGTTGCCAAACACCAGGTTCAGGCCCCAGGCCACCTTGTTGATGAAGTCGTCCATGTAGCCCTGGTGGCTGCCGTCGTAGTTGCTGGTGAAGACCACGCGGCTTTTGTCGTCCAAAAAGGCCCAGCGGGCGAAATGGATGGTCTGCACCCGCGCCAGGTGGCCCCGGATGAACACGTGGCGGCAGGCGTAGTCGATTAGCACCAGCAGCACCGTCACCAGCCCGCGCCGGAACCGCCCCGGCTTGACCGGGCCGAGCGCGGTGTACTGGTTGCTCACGTCAAAGTCTTCCATGTCTTGCAGTTCTTGCAGCGCCTTCGGGTCGGGGCGCGGGCAGAGCACGGGGTCGGTGGTTTCGCGGCGGCGCAGCGCGTAGATAAGCCAGGGCAGCAACAGGATCACAAACGGCAGCAGTACCAGGCCCGCCAGCGGCACGCCCAGCAGGTGAACCAGATTGCGGATCTGCCAGCCCAGTGGCGTGGGAGCGGACGGGCTCAGGCTGAGGCGGCCTGCGGCGACCTCGGTTTCTACAAAATGGCGCAGGTACTGGTGGGTGCGCCGTGCATCGGCTTCCACACTGCGCGGCACCTGGTCGGACAAGGTCTGCTGCAGGGCGGCTTCTTCGCGGATCTGCTGCACGCTGCGGCCCCGCCAGTTTATGTAAGTGGCGGCCAGCGGGCGGTCGTGCGCAAGCATCCAGGCGGTGAGGTCTTTGCCTTGGGCAAAGCCTTCGCAGTGGGCAAAGATGCGGCTCAGCCCTTGCCCCGCACTCTGGGCCATCAGGTCCAAACACGCGCGCGCCGACCCGTCGCAATCGCCCATGAAGGCCAGGTAGGTGGGCAGGCGCGGGCGCGGCAGGCCCAGGGTGGTGAGGTCGGCTTGCAGGGCATCGTCGAGCAGCACAAAGCGGGCAAAGTGCAGCTGCGTGAACAGGCCAAACGGCAGCAGCGGGTTGTGCGGGTTGGCCGTGCCGGGCTGGGTGTTCATGCTGGCCAGCAGCGCCCGCAGATCGGCCTCGCGGCCCGCAGCCAGCGGCGCAACGACCATGAAGTGCGACTGGGGAAGCATGATTTTTAGGCCAATTTTTAAGTATTAAATTGGCTACTAGCGTATATTTAATATACGCTAGTAGCTATTAAAATGTTAGTTAAAAACTGTAGCGTGGCTAGAACTGCAAACAGAAGTCGATCAGCCGCTCTTTGCCCCAGTACACCTTGCCCAGGTAGAAGCCGGGGCCAATCAGGCGGATTTCGTCGCGGATGTAGTGGGCCAGCACCGAGGTGTCGGAATAGTCCAATACGATGCATTCCTTGCCGTCCAGCCAGCTGGCATCCTTGTACACACGGGCCACCACGGCCTCGATGCCGAAGGGCAGCACCTTGTTTTTGAGAAAGCCCTTTTGCGCATCGAACACTTTGCCCTGCCAGCCGAAGTGGTTGATGATGGACGCGATGCTCTGGGTGTATTTGGTACCGGGCGCGATGATGGCCGTGCCCTCGGCCCCGCCATCGGGGATATCGCCTGCCGGGCTGGCGCGGAACAGGTCGTCCAGCTCGGTTTGGCTCATTGCCAGCAGTTGCGGTACATCGTAGGCCATGGTTTTCTCCTGGTTAGGTCTGAAGAATTGCATCCGCTGCCTTCTCACCCACCATGTAGACGGCGGCGGCGATGAAGAAGCCGGGGATGCGCGGGAACACCGATGCGTCTACCACCCGCAGGCCACGCGTGCCGTGGACGCGGAAGGCGCTGTCGAGGACCTCGCCGATGGCGCAAGAGCCACAGGCGTGGTGGCCCCAGGCGGTGTTGCGCACGTAGTCGGCCAGTTCGGCATCGCTTTGCACGCTGGAGCCGGGTGTGCATTCTTCGGCGATCAGGCCACTGGCCAGTAACGGGGCGGTGAGGCGGCGCACGGCGCGGATGGCCTGCACCACGGCCTGCAGGTCGGTGCCTGCTGCGTCGCTGCCTTCTTCAAAATAACGGAAGTTGACCAGCGGGGTGTCCAGCGGGTCGGCTGAGCGCAGCGTGACCGTGCCGGCTCGGTTCAGCGTGTGGGCCTTCAGGATGGCCCAGGTCAGGCTGTCGGCATGTTGGCGGATCTGCTCCGAGAAGCCCGGCGCGTAGCCTTCAAACTGGGCGGGCAGGGCCATGCAGAAGATGTCGGGCTCGGGCAGGTTCGGGCTGGACTTTTCGATCAGGCCCAGCATGGCTCCGCTGGCGGCGTACATGCCCGAGCGCGCGTTCTTCCAGCGCTCCCACACCGGGTCGCCGCGTTCAAACCGCGCCTCTTGTAGCCCCAGCCAGGGCTGGCGCATGCGGTGGGTGAGGGCGACCTCGTAGCGGTCTTGCAGGTTGCGGCCCACGCCTGGCAGGTCTATCCGCACCGGAATACCGTGGGCGCGCAGCGTGGAAGCGGGGCCGATGCCAGAGAGCATTAGCAGCTGCGGGGTGTTGAAGCTGCCGCCGCACAGAACCACTTCCCGGCCAGCCTGCACCTGCCGGGTGATACCCGCTGCCGCACTGGGCGCGGGATGGGCACGGTACAGGCGCTGGCCTTTGCGGTATTCGACCCCGCAGGCCGCACCCTCGGCATTGAACAGCACGCGGGTGGCCAGGGCGTGCAGCTCGATGTGCAGGCGGTCGGGGTGTTTTTCGCGCACTTGCAGCAGGCGCTCGCGTGCCCCCATGCGGCTGTGCCGGGCGGTGCTCATCGGCGTGTAACACAGGCCCTCAAAGCTGTCACCACCCCAGGGCCGGGCGTTGGGGTCGCCGCGCACCCGCAGCCAGCGCAACAGGCTGCGCAGCGGGGTGGGCAGGCTGTGGGTGAAGTTGTGCGCGGTGCGGGCCAGCAGGTCCACCAGCTGTGCGTCTTCCAGGGCTTCGGGCGGTACCGAGCGCTCGGTGTGCAGCCAGCCGTGCCAGCCGTGGCCGCTGGGGTCCAGGCCCAGGCGCTGCAGGGCGCGCCAAATGGGGCGGTACTGGCAGGACTCCAGCCGGGCAAAGTAGCGCTGCATGTGGGTGGCGCGCCAGCTGGCATCGCCGGTGAGGTCGGCGATGTGGTTCCAGTCGGAGTCGTGCGGGCGCATGAAGACCATGGCGTTGTGCGCGGTGCAGCCGCCCAGCCCGGCGGCGCGCGGGTACAGCACGCCCTGGCGGGCAGCGCTGTATTTGGGGTCGCGCGCCTGCCGGGCCTCGTCGGCGTAGTGGCGCACTTGGAAGTTCCAGGCCATGGCTTCGTTCTCACAGGCAAAGGCGTGGAAGCCGGGTACGTCGTAGTCGTCGGGCAGGCGCGGGCTTTTCTCCAGCCGCGGGTCGCCACCCGCTTCCAGCACACAGACGCGCTGGCCCGCCTCTACCAGCCGGGCGGCCAGGGTGCCACCGCCTGCGCCCGTTCCCACGATGATGGTGTCCCATGGTTGGCCTTCAGAAATGGGCATGGAGTTAAAAGGTTTTGAGGAAGGCGATCAGCGCGCGCTTGTCGTCGTCGCTCAGCACGGGTTCGGTGCCAAAGGCTTTTTCGTCGGCGCTCAGGCCTTCTTGCTGGTTGAACTCTGCCGTGCCGAAGTAGTGGCCGCGGTTGACCACGAAGTCGGGGCATTTGCTCAGGCGCATCAGCGGTGCGCGCAGGTTGGCAAACTTCTCACGCAGCTGCGGGTCGGTGGCATCTTTGGGTGCGGTGAGCAGGTCGGCCTGCAGCTTGACGAGCACCTCGCCCACATCGCGTGCATGGGCGGCTTTGTCACTGAACTTGTCGCTCTCTGCCTGGAGTTTGAGGTTGGAGATCAGGCTGACCGGCATGCCCTGGGGGATGGGGCCCAGCGTGATGTCGCCCCCCAGCGACGGAAACCAGCGGTGCAGCCAGCTGCGCAAGGGCTGCAGCACCTCGGGCACAAAACCGGCGGGCACGATGATTTCGCTGCGCTGGTCGGTGCGGTCGATGGTGCCGGGTACTTTGCTGCCCAGGATGCTGTCGTGGACCCGCTGTTCGGGCCACAGCATCTGGTTGATCGACGCATCAAACACCTGCATGCGCCCGGCCACCGACGGGTCGCCGTTGAACGGCCCCACGGTGTTGTTCAGCAAATACGGCGCGGTGGACCACAGGCTGATCAGCGACGGCACGCGGGTGTAGCCGCGCCCGCCTGCTGGCATGGCGTAGGGCACGTTGGACCCGGTGAACGGGTCGCTCAGGGTAACGGTGCCCACGCTGGGTAACTGCTTGTAGGCGGTGGACGAAAAGTTGTCCCAGATATTGCCGGCCAGCGCATTGGTGGCTAGCGGGCTGCAGACGTTGGTGCGCAGCAGGGTGGCGGGGATGCGCGCCTCGGTAGACAGGTAGTTGCCCTTTAAAAAGTCAGGGGCCTGCACGATCTGGCGCATCAGCTTTTTGTAGCCGTCCGTCTGGGTCCAGCCCCAGTAGGCCTTGAAGCAGCCCAGGTAGCCGCCGCCTGCGCACTGCTGCGGCTCCAGGCCCAGCTCGGGCGGGGGCGTGGGGGTTTTGCTGGAATGGCAGCGGGCACAGGTGTCGGCAAATACCTGTTTGCCGTGGTCCAGCGTGGCGGTGTCGGCTTGCAGGTAGGCAGCGCCGCCGGGCGCGTTTTGCAGGTAATCGGGTTGGGCGGCCTTGAGGAAGAACAGGGCGGTGTTGGGCGTGCCCGCCTCGGTGGCCTGCCAGTAGCCGGAGTTCTTTTGCGCCGTGGCGATGGGGATGGGCGTGATGGCCTTACCGCCCACCACCGGGTTGAAGTGCAGCATCCATTCCTCGCTGAACAGGCCGATGTTCAGGTACACCCGGTTCAGCGCGCCCAGCAGGCCGACCGAGTCGGAGCCGTCTTTGAGCACATGGGGCACGCGGGCGATGTGGGTGGCGGGGTCATAGAACTCGGTCAGCGGGCCGCTGGTGATGAAGCCGTTGAACTGTTTGTTGTCGCGCTCGCCGCCGTTCAGCGGCTCGTGCCAGAGCTGTTTGCCCTGGGCCATGCGCTCGGCAAAGCTGTACACCGCGTTCATGGTGCGCGGGTTGTTGATGCTGTCGGTGGAAATCAGCGAGGTGTCCATCGCCCCCGGCCGGAAGCTGTGGGCCAGCTGGTACATGTAGTTGCGCTGGCCCTCGGGCTTGTTGGCGTTGTGGATGAACAGCCGGTCTACCCACATGTACTGCGCGCCCACCGAGGAGCTGAGGTTGGCGAACGCGGGGGCGTTGGGGTCCTGCGGCGGGTTCACCGGGCTGGGGCCGACGTGGCAAAACCCGCAGGACATGCCGACGCGGTACGGGCGCACCAGGTCTTGCCGGTTGTAGTATTTTTCGTCGGTGTAGTAACGCTCGGCATCCCATTCCTGGGCGGCTTTGGCATCGAAGGCTGGGTTGGGGAACAGGCGCAGACCCATGATGCCGGTGGCTTCACCGTAGAACGAGCCGGTGGGCAGGGTGGTGCCCCGTGCGCCCAGTGCCACGCCGGGGTATTTGCGGGCGTTTTCAAAAGGGTCGGGGGCGCAGCCCTTGCCGCGTGCATCCAGCCACAGGCCTTGGTGGGCGGGGTCGGGGCCGGTGGCCTTGTCAAAGCAGGGTTCGTTGACCAGGCCCAGGTACTCCCAGCGGTTGGCCCGCGAATAGCCCTGGCTGGGGTGGGAGCTGATGATTTTCAGCAGGTCGAACGCGCCAAAGGTGTCGCGGGTCAGCTTGTCCCACATGCGGTCGTTGCCGCCGCTCCAGACCAGCCACATATTGCGTCCGGCCACCTCTTGCGGGGTCAATGCCAGGGCACCGTCCATGTCGTGGAAATAGTCCTCTGCCGCGTGGGTGAAGCTGCTGCCGTCACGCCCCGCCTGTTTGGCTTCGTCCAGCACCTTGCCCGCTTCGGGGGCCTGGGCGCTGGTGGACAGGCCTGTCAGCAGCAGGCAGCCCAGGAACAGCGCTGCCCCGCGTGCAGTGTGCTGCAGGGCCCAGCGTGGTGTGGTGGGCTTGAGCGTGTGTGCCATAGCGTTCCCCCGGTTGCAGGCCAACATTGCGCCTTTTGGAGCCCGGTGTAAAGGGCCGGAGAAGGCGATCTAGTCTAGGCCCGTGGTGCTTTGGGGGCATCCATCAAAGAGGGGATAAATACGGCGGCAGACGGTTTTGTGGTGTGCTATTTAAGTTATAGCTGTTAGTGCAAGCTGAATATGCGCTAGAGAGCAATTTCGTTTATATTTTTAGGCGGAGTTGGCCCGCTTACTGCTTAGGCATAGGGTTAGCTGCGCAATGCATAAAGTAGACTCGCAGACAGTCGCGCTAAGTTGCCACACCCATTTATCCAATCCCTGAGAGGTTCATCCATGGCTGCCGGAAAATCAAAAATCATCTACACGCTCACGGACGAAGCGCCCATGCTGGCGACCCATTCGCTGCTGCCCATCGTCAAGGCTTTCACCAGCCAGGCAGGCATCGATGTTGTCAGCGCCGACATCTCGGTTGCTGCCCGCGTGCTGGCCGAGTTTCCTGAGTTCCTGAGCGACGCGCAAAAAGTGCCCGCCACCCTGGTCGAGCTGGGCCGCCTGACCCTGCTGCCCGACACCAATATCATCAAGCTGCCCAACATCAGCGCCTCGGTGGGCCAGTTGATCAATTGCATCAAGGAACTGCAATCCAAGGGCTACGCCCTGCCAGACTTCCCCGAAGACCCGAAGACCGACGAAGACAAGGCCATCCGCGCCCGCTACAGCAAGTGCACCGGCAGCGCCGTCAACCCCGTGCTGCGCGAAGGCAACTCCGACCGCCGTGCGCCCAAGGCCGTCAAGGAATACGCCCGCAAGAACCCGCACAGCATGGCCGAGTGGAGCCAGGCATCGCGCTCGCACGTCTCGCACATGCACCATGGCGACTTTTACCACGGCGAAAAGTCCATCACCCTGGACCGCGCCCGCGACGTGAAGATGGAACTGCTCACCAAGAGTGGCAAAACCGTCGTCCTCAAGCCCAAGGTGTCGCTGCTGGACCGTGAAGTCATCGACAGCATGTTCATGAGCAAAAAAGCGCTGGTCGAGTTCTACGAGAAAGAAATCGAAGACGCGCACAAGACCGGCGTGATGTTCTCGCTGCACGTCAAGGCCACTATGATGAAGGTGTCGCACCCCATCGTTTTCGGCCACTGCGTGAAGATTTTCTACCGCGAAGCCTTTGCCAAGCATGGCGCGCTGTTTGACGAGCTGGGTGTCAACGTCAACAACGGTATGGCCAACCTGTACGAGAAGGTTGCCACGCTGCCCACGGCCAAGCGTGAAGAAGTGCTGAAAGACCTGCACGCCTGCCACGCCACCCGCCCCGAGCTGGCCATGGTCGATTCGGCCAAGGGCATCACCAACTTCCACTCGCCCAACGACGTGATCGTGGACGCCTCCATGCCCGCCATGATCCGCAGCGGCGGCAAGATGTGGGGTGCCGATGGCCGCCTGAAGGACGTGAAGGCCGTGATGCCCGAGTCCACCTTCGCCCGCATCTACCAGGAAATCATCAACTTCTGTAAATGGCACGGCGCGTTCGACCCCAAGACCATGGGCACGGTGCCCAACGTGGGCCTGATGGCCCAGCAGGCCGAAGAATACGGTTCGCACGACAAGACTTTTGAGATCACCGAAGACGGCGTGGCCAACATCACCGACCTCGCCACCGGCGAAGTGCTGCTGAGCCAGAACGTCGAAGCCGGTGACATCTGGCGCATGTGCCAGGTGAAAGATGCCGCCATCCGCGACTGGGTCAAGCTGGCCGTCAGCCGCGCGCGCAACTCGGGCATGCCCGTGGTGTTCTGGCTCGATGCCTACCGCCCGCACGAAGCGCAGCTGATCACCAAGGTGAAGATGTACATGCACGAGCACGACACCACCGGCCTGGACATCCAGATCATGAGCCAGGTGCGCGCCATGCGCTACACCCTGGAGCGCGTCATCCGCGGCCAGGACACCATCAGCGCCACCGGCAACATCCTGCGCGACTACCTCACCGACCTGTTCCCCATCATGGAACTCGGCACCAGCGCCAAGATGCTGTCCATCGTGCCTCTGATGGCCGGTGGCGGCATGTACGAAACGGGTGCCGGTGGCTCTGCGCCCAAGCACGTGCAACAGCTGGTGGAAGAAAACCACCTGCGCTGGGATTCGCTGGGCGAGTTCCTGGCCCTGGCCGTGTCGCTGGAAGATTTGGGTATCAAAACCGGCAACGCCAAAGCCAAGCTGCTGGCCAAAACCCTGGATGCCGCCACCGGCCAACTGCTGGACACCAACAAAGGCCCGTCCAGCCGCACCGGCGAGCTCGACAACCGTGGCAGCCACTTCTATTTGGCCCTGTACTGGGCCCAGGCCTTGGCCGCCCAGACCGAAGACAAAGAGCTGCAAGCCTACTTCGCCCCCCTGGCCAAATCCCTGGCCGCAGGCGAAGCGCAAATCGTTGCCGAACTCAAGGCCGTGCAAGGCCAGCCCGCCGACATCGGCGGCTACTACCTGCCCGACGCTGCCAAGACCGAAGCCGTGATGCGCCCCAGCGCCACGCTGAACGCGGCTTTGCAAGCCTTCAGTGCCTAAGCTGCTGTGGTGCAGGTTGCTATGTAAAAAGTAGCTGCTTGTGTAGATGGAGTAAGCGCAAGAGGCTTATTTCATGCTTAATTTAAAAAATGGCTGCTCCCTGTACGGGGAGCGGCCATTTTTTTGGTCTGCGTGGCGCGAGAACCTGGCTCCTGGGGGGCTACAACTTTCCGTACTGCGTGCCGCCCGTCTTGCCCCCGCCCTCCAGCGGCATCAGGTCCGACAGGTATTCCTGCTCACCCACACGCACCAGCGGCGGTGCCTTGCCGCGCTGCAGGGCGGCCATGAAGGCGGCGCGCTCTTCGGCGGACACGGCGGGGTAGCGGTGGCGTGCCAGCGGGGTGGCCGCGGGGGCTCCGGCTTTGGCCGGGGTGACCGGTGCGCGTTGCGCCGCGACCACCGAGCCACCAGGTCGGGCTGTGTCGCTGGACCGGGCGGAGCGCTCAAACGGCTCCTCGGTTTCGCTCACCCGCCAGTAAATGCCATCGATCACCACCCCGTAGCGCTGGTAGGCAGCCGTGCGCATGCTCTCTTCCATGGCGTAAAAGCTCTTGGTCCGCGCCTGGGCCCCCGCCACAAACGACTTCGCCACATCCACCATGGCAATGAAGCGGTGGTGCCGCTCGTCCACTGGCATCACCTTGAAGCGGTACATGTTGGAGACCACCTCCATCGACAAAAACGTCTCCCGGATCGATTGGTACAGGCACTCCTTGCGGTACGCCTTGCGCTCTTCCAGATCCATGCGCTGGCTGGGGGAAGCTGCCAGCGTGTTCCCGGGCGCTGGCGTGGTGCGGAGGAGTTTTTTGAGGAAGGCGAACATGGGGTGGCTGAGGGTGGAACTTGCGGTCTATTTTGCGCTGTCCAGTGCGCCGTCGCGCAGCCTCACTCTCCCCAGAAATTGTCCAGGTCCTCCATGGCGGTGGTCCATGCACGAATAGATACGTAAATTTTTTATAGCCCCTCTTTACAATTACTAATTATTAGTAATAATAAGAAAAAATCTATCTGTAGCGGGGCGTAGAAATTCATATTCGTCTGAACCGCATGCCTGCTGGCGGTGCGCTGAAGTCGCCCATCCCCTTGTCGCCCTCGCTCTGCCACACAACTCTCTGGAGGCTGCCTATGCGTTGATTTACCACCTACACGAGCATGTCGACGTGCGGGCCTAGCGCCGGTACATCGTGTTCCTTAACGACAACCAAAAACAAAAAACTATGAGACAAACCAAGCTTCTGTTGGCCACTGTGCTGGTCCCGCTGATCCTGGCGGGCTGTGGCGGCGGATCCGACTCCCCGGCCGCACTGACTGAAAAAGACCAGCCCATCACCGCCAGCGCCAAAGCCGCGGTGGTCGCGCCGCGATTGACCACACCGTGGACCAACATCGCCTTGCAGGCCGCGATTCCGCTACCCGAATATCCCCGCCCACAACTCACCCGTGCGGACTGGATCAACCTCAACGGCAAATGGAGCTACAACGGCGGCAATGCCGCGCCCAGTGCCGAAAACCCACCCTCCACGGCACCGTCTTTTCCGGCCAGTCCCGAGCAGGTGCTGGTGCCTTACCCGGTAGAGTCGTATCTGTCCGGCATCCAGCGTATGAACGAGCGCAACCTTTGGTACAAGCGCAGTTTTGAGATTCCCGCAGGCTGGAGCGGCAAGCATGTGAAGCTGAACTTCGGTGCCGTCGACCGCAAAGCCACCGTGTACGTGAACGGCCAGCAGGTTGGCCAGCACTCGGGTGGTTACGACGCTTTTGCGTTTGACATCACGCCCTACCTGCGTGCTGGCAGCAATGAGCTGGTGGTGGGTGCCTTCGATCCCACTACGGGCGACGACATGCTGGGCAAGCAAACCAACAACCCCGGCGGCATCTTCTACACGCCCAGCTCTGGTATCTGGCAAACCGTATGGCTGGAGCCTGTGGCGGCACCGCACATCACCCGGCTGGACATGACACCCGATGTGGTGGCGGGCCGCTTGCGCGTCATCGTGCGGGGAGATGGCCTGACCAACCAGACCGTCGAAGCCATTGCTTCGTCGAACGGCACCACCTTGGCCGTCGCGGCTGGCCGTACCGGTGTGGAATTCACCATTCCGATCCCGAACGCGCGTCTGTGGTCGCCCGATGATCCATTTTTGTACGACCTGAAGGTACGCCTGCGCAACGGCGGCATCGTGGTTGACGAAGTGGGCAGCTATTTCGGCATGCGGTCGATCACCGTGGGCACGGTGGGTGGCGTGCCGCGGCCGCTGCTGAACGGCAAATTTGTGTTCCAGTACGGACCGCTGGACCAGGGCTTCTGGCCCGATGGCCTGTACACCGCGCCTACCGACGACGCGCTGAAGTTTGATCTGCAGGCCAGCAAAGACCTGGGCTTCAACATGGTGCGCAAGCACATCAAGGTGGAGCCACAGCGTTGGTTTTACTGGGCCGACAAGCTGGGCCTGATGGTCTGGCAGGACATGCCCAACGCCTGGGATGTGGACGATAACGCCGCCGTGCGCGCACGGGTAGAGGCCGAAGACCGCGAGATTGTCGATGAACACCGTTCCTCGCCCGCCGTCGTCACCTGGGTGATCTTCAATGAAAGTTGGGGCGACTTCGACATGGTGCGCATGGCCAATACCTTCAAGGCCTGGGACCCCAGCCGCCTGGTCAACACGCACTCGGGCATCAACTGGGCACCTGGCGACTCGGGTGCGGGTGACCTGATCGACACGCACGACTACCCGGGCCCTGTGGCCCCCGCCTACCAGCCCAACCGCCCGGCCATGCTGGGTGAATTCGGCGGCAATGGGCTGCGTATTGAGGGCCACGTGTGGAACCCTGATTCCACCTGCTGCTACATCAACTACCCGGATTCTGCGGCGCTGACGCAGGTCTACACCAGCCAGGTCAATTCCCTGCGCGAGCTGCAAGGCTCCAAAGGTTTGAGTGGCGCGGTGTACACCGAAATCACCGACGTGGAAGACGAGATGAACGGCTTCCTGACCTACGACCGCCAGGTCAAAAAGGTGGACTTCGCTGCCGTTCGTGCTGCCAACCTGGCCTTGATCAACGGGGATCCGTACCTGCGCCTGGGGGCTCCGTATTCGTTCCGCACCGTCACGCCTACCGTCACCGACCGCTACCTGCGCCACGACAATGGCTTGGGCGTGACGACGCAGGCGAACGCCAGCAGCCCCGAGTTGCTTAAGAAGGACGCATCGTGGAAGGTGATGCCCGGTTTGGCTGATGCCAGCTGCCTCTCGTTTGAGGCTATCAACGAGCCGGGCAAATACCTGCGGCACTTCAACGCGCGTCTGCGGCTGGACCTGAACGACAACAGCAGCCAATTCGGACAAGACGCGACCTTCTGCGCCAAAAAGGGCCTGGACGGCGGCGGCACCATCTCGCTGGAGTCGAAGAACCTGCCGGGCCGCTACATCCGCCACGCCAACTCAGAGGTCTGGCTGGATCCGCTGCAAGACACCAGTAGCTTCCGTGCCGATGCGTCCTGGGCGGCAGAAACCGGTTTGTGGCACAGCAGTGTGTTGCTGCCGCTGGGTGAGATGCGTTCGGTGCGCGTACTGACCCCCGGCTTCGACAACCGCTTCATCCGGCACATCAATGGCGTGGCCAACACCGCCGTGGTGGATGCCAACAGCCCGAACGTGCTCAAGCTCGATGCCACCTGGAAGATCGTTGCCGGCCTGTCGGATGCCAGCTGCTACTCGTTCGAGTCGAAGAACTTCCCGGGGGAATACCTGCGCCATGCCGACTCCCGCATCCACCGGGATCCGCCGAATGGCACCGACCTGTTCCGGGACGATGCCACCTTCTGCGCCCAGGCCAGCACGGTAGGCGGTGTGCGCTTCTCGGCACTGAAATACCCGGACTGCTACCTGCGCCATTACGACTCGGAAGTCTGGATCGCCGATGGCCGTGGCGGTGCGGCATGGAACACGGCGAGCGGCTACCTGCAAGATAGCCGGTGGTCCATCGACGGCGCCTGGGCTCCCTGAGCCGGGGCTGACACCCTCCACCCAGGAGGTGATTGAGAAGGCCTCGCTCCCCACCGGGCGGGGCCATTTCAAGGCATAGGCATGCAGCCCTACCTAGAGGGGCAACCGGGTTTGCATGCCTTTTTTATAAGTAATAATAGTTATGCCAAATGGCATTTTCTATGACTAATAATTATTGAATTTATAACAAAGGAGACAACATGCAGAAAATGTGGATCGCGGCCGCCGTATTGTGGGGGGCCTCTTGGGGAGCCCAGGCTACGCCTGTCAGCTACGACTTCAGCGCCAATGTGACCGCGGGCGCGCTCAGCGGCTCGACGGTGAATGGTTTTTTTACCTTTGATTCCAGCAGTGTGCTGCCCTCGCAAAGCATCGATGCGACCGGCCTGTTGACGGACTTCGGTTTCAACTGGGGCGGTGTGGCCTACACCGCAGCAAACGTCGGTGCGGGCTACCTCAGCTTCGATGCTTCCGGTGCGCTGGAGGATTTCTTGTTTGGCAATTCCTGCGTTGCGGGTAGCTGCTCGGTGGTGAACAACGGCCAGGACTGGATGCTGGCTTCGTATAGTTTTAGCTTTGCCGAGGGCAGTGACGTACTGTTCTCCGATGCGCCCAGCTTCTCGCTGCACAACGTGCCCGAGCCCAGCAGCGTGGTGCTGCTGGGCCTGGCGCTAGCGCTGCTGCCGATGGTGCGCAAAAAGAAGTCTTGAGGCTACGCTGAATAAGTCCTAGCGCGCCTTGGTACATAGGGCGCGCTATAGCGTCAGCGCAAAGCCATCCACGATGGCCCCCGGCGCGCTCACGCTCTGCAACTGCCTTGCGCCGTACGTGCCATCTGCAGGCACCAGCTCGGCCACATCCGTCAGCGCCACCAGGCCCGGCCCAAACATGCGTAAAAACGAATCGTCAAACCGCATCACCGCGATCGGGGCAACGATCTGGCCGTCTTCCACCCAGAAGCAGGCGAAGCGGGTCATGCCGGTCATGCGGCAGGCTTGGCGGTCGCTGTAGTTGAGGTAGTGCAGGTTGCTGATGAACACCCCCGTGCCCAGGGTTTTGAGCACTTCGGCCTCGGGCAGGGTGCCGGGGGCCATGGACAGGGATTCGGGGCTTTCGCCTTCACCGCTGCCGTTGGTGGGCACGCCGTATTCCACCGCGCTGCGCGGGGCTGTCAAGCTTGCTTCCACCTGGCCTGCGCGCACTAGGGGCACTGCGTCGGGCTTGGTGAAGCCGTCGGGCTGGAAGCGCGGGGCGATGCCGTCTGCGGTAGCCTCTGTCAGGCTGACGAGGAGGCTGAGGGCGGCTTTGCCCTGGTGGGCTAGCAGCAGGGTGGAGGTGCCGGTTTTCAAATCTTTCAAGCCAAAGCCGCCCCAGGCCAGGGTGCCTAGCAGCTCGGCCACGGCCACGGGGCTGAAGTAGACGCGGTAGGCACCAGGGGCCAGGGCTTTAGGGGGCAGCGCCAGCAGGGCCAGGCGGGTGCGGGCCTCGGCCACGCGGCGGGCGAATTCCGGGGTTTGCCAGTCGGTGCCCGCGTAGCTGCATTTCACGGCTTGGTCCTTCTCGCGGTACAGGCACCAGTCGAAATGGAAGCTTTCCACGCTGTGCCAGTTGCGCTGGCCGCGGCTGTCGGCAAAGGCGCGCAGCACGCTGCCACCGGCGTAGAAACCCACCAGGTCGGTGCCGGTGGCGTGTTCGGCCACGGCGGCGATCAGTTGCTGCGGCGTGGGCAAGGTGCCGCTGGCGCTGCGCGCGGTGTCTACCACTGCGTCGGGTAGCAGTAGGTAGGCATCGTCAGGCACCAAGGGCAACTGCTCCAATAAGGCCGCACGCTCGGCCAGCAGGGCTGCGGTGTCGGTGGCTAGGTCGCCGCCCAGGCTGATGCTGCTGGAGGCGCGCTTGTGGCCCGTCACCACGCTGACGGTGCCGTAGCGCTGGTCCACGTGGGTGGCCTGGCGCACCTGGGCGTGGTTGAAGCGGATGAAGTCGGAGGCTTCTGCGGTGAAGTACAGCGTGACGCGGTCGGCCCCGGCCACGGGCGTGCAGACGGCGGCGGCAAGGTGTTGGAAGTAGCTTGGCATCATGCGGCTCCGCCAAACACCGACACGCCCTTGAACAGGCAGGCGGGCGAAGCATGGCCCACGCGGATCACCTGGTTGGGTTCGCCTTTGCCGCAGTAGGGCGTGCCCATGACCTGGAAGGTGGATGCATCGCCCACCATGGCCAATGAGCGCCAGAACCCGGCGGAAATGCCGCGGTAGTTGGGCCGTTTGACGATTTCGGCCAGCTGGCCGTGGCGCACCATCTGGCCCCATTCGCAGCCAAACTGGAACTTGTTGCGTGAATCGTCGATGCTCCACGACGCGTTGGTGCGCAGCACGATGCCGTAGTCCATGCTGGCAACCATCTGCGCCAGGCTGCTGTCGCCGGGCGCGATGTTGAGGTTGCTCATGCGGTCGATGGGCGCGCGGTTCCAGTTGCACGCGCGGGTGGTGGCCACGCCGCCCATGCCCGGTGCCAGGGCTTGTACCCGGGCCTGTGACAGGCTGCCGCCCAGCGGGCGCTGCAGGATGCCGTGGCGGATGATCCAGGCCTGCTGGGCTTCGGTGCCGTCGTCGTCAAACGCGAAACCGGCAAATTCATGCGCCTGGTCGGGTGCGAAGCTCACGTTGAGCAGCGGGCTGCCGTAGGCGTAGTGGCCAAACATGTCCAGCGTCACAAAGCTGGTGCCCGCAAAGTTGCGCTCGTCGCCCAGGATGCGGTCCAGCTCCAGCGGGTGGCCGATGCTTTCGTGGATCTGCAGCATCATCTGGTCGGGCATCAGCAGCACGTCCATTACGCCGGTGGGGCAGTTGGCGGCGCGTGCCAACTCCAGGGCCTCGCGGGCCACGCGTGGGCCGTCCTGGGCGAAGCCTGCGCGGTCCAGCACCTCCAGGCCGCCCTGCTGGCAAAAGCCGTTGTACTGGCCGGCCGAGGTGCGGGTTTGCGTGTCGTTGTTGGCACTGGCCACGGCGGTGATGTTGGGCACCACAAAGTCCCAGCTCTGCGCCATGTGGCCGCCGTCGCTGGTCACCAGTGTTTGCTCGGTGTGGGTGGTCCACAGGGCGGCGCTGCGGTCCACGATCTCCGCGCCGATGTTGGCGCTGGCGCACACCTCCTTGAGCAGGTCGAAGCGCTCGGCCAGCGTGGTCTGGGCCACCGGGCGCTGGTTGGAGGATGTGAAGCTGCCGGTCGCGCTGGGCCGGGGTGCATCGCGGAAATCGAACACGCTGTGTGCGGCGCTGGCGGCGGCCAAAGACTGGGCCTGGGCAAAGGCCTGGCGCAGGCCGTGGTCAGACACATCGCTGGTGGCGGCAAAGCCCTGGCCGCCGCCGTGCTGCACGCAGACCATCACCCCGGTATCGCGCTCGCGGCTGGGGGCTTCGGCCACGTCGTTGCGCACGGTCAGGCGCTCGGCGGATTCGGTGACGAAACGGGCGGACCAGAAGTCCAGCCCGGTGGGGGCGGCGGATTGTGCAAGGGCGGCGATGCGGGGCATGGTGCTATGGAATAAATAGCTACTAGCGTAGGTGGTATATGCGCTAGAAGCCAATTGTTTATAAATTCTGAAAATGTGCCACCCATGCTACAGCCAGAATAGACTTTGGCGGCACCCTGTAGCCAAGTCCCGGGTAGGGCCTCTGAAAACCTGTTACGCGATGTGACCGATTAGCGGGCACAAAAATCGCATAATCCCTGACTGCTGGTACGACGCACGGTGTGGTGTCTTACCAGGTGGGCAAGCCTTGACGACACAACTGCCAACTCTGCGGCCGCCAGAGCGGGCACGAACCGGACACACTGCGATGAACTCTTTTTTAGACCTCTTTCAGCTCTATTTGCTGCCCTTTGCCATCGGACTCGCCATGGTGGGTTTGTACATGCTGCTGCGCGGCCTGGGCAAGCACGACGACACGCTGGGGACGGCTTCGGCCTTTGTCGCCACGCAGCCACGCGCCGTGCTGGCGGCGGTGCCCGTGGCCCCCACCGTGCAGGCACCCATGGTGGTGCCCGAACCATCGGGCCTGGCGCACAAAGATCTGCTGGTGGTGGACGACTCGGCCGTGGCCCGCGCCAAACTGCGCAAGCTGCTGGAGGGCGCTGGCTACACCGTTGCGTTGGCCAATGACGGTGCCCAGGCGCTGGAGGTGCTGGCCACCGGCAGCTTCTCGGTACTGATCACCGACCTGGAAATGCCCAACATGAACGGTTTCGAGCTGATTGCCGCCGTGCAGGGCAATATGGACACCGAAGACATGCCCATCGTCGCCATCACCGGTCACGACGAAATGCAGGCCCGCGTGCACGACTGCCAGGGCCTGTACGGCATCTTCAAGAAACCCTGGAACGACCGCGAACTGCTCAAGCGCGTGGCCACCCTGGTGCAGATGCGGCAAAAAACGGCAGCCTGAGCAGCCTCTTGCCATCCCCCCAAAAGCCGCATCGCTGCGGCTTTTTTTGTGGGCGATTAGGGGATTAGGGTGGCAGTGCTACCGCATGCACCGCACCGCTCCAGCCCTGCGCACCATATTCCGCCACCACCAGCACCGGCCCGGTGCCGGGTGCCGCCACCACCAAGTCACCGCCCGGTGCCCAAAAGCCACTTTGGCCTGCACAGACATAGCCGCCGGTGGTGCCGCCCTGGTTGGCCATCAGCACGCCCATGCCGAACTGGCGGGTGTGCTGGCGGAGCTGGGCGACTTCGGCGGCGTAGCCACCGACGGACACCACCGAACTGGCGATGTACAGCGATGCGCCCGCCGCGGCGGCCCGCTCGGCGTGGGGCGCGTGCATGGCATCGGCGCAGATGGCCAGGGCCAGTGGTGTGCCGTGCACGGCAAAGTGGTTGTCGCCCGCCGGGTCGCCGGGTGTGGCGAAGCTTTCTTCGCTGGCATGCAGGTGCTTTTTGCAGTACACGCTGTGGCTGCCGTCGGGGAAGAAGCTGATGGCGCCAATGTAGGGCCGCAGCGCATCCGGGGCGGCGATGGGCGCGCCGACCACGATGGCCATACGGGCCTGGCGCGCCAGGTTTTGCAGGGGCGTGAGCCGCGCGTCACCGGGGTGCAGCACGCAGCCGGGCAGCAGCGCGGGCTCATAGCCGCTGAGCGACAGCTCGGGGAAGACCAGCAAGTCCACCCCGGCATGCTGCGCTGCCGCGATGAACTGCGTGTGGATGCGCACATTGGCGGAGATGTCGCCTGGGACCGAAATGGACTGGGCAGCGGCAATGCGGAGGGAATGCATTTTGCTATTGTATTAATAGCTACTAGCGTAGGTTTTATATGCGCTAGCGGCCTATTTATTATAAATTTTGAGTTTCAGCAGGCGAACGACTCGACAAATGTGGGATCGCCGGTGAACCGGCATTCCAGCGTGGCGGCGCGGATGGCCAGCCGGGTGCCGTTGGAAAACTGCAGCTCCACCTGAACCGGGCCGGGCGCGGTGTACGGGAACGGCAGGGCAGGCAGGGCCACACCCTCCACCCACAGCTTGCCGCTTGAGAGGCGGCCCACACCGTCGGCCAGCGGGCCGTCCACGCAGGCCCCGGTGCAGCCGAGTTCCAGCGTCTGCACGTAGCCCGCGCCTGCGCCGTCGGCCTGCACAAAGGCGGCGGAGAAGGCGAGGGTGAGCGCGTCGCCGTGCAGCGCGATACTGCGGACTTCGGAGTCGTGAAATTCCAGCTGGCCTTGCATGGGGTGGTCCTTTCAGTATCGGTAGAACGTGGCCTGTCAGCGGCCCCGCAGCACCCGGGTCGCCCCGGCGGTGGCCGTGTGGGGCAGGCGTTTTTCGGTGGCATTGCCCTGAGTTTTTTGGCAGTTTAGCGCAGAGCCTAAGGCCTTTGTTTTGTGCATAAAATAGGCATCTAGCGCATTATCTGTAAAGACTTGCAGCTATATTTATAGTAGTAAATACCCAGGCGTGTTCCCCTATGACATTTTTCTCTTTGCACGCTCTTGGTCGGCGCAGCGTGGCCATCGGCCTGCTGGCTGCGGTACTGGCAGGCTGCACTACCGCACCGATCGAGCTGAACCCGCCGCCTGCCACCAACCCACCCGCCGTCAAACGCTTGCCGCGCATCGGTCTGGCACTGGGCGGCGGTGCGGCGCGGGGCTTTGCGCACGTGGGTGTGGTGCAGGTGCTGGAAGAGGCAGGCATCCGCCCCGATCTGGTGGTGGGCACCTCGGCAGGTAGCTTGGTGGCATCGTTGTATGCCAGCGGCAAGACCGGCGCGCAGATGCAGCAGGTGGCCGACACCATGGAAGAGGCCGCGTTCACCGATTGGACCCTGCCCATCTTCAGCCGCGGCGTGCTGCGCGGCGACGCGCTGGCCCGCTACGTCAACGCCCAGGTGGCGAACCGCCCGATCGAACTGATGCCGCTGCCCCTGGGCGTGGTGGCTACCGACCTGAACAGCGGCGAGGCGGTGTTGTTCCAGCGCGGCGACACCGGCACCGCCGTGCGGGCCTCCAGCGCGGTGCCCGCCGTGTTCCAGCCGGTGCGGATTGCCGGGCACGAGTATGTGGACGGCGGCCTGGTGTCGCCCGTGCCGGTGCGCTTCGCCCGGCAAATGGGGGCCGAGCTGGTGATCGCCGTCGACATCTCCAGCGCGCCGGAGGGCAACCCGGCCGATGGCACGCTGCAAATCCTGCTGCAAACCTTTGCCATCATGGGCAAAAGCATCAACACCTATGAGCTGCGCGATGCCGACGTGGTGGTGCGCCCGGTGCTGCTGGGCATGAAAAGCGCTGACTTCGGCAGCCGCCGCAGGGCCATCGAGGCGGGCCGGGCGGCGATGCTGCAGGCGCTACCCGCGTTACGTGCAGCCATGCTGGCCAAGAGCCATGTTTGAATAAAATTGGCCTCTAGCGTATATTCTGATTGGGTTGATGGCTATTATTTATATAGCGTTCAGACGAAAAAAAGCCCCGTCATTTCGGACGGGGCCTTGAAGGATTCCTGAGCCTGATGGCGTCGAAAGAACCCGAGGAGACAACTGGCGGGAACCGGGGTTCCCTGAGATTGTCTTGCAGGGTCTGCTGGCAGACCCGCAGAAATTAACGCTTCTTGGTGGCAGCAGCGGCGGTGGTGCCAGCAGCGGTCACGGCTTGGGCAGCCACAGCCTTGAAGTTGGCTTCGGCAGCGTCGGAAGCTTGCTTCACAGCCTTTTGAACGGATTCAAAAGCGTTGTTGGCAGCGGACACGGCGCTCTTCATCACGGCCACAGCGGACTCGGAACCAGCAGGTGCATTCTTGGTGGCGGATTCGATCAGGCCAGCAATCTTCTTTTGCGCTTCTGCGGATTGGCCTTCGACAGCCTTGGTGAACTCAGAGCTGGTGCCCTGGGCGATGTCATACAGGTGACGGCTGTAAGCAGCGGTCTTTTCAGCCAAAGGCTGCAGCAGGCTGGCTTGCAGAGCCAACAGTTCTTGTGCGTCTTTCACGCTCAGAACGGCTTGCGAGTGGCTCGATGCTTCGGTCAAAGCAGCCTTGGAAGCGGTCAGGTTCAGTTCAACCAGCTTTTCCACGCCTTCGAAAGCCTTGGTGGTCAGACCAAACAGGGTTTCAACGGTAGCTTTGTGCGAGGCCAAGAGTTGTTCAGCAGTCATCATGTCAATATCTCCAGTTTAAAAAAAGAAAAGTTTACTATCTGCGCTGACCTTGATCCGTTACCGGTTATGTTGCAGTGCAGCATGGAATAAATTATAGGCCGTCCATTCCAGCTTGCAATAGGCGTTTGTTGCACTGCACCATTTTAGGGATTCGACTCTATCGCCGGGCTAATTCATCCCCAAGTCACATTTCCGATGCGCGCATATTACTCAGACCACTTTGTCCTGCCCCTGCCCGATGGCCACCGTTTCCCAATGGCCAAGTACCACATGCTGCGCGACCGGGTGGCGGTGGAATTGCCCGGTGTGCAGATGCAACCCGCCCCGCGTGCCAGCGACGGCGAGTTGGCGCTGGCCCACCATCCGGCCTATATCCGGGCCATTGCCGACGGCAGCATCCAGCAGCTCCAGCCCGCAGCCATGCGGGAAATCGGCTTTCCGTGGAGTGAGGCCATGGTGGAGCGCTCGCGCCGGTCTGCCGGGGCCACGGTGGCCGCTGTACGCGATGCGCTGGCCGGGCACGGCATTGCCGCCAACATGGCCGGTGGCACCCACCACGCGAGCGCCGACAAGGGCGGCGGCTTCTGTGTTTTTAACGATGCGGCGGTGGCGGCACGGGTGGCACAGGCCGAGTGGGGACGCTTGCACCGCCAGCCCTTGCAGGTCGCGGTGGTCGATCTGGACGTGCACCAAGGTAACGGAACGGCACACATTTTTCAAAATGATACGAGCGTGTTCACCTTGTCGCTGCACGGCGAAAAGAACTTTCCGTTCCGCAAAGAGGCCAGCGATCTGGACGTGCCGCTACCCGATGGCTGTGGCGACGACGCGTACATGGAAGCATTGGAGATGGCGCTGGACCACCTGGCGCAGCGCTTTGCGCCGGGGCTGGTGATCTACCTGGCCGGAGCCGACCCGTTCGAGGGGGACCGGCTGGGTCGCCTCAAGCTCACGTTTGACGGCTTGCAGGCCCGCGACCGCCGGGTCCTCGACTGGGCCTGGCAGCGCCGCGTGCCGCTGGCGTTTGCCATGGCAGGCGGCTATGGGGTGCGCATTGAAGAGACAGTGCAGGTGCAGATCAACACCTACAGCGTCGCGTTGGAATACGCCCGCCGGTGGCGGGCTAGCGCAAATTAAGCAGCCAGGGCTGCAATTTCCTTCTCGGCCGAAGCCAAGGCAGCCGCTTTGGCATCGGGGCCCATAGCCACACCTTCGGCGCGTACAAAGCGCACATCGGTTACGCCCAGAAAGCCGAACACCACACTGAGGTAGGTTTCTTGGTGTTCCATGGCGCGGCCACCTTGGGAGGCGGAATACACACCGCCGCGGCCCAGGGCCACGATCACGGTCTTGCCACCGGCCAGGCCGACGGGGCCGGTCGCGGTGTAGCTGAACGTGCGGCCCACTTGGCAGATGCGGTCAATCCAGGCCTTGAGTTGGGTGGGGATGGTGAAGTTGTACAGCGGTGCACCGATGACTATGACATCGGCAGCCAGGAATTGCAGCACCAGTTGCTCGGAAATGGCGTTTTCAGCGCGTTGTGCCGGGGTCAGGGTAGCGTCCGTGGGCGGCATGCGAAAACCCAGGGATTCGGTGGACAGGTGGCTGGGCGTAGCCACGGCAAGGTCGAGGTGCTCAACCGTGGTGCCAGGGTGGCTGGCTTGCCACTGCGCCGTGATTTGGGCGGTGAGGCTGCGGGTAACGGAGTTGGAGCCCAGGATGCTGGAGTCGATGTGGAGCAGTTTCATGGTGTAGTTGGGTAGTAGAGCCACCAATGTGGCGATGGATAGAGTTTCTCACCACTCCAATGCTTCGATAAGTGGGTGAAAATGCACTACATTGTCCTGCTGGTGGGACGATGGAGCCAAAAATGCAGGACCTAAACGACATGGCCTACTTTGCCGAAGTGGTGGAGCGGGGTGGCTTTGCGGCGGCTGGCCGCGCGCTGGGCCTGCCCAAATCCCGGCTGTCGCGCCGGGTGGCCGAGCTGGAGGCCCGGCTGGGCGTGCGCCTGCTGCAGCGCACCACCCGCAAACTGTCGCTGACCGAGGTGGGCGAGATCTACCACCGCCATTGCATGGCCATGCGCGACGAGGCCGATGCGGCAGCCGATGCCGTGGCCCAGGCGCAAACCGAGCCGCGTGGCACCATCCGCATCGCCTGCCCGGTGACGCTGGCGCAAACCACGCTGGGCGAAGTAATGCCGCTGTTTTTGGCCCGCTACCCGCTAGTCAAGGTGGACATGCGGGTCAGCAACCGTGTGGTCGACCTGGTGGAGGAGGGCGTGGATGTGGCCCTGCGGGTGCGGCTCACGCTGGACGACAGCGGCACCCTGGTGGTAAAGAACTTTGGCATGACGCGCTCGTTGCTGGTGGTCAGCCCGCAGCAGCTGGCCCGCCAAGGCCAACCGGCCACGGTGGAAGATTTGGGCCGGCTGGATTCCGTCAGCATGTCGGCCAGCGACGGGCGGGCCGTGTGGCATCTGCAAGGACCAGAAGGTGTGGTCCGTACCGTAACCCACCAGCCACGCTACGTGGCCGACGATTTGCTCACCCTGAAGCTGGCGGTGCTGGGCGGCACCGGCATCTGCGTGCTGCCCGCTTACATGTGTGCCGACGAGGTGCGCCAGGGGCAACTGCTGCCGGTGCTACCCGGCTGGGCCCCGCACCCG
Organism: Rhodoferax sp.; assembly: GCF_025354435.1. Taxonomy (GTDB): domain Bacteria; phylum Pseudomonadota; class Gammaproteobacteria; order Burkholderiales; family Burkholderiaceae_C; genus Rhodoferax_B. The sequence continues at coordinate 67,258 of NZ_JANXMU010000002.1, forward strand.
GGCGTGTTCCATGCGGTGTTTCCGTCTCGCCGGGGCATGGTGCCTGCGGTGCGGCGGTTTCTGGATTTTCTGGAAGAGCACCATCTGAACGATGGTCTCCAAGCTTAGGTTTTGAGGAACAAATCCCGGTCCGGCGCAAAGTTGGCGTGCAGCGGCAGCAGCGCGCCGCCCAGGGCACGTGCATCCGAGCCGATGCTGCCTGCGACTAGGTCGGTGCGCCACAGGCCTTCCCAGTTGAACTCGGCCAGCGCCAGACGGGTGCGCTCCAACAGCAATTCCAGCAGCGGGCGGCACAGCGATCCGTCGATCACCACGGCTTCCAGGTCCAGAAACGCGGTGCCGCTGACCACGCAGTGCGCCAGTGCGGCAGCGGCCTGTGCCACCCAGGCCTGGGTTTCGGCCACAAATGGGGCCATCAGCGCCCGGTCATCGTAGGCGGCGGTCGGGTCCAAGTCGACCGCGAGCAGGCGTTGCTCCAGCTCCCACAGCGAGGCATGGGCCACCAACTGGTCGGGTGCGGTGCCGGGCGTGGAAGGCAATTGCATAGGCAGGGAGGCGACCGCACCCGCGTTGCCGTGCAGGCCGCTGTGCAGATGCGAGTTGACCACCAGGCCCCCGCCCACAAAGGTGTCGATGAATATGTACAAAAAGGTTTTCAGGTCGCGGCCCCGGCCCGCTACCAGCTCGGCCACGCAGGCCGCACTGGTGTCTTTGGCAAAGCTTACGGGCAGGTCGGTCATGGCTTGTACTGCGGCACCCAGGTCCAGTGCGTTCCAGTCGCTGGATTGTGCGTCGGACAGGCCCAGCATCTTGTGCCAGCCGCCCATCTGGAAGGGTGCGGCCACGCCGATGCCGACCAGCCGCGACTCCAGCGGCCCCAGGCTGTCGCGCAGGGTGTGCATGTGGGTGGACAGCGCGGGCAGTAGCACGGCGGTGTCGGGGAAGGCGTAGGGCAGGGTGAGGCGCTGGCGCACTTTGCCGGTGAAGTCGACCAGCAGCCAGTCGGTATTGCGGCGACCCACCTTGATGCCGATGGAAAAGGCCCCGTCCGGGTTCAATGCCAGCGGCACCGAGGGCTGGCCGATGCGCCCGCGTACCGGCTGGTGGCGCAGCAGCAGGCCGTCTTCTTCCAGCCGGGTGGTGATCAGGCCGATGGTCTGGGCGGTGAGGTGGGTCAGCCGGGCCAAGTCGGCCTTGGGCAGGCTGCCGTGTTGCCGGATGGCTTGCAGGACGACCCGCTCGTTGAACTGCCGCATCCCGACGTGGTTGGAGCCACGCGGGCGCAGCAGGGGGGGAGCGAGTTGTGCGTTCATGTCCGCAGATTTTCGCCGATGACTCCTTTGCGCAGAATGAAGTTGCCAAAGGGCTGCAACTCGCCCGTTAGCACGATGGCGTAGACGTTCGCCACGCGTTCATAAAACGCAAAACGTTCAATCGACTCGGCCTGCTGGCCGGGTAGCAGGCTGGGTTGCAGCATGTCCAGCACTTCGCGCTGCAAAGCCGAGCGGTAGGGCGCGGTGGTGCCAGAGACCTGCATGAAGGCCACGGGGGCATCCACGTCGGCCGCCAGCGGCAGCACCGATTCCACCGCCTGCACGGCGCGCTGCATGCCCACGCCAGGCAGGTACAGCACGGGCTTGCCAGCGGCCAGGCGCAGGGCCGTGAAGTTGGCATCGGCCAGCAACACGGCATCGTCATGCCCCATCTCGGCCAGTACTTTCAAGAGCTCTGGCGTGAGCAAAGGATCGATTCCTTTCAACATGGTCAGTGCGCCAACGATTCGGCGGGCAGCTCGTCCGGGCGGATGGCCCCGGTCATCACTGCCACGGTGTCCGCCATGCTGATCTTGTGCGGATTGAGCACGCAGCCGCGCTTGCCCAGACGGGCCACGTGGATGCGGTCGGCAATCTCGAACACGTGCGGCATGTTGTGCGAGATCAAAATCACCGACAAGCCCTTGTCGCGCACCCGGCGGATCAGGTCCAGCACCATATTGCCTTCTTTGACACCTAGCGCGGCCGTGGGTTCGTCCATGATGACCACGTGCTGCGCAAAAGCTGCGGCGCGCGATACGGCCACGCACTGGCGCTGGCCGCCCGACAATGTTTCCACCGCCTGCGTCATGGAGCGGATGCCGACCTTCAGGTCTTTCATGCGGGAGATGCTTTCTTCCAGCATCTTCTTTTTGTCCAGCATGCGCAGCACGTTACCGGCAAAGCCCTGGCGGCGGATTTCGCGGCCTAGAAACAGGTTTTCCGAGATGCTCATGGCAGCAGCCACGGCCAGATCCTGGTACACCGTTTCGATCCCGGCCTGGCGGGCATCCATGGGGCTCTTGAAGTGGATCTGCTTGCCGTCCAGCAGGATTTCGCCTTCATCAGGGATGGTGGCACCGGACAGGCATTTGATCAGCGAGGACTTGCCCGCGCCGTTGTCGCCAATCACCGCCAGGATTTCGCCTTGGCGCAGTTCCAGGTCGGCACCGTCCAGGGCCGTGACCTGGCCGTAGCGTTTGATCAGGCCGGTGGCCTTCATGACGATTTTGTGTTCGGTAGACATTAACGGCCTCCTTTGCGGGACAACTGGTCGATAGCGACCGCCAAAATTACCAAGATACCGGTGATCAGCACCTGGTACACCGACTGCACGCCCATCAGCGTCAGGCCGTTGCGCAGCACGCCGACGATGATCGCGCCCACCAGGGTGCCCAGGATCACGCCACGGCCACCAAACAGGCTGGTGCCGCCCAGTACCACGGCGGTAATGGCATCCAGATTTTCGGTCTGCCCGGCGTTCGGGTCACCGGCACCAGTACGGGCTACCGACAACAGAGAGGCCACGCCGTACAAGATACCGGCCAGCACATACACGCCCAGCAAGACGCGCTCGGTGGGGATACCGGTGAGGCGCGTGGCTTCGGGGTTGTTACCCACCGCGTACACGTGGCGGCCAGCGGCGGTTTCGCGCAGGTAGAACCAGACACCGGCATACAAGGCCAGCATCAGCAGCGTGCTGTAGGCGAAGGCCGTGCCGCCAATCGAGAAGGTGTTGCCCAGGGCCGTCATCAGCGGGGGCACATCGGTGATGGTTTGCGAGTTGGAGTACAGCTGGGTGATGGCGAAGGCAATGTTCAGCGTGCCCAGAGTGACGATGAACGGCGGCAGCTTGATACGCGTGACCAGCAGGCCGTTGAGCAGGCCAAACAGCGCTGTGGCACCGATGCCGCACAGGATGGCCAGCGGCGCGGGCAAGCCCAGGTCGGCCGAGAGCTTGGTCATGACGATACCGCCCAGGGCCATCACCATGCCGCACGACAGGTCGATACCGGCCGTCAAAATAATCAGGGTCTGGCCAATGGCGATCACGCCGACCACGGTGACCTGTTGCAGGATCAGCGAAAAGTTGGTTGCCGACAAAAAGCGATCGCTTTGGGTGGCGAAGACAACGCAGGCGATCAGCAGGGCAATGAACGGCCCGAGCGTGCCAATCGGCGGTAGTTTTTCTTTGAGTGTGCTCACGGTAAGCCTTGGAAAAATGGGTTGAAAAACGGGGCAGCCGCTGTGTGTGTGGCTGCCCCGGCGGATCTTTGCCATGCCGGGTAAATGACGAGCCCCAGCTATCAGCCAGAACGCACGCCCCTCAGGGATACCGTGGAACTGGCTTTGCCAGGCCACTGGTATCGCCCCCTGCAAGGGGGTTGGAGAAAGACGCGTAGCGCTGCAGCCTGGGGGTATTTACTTATTTCCCCAGCACAGGTCCATGCCGACTTTGGTGTCTTTGCTGTCCACGCCCTTTTGTGGGTGGTCGGTGATCAGGGTCACGCCGGTGTCGGTGTAGCCGGTGGCTTTTTTGCCGTCTTTGGCAAATGCCACACCAGCGGCCACGCCCATGCTGGCCATCTTCAATGGGTACTGCTGCGAGGTGGCAGCAATCATGCCGGCCTTGACGTTCTTGATACCGGCACAGCCGCCGTCCACGGACACGATCAGTACGCCTTTTTCCTTGCCGGCAGCCTTCAGTGCCTGGTAGGCACCGGCAGCAGCGGGTTCGTTGATGGTGTACAGCACGTTGATGTCAGGGTTCTTTTGCAGGCAGTTTTCCATGGCGGTCTGGCCCTTGGCTTGGTCGCCATAGCTGTCGGCCATGCAGACGATTTCAGCCGTCTTGGACAGTTCGTTGCTCTTGGCATCGGCGGCAGCCAGGCCAAAGCCGTTCATGAAGCCGTTGTGGCGTTGCGCGCCCACGGGGTGGCCGGGGAACAGGTCGAGCGTGGCGATCTTGGCGGGCTTGCCAGCCATGACAGCCTTGGCGTACTGGCCAATCAGAATGCCGGCCTTGTAGTTGTCGGTGGCAAACAGGGCATCGGTGCCTTCCACGGGGTCGGTGGGGCTGTCGAGTGCAATGAACATCACGCCTTGGGCCTGGGCCTTCTTGATGGCGGGGATGATGGCCTTGGAATCGTTGGGCGTGATCATGATGGTCTTGGCACCGGCGGCCATCATGTTTTCGATGGCGGTGATCTGGCCGGCGTTGTCGCCGTCTTGCTTGCCTGCGGCGCTGAGCAACTTGGCACCGAGTTTCTTGGCCTCGGCTTGCGCACCTTCCTTCATCTTCACGAAAAACGGGTTCGTTTCGGTCTTGGTGATCAGGCCGATCACGGGTTCTGCAGCACACGCCGTGGTGGCGGCAAAAGCCAGAGCGGACAGCACCAGGGTGGCGGTATATTTTTTCATGTTGTCTCCTAGAGAGGGGTGAACGCAAGGGTTCGGTTGGGGAACAGGTTCCAGCAAGGGGTGTGAACTATTTCACGCTGGTGCCGAACTATAAAACGAGCAGACTAACTAAATAAAGTTGCTTTAGTTATCGAAAACCCTAGGTTTTTCAACGAAAGGGTGCCGCTGCGCGAATCCCCTACACTTTGGCGCGACCGTGTCTATAACTTCTCCGTATTTGCCCTGTGCCCGCCGATTTATATGATCATCACTAGCCTGCTGGATACCGATCTGTACAAGTTCACGATGATGCAGGTCGTGTTGCACCACTTCCCCGCCGCACAGGTGCAGTACCGTTTCAAATGCCGCAACCCGGGCGTGCAATTGGCCCCGTTTGTGGCCGAGATCCAGGCCGAAATCCGCGGGCTGTGCCGTCTGGGATTTTCCGAGGCCGAGCTGGGCTATCTGCGCTCCATGCGCTTTATCAAAAGCGACTTTGTGGACTTTCTGGGGCTGTTTAGGCTCAACGAGAAATACATCGCCGTGACCCCTTTGCCCAATGGCGAGATCGACATCTCCATACAAGGCCCTTGGCTGCACGTGATCCCGTTCGAGATTCCGGTGCTGGCCATCGTTAACGAGGTGTACTTTCGCCACGCCACCACCGCGCCCGACATGGCGGTGGCACGGCAGCGGTTGCAGACCAAGATCACCCAGTTGCGCGGCGACGGCCTGATTGATCTCAAGATTGCCGACTACGGCACCCGCCGCCGCTACAGCAAAGCTTGGCACGAAGAGGTGCTGCGCACCTTGGTGGCCCAGCTGGGTTCAGGGCCTCAGGGGCAGTTTACGGGCACCAGTAATGTATTGTTTGCTATGCAATTAGGACTGACCCCGCTGGGCACCATGGCCCACGAGTACCTGCAGGCCTGCCAGGCCCTGGGCCCGCGTCTGCGCGACAGCCAGGTGTTTGGTTTCGAGATGTGGGCCAAGGAATACCGCGGCGACTTAGGCATTGCGCTCAGCGACGTGTATGGCATGGATGCCTTCCTGCGCGACTTCGACATGTACTTCTGTAAGCTTTTCGACGGCGCGCGGCATGACAGCGGCGACCCGTTCCAGTGGGGCGAGCGACTGCTGGCGCACTACAAAAAAAACCGCGTCGATCCGCTCACCAAGGTGCTGATCTTCAGCGATGGCCTGACTGTGCCGCGCACCATTGCGCTGTACCAGCAGTTCCGCGGCCGCTGCCTGCTGGCCTTTGGCATTGGCACCAACCTGACCAACGACATGGGCGACCCGCCAGCACACGTGCCGCTGCAAATCGTCATCAAGATGATCCGCTGCAACGGCCAGCCGGTGGCCAAGCTATCTGACTCGCCCGGCAAGAATATGTGCGAAGACGAAAAGTACGTTGGCTACTTGCGCCAAGTTTTTGAAATTGAGACACCCCTATGACCAAACCTGCCATTCTTGTTGCCCGCAAAATCTTCCCCGCCACCATCGCCGCCCTGGAGCAGCACTTTGAGGTGGAATCCAACCAAGACGACGCATCCTGGAGCAAAGCCGAGCTGATCGCCCGCCTGCAGGGCAAGGTGGGTGCCTTCACCACCGGCAGCGAGCGCATCGATGCCGAGCTGCTGACCGCCTGCCCGCAGTTGCGCATCTGCGCCAACATGGCAGTGGGTTACAACAATTTCGACATCGACGCGATGAGCGCCGCCGGCGTGCTGGCTACCAACGCGCCCGATGTGCTGACCGAAACCACCGCCGACTTCGGCTTCGCCCTGCTGATGGCCACCGCCCGCCGCATCAGCGAGAGCGAGCATTTCCTGCGCGCCGGGCTGTGGAAAAAATGGAGCTACGACATGTTTGCCGGAGCCGAAATCCACGGCAGTACGCTGGGCATCATCGGTATGGGCCGCATCGGCCAGGGCATCGCCAAGCGCGGCGCCCACGGCTTTGGCATGAATGTGATTTATCACAACCGCAGCCAGTTGGATGCGGCTACCGAGGCCGACTGCAAGGCCCGTTTTGTCTCCAAAGAAGAGCTGCTCAAGACTGCCGACCACGTGGTGCTGGTGGTGCCGTATTCCGCTGCCTCACACCACACCATCGGTGCGGCCGAGCTGGCGTTGATGCAGCCTACTGCCACCTTGGTCAACATCGCGCGCGGCGGCATTGTGGACGACGCGGCCCTGGCCGTGGCCCTGCGCGATGGCCGCATCGCCGCCGCCGGGCTGGACGTGTTCGAGGGCGAACCCAAGGTTCACCCCGACCTGCTCACCGTACCCAACGTGGTGCTGACCCCGCACATCGCCAGCGCCACCGTGGCCACCCGTACGGCCATGGCACAACTGGCGGCCGACAACCTGATCGGATTTTTGATACAAAACAAGCCGCTCACGCCCATCAATGCTGCACAAGTAGCTAGCAAATAGATAGTATTGATGAGCTTGACCGAATGGGGGCTGCTGGCGCTGGCCGTGCTGAACTTGGCGCTGTTGTTGGCCTTGCTGCTGCGCAAGCCGCCCGAGGCCGACAATTCTGTCGTGGACCGCTTGGAGCGCGCCCAACGGGATTCCTCACGGGCCGACCGGCAAGAGCTGGGCACCAGTTTCGCCAATTTCCAGCGCACCCTGGTGCAGCAAAGTGCCGAGGCCACGCGCACGCAAAACACCCAGATCGACGCGCTGGCCCAGCAACTCGCCCTGCTGCAGCGCTCGGTCAGCGACACCCTGAGCACCCAGCTCCAGGCCCTGGGCGAATCCAACGCCCGGCGCATGGGCGAGGTGCGCGCCACGCTGGAGGCACAGCTGCTGCAGCTCCAGCAGAGCAATGCCGCCAAGCTGGATGAGATGCGCCAGACGGTGGACGAAAAGCTGCAAACCACCCTGGAAACCCGCCTGGGCGAAAGCTTCAAACAGGTGGCAGACCGGCTCGAGCAGGTGCACAAAGGCCTGGGCGAAATGCAGTCGCTGGCGCAGGGAGTGGGCGATTTGCAGCGCGTGCTGACCAACGTCAAAACCCGTGGCATGTTCGGCGAGGTGCAGCTAGAGAATCTGTTGGAGCAGGTGCTGACGCCCGAGCAATACGGCAAGCAGGTCGAGACCAAGCCGCGCAGCAACCAGCGGGTGGACTTTGCAGTGCGCTTCCCCGGCCGCAGTGCCGACGGCGCGCCGGTCTGGCTGCCCATCGATGCCAAGTTTCCGCGCGACGACTACGAGCGCCTGCTCGATGCCCACGAACGTGCCGATGCGGTGGCGGCCGAGGCCTCTGCCAAGGCGCTGGAAGCCCGCATCCGCGCCGAGGCCAAGTCCATCGCCGAGAGCTACCTGGCCCCGCCGCACACCACCGACTTCGCCGTTCTGTTTTTGCCCATCGAAAGCCTGTACGCCGAGGTGCTGCGCCGCCCTGGCCTGATGGACAGCCTGCAGCGCGACTACCGCGTCACCCTGGCCGGGCCGACCACCTTGCTGGCCATGCTCAACAGCCTGCACATGGGCTTTCGCACCCTGGCGCTGGAGCAGCAGGCATCGGAAGTGTGGAAGGTGCTGGGCGCGGTGAAAACCGAGTTCGAGCGCTACGGCGAATGGGTGGCGCGTATCCGCGAACAGGTGCAAAAAGCCTCCGACACCCTGGACAAGGCCGACACCCGCACCCGCCAGATGCGCCGTGCCCTGAAGGTGGTAGAGGCACTGCCCGAGACGGAAGCGCTGGCGCTGCTGCCCGCATCGGCGGATCTGGACGATGGTGCGCTGTGAGCGATGTTGCTCCTTAAATAATAGCTTCTAGTGTAAGTGGAATATGCGCTAGAGCCTGATTTGGTATATAAATTTCTGCCATGAACCCTGCGTTGGCTCGCCTCATCGCCGCCCAGATTTGCCTGCACGCCTGTATGACCGGCATCCGCCTGGCCGCTCCTTTGCTGGCTTTGCATGCCGGTCACAGCGGGCTGGCGGTAGGGGGCTTGCTGGCCTTGTTTGCCTTAACCCAGGTGTTTCTGGCCCTGCCCGCCGGGCGCTACGCGGACCGCCACGGCTTGCGCAAGCCGGTGACCATCAGCGTGGGCATGGCCGTGCTGGGCGCGGTGCTGGCGGCGGCATTTCCGGTCTATCCGGTGCTGTGTGCCAGCGCGCTGCTGACCGGCGGGGCCACCGGCATCGCGGTGATTGCCTTGCAGCGCCATGTGGGCCGCGCGGCCGAGGGTTCCACCCAGCTCAAGCAGGTGTTCAGTTGGTTGGCGCTGGGGCCTGCACTGTCTAACTTCATCGGGCCGTTTGCAGCCGGGTTGATGATCGACCACGCGGGCAGCGTGCCCGCCGACCAGTGGGGGTTTCAGGCGGCATTTGCCCTGATGGTGGTACTGCCGCTGGCCACCTGGGCATTGGTGCAGGGCGTGCAAGAGCTGCCGCCCATCCACGCCGTGCAGGGCGCAGCCAAGCCACGCGTATTGGACTTGCTGCACGACCCCATGTTGCGCCGTCTGCTGCTGGTGAACTGGTTTTTATCGTCCTGCTGGGATGTGCACACTTTTGTGGTGCCCATCCTGGGCCACGAGCGCGGCTTGAGCGCCTCGACCATCGGCACCATCCTGGGCGGTTTTGCGATTGCGGCCGCGGTGGTGCGCATGGCTATGCCGATGGTGGCTGCACGACTGCGCGGTGATTGTGGGCGCGATGTGGATGACGGCCGCACTGTTTGCGCTGTATCCGTTGTTGCCCAGCGCGGTGGCGATGGGCGTGTGTTCGGTGTTCTTGGGCTTGGCTCTGGGTTCGGTACAGCCCATGATCATGAGTACTCTGCACCAGATCACTCCCGCGCACCGCCACGGCGAGGCCCTGGGCCTGCGGCTGATGAGCATCAATGCGTCCAGTGTGGTGATGCCGCTGCTGTTTGGCGCAGCCAGCGCCTACGTGGGCGTGGCCGGACTGTTTTGGGTGGTGGGGGCCGTGGTGGGCGGCGGCTCTAAAGTGGCTTGGCCGCTTAAATTTTATAAAACGCCCGAATAGCCGTCCACGCGTCTTCGGGGGTGTCGACGAAGTTAAACAGGTCCATGTCGCTGGCGGAGATGGCACCTTCTTCGATCAGCACGTCAAAGTTGATCAGCTTTTTCCAGTAGTCCACACCAAACAAAATGATGGGTACGGCCTTGGTTTTGCCGGTTTGTACCAGGGTTACCACTTCAAACAGTTCGTCCAGCGTGCCAAAGCCGCCAGGGAAGGCCACCAGGGCTTTGGCGCGCATCATGAAATGCATTTTGCGCAGCGCAAAGTAGTGAAACTTGAAGTTCAGGCTGGGCGACACGTAGCGGTTGCCGCCTTGCTCGTGGGGCAGGGCGATGCTCAGGCCCACGTTCAGTGCGCCCATCTCATGCGCACCGCGGTTGGCGGCTTCCATGATGCCGGGGCCACCGCCGGTGCAGATGTAGATGCGGTCGGCAGCGGGACGGTTGGCGCTGTAGTTGGCCACCAGCCGGGCAAACAGGCGGGCCTGGTCGTAGTAGCGGGCGTTGCGCATGCGACGCTGGGCGATTTTCAGGGCCTCGACATCGCCGCTGGCTTCGGCGGCTGCCAGCGCAGGCTGCGCGTCTTCGGGGGCTGGGAAGCGGGCGCTGCCGAAGACGACGACGGTGTTTTCAATCCCTTGGGCTTGTTGGGCCAGGTCGGGCTTGAGCATTTCCAGCTGAAAGCGGATGCCGCGGGTTTCGCGGCGCAGTAAAAACTCGGGGTCGGCAAAGGCCAAGCGGTAGGCATCGGTGTCGAGCGGTTGGCCGTTGTTGGCGTGGGCTTGCAGGTCGGCCCAGGCCAGGGCGACGTTGCGGTCATTCAGTGCATCAGTATTTTCCATAAGGGGATTGTGGTCCTAAAACATGGCACTTTTGTGTGGCGGGGCGGTAAATTGCAGTCCCGACGGGCCAAAAAAAAGGCCGGCTGCGGAGGGCACCGCGGCCAGCCTAGTTAACCGGAGATCGCGGTTTCTTAAGGGCGCACGACCAGGTCGTTGCGCACAGAGCTCACGCCCTTGACGTTGCGGGCAATGGATTCGGCCTGGCTCTTTTCGGCACCGGATTTGGCGAAGCCCGACAAGATGACGGTGCCTTTGAGGGTTTGCACGCTGATGGCGCCGGCATCGACGGTTTTGTCATCGACAAAGCGGGCCTTGACCGAGGTGGTGATGGCTGCGTCGTCCACATATGCGCCCACAGTTTCTTGCTTGCGCACGACAGCGCAGCCGGTGGCGGCGAGGATGGTGGTACCTGCAATGGCAGCAAAAGCGATGGCACGGATAAATTGCATGGAGAGTCCTCAAAATGTTGTTGTTACCCACCTAAAACGCTCCAACCCCGGCCGACGCTGACACCACCAGCGCTGGAATTGTTACAAATTGCGCAGGCTGGATGCCGTTGGGGCCATGGTTCGGGCTTTTCCACCGTAGTTTCCACAATGGCGACGCGTATTTTTGCGAATAAATTAAACATTGTTCTGCTGCCTGTGTGGGCGGCCATTTATTTATCCAGAAAGGTTTGCCCCATGCACTCAGATACTCCGGCGGCCAAGAAGCCGTTTTACAAGTCCCTTTACGTGCAAGTGCTGTTCGCGGTCGCCATGGGCGTGGCGTTGGGACATTTCCAGCCCGATCTGGGCGCGCAGATGAAGCCGTTGGGCGATGGCTTCATCAAGCTGATCAAGATGCTGATTGCTCCGATCATTTTCTGTACCGTGGTGGTGGGTATCGCCGGTATGGAAGACATGAAGAAGGTCGGCAAAACCGGCGGCCTGGCGCTGCTGTACTTTGAAATCATGAGCACGCTGGCGCTGATCGTTGGCTTGGTCATGGTCAACCTGATCCAGCCCGGCTCGGGCATGCATATTGATGCCTCCACGCTGGACACCAAGGGCATTGCGGCCTACACCGCTCCCGGCAAGATGGTTACCACCACCGACTTTTTGCTCAACGTGATTCCCTCCACGGTGGTAGATGCGTTTGCCAAAGGCGAAATCCTGCAGGTGCTGCTGTTTGCGGTGATGTTCGGCTTTGCGCTGCACAAGTTTGGCGGCCGGGGCACCCAGGTGTTTGACTTCATCGAGAAGTTCTCGCACGTGATGTTCGACATCGTGGGCATGGTCATGAAAGTGGCTCCGATCGGCGCGTTCGGTGCCATGGCCTTCACCATCGGCAAGTACGGCGTGGATTCGCTGGTGTCGCTGGGCAAGCTGATGGGTACCTTCTACGGCACCTGTCTGATCTTCGTGTTTGTAATTCTGGGTATCGTGGCGCGGCTGCATGGTTTCAGCATCTTGAAGTTCGTCAAGTACATCAAGGAAGAACTGTTGATCGTGCTGGGTACTTCGTCCAGCGAGTCGGTGCTGCCCCGCATGATGGAGAAGATGGAAAACGCCGGTGCCAAGAAATCGGTGGTCGGCCTGGTCATTCCTACCGGCTATTCGTTCAACCTGGACGGCACCTCCATTTACCTGACCATGGCGGTGGTGTTCATCGCCCAGGCCACCGACACCCCGATGAGCATCGGCCAGCAGATCACCTTGCTACTGGTGCTGCTGCTCACCTCCAAGGGTGCAGCCGGTGTGACGGGCAGCGGCTTCATCGTGCTGGCCGCCACCTTGTCTGCCGTGGGCCATGTACCCGTAGCCGGTTTGGCGCTGATTCTGGGTATTGACCGTTTCATGTCCGAAGCCCGCGCCTTGACCAACCTGGTCGGCAACGGTGTAGCCACCCTGGTCGTGGCCAAATGGACTGGCGACCTGGACATGAAGCGCCTGGATGCCGCCTTGAACAACGAAACCTGGGAAGAAGCCAATACGCCTGAAGTCATGCTGGACAAGACCACTTCTCGCATGGCCGGAACCGGACGCTGAATGGGGTATAAAAATGGCCTCTAGCGCATACTCTAATTGCGCTAGCAGCTATTAAATAGATAGTATTTCAAAACGCCACCGCAGGCTTGTCTGCGGTGGCGTTTTGCATTGCGGGCCCAGCAGGCCTATTGCTGCATTTTGGCGGGCAGATGTTGCGCAGCATGTGGACCGGTGCGATGGCCCGCCTGGATCTGGTCTGGCCCCAAGCTGCCGGTCAGGCGATTGGGGTGGTCGATAAATATGTATGCCGTCTGGTGAGCCTGGCAGACCCCCATGTGGTCCTGGAACGGAGCCGTTTGGTGTGGCAGAGCAGCTCTGCCGAACTCCATGCCGAGTGCAATCTCTGGGTCTGTTATCGGGTGGCGGGCGGCGGTAGGGGGGGAGGGCTTCGCAGTGCGCTGTGGTGCTCCATGGCGATGCTGGCCGAGCCCTCTGGATACAAGCCTGTTGCCTCTGGTGCACAGCGTCTTATCGCCTTCTTGTGGGGCTTGAGGCTAGGTCGCCAAACTTGGCTTTGCTCTACCATTTTTCGGCGAATCAGTCACGCGAATGTGAATTTCCATCCTCAAAAATAGGTACATTTGAATAAGCCATAGGGGGCGTTACATAACTTGCAAAGTAGTATGGAATAAGTCCGTTTTACGTAACAATGTGTACATCTATTCGGTCTTAAATCCAATATTACGGAGTAAGTATGAAACTAATGACGACCTCGCGCGGGATACCTGCGGCGCGAATCGGGCTTGTGGCCGCTATCGCTGCGGCTTTGCTCAGCGGCTGCGTGCCTACCGAATACGCGGCCACGATCCGCACTACATCCTACGGCGTGCCGCACATCGTGGCCGACAGTTTTACGGGTGCGGGCTATGGCTATGGTTATGCGTTTGCCCAGGACAACTTTTGTTTGTTTGCCGAAGAGCTGGTCACCCTGCATGGCGAGCGGGCCAAGTACTTCGGTGCTGCTGGCGGCTACCTGGGCCAGATGGGCACCCAGTTTAGCAACGTGGACTCTGATTTCTTCTACAAGCTGGTACTCGGCTCTGACCAGGCGGCACGCTTCAAGGCGGGCTCAAGCCGTGCTACCCGCGAACTGGCCGATGGTTTTGCGACCGGCTACAACCGCTATCTGTCCGAGACCGGCCTGGCCAAATTGCCGATTGCCTGTCGCGGCAAAGCCTGGGTCAAGCCCATGACCGAAGAAGATGCCTATCTGCGGTTTTCACAGGCTGCCATGGTCGGAAGCTCGCTAGGCTTCATCGGTGCCATCGGCAGTGCCGTGCCACCCGCTGCTGTCGTTACCAAAGCGGCCGCCCCGTTGACCGTGGCCAAAGCCAAGACACCCGTACTGCCTGTGGACTACGCCCATTCGCCCGTGTTGATGGCGTTCCAGACCTTGCGCGACCACACCATTGGTTCCAACGGCCTGGGCCTGGGCCGCGACACCACCCAGAGCGGCAAAGGCCTGCTGATGGGCAACCCGCACTTTCCATGGTGGGGTGCCCTGCGTTTGAACCAGGTGCACATCACCGTGGCCAGTGAGCACTATGACGTGATGGGCGCGACCCTGCTGGGCGTGCCGCTACCCCTGATCGGCTTCAACGACAAAGTCGCCTGGACGCACACCTTCTCGACCGACAACCGCTTTACCGTGCGCTACCTGGCCATAGATCCCAGCAACCCCACGCGCTACCTGAAGGACGGTAAATCCGTTGCCATGAAGGCCGTGCCGCTGACCGTGTCCGCCCTGGGTGCCGATGGCAACCAGATCCAGATCAAGCGCACCCTGTACACCACCGAGTACGGCCCCATGCTGATGGACAGCAGCTTTACCTGGACCTCCGGCAGCGGCTACGCACTGCAAGATGCCAATGCCAGCAACTACCAGCTCATCGACCAGGTCATCCTGAACGGTAAGTCCACCAGCGTGGACAGCCTGCGCAAGTCCCTGGCCACCTATAACGCCATGCCTTGGGTCAATACCATTGCTGCGGACAAAGGCGGCGACACCCTGTATGCCAACTACTCGGTCGCCGCCAATGTGCCCGACGCGCAACTGGCCGCCTGTGTGCCCCCACCGTTCCAGCCTTTGATGGCCAGCACCGGTGTGGTGGTGATGGCGGGTACCACCGCAGCCTGCGACTGGTCGGGCAGCATCCCGGCGGTCGGACGGCCCTGGGTCAAGCGCCCAGACTACGCGATGAACTCCAACGACAGCCACTGGTGGCCCAGTCTGAACACTTACCTGGGCGGCTTTGCCAAAATCATCGCCACCGGCCCGAATGCCGAAGCGCTGCCGCAAAGCAACCGCACCCGCACCGGCCACGCCATGGTGCGTGACCGCCTGGCAGGCACCGACGGGCAAGGCGGTTACCGCTTCACGCTGGCCAACCTGCAGCAGCTCTACCTGAAGAGCCGCTTCTTCAAGGCCGAAAAGTGGTTGCCGGGCTTTGTCTCGGGCTGCCTGGCCAGCAGCGGTGCCACACCGGCGGCGTTGGATGCCTGTGCCGTACTGCAAGCCTGGAACACCGCACACACCCCCAGCAACCAGGGCGTGGTGCTGTTCGACGAGCTGTACGCCGCTCTGGGCGAGTTGAACGATGCGTCGTGGTGGAGCGTGCCGTTCAACCCGGCCGACCCGCAGGAAACCCCGCGCGGCTCCTCCAACCTGGCCGCGGCCATGGCGCAGCTGGAAACCCTGGTGGCCAGCCCACAGTTTGACGACCCCATCAAGCGCCGTGCCCGCACCCAGGACGTGCAACTGCTGCAACGTGCCGAGGGCGTGCTGGCAATACCGGGTGGCCGCTCGACTTACAACAACTGGGCGGGCGTGCGCACCCAGGTGGCACCAGGTCAGTTCATCTACACCGCCGACCCAGCCACCAATGCCGGTGCCTTTGGCAACAGCTACATCCAGTTTGTGACTTGGGACAACGCCGGTCCGGTGGCCGAAGGTATCCTGACCTACAGCCAGTCGTCCGACCCGACCAGCGCGCACTTCAGCGACCAAACCCGCAAGTACGCGGCAGGCGAATGGGTCAAGCTGCCGTATACCGAGAAGCAGATCAAGGCCGATGCCAACTACAGCGAACGGACGCTGTTTGAATTGCCCATGCTAAAAAAATAGTAGCAATAAAGCCATGAGGAATAAGCGCTAACCGCCTATTTCTTCATAGACTTGAGGGCCAGGGCTGCTTGCTGTACCAGGGCTGGCCCCTGGTAGATCAGCCCGGTGTAGATCTGCACCACGTCGGCTCCGGCCTCTATCTTGGCGACCGCGTCGGCTGCGCTCAAAATGCCGCCCACGCCGATGATGGGGAAGGCCGGGCCTAGGGCGTTGCGCAGTTGGCGCACCACGCGGTTGCTGCCCTCACGCACCGGCGCGCCGCTCAGGCCACCGGCTTCTTCACCATGCGCCATGCCCTTGACCGCGTCGCGGGCCAGGGTGGTATTGGTGGCCACCACGCCGTCCATGCCGTGGCGCAACAGGGTGGCGGCAATCACGGCGACCTGGGCTTCATCCAGATCTGGCGCAATTTTCACAAAAATCGGCACCCGCTTGCCGTGCTGCACGGCCAGCGCTGCGCGGCGTGCGGCCACGGTCCCCAGCAGGCCGTCCAGTGCCTCGTCACTTTGCAGAGCGCGCAGGTTCTTGGTGTTGGGGCTGGAGATGTTGACCGTGACGTAATCGGCATGCGGGTACACGCCATCCAGCGCCAGCAGGTAGTCGTCGGTGGCGCGCTCGATCGGGGTGGCGGCGTTTTTACCGATGTTCAGGCCCAGCAGCATCGGCTGGCCTTGCGCCTTGCGGCGGAACTGCGCCCGCTGCACATTGGCCACAAAAGCTGCCAGCCCGCCGTTGTTGAAACCCAGCCGGTTGATCAGTGCCTGCGCTGCTGGCAGGCGGAACATGCGCGGCTGCGGGTTGCCAGGCTGGGCCAGTGGCGTGACCGTACCCACCTCCACAAAGCCAAAGCCCATGGCACCCAGGCCGTCAATGCAGCGCGCGTTCTTGTCCAGCCCCGCCGCCAGGCCCACGCGGTTCGGAAACTGCAGGCCCGCCAGAGTAATGGGGTCGCTGATCCGCGTTTGGCGGTACAGGCATTCCAGCGGCGTACCCTGGGTGCGGGCGATGGCGTTCAAGGTCAGGTCGTGGGCTGCCTCGGGGTCCATGCCAAACAAAAAGGGACGGGCCAGGGCGTAGGGGATCAGGGGCATTGGATAATTCTCGGTTTCTGCACTTCGTTACAACCCCGGATTTTCCCAGATGACCAACCTCATTCCTGCATTGACCCAAGACGAACTCAAAACCCTGGTCGGCCTAGCCGCGCTGCGCTATGTGGTGCCCGGCGAAATTGTGGGCGTGGGCACCGGCTCTACCGTCAACAAGTTCATCGACGCACTGGCCACCATTAAGGACCAGGTCAAGGGGGCGGTGTCCAGCTCCGAGGCCAGCACAGCGCGGCTGCTGGCATTGGGCATTGCGGTGTTCGATGCCAACGATGTGGGCGAGTTGGCGGTGTACATCGACGGCGCGGACGAAATCGACTACCAGGGCCATATGGTCAAAGGCGGCGGTGCTGCACTGACCCGCGAGAAGATCGTGGCCGCCCAGTCGCGCAAATTTGTCTGTATTGCCGACGAGAGCAAGCTGGTGCAGACCCTGGGCCAGTTTCCGCTGCCGGTGGAGGTGATTCCTATGGCCGTCAACCGCGTCAAACGCCAGTTCGCCGCACTAGGCGGTATGGCCAGCATCCGCCAAAAAGACGGCCAAGCCCTGCTGACGGACAACGGCCAGGTCATTCTGGACGTGACCGGCCTACAGATCAGCGACCCGCTGGCGTTTGAGTCGCAGGTCAACCAGTGGCCGGGAGTGGTGTGCGTGGGGGTGTTCGCCCACCAAAAAGCCAGCGTGTGCCTGCTGGGTACAGCCCAGGGTGTGAAGACTTTGGATTTTTAAGCCAAATAGGCCCCTAGCGTAGATTCCATCTGTGCTAGTAGCTATAAAAAATATAGCTAACTCTAAAACTGGATACCGCGTGGATTATTGCTGGTGTCGGTAGGTTGCTGCTGCGCTGGGGCAGCTTGTGCCGCCGGTGCCGGCGCTAGGGCGGGTGGGGCTGCGGCTTTGCTGGCTACCAGCGGGCGTGGCGCGGGCTGTTTGTAGCTGGCGGGCAGTACCGATGTCTTGGGGTAGGCGGCCGCATCCAGGTACTGGGTCCACTCTACGTCTGAAAATCCTTTGAGCTGTTGGCTGCCGATAGTGCCCACCGGCAGGTTGGTGTCGCCACTGATGCGCTGCAGGGCATCGGCATCTTCGCTGCTGTTGACCGTGCGTTCGGTGAACGGCACGCCGCGCGAGGTCAGCAGGTTGCGCGCACTGGCGCAGGGGCTGCAATTGGTGCCGGTGTACAGCGTGACCGGGTAGCGCTGCACAATTTCCTTGAGCTCGAACGGCAGCGATGCATTGACCGCACTGCCACCACCAGGGGCCGCCGTGGTCACCTTGGCCTTGCTGGCGGGCGGTGGCGGCTGGTCTGAGAACGACACCTTGCCATCCGGCCCGACGATGCGGTACACGGTTTGCGCGTGCGTGCTGGCGGCCAAGGCCAGGGCGGCACAGGCCAGAGCGGTGGTGAACAGGGTGGGGCGCATCGTGGTGTCCTTTTTAAACTTCGGCCATACCTTGGTGGCGCAACAAGGCATCCAGTGTAGGTTCGCGGCCGCGGAAGGCCTTGAAGGATTCCATCGCCGGGCGGCTGCCACCGGCTTCCAGAACCGATTCGCGGTATTTGCGGCCAGTCTCGATGCTGGGCAGGCCGTCGGCACCGGCGGTTTCTTCGAACGCAGCGTAGGCATCGGCGCTCAGCACCTCGGCCCACTTATAGCTGTAGTAACCGGCAGCGTAACCGCCAGCGAAGATGTGGCTGAAGGTGTGCACGGTGCGGCTGAAGGCCGGGGCCTGCAGCACCGCCACCTCGTCGCGCACCTGGCGCAGCAGGGGCATGAAGTCTTGGGCGGGGTCGTGCTCGGTGTGCAGCAGCATGTCGAACAGCGAGAACTCGATCTGGCGCAGGGTCTGCAGGCCGCTCTGGAAGTTTTTGGCCTTGGTCATTTTGTCGAACAGGGCACGGGGCAGCGCCTCGCCGGTCACCACGTGGGCGGTCATGTGCTTGAGCACGTCCCATTCCCAGCAGAAGTTTTCCATGAACTGGCTGGGCAGCTCCACCGCGTCCCATTCCACGCCGCTGATGCCGGAGACATCGCGCTCGTTGACCTGGGTCAGCATGTGGTGCAGGCCGTGGCCGAACTCGTGGAACAAGGTGGTCACGTCGTCGTGGGTGAGCAGCGGCGGCTGGCCGTCCACGCCGTCGGCAAAGTTGCACACCAGGTGCGCCACCGGGGTTTGCAGCTGTCCGGTGTCGGGGCGCAGCCAGCGGGCGCGCACGTCGTCCATCCAGGCACCGCCGCGCTTGCCGGTGCGGGCAGGTTGGTCCAGATAAAACTGGCCCACCAATTGCCCAGCCCGCTCGATGCGGTAGAACTCTACGGACGGGTGCCACACAGGTGCGCTGTCTTTGCGGATGGCCACTTCGAACAGGGTTTCGATGATCTTGAACAGGCCGCCCAGTACCTTGGGTGCGGTGAAGTACTGCTTCACCTCTTGCTCGCTGAAGGCGTAGCGCGCTTCCTTGAGCTTTTCGCCAATGAAGGACCAGTCCCAGGGCTGCGGATCGGCCAGGGCCAGGTGCTCGGCGGCAAAGGCGCGCAGGTCGGCCACGTCTTTCAGGGCGTAGGGCTTGGCGCGCACAGCCAGGTCGCGCAGGAAGCGGGTCACTTCCAGGGGCGACTTCGCCATTTTGGGCACCACCGAGACTTCGCCAAAGTTGGCATAACCCAGCAACTGGGCTTCTTCGCGGCGCAGCGCCAGGATCTCGGCAATGATGGCCGAATTGTCGAATTGGGTGGCATCGCCTTCGGCCTGGTCGGACGCGCGGGTCACGTAGGCACGGTACAGGCGCTCGCGCAGCGCGCTGGAACTGGCGAACTGCATGACGGGCAGGTAGCAGGGCATTTTCAAAGTGAGCTTGTAGCCTTCTTTGCCTTCGGTCTTGGCCGCGGCCAGTGCCGTTTGCTGCACGTCGGCGGGCACGCCGTCGAGCTCGTCCGCCGCAGCGTAGTAGGCAAAGGCGTCAGTCGCGTCCAACGCGTTTTCGCTGAACTTCTGGCTGATCTCGGCCTGGCGTTCCTGGATGCGGGCAAAGCGTTCTTTGTCGGCCCCGACCAGGTCTGCACCGCTGAGCACAAAGTTGCGCATGGCGTTGCGGTGGGCCTGGAGCTGCTCGGGGTTCAGGCTGGCGGTGTGCACGGCCTTGTACTTGGCGTACAGGCGCTCGTCGGCACCCAGGCGGGTCCAGAACTCGGTGACACGGGGCAGAGCCTCGTTGTAGGCCGCACGCAGGGCCGGGGTGTCGGCCACGCTGTTGAGGTGGCTTACGGCACCCCAGGCACGGCCTAGCTGCTCGGCACTCACGTCCAGGGCCTTGGAGATGGCGGTCCA
This sequence comes from Rhodoferax sp., assembly GCF_025354435.1. Taxonomy (GTDB): domain Bacteria; phylum Pseudomonadota; class Gammaproteobacteria; order Burkholderiales; family Burkholderiaceae_C; genus Rhodoferax_B. Next base: position 87,408 of record NZ_JANXMU010000002.1, read on the forward strand.
CTGCGCGGGGAAGTCGGGCTGGGTGACGGTTTCCAGCGCGGCGTTGGCCTGGGCCAGCAGGCTGTCCATCGCGGGGCCTACGTGCTCCGGTTGGATCTGGTCAAACAGGGGCAGGTCGGAGAAGTCGAGCAGTGGATTGGTCATGGTGGTGATATGGCGTTGGGCTCGTGGGATTCAAGGTGCTACAGATCGTTCCGCAGCTTCCAAGGTATTGACCAGCAGCATGGTGATGGTCATGGGGCCGACCCCGCCGGGCACCGGGGTGATGTAGCTGGCGACTTCTTTGACACCGTCAAAGTCTACGTCGCCGCAGAGCTTGCCGTCGGGAGTGCGGTTCATGCCCACGTCGAGCACCACGGCACCGGGCTTGACCATATCGGCGGTCAGCACGTTGCGCTTGCCCACGGCGGCCACAATCACGTCGGCCTGCAGGGTCATGGCTTTCAGGTCTGCGGTGGCGCTGTGGCAGACGGTGACGGTGGCGTTCTTTTGCAGCAGCAGCAGGGCCATGGGCTTGCCCACGATATTGCTGCGGCCGATCACCACGGCGTGCTTGCCGCGCAGGTCATAGCCGATGCTCTCCAGTATCTTCATGCAGCCGTAGGGTGTACAGGGCAGGAAAGCGGAGTTGCCGGTCATCAGCGCACCGGCGCTGGCAATGTGGAAGCCGTCCACGTCTTTCAACGGGGCGATGGTTTCGATGACCTTCTGGGCATCGATGTGCGCGGGCAGCGGCAGCTGCACCAGAATGCCGTGGATCGCCGGGTCGCTGTTCAGAAACTTGATGCGCTTGAGCAGTTCGGCTTGTGACAGGTCGGCAGGATATTGCTCCAGCACCGAGTGCAGGCCCGCGTCGGCGCAGGCCTTGACCTTGTTGCGCACGTAGACCTGGCTAGCCGGGTTTTCACCCACCAGCACGACGGCTAGGCCAGGGGTGATGCCGTGGGCCTTCAGGTTGGCGGCGCGTGCGGCGACATCCAGGCGCAGGGTGCGGGAGAGGGCGATGCCATCGATCAGTTCAGCGGTCATGGGTTCAAAAATATAAGTAAAAACGCCCGCTGGCACAAATGCGGCGGGCGTAAGCAGCTATCGGAATGGTAGCGTCAGGTTTTCGGGGCGATCTGTCCCAGAGCAATCTTCAGCAGGTCGGCCACGGTGTTGGCGTTGAGCTTTTCCATGATGTTGGCGCGGTGCGCTTCCACCGTCTTGATGCTGATGCCCAGGTCGTCGGCGATCTGCTTGTTCAGGCGACCAGCGACGATGCGTTCCAGCACCTGACTTTCACGCGAGGTCAGCTTGGACAGCAGCGCACCGCGGCTGGCAGCTTGCTGGTGGTCGGTGAAGGCTTCTTTCGCATGCTCCAGCATGCGCTCGACCAGGCCAACCAGTTCGTCTTCTTTAAAAGGCTTCTGGATGAAATCCATGGCACCTTTTTTCATCGTGTCTACCGCCATGGGCACGTCGCCGTGACCGGTGATGAAGACGATGGGCAAGGGCGATTTACGTTCGATCAAACGGTCTTGCAGCTCCAGGCCGGTCATGCCGCCCATGCGGATGTCGACGATCAAACAGGCCACTTCACGGGCATCGAAGCGGCTTAAAAAGGACTCGGCCGAATCGAAGCAACGAACCCGGTAGTCCTTGCCTTCGAGCAGCCATTGCAACGAGTCGCGGACGGCTTCGTCGTCATCGACCACGTACACAGTACCTTTTTTGGGGATCAAACTCATGCAGTCACTCCGGGGTTAACGTAAAAGTTCGGGGGTGTTTGCTGGGCTACTCAGTGCAGTAGAGGATTGCGCCAACGGTATCCAGAATGAAAAACGGCACCCTGTGCCCTCATTTCCATTGTAGAGGTTCTCGGCCTGCATCCGGCCCAGGTGGGACTCGACGATGGTGCGGCACAAATTGAGGCCAATGCCCATGCCTTCGGCCTTGGTCGAGAAGAAGGCTTCAAACAGCCGCTCCTTGACTTCGGGTGCCAGTCCGTTACCGGTGTCGGCCACCGAAAACTCGATGCCCGCCTTGTCATTCACCACCTTGGGCACTACCCGCAACTCGATGTTGCGGTTGGCCGTCGGGCGTTGCGCCAGGTCGATAGCCTCGGCGGCGTTGCGCAGCAGATTCACCAGCACCTGCTCGATCAGAATCGGGTCTACCTGCAGCTGGGGCAGGCGGGCGGCGACGTAATGGCTGAGGCGCACATTGCGCCGACGCAGCTCGATACCCGCCAGCTCCATGGCTTCGAACACCATGTGTTCCACGTCGGACGGACTGCGGTTGGGTTCGCTGCGCTTCACAAACGACTGTATGCGCTGGATGATCTGGCCCGCGCGCTGGGCCTGGCGGGCGGTTTTGTCCAGCGCGGCCAACAGGTCGGCTTCGGCAATGCCCGGGCCTTTGATGCGCGAGACCATGCCGTTACAGTAATTGCTGATGGCGGCCAGCGGCTGGTTCAGTTCGTGGGCCACGCTGGAGGCCATTTCGCCCATGGTGATCAGGCGGCTGGAGCTTTGGGTGCGCTCGGCCTGGGCGGCCGATTGCTCTTCGGCCCGGCGGCGCGGCGTGATGTCGGTGGCAATCACCATCTGTACCAGGCGCGCATCAACCCAGCTCAGGTAGCGGGTGCGCACTTCCAGCCACTTGCCCAGCTCGGGCACAAAGACTTCGGTGCTTTCGGACTGGGTGTCGGTCAGGCTGTCTGTGGGCAGGCCGACAAACGCGTCCACATCGTCGTCCATGGTGTCGTCGCTGGCCGGGATGCTGGGCACACCGGCTTCGGCCACCAGTTTTTCATGGCCCTCGGTCTGCACGCCAAACCAGAGGCGGTACAGCTTGTTGGCAAACAGCAGTTCGTGGCTGTTGATGGGTGCTACAGAAACAGAAGCATCCAGTGCTTCCAGCACCTTGGTAAACCGCTCATACGATGCGGATAACTGCTCGCGCACGCGGTTTGGCTCGGTGATGTCGGTCATCGAGGTCATCCAGCCGGTTTGCTTGCCTACCGCGTCGATCAGTGGCGACACGTACATGCGGCCATCAAAAATACTGCCGTCGCGACGCTTCACCCGCACCTGGAAGCCGCCGGGCGGGGTGCGGCCGTTCAGCTCGTCTTCCAGCCGCGCCACCAGGAAGTCGCGGTCTTCTTCGGGCCAGTGCACAAACGGCGCAGTGTGGCCCACCAGGGCCGATTCGCTCCAGCCCGTCATGCGGCAAAACGCGGTGTTGACGTAGGTGATGCGGCCTTGCATATCCAGCGCGCGCATGCCGGTCAGCATCGAGCTTTCCATGGCGCGGCGGAAGTTGGTTTCCGACACCAGGGCCTGCTGGGCCTGCAGGCGGCGGCGGGTGTGCTTCCAGTTGCCGATCAGCATCCAGGCGGTCAAGATGCTCAAGGCTCCCACCAGCCAGAACAGGCCGCTGCCGATCACGCCTTGCGAGGTGCGGTAGGCCTGGGCCCGCAGCACCAAGCCGTTGCCCACCGGCGATACCGGCACTTCGTAAGGTTCTGACTGGCTAGACCAGGGCAGCAAGCGGGCTCCCACCATATGGATGGGCGCAGCATTGCCGGCCAGCACCTGGCCGTTGCCGTTGAGCAGGGCTACCGCGTACTTGGCCAGCACCTCGGCGGGCACACCGTAGCGCAACAGGCTTTCGTTGGAGTATTCGGCTAGCAACACCCCCGCGAAGTGGCCCCGGTCAGACAGTGGGATGTGCAGTTGCAATAGCGGCACGCTGTCGGGCGTGCCCGCGGGCTGGGCGTATACCGGCTGCTGCAGGTCACGCGCCAGGCTGAAGGTGCTTTCGGTATCGCCACCGGGCCGCAGCAGGGTGTCTACCGCACGCACCTGGGGCGTGGGCAGGCTGGGTGCCGCGTAGCTGGCTTTGATGCGGCGGCGCTCGTCGATCCAGCTGACGGACTGCAGATCGGGGTGTTGCGCCACCAGCGACTCGGCGCGGCTGATGAATTCTTCGGCGTCCACCTCTTCGTTAGAGATGTCGCGGCCAATGCGCATGAGCTGCTCTTGGCGCTCCAAGAGGCGCAGGCGGATTTGCTGTTGCGTGTATTCCACATCGCGTTTGACGGCTTCTTGTTCGCGGTCGATTTCTTCCAACCGCAGATACATGAAGGACGAGCCAATGGCGGCCAGAAACATCAGCACCGCAATCAGCGGTGCCAGCATGGCAAAACGGTCTTGCCGATGTGGTGTTTGGCGGCCCCACCAGCGTTTCCACCAGCGTGCGGGGGCCAGCGCTGCGGGCATTTGAGGGGGTGATGGGGAGCGCTGTGGCATGCGTGAAGTGTAGGTGACAGCTTGCCTAGGCCCCAAAGCCCTAAAAAACTATGCGTGTTTTTACGCAGTTTAAAGCGCTTTTAAACCACATTATGAAATTTAAATTCATATATTGAAACTTACAAACTTTTATGCAAAAATAAACTTGCCGCCTTAAAAAGCCGTGTCAAACCATCAAAATACCGCTACCCAACCTAGGAGACAAAGCATGTCAGCTGTACCAGAAAGCCTGTCAGGAGCTGCGCAAACCGACGCAGACAGCCAGGAAACCCGTGAGTGGATGGACGCGCTGTCCGCCGTCATTGAAAGTGAAGGCCCGGAGCGCGCCCATTTTCTTTTAGAGCAGTTGCTGGAACATGCGCGACAAAAAAGCATTGACATGCCTTTCTCGGCCAACACCGGTTATGTCAACACCATCGAAGCCGACCAGGAAGTGCGTTGCCCCGGCAACATCGAGATTGAAGAACGCCTGCGCGCTTACATGCGCTGGAACGCCATGGCCATGGTCGTCAAGGCCAACCGCCACCACCCCGTAGACGGCGGTGACCTGGGCGGTCACATCGGTTCATTTGCCTCGCTGGCCCACATGTTTGGTGCCGGCTTCAACCACTTCTGGCATGCCGAGAACGAAAACCACGGTGGCGACTGCCTCTACATCCAGGGCCACGTGTCGCCCGGTGTGTACGCCCGCGCCTACCTGGAAGGCCGCCTGACCGAAGAGCAGTTGCTCAACTTCCGCCAGGAAGTGGACGGCAAAGGCCTGTCCAGCTACCCGCATCCCAAGCTGATGCCCAATTTCTGGCAGTTCCCCACCGTCTCCATGGGTCTGGGCCCGCTGATGGCCATCTACCAGGCCCGTTTCCTGAAGTATCTGCACGCCCGTGGCATTGCCGACACCGCCAACCGCAAGGTCTGGGTGTTCTGCGGCGACGGCGAAATGGACGAAGTCGAATCCCTGGGCGCGATCGGCCTGGCCGCGCGTGAAAAGCTCGATAACCTGATTTTTGTTGTCAACTGCAACCTGCAGCGCCTGGACGGCCCGGTGCGCGGCAACGGCAAGATCGTGCAAGAGCTCGAAGGCGAATTCCGCGGCTCCGGCTGGAACGTCATCAAGCTGCTGTGGGGCAACGAGTGGGACCCTCTGCTGGCGCGCGACAAAGACGGCGCTTTGAAGAAGCTGATGATGGACACGCTGGACGGCGACTACCAGGCCTTCAAGGCCAACGACGGTGCCTACGTGCGCAAGCATTTCTTCGGCCGCGATCCGCGCACCCTGGAAATGGTCGCCCACATGACCGACGACGAAATCTTTGCCTTGAAGCGTGGCGGCCACGATGCCAAGAAGGTCTACGCGGCCTACCACCAGGCGGTCAACCATAAAGACCAACCCACCGTGCTGCTGATCAAGACCGTCAAGGGCTTTGGCATGGGCAAGAGCGGCGAAGGCAAGAACAACGTCCACCAGACCAAGAAGCTCACCGACGAAGACATCAAAATCTTCCGCGACCGCTTCAACATCCCAATCCCGGACAGCCAACTGGCCGAGATTCCGTTCTTCAAGCCTGCCGACGACACGCCCGAAATGCAGTACCTGCACGAGCGCCGCAAGGCCTTGGGCGGCTACCTGCCACACCGCCGCGTCAAGTCCGACGAGCAGTTCACCGTGCCCGCGCTGGAGACCTTCAAAACCGTGATGGAAGCCACGCCCGAAGGCCGTGAAATCTCTACCACCCAAGCCTATGTGCGCTTTTTAACCACGCTGTTGCGCGACCAGGCTCTGGGCCCACGTGTCGTGCCAATTTTGGTGGACGAAGCCCGTACCTTCGGTATGGAAGGCCTGTTCCGCCAGATCGGTATCTACAACCCGGCGGGCCAGCAATACACCCCGGTCGACAAAGACCAGGTCATGTACTACCGCGAAGACAAGGCCGGGCAGATCCTGCAAGAAGGTATCAACGAAGCCGGTGGCATGGCCAGCTGGATCGCTGCGGCCACCAGCTACAGCACCAGCAACCGCATCATGGTGCCGTTCTACGTGTACTACTCGATGTTCGGCTTCCAGCGCATTGGTGACCTGGCCTGGGCCGCTGGCGACATGCAAGCCCGCGGCTTCCTGCTGGGCGGCACCTCGGGGCGGACCACGCTGAACGGCGAAGGCCTGCAGCACGAAGATGGCCACAGCCATATTCTGGCCAACACCATCCCCAACTGCGTCAGCTACGACCCTACGTTTGCCCACGAAGTCGGCGTCATCCTGCACCATGGCCTGAAGCGCATGGTCGAGAAGCAAGACAACGTCTACTACTACCTGACCCTGCTGAACGAAAACTACCCCATGCCCGGCCTCACCGCTGGCACGGAAGAGCAAATCATCAAGGGCATGTACCTGTGCAAACCCGCTGCCAACGGCAAGGGCACCGTGCAACTGCTGGGCTCCGGCACCATCCTGCGCGAATCCATGGCCGCGCAAGAGCTGCTCGAAGCCGACTGGGGCATTGCTGCCAACGTCTGGAGCTGCCCTAGCTTCAACGAGTTGACCCGCGATGGCCAGGATGCCGAGCGTTTCAACCTGCTGCACCCGCTGGAAACGCCCCGTAGCTGCTTCGTGACCGACCAACTGGCGGGCCACGCCGGTCCTGTCATCGCGTCCACCGACTACATGAAGGCCTACGCCGAGCAGATCCGTCCGTTCATCCCCAAGGGCCGCACCTACAAAGTGCTGGGCACCGATGGGTTTGGTCGCAGCGACTTCCGCAGCAAGCTGCGCGAGCACTTCGAGATCAACCGCCACTACATCGTGGTCGCCACCCTCAAAGCGCTGAGCGAAGACGGCACCGTGCCAGCGGCCAAGGTGGCCGAAGCGATTGCCAAGTACGGCATCCAGGCCGACAAGGTCAATCCGCTGTACGCGTAACAAAACCTCACCTTGCAGGGCCACCACGGGTGGTCCTGCGCGCAACTTTGGAGACACAAACATGGCATTGATTGAAATTCATGTCCCCGATATTGGGGACTTTGACGAGGTGACCGTCATTGAGCTGATGGTCAAACCCGGCGATACCGTCAAGGCCGACCAGTCGCTGATCACCGTCGAGTCCGACAAAGCCTCGATGGAAATCCCATCCAGCAGCGCCGGTGTGGTCAAAGAGATCAAGGTCGCCCTGGGCGACAAGGTCAAGCAGGGCTCTTTGGTGGTGATGCTGGAAGTCGCCGGTGGCGCTGCCGCCGCGCCAGTTGAGGCGCCAAAAGCGGCTCCAGCCCAGGCAGAACCTGCACCAGCAGCTACAACTCCTGTAGCAACGCCCGCAGCAGCACCTGCGGCATCCGGCCCGGTCCAGATCTTCGTTCCCGACATCGGCGACTTCAAAGACGTGACCGTCATCGAAGTTATGGTCAAGGTCGGCGACACCATCAAGCAAGAGCAGTCGCTGATCACCGTCGAGAGCGACAAGGCCTCGATGGAAATCCCGTCGTCTTCGGCTGGCGTGCTCAAAGAGCTCAAGGTCAAGATGGGTGACACGGTCAACATCGGCGACCTGCTGGCGATTCTGGAAGGCGTGGCGGCTCCCGCAGCCGCAGCGGCCGCCCCGGCCGCAGCACCTGCTGTGGCCGCTGTCGCTGCCAGCCCTGCACCGGCTCCTGCCGCAGCGACCCCCGCTGCTGCTGCACCCGCCGCCCACAACCCCACCGTCGCCCCCACCGGCGCGCTGCCCCACGCTTCGCCCTCGGTGCGCAAGTTCGCCCGCGAACTCGGCGTGCCGCTGGCAGAAGTCAAGGGTACCGGCCGCAAGGGCCGTATCACCGACTCCGATGTGCAAAGCTTCACAGCTTCGGTCATGTCCGGCGCGGTCAAGACCACTGCCATGGCTGCAAGCCAAGCCAAAGCCCCCGCAGGCGATGGCGGCGGCCTGGGTCTGCTGGCTTGGCCCAAGGTCGACTTTGCCAAGTTCGGCCCGGTCGAGCGCAAGGACATGTCGCGCATCAAGAAGATCAGTGGCGCCAACCTGCACCGCAACTGGGTCATCATTCCGCACGTCACCAACCACGACGACTGCGACATCACCGACCTGGAAGCCTTCCGCGTCAGCATGAACAAGGAAAACGAGAAGGCGGGCATCAAGCTCACCATGCTCGCCTTCATGATCAAAGCCAGCGTGGCCGCGCTGAAGAAGTTCCCCGAGTTCAACAGCTCGCTGGACGGCGACCAACTGGTGATGAAGCAGTACTTCAACATCGGCTTTGCGGCAGACACGCCCAACGGCCTGGTGGTTCCGGTCATCAAGGACGCCGACAAAAAGGGTGTGGTCCAGATCAGCACCGAAATGGGCGAATTGGCCAAGAAGGCCCGCGACGGCAAGCTCGGCCCTGCCGACATGAGCGGTGCCTGCTTTACCATCTCCAGCCTGGGCGGTATTGGCGGGCGCTACTTCACGCCCATCATCAACGCCCCCGAAGTCGCCATCATGGGCGTGTGCAAGAGCGCGGTCGAACCCAAGTGGGACGGCAAGGCTTTTGTGCCCAAGCTGATGTTGCCGCTGTCGCTGAGCTGGGACCACCGCGTGATTGACGGCGCAGCGGCTGCCCGCTTCAACGCCTATTTCGGCCAAGTCCTCACCGACTTCCGCCGGGTTCTGCTCTGATATGACGACCGTCGTCGTGGTCAAAAAAGCCGGTGTGGTGGCCATCGCTGCCGACACGCTGGTGACCTTCGGCGACACCCGCCTCGGCCAACGTTTCGAAGACAACAGCAAAATCTTCAAGATCGACACCCTGGCGGGTCCCAGCTTTGTCGGCATGGCAGGCACCGTGGCGCACTTCCCCGCGCTGCGCCTGGCCATGGCCGGGTTGCCGCCCGAGCAGCTTTTGCTGGGCAGCAAAGACGAGGTGTTCACCACCTTCACCAAGCTGCACCCAGTGCTGAAAGAAGCCTTCTTTCTGCAAACCAAAGAAGACGACAACGACCCTTACGAGTCCAGCCAGTTCAGCGTGGTGGTGGCCAACGCCACCGGCATTTACGGCCTGTACAGCTACCGCGAGGTGTTCGAGTTCAAGGAATTCTGGGGCATAGGCTCGGGCCGCAGCTTCGCGCTGGGGGCCCTGCACGCCACCTGGGGCAGCGCCAAGTCGGCCCGCGATCTGGCGGTGCTCAGCGTGCAAGCCGCCTGCGAATTCGACAAGAACTCGGCGGGACCCGTCGAAGTGTTTACCGTCAAATTAAAGAAATAAGTGGAGATCAAACAAATGGCATCCCTGGAAATCAAAGTCCCCGACATTGGCGATTTCGACGAAGTCACCGTCATCGAGTTGATGGTCAAAGTGGGCGACACCGTCAAACCCGACCAGTCCCTGATCACCGTGGAAAGCGACAAAGCCTCCATGGAAATCCCGTCCAGTGACGGCGGCGTGGTCACCGCGCTGAACGTCAAGCTGGGCGACAAGGTCAAAATGGGCTCCGTTGTGCTGGTGCTCGAAGCTGCCGGTGGCGCTGCGGCGCCTGCTTCTGAGCCAAAACAGGCTCCAGCGCAGGCAGCACCTGCGCCAATAGCTACAGCTACTGTAGCAGCGGCCCCCGCACCCACTGCCTCCAGCTTTGCCGGTACGGCCGATCTGGAATGCGACGTGCTGGTACTTGGCGCTGGCCCTGGTGGCTACTCTGCTGCCTTTCGCGCCGCCGACCTGGGCCTGAAAGTCATCTTGGTCGAGCGCTACGCCACTCTGGGCGGCGTGTGCTTGAACGTGGGTTGCATCCCCTCCAAAGCCCTGCTGCACGTGGCCGCCGTGATGGACGAAGTCAGCCACCTCGGTGCTTTGGGCATCGAGTTCGGCAAGCCCGAAGTCAGCATCGACAAGCTGCGCGCCCACAAAGACAAGGTCATCAGCAAGCTTACCGGCGGTCTGGCCGCCATGGCCAAGATGCGCAAGGTCACCACCGTGCGCGGTCTGGGCCAGTTCGTTGGTGCCAACCACCTGCAGGTAGAAGAAACCACGGGTGCCCAAGGCCAGGAAAAGACCGGCAAGACCCAAACCATTGCTTTCAAGAAGGCCATCATCGCTGCGGGCTCGCAAGCCGTGCGCCTGCCCTTCATGCCCGAAGACCCGCGCGTGGTGGACAGCACCGGCGCGCTGGGACTCAAGGAAGTCCCCAAGCGCATGCTGATTTTGGGCGGCGGCATCATCGGTTTAGAGATGGGTACCGTCTACAGCACCCTGGGTGCACGCCTGGACGTGGTGGAAATGCTCGACGGCCTGATGCAGGGTGCCGACCGCGATCTGGTCAAGATTTGGCAAAAAATGAATGCGCCACGTTTTGACAACATCATGCTCAAGACCAAGACCGTGTCCGCACGCGCCTTGCCCGAAGGCATCGAAGTCACGTTCGCAGCAGCAGAAGAGGGCGGCACCGCCCCCGCACCCCAGGTTTACGACTTGGTGCTGCAAGCCGTAGGCCGCACGCCCAACGGCAAGAAGATCGCCGCTGACAAAGCCGGTGTGGCCGTCACCGACCGCGGCTTCATCAACGTCGACATCCAGATGCGTACCAATGTGCCGCATATCTTTGCCATTGGCGACATCGTCGGCCAGCCCATGCTGGCCCACAAGGCGGTGCACGAGGCGCATGTGGCAGCCGAAGTAATTGCCGGTGAACTGCAAGGCAATAAAGAACTGGCCGCCGCCGCCTTTAACGCCCGCGTCATCCCCAGCGTGGCCTACACCGACCCCGAAGTCGCCTGGGTCGGCCTCACCGAAGACCAGGCTAAGGCCCAGGGCATCAAGGTCAAGAAGGGCCTGTTCCCCTGGACAGCCTCCGGCCGCGCCATCGCCAATGGCCGCGACGAGGGTGTTACCAAGCTGCTGTTTGACGATTCGCCAGAAGCCCACGGCCACGGCAAGATCCTCGGCGGTGGCATGGTCGGCACCCACGCTGGCGACATGATCGGCGAGATTGCCCTGGCGATTGAGATGGGTGCAGATGTGGTCGACATCGGCAAGACGATTCACCCACATCCCACGCTGGGCGAGAGCATCGGCATGGCCGCGGAAGTAGCGCATGGCAGCTGCACGGACTTGCCGCCTGCGAAGAAGTAAGTTATTACATTGCTACTGATTCAGTAGCTGGCCGCGCATGTTCTATAAGGGCTGCGCGGCTTTTTTATTTATAGTTGCAGTGCAGTCTGACCGCCTTCTGCGACCGGCACCAGCGCCCGGCCGCATAATGGCCGATGACAGATGCCACCCCTCCCCACAAGCGCCGCGTACGTTACGCTGGCACCCATCCTCGCCAGTTTGAAGAAAAGTACAAAGAGCTGGACCCCACGCGCCATGCGGCAGAGGTGGATAAGGTCATGCTGCGCGGGCAAACGCCTGCGGGCATGCACCGCTCCATTTGTGTGGACGAAATCCTCGCCATCCTGAAGCCTTTGCCAGGCGAAACTGGCGTGGATCTGACACTAGGTTTTGGCGGCCACACACTGGCCATGCTGCCGCTGGTGCAGCCGGGCGGGCGCATGTTTGGCATGGATGTGGATCCGATCGAGCTACCCCGCACCACGGCGCGGCTGCGTGCAGCGGGCTTTGGCGACGAGACGCTCATCGTGCATCGGGCCAACTTCAGCGAACTGGCCACTTTGCTGCCCCAGGCGGGCGGTGGCTTTGACTTTGTGCTGGCAGACCTGGGCGTATCGTCCATGCAAATTGACAATCCGGCACGGGGTTTCAGTTTCCGGGCCGATGGGCCGTTGGATCTGCGCCTGGACCCCACCAGCGGCCAGTCGGCCAGCGAACTGCTGTTGTGCGTGACCCGGCACCGGTTGCGCGATTTGTTGACAGATAACTCGGACGAACCTTTTGCCCTGCCATTGGCCGCAGCCCTGCAAGGCCAGTATCTAGAGACCACCGTGCAGCTCGCCGACCTGGTGCGGGCCACGATGGAGCTGGCGTACAAGCGCAGCATGCCTGCAGAAGAGCGCTTGGCCGAGACTAAAAAAGTGCTGCAGCGCACGTTCCAGGCGCTGCGCATTGAGGTGAACGACGAGTTTGGCGTGCTGGATACCATGTTGCTAAACCTGCCTGCCTGCCTCAAGCCGGGTGGGCGCGTGGCGATTTTGAGCTTTCACTCCGGCGAAGACCGGCGGGTGAAAAAGTGCTTCCAAACCGGCGAGCGCAACGGCACTTTCAGCAGCGTGGCCCCCGACCCGATTCGTGCCTCGTATGACGAGCAACGCAGCAACCCCCGCTCCACGTCTGCCAAGTTGCGCTGGGCGGTGCGGGCACTGCACTGAGCTGCGCATTCAGCGAGGCTCAGACCTCATGCCGTCCCACCCAGCGCTCCTTCAGCAAATAGCCGTTAAGGCAACGCTGAATAAGTCCCGACCTGGCGCGTGACTTGCATTGGTATTGTCATCCCTCACAAGGCGACAAAGATGAAGCAACACACCCTGGCCCTGGCCGCCGACCAAGAAGCGGGATTCGCCCAGCACCGCAA
>NZ_JANXMU010000018.1 GCF_025354435.1 Rhodoferax sp.
GGGCGAGATCTATGTCTTGTCCAAGGACGAAGGCGGCCGCCACACACCATTCTTCAACAACTACCGCCCCCAGTTCTACTTCCGTACAACGGACGTGACCGGTGCGATCGAGTTGCCAGAAGGCAAGGAGATGGTCATGCCTGGTGACAACGTGTCGATCACTGTGAAGCTGATCAACCCCATCGCCATGGAAGAAGGCCTGCGCTTCGCGATCCGCGAAGGCGGTCGTACCGTGGGCGCGGGTGTGGTTGCCAAGATCATTGCGTAAGGCATAAGGAAACAATCATGGCTACCAAGCAAAAAATCCGTATCCGCCTGAAGGCGTTTGATTACAAGCTCATCGACCAATCGGCCGCTGAAATTGTGGATACCGCCAAGCGCACCGGCGCGATTGTCAAGGGCCCCGTGCCCCTGCCAACCCGCATGAAGCGTTTCGACATTCTGCGTTCACCCCACGTGAACAAGACCAGTCGTGACCAGTTTGAAATCCGCACCCATCAGCGCCTGATGGACATCGTCGATCCTACGGACAAGACGGTGGACGCCCTCATGAAGCTGGACCTGCCAGCTGGCGTGGACGTGGAAATCAAGCTGCAATAAGCTTTGTGAGTCCGGTGCAAACCGGGCTCACCTGAGGTAGAGCATAGCCAGCACTTGCGCCCGTCGCATGGGCGGGCTATACTCGCAGGCTGTGTCGAATTTTCGGCGCGGTTTTATTAACAGTCTTTCACGCAAAACACTGCAACCAATTGAAGCTGCAGTGGTGGAAGTTACGGAGAAAACAATGAGTCTTAGCAATTCCCTAGGGTTGCTGGGTCGCAAGGTTGGCATGATGCGCCTATTCACGGATGACGGGGATGCAGTTCCTGTTACCGTGGTAGACGTTTCCAACAACCGTGTCACTCAGGTCAAAACCCAAGAGAACGATGGCTACGTTGCCTTGCAGGTAACGTTCGGTGCGCGTAAAGCTTCGCGTATCACCAAGCCCATCGCGGGCCACCTCGCCAAGGCGGGTGTGGAAGCCGGTGAAATCATCCAGGAATTCCGTGTTGCAGCCGATACCGCTGCCAAGTACGCCACCGGTGCGCAAGTGCCCGTGTCCGACGTATTTGTCGTGGGCCAAAAAGTGGACGTGCAAGGCACCTCCATTGGTAAGGGCTTCGCCGGAACCATCAAGCGTCACAACATGAAGTCGCAGCGCGCGTCGCACGGTAACAGCCGTTCGCACAATGTGCCCGGCTCCATCGGTATGGCGCAAGATCCAGGACGTGTGTTTCCTGGCAAGCGCATGACCGGCCATTTGGGCGATGTCACCAAGACGACCCAGAATCTGGACGTCATTCGCATCGACGAAACGCGTCAACTGCTGCTGATCAAGGGTGCTATCCCTGGTTCCGCCGGCGGTTTTGTGACCGTGCGTCCTGCTGTCAAAGTTAAAACAGCGAAAGGAGCGATCTGATGCAGCTCGAACTCCTGAATGACCAAGGCCAGGCCACTTCGAAATTCGAAGCGCCCGAGACCGTGTTTGGTCGCGCATACAACGAAGACCTGGTGCACCAGGTTGTGGTCGCTTTCCAGGCTAACGCACGTCAGGGCACCCGTGCCCAAAAAGACCGTGAACAAGTCCATCACAGCACCAAGAAGCCGTTCAAGCAAAAGGGAACTGGCCGCGCTCGCGCCGGTATGACTTCCTCGCCCTTGTGGCGCGGCGGCGGTCGTATTTTCCCGAATATGCCTGACGAAAACTTCACGCAAAAAATTAATAAGAAGATGTACCGCGCTGGTATGGCTGCGATTCTGTCGCAGCTGGCCCGCGAAGGTCGTCTGGCCGTCGTTGACTCGCTGACCGTCGATTCGCCCAAGACCAAGCCCCTGGCGGCTAAGTTCAAGGCTATGAATCTGGCGTCGGTGTTGGTCATTGCCGACCAAATCGATGAAAACCTGTATTTGGCTTCCCGCAATCTGGTCAACATTCTCGTGGTTGAGCCCCGTTACGCCGATCCGGTGTCGCTGGTCCACTACAAGAAGGTTTTGGTGACCAAGGCTGCCATGGACAAACTCCAGGAGATGTTCGCATGAGCCGCATGAACTCGACGAAGCGTCAATTTGACGAAGGCCGTCTGATGCAGGTGCTGATCGCTCCCATCGTGTCTGAAAAGGCAACCATGGTGGCTGAGAAGTCCAACGCAGTGACGTTCAAGGTACTCCAGGACGCGACCAAGCACGAGATCATGGCTGCAGTGCAGTTGATGTTCAAGGTGGAAGTCAAGGGCGTTTCTGTGGTCAACACCAAAGGCAAAACCAAGCGTTTTGGCAAATCCATCGGTCGCCGCGATAACATTCGCAAAGCCTATGTGACGCTCAAACCTGGTCAAGAGCTGAACCTGACCGGGGAGGCCGCGTAATCATGGCTGTCATTAAAATGAAACCCACTTCACCAGGCCAGCGCGGCATGGTGAAGATCTCGCGTGATCACCTGTACAAGGGTGCTCCTCACGCGGCGCTGTTGGAACCCCAGTTCCAAAAAGCGGGCCGTAACAACAATGGTCATATCACCATCCGCCACCGTGGCGGCGGTCATAAGCACCATTACCGCGTTGTGGACTTTGTTCGCAACAAGGATGGCATCCCCGCAAAGGTTGAGCGTATTGAATACGATCCAAACCGTACGGCCCACATCGCTCTGGTGTGCTATGCCGACGGCGAACGTCGTTACATCATTGCTCCCCGTGGTCTGGAAGCCGGTGCAAGCCTGATGAGCGGTGCAGAAGCACCGATCCGCGCAGGTAACACCTTGCCTATCCGTAACATCCCTGTGGGTTCGACCATCCACTGCATCGAGCTCAAGCCCGGTGCTGGTGCGCAAATCGCCCGTTCGGCTGGTACGTCGGCAACGCTGCTGGCACGTGAAGGCATCTACGCTCAAGTGCGTATGCGCTCCGGTGAAGTTCGCAAGATCCACATCGAATGCCGCGCCACCATTGGTGAAGTCGCCAACGAAGAACACAGCCTGCGCCGTTTGGGCAAGGCCGGTGCGAAGCGCTGGAAGGGTATCCGCCCAACCGTTCGCGGTGTGGTGATGAATCCTGTCGACCACCCACACGGTGGTGGTGAAGGTAAGACCGGCGAAGGCCGTCATCCAGTCGATCCTTGGGGCAATCTGACCAAGGGTTACCGTACCCGTAACAACAAGCGCACCCAAGTGATGGTGGTGTCGCGTCGCAAGAAGTAAGGGGTAGCTAGATGACTCGCTCACTTAAAAAAGGTCCCTTCGTAGACCACCATTTGCTGGCCAAGGCTGAAAAAGCCGTCGCCATCAAAGACAAAAAGCCAATTAAGACCTGGTCGCGTCGTTCCATGATCTTGCCCGATTTCATCGGCCTGACCATTGCTGTGCACAACGGCAAACAGCACGTCCCTGTCTATATTACCGACCAAATGGTGGGCCATAAGTTGGGAGAGTTTGCACTCACCCGTACTTTCAAGGGTCACCCTGCCGACAAAAAAGTCGTGCGGAAATAAGGAATAGACCATGGAAACACGTGCAGTCCTTCGCGGCGTGCGTTTGTCAGTAGACAAAGGCCGTCTGGTCGCAGATTTGATCCGCGGCAAAAAGGTAGACCAAGCCCTAAACGTTCTTGAATTCACGCAGAAAAAAGCTGCTGTGATCATCAAGAAGGTTCTGGAATCGGCTATCGCCAACGCTGAGCACAATGACGGTGCCGACATCGACGAGTTGAAGGTTAAAACCATCTTCGTCGAACAAGGTGCCACTCTCAAGCGCTTCACAGCCCGTGCAAAAGGCCGTGGTAACAGTATCAGCAAGCCCACGTGCCATGTGTACGTGACGGTCGGTAACTAAAAGGTCGGAAGATATGGGACAAAAAATCCACCCTACCGGCTTTCGTTTGTCGGTCAGCCGTAACTGGTCCAGCCGTTGGTACGCAAGCAACAACGACTTTGCCGGCATGCTGGCCGAAGACATCAAGGTACGTGAGTACCTGAAAGCCAAACTGAAGAACGCTTCGGTTTCGCGCATCTTGATCGAGCGTCCCGCCAAGAACGCCCGTATCACGATTTTCTCGGCTCGTCCGGGTGTCGTGATCGGCAAAAAAGGCGAAGACATCGAGAACCTCAAGCGTGACTTGGCCAAGCAATTGGGCGTGCCCGTCGCAGTCAACATCGAAGAAGTGCGCAAGCCTGAAATCGATGCCAAGCTGATCGCCGACTCGATCACCCAACAGCTCGAAAAGCGCATCATGTTCCGCCGTGCAATGAAGCGCGCCATGCAAAACGCCATGCGTCTGGGTGCCCTGGGCATCAAGATCATGTCGTCTGGCCGTCTGAATGGCATTGAAATCGCTCGTTGCGAGTGGTACCGCGAAGGTCGCGTGCCACTGCACACCTTGCGTGCGGACATCGACTACGGTACTTCCGAAGCCAAAACCACTTACGGCATTATTGGCGTGAAGGTTTGGGTCTACAAGGGTGATACCTTGGGTCGTAACGATCTGCCTGCTGTGCAAGAGCCGCGCAATGATGAAGAGCGTCGTCCCCGTGGACCCCGTCGCGATGACCGCGGCGGCCGTCCCGGTGGCAATGACCGTCCTCCAGCTCGTGGTCCCCGCCGTCCCGTTGGTGCCAATGCGGCTCCTGCAGACGGTAGCGACAAACCTGTTGAAGCCACAGGTGCTACCGCACCGAAATCTACCGTTCAGCGCGTCCGTAAAGTAGCCGCGCCTGCTGCACCTGGTGCAGCTGACGGTAAAGGAGAATAAACATGTTGCAACCCGCGCGTCGCAAGTACCGCAAAGAGCAAAAAGGCCGTAACACCGGCATCGCAACCCGGGGTAGCTCGGTTGCGTTTGGTGATTTCGGTCTGAAGTGCACGGACCGTGGCCGTCTGACGGCCCGCCAGATTGAAGCCGCACGCCGTGCGATTTCCCGCCACGTCAAACGTGGTGGTCGTATCTGGATCCGTGTGTTCCCCGACAAGCCAATTTCCCAAAAGCCTGCTGAAGTGCGGATGGGTAACGGCAAGGGTAACCCCGAGTATTACGTGGCTGAAATTCAGCCCGGCAAGATCGTGTTTGAAATCGTCGGTGTTCCCGAAGAGTTGGCCCGTGAAGCGTTCCGTTTGGCAGCTGCCAAACTGCCTTTGCGTACCACCTTCGTGGCCCGCATGATTGGTCAGTGATCAGGAGATTGAGATGACGAAAGCTACTGAATTACGTACCAAAGACGTTGCCGGCCTGCAAACTGAAGTGAAAGCGCTGCAACGCGCCCACTTCGGTCTGCGTATGCAAAAAGCCACGCAACAACTCAACAACACAGCTACGCTGCGCACTGCGCGCCGTGACATTGCCCGCGCCAAGACCATTCTTGTCGAGAAGCAATCGGCTGACAAATCTGCTAAGTAAGGAGCAACAACATGACGGAAGCTAAAACATCCCTCAAGCGCACCTTGGTTGGCAAGGTGGTCAGCGACAAGCGTACGAAGACTGTGACCGTGCTGATCGAGCGCCGTGTGAAGCACGAGCTCTACGGCAAGATCGTTGGCAAGTCGAGCAAGTACCACGCCCATGACGAAAAGGGCGAGTACAAGCTGGGCGACACCATCGAGATCACGGAAAGCCGTCCGATCTCCAAAACCAAGAACTGGGTTGCGACCCGTCTGGTGCAAAAGGCTATTGCGGTTTAAATCTGCAAACTAGTTAAAAAACGGCTCACAATGTGGGCCGTTTTTGTTTTTGGGCTCTGAATGGGCCCATTTCTGTTTTTAACCTCAAAGGAGCACACCATGATCAAAGTCGGCGACACCCTGCCATCCACCACCCTGATGGAATTCATTGAAATTGAAGGCGAAGGCTGCAGCATCGGCCCTAACCCGGTCGAGGTCAGCAAGGCCACTGCAGGCAAGACGATTGCCCTGTTCGCCCTGCCGGGCGCGTTCACGCCCACCTGCTCGGCCCAGCACGTGCCCGGCTACATCCAGCACTTCGAAGCCTTTAAGGTCGCGGGTGTGGACGAAATCTGGTGCATCAGCGTGAACGATGCGTTCGTGATGGGTGCCTGGGGCCGTGATCAAAAGACGGCTGGCAAAGTGCGCATGCTGGGTGACGGCAGCGCTGCCTTCACCACCGCCGCTGGCCTGGTGCTGGACCTGACCGCCAAGGGCCTGGGTGTCCGCAGCCACCGCTATTCCATGCTGGTGAAAAACGGCGTGGTACAGACCTTAAACCTGGAAGACGGCGGCAAGCTGGAAGTCAGCGGCGCAGAAACCCTGCTGGCCCAAGCCAAAGCTGCGTAAGCTTTCTGCTATTTAAATGAGAGCTGCTGGTGTAGGTAGTACCTACGCTAGCGGCTCTTTTTGTTTAAATCGTAGTTGCTGTGTTCAGAGCATTGCTTTTTTGAGCCAATCGGCAAACGCCGCGCATTCCCAGCGGTCCATCGCGCCGGTGTGCCAGCACAGGTAGTGCGCGTGCGGGCTGGGCACGTTGCGGGCGAAGAGGCGCACCAGCGAGCCGTTTTCCAGCCAGGCGGCCCCTAGCCGCAGCCGCACCAAGCCGATGCCCATGCCAGCGGCAGCGGCATCGCACATCAGGCCGATATCGTTGAACTGCGAACCATCGACCGGTTCCGGCCAGTCTTGCTGGTGGGCGGCAAACCAGGTGCGCCAGGGCTCCAACGGGCTGCGCAGCAGACGTGCGCCTTCCAGGTCGGCCACGCTGTCAAACGGCCCGTGTTCGCGCACAAAGGCGGGCGAGGCCAAGGGCGTGACCTCGTCGCGGGTCAGGCAAACATGCTCTACATCGGCATAGCGGCCGGTGCCAAAGCGCACTATCAGATCGGCATCTTCGGCTACCACGTCCAGCAGCGGGATCGATACCTGCAGCGTCAGGTCGATCTCGGGGTAGGCCTCGGTGAACTGGCGCAGGCGCGGGATCAGGATGGCGCGGGCGAAGGTGGGTGTCACGGCCAGCCGCAGCTTGCGCTTGCCGGGGGCCGATTGGGCGCTGGGAAAGCGCTCCAGAATCGCCAGGCCTTCACGCACATGGGCCAGGTACTCGCTGCCTTCGGTGGTGAGTGAAAAGTCGGCCCGGCCAAATAGCTTGGTGCCCAGGATCTGCTCCAGCTGCTTGACCCGGTGGCTGACGGCGCTGGGCGTGACGCACAGCTCCTCGGCCGCCTGCGTCACGCTGCGCAACCTGGCCAGCGCCTCAAAAGTCAGCAGGCACTGGATCGGGGGTATACGTGTAGCGCTCATGCCCGGATTGTCCCCTTTGTAGAGGCCCCCGCTGGCTACAATTGCACCCTTTTTGCCTAAGGGATTGCGCGTGTCCGACCGTACCAAAGTGTGGCTGCAGTACCTGCTGCCCAAGCACGCCATCACCGCATTTGGCTCGCATGTCGCCTCGGCGCGCGCGGGCCGCATCACCACCGGCATCATCCGCTGGTTCATCGGGAAATACGGGGTGAACATGGCTGAGGCGGCCAACCCTGACATCACCAGCTACCCCAGCTTCAACGAATTCTTCACCCGCGCCCTGAAGCCCGGCGCGCGCCCTTTGACCCCCGCCGATCTGGTGTGCCCGGTGGACGGTGCGATCAGCCAGTTTGGCCGCATAGAACGCGACCAGATCTTCCAGGCCAAGGGCCATACCTATTCGACCACAGCACTGGTGGGCGGGGACGCTGCGCTGGGCGCACTGTTTGAAGACGGCCACTTTGCCAACATCTACCTCAGCCCCAAGGACTACCACCGCATCCACATGCCCTGCGACGGGCGGCTGACGCGTATGGTCTATGTGCCGGGTGATTTGTTCTCGGTCAACCCGGTCACGGCGCAGGGCGTGCCGGGGCTGTTTGCGCGCAACGAGCGGGTGGTCTGTGTGTTTGACTCGGCTGAACCAGGAAAAGGGCCGTTTGTGCTGGTGCTGGTGGGGGCCGCCATCGTCGGCAGCATGGCCACCGTCTGGCAGGGCGTGATCTGCCCGCCGCGCGGCCCGGTGCGCGAATGGCGCTACGACGATCAAAAAATTGAACTAAAGCAGGGCGACGAGATGGGCCGCTTCCTGCTGGGTTCCACTGTGGTGGTGCTGTTCCCCAAGGGGCCGCTCACGTTCAACCCCGCCTGGGCACCCGCGGGCAGCGTGCGCCTGGGCGAAAGTATGGCCAACGTTATTTAAAAATAACCGTCTTGTGGCCGTTGATGAGCACGCGGTGCTCGCTGTGCCACTTGACGGCGCGGGCCAGCACCTGGCTCTCGGTGTCGCGGCCCTGGGCGGTGAAGTGCTCTACCGTGCGGCTGTGGTCCACGCGGGCCACGTCCTGCTCGATGATCGGGCCTTCGTCCAGGTCGGCGGTCACGTAGTGGGCGGTGGCGCCGATCAGCTTCACGCCGCGGTCGTGTGCCTGGTAATAGGGCTTGGCCCCCTTGAAGCTGGGCAGAAAGCTGTGGTGGATGTTGATGGCCCGCCCGGCGAGCTTGCGGCACAGGTCGTCGCTCAAGATCTGCATGTAGCGCGCCAGCACCACCAGCTCTGCCCCTTCGCTTTCGATTACCTCATAGATGCGGCTTTCAGCCTGGGCCTTGGTGGCGGCCGTCACCGGGATGTGGTGGAAGGGCACGTTGTAGCTGGCCGCCAACTGGTAGAAGTCGCGGTGGTTGCTGACGATGGCGCGGATGTCCAGCGGCAGCAGGCCGCTTTTCCAGCGGAACAGCAGGTCGTTCAGGCAATGGCCTTCCTTGCTGACCATCAGCACGGTGCGCACCGGTTCGGCGGCGTCGTGCAGGCTCCAGCGCATGGCAAAGCCTTCGGCGAATGGGGTCAGCTGGCTGCGCAATTCAGCCGTGCTGTGGGCCGCGCTGGCAAACTGCACGCGCATGAAGAACAGACCCGTGTCGGGGTCGTTGTACTGGCCGGCTTCTTCGATGTTGCAGCCGCGCTCCAGCAAAAAGCCGGACACGGCGTGCACGATGCCCGGACGGTCGGGGCAGGACAGGGTAAGGATGTGGGCGTGTGTCATTGGGGCTGGATTGTCGCGCAGGTTGGCACCGGGGCGCTGGTGGGCGCACTAGCCCGGCATCTTGCTTTGTAGATCGGCGCAGTAGTCGGTGGCCGGGATGCTGGGTGTGACCCAGGTGCTATCAAAATTTACTATGCTTTTAGGAGCTTCTTGCGTAGGAGCTATCTGCAGAAGAACCGTTTTTGGCTTGAAGTTTTCGGGCAAATATTGCGGAATGCCCAGGCTGCCGTCCACATGCCCCGCCCCGGCCAGCAGCAGCACCGTCTTGCCGGGTACGGCCGCCGCTTGCAGGGTCTGCGCCATGGCTTGGTCGCGGGCGATCTGGATACGGGTCATGGGCCCGATCTGGCTCTCGGGCAGCAGGCCGCAGTGGCCCAGGCGGATGGCCTGCTGCTGGGCCTTCAGCGCCGGGCCGGGCAGGGCTCCGTCCAGCCGCGTATTGGCCATGGCATCGCGCATCTGGGTGCGTGGCAGGTTGGCACCCAGCACCGGCACCCCGGCCTGCACGGCGGCCATTACGGCCGGGCCGTAGGCCGCCCAGGGCCAGCCTGCGTCGTTCCATGCCAGGGCGGCCTGTACCTCGGCGGCGCTGGCACCACGGGGCAGGCCAGTGGTGCTGTGGCCCTGCTCGGCCATCTCTAGCACCAGGGCGGCGAGTTGGCCTTGTGCAGCCAGGGCTTGCACGGCCTCTGAGTGGATGCGCTGGTGGTCGGGTGCGTCGTGCTGTTCGCCCAGCAGGATGGCATCGGCGGGCAACAGCGCTAGCGTGCGGTGGGCAGTATCGGTGGGCAGGCCGGCGCAGCCGATGAGCCAGGCCGCGGCGCAGGCGATAGCGGCGATACGGGCTATGGTGCGTCGCATGGTGCCGGTTACGGCGTTTCTACGCCGCGCAGCCGCTGGTCGATAAAGTCGCCGCTGGCCTGGGTGATCTTGAGCCGCACCGGCAGGTAACCCATGCTGGGCGACAGCCACAGTTCGACCTTTTGGCCCGATGGCAGGCGCGGGGTCCGGGTGAGCCGCAGGCTGTCCATGGTGCCCATATGGCCCAAAGTGTCATTCGGCAGGTGGACTTTTTCGGCCCCATCGACCGTGAACACCCACACCTCGGCCCCGTGCAGGCCAATGGTTTGCAGCGCCAGCGTAGTGCCGGGCGGGTAGTGGGACGGGGTAGCGGCCAGCATGCCCGTGATTTGCAGAATCACACTGAGCTGGTCCTGGGCGGCGGTTTCCAGGGCCACCTCCGGGTTGTTGCCGCTGAAACTGGCACGGTGGTTGGCCTGGTCAAAATCTGCCGCCACCTCTTTGCGCCAGGTGTCTACAAAACGCAGCGGTGCCAGGCCTACGGGGGTGATGCTGCCGGTGCTGCTGCGCGTGCGCTCGCCCAACAGCGGCACACCGACCTGCAGCCTGGCTTCGTAGTGGTGGCCGTCCTGCTTCCAGAGCAGCTCGCCCTGGGCTTGGTAGCTGAATTTTTTCACCTCGCCGTCCAGCGCGTAAAGCAGCCGCACCGGCTCGGGGAAGGTAAATGCGGTGGCGTGGGTCAGCGCCGGGAGGATTGCTCCGGTCGCCGTAGGTTGCGGGGGATTGGCGGCGAAGGCTTGGACCGATGATCCCAACCACAGGCTGGCACCCAGCGCGAAAGAGGCCAGCAGGCGCCCTTGCATGTTCAGTGGACCACCACGGGGTTCTGCGCCAGCCCGGCGTACTGTTCCAGCGTGTCTTCGACCTCTTCCTGGGTGGGCGTGTTCAGCTGCCAAGCCGCAATATGGCGCTGGAACAGCTCGGCCCAGGAGCCGTCCAGGTACACCTCTTTGCCAGAGCGCTTATCGACGATCTCAAAGCCGTGGCGTTCCAGCGTAGGGGGGCGTGGCGTGTCCACCACCGGCAGCAGAGCTTCCAGCGCGGCCACGGGTTGCATGTGGACCACCACAAAGGATTCAGAGTCGTACAGCGTGTTCATAGTGAGGTCCTTATTTCAATAGCTACAGCACAGTTGGTGGCGACTACCTCGGTTTCAAGCTTAGGGCTTTTCCACCGCGCGCAGTTGCTGGTCTATGTAATCCCCGTTGGCGTTGGTGATCTTTAGCCGGGCCGGCACGTAGCCCATGCCCGGGGCCAGCCAGATTTCGACCTTCTGGTCGAAGGCCTTGCGCGGGTTGCGGGTGAGCTTGAGCGTGTCGATGCCGTCGTAGGGGACGTAGATTTTCTCCGGTCCCTCCACGGTAAAGATCCACACATCGGCATCCTTGGGGCCGACGGTCTGGATGGCGATCGTGGCCGCAGGCGGGTAGCTGGCGGGTTCGGCGGCCAGGATCCCCGCGATCTGCAGGATCACGCTGAGCTGGTCCTGGGCGGCGGTTTCCAGCGGTACATCGGGTGTGTTGGCGCTGAAGCTGACGCGGTGGTTGGCTTGGTCAAAGTGGGCCGCCACCTCGGTGCGCCATTTGTCCGAAAAGCGCTGCGGGGCCAGGCCCTCGGGCGTGATGCTGCCGGTGCTGGTGCGGGTGCGCGAGCCGATAAACAGCATGCTGGCCTGTAGCGTGGCCTCGTAGCTGTGGCCATCCTGCTTCCACAGCAATTCGCCGCGCGCGCTGTAGTGCAGCTTTTTAGACTCACCGGTCAGCGTGTACAGCAGGTGCACCGGGTCGGGAAAGGCGAACCGGGTGGCATGGGTCAGCGGCACCGTGGGCAGCGGGGCGGATGCGGCGCGTTCGGGCGGGGGCGGGGCATCCAACGGAACCGGTGCGGACGCGGGCGTTTCGGGCACGGGCGGGGTTGGCAAAGGTTCTACCGGCGCAGGTTCTGGCAGTTCCGCCACGGCGACGGTGCTTGTGCTGGGGGCATCGTCCGGCGGCGATGGGCGGGGCGCGGCTTTGCGAATCGGCTTTTTGGGCACTGGGCGGGGCGCGGCAGGCGTGGCCGCCACCGGTAACGGCGTGGCGATGGTGCGGGTGGTCAGCGTGCGCACCACGATGGGGGCCTGCACTTGCAGCAGCGCGGGCAGGCGCTGCAGCAGGGCCAGATGGGCCAGCAGCACGGCGGTGGCAATGGCTAGCAGGGCCAGGGAGGGCTTCGTTAAACTCATTGGGCTATACAACGCTTGACTATCCCCACCCGGCTGACCTCTCTATGAAACTGGCCACCTACCAAGACGGTTCCCGCGACGGCCAGCTCGTGGTGGTGTCGCGCGACCTGGCCAGCGCCCATTATGCGACCGGCATCGCCAGCCGCCTGCAGCAAGTGCTGGACGACTGGGGCTTCCTCAGCCCGCAGCTGCAAGACCTGTCTGACGCGCTGAACCAGGGCCGTGCACGCCATACTTTTGCCTTCGACCCGCGCCAGTGCCTGGCCCCGCTGCCGCGTGCTTTCCAGGTGGTGGAGGGCCAGGCCTACCCCAGCCTGCTGCAACCCCGTGAGGCCGGGGTCAGTCCGGTGCTGGCACCCGGCAGCGGCGACCACTTTGCGGGCGCTTGCGATCTGCTGCGCTGCACGTCCGAGGCGCTGGGCATCGACTTTGGTGCCGGCCTGGCCGCCATCACCGCCGACGTGCCACAGGGCGTGACCCCGCCGCAGGCGCTGGACGGCATGCGCCTGCTGGTGCTGACCAACAGCGTGCGTCTGCGCAGCCTGGAAGCGGCCGAGCAGGCCAAGGGCGCGGGCTGGGTGCAGAGTGCGCCCACCCTGGCGTTCAGCCCGGTGGCGGTGACGCTGGACGAACTCGGCGAATCCTGGGACAAGGGCCGCGTCCACCTGCCGCTGCACACCAGCTGGAATGGCCGCAAGGTCGGCATGTGCGATGCCGGGCCCGAGATGCAGTTCCACTTCGGCCAGCTCATCGCCCACCTGTGCGCCACGCGGGCGGTACGGGCGGGCAGCGTCATCGGCTCCGGCCCGGTGGCGAATGCGGGCACGGGAACCAAAGGCAAGGCCCAGTGGCCCAAGGGCTATAACAGCATTGCGGAGAAGCGTGCCATGGAAACCCAACTCAGCGGCCAGCCCAGCACCGACTACCTGCAGTTTGGCGACACCGTGCGCATCGAGATGAAGGGCAAAGATGGCTTGAGCCTCTTTGGCGCCATCGACCAAGAACTAGCCCCCCGGTGAATTCCTATTTTTTTGAGGCACTTATGAAGAGTTATATCGCCCGTGGAGTGTGGGCCGCCGTTGCGGCGGTATTGGTCGGCTGCGCCTCGGCACCGCCCGAAGCCCCGTGGCCCGAGCAGCAGGTCAATATCGACGACATGGTCACCACCAGCCCCTGGGTGGCGAAGATCCCCTTGCCCGCCGTGGATCTGGTACGCGACCGCTCGCGCAACAGCACGGTGGTGCTGGAAGCGGATGTGGCCGCCGACGGCACCGTGCAGCGCACCCGGGTGGCGCAAACCAGCTACAACGCCCTGCTCGATGAAGCCGCACTGCTGTCCCTGCGGGAGCTGCGCTTTGTGCCCTACCGTGAAAACGGCGTGGCGCTGCCGGTCACCGTGGTGGCCCCCATGACCTTTAAGTTCTACGACCGGCCCCGGTAAGCCGGTGTAAATTTTTGCTATTGAATATATAGCTGTAAGCGTATATTTTATATGCGCTAGCGGCCTGAAAGGCTTAAGGCAATGCTGAACAAGGCCATTCAAAATGGCTCTTCCGGGGTACTGATAACAAGAATGCGCCGAATCCGGCCAAAACGAGTCGTTTTCTAACCCCTTGGGGCTAGGTTCGCGGGCCTTTGGGCCCACTTTGC
>NZ_JANXMU010000030.1 GCF_025354435.1 Rhodoferax sp.
GAGGGTGTCCCGAATTTTGTGTAAACGGCGGTTAAGTTAGACGCGCGGCATGCGCTCGTCAAACTGGATAGTAAAACGATTCAGAGCTGCCTTCCAATCCCGTATCGGCATAGTCCATTTCTGGCTGATGTTGTTCAGCGCCAAGTAGAACAATTTGAATACGGACTCATCGGTTGGAAACGAGCCACGGGTCTTGGTAATTTTCCTCAAGCTCATATTCACCGACTCAATGGCATTGGTCGTGTAAATCACTTTGCGGATGTCGGCCGGGTAATCAAAGAAAGGCGTCAGGCGTGTCCAGTTGCGCCGCCAGGACTGCCCAATCGGCGCGAACGATGCATCCCACTTGCCCTCGAATTCCGTGAGCCTTAGCAAGGCCTCGTCCTCGGTGGCGGCGCTGTAAATCAGGCGCAAATCGGCAGCGACTTCCTTGCGCTGTTTCCAGCCCACGAAGTTCAGGCTGTGGCGCACCATGTGTACCAAGCAGAGCTGCACAGCGGTCTTGGGGAACACCGCCTCAATCGCGTCGGGGAAGCCCTTCAGACCGTCCACACAGGCGATGAAGATGTCGGCCACGCCCCGGTTCTTTAGCTCGGTCACCACTTGCAGCCAGAACTTGGCACCCTCAGTCTGGGCCATCCACAGGCCCAGCACCTCCTTGAGGCCCTCCAAGTTGACGCCAATGGCGAGGTACAGGGCCTTCACCCGCACAGCGCCGCTGTCGCGCACCTTGACGTGAATGCAGTCCATGTAAACGATGGGGTACAGGGCGTCCAGTGGGCGCGACTGCCAAGTTTTGACCTCGTCCAAAACAGCGTCAGTCACCGAAGAAATTAGCGTGGGCGAGACCTCGGCACCGTACATTTCCTGCAGGTGACTTTGAATCTCACGCACTGTCATGCCCCGCGCGTACAGCGACAGTATCTTGTCGTCAAAGCCGCTCCAGCGGGTCTGGTGCTTGGTGATGATTTGGGGTTCAAAGGTGCCGGCACGGTCGCGGGGGATTTCAATGGGCAGTTCACCGAAGTCGCCCTTGAGGGTTTTCTTGCTGCGTCCGTTGCGGGTGTTGCCGGCTTCGTTGGCAACCACCTGGTTCTTGCCATGGCCGAGGTGGTCGGTCATCTCGGCCTGCAGGGCCCGTTCAACCAGGGCCTTGGTCAGTTGTTTCAGGATGCCATCCTGGCCAATTAAATCTTCAGGTTTCTTGTAGTTCGCCAGCAGCGCGTCAATGAGTTCTGTGGGTAACGGATTCTTCTCTACGGTCATCTTTGCTCCAAGCAAGACGGCAGTTTCCTGCCAAAAGACCGTTTACACAAAACTTCTTACACCCCCCTGTACAGACCACCAACAATCTGCTGGAAACTGTTATCGACCTCTTTGGGTAACGGAATCAAAACTAGAGCTGCCGACAAAATTTGAAATCGTCCATCTGGAGTGCATTCCGCTATGAAACGCGTATCCATTGAATACCCGTTACACAGCCAAGTTTCTGCTGTCTCCTTGATTCTTAAGGCAGTCGCTGACATCAACGTGCTATTCGCCATAACGTGTCCACGATTGATCAGTTTTTTTGGTTGGTACTCGTACGGAGGATGGCTTCCAGTCTTTCACCTCCAGCACAAGAATGCCGCGGCGCGGGTGCATCACGCAAAAGTCGGGGTGGGTGTCGCGTGGCCCCATGGGCACGTCGTACCACAGCAGGTAGTCGTCCTCGAGTTTTTGCTCCAGCCGCTCGGCCAGGCGGCGCTCCCCAGGGGTTTTCCGCGACACACAGGAACCCAGTGCCGGTATCAAAACAGCCATACCCCCTGCCTCCCAAATGTTTCTAATTGCAGCACTTTCGCATGATGCATGCAAAGCATGCAGAAATTGCTTGCATCGCCTGTATTCATACTCTTTATCTATGAAGCGAGCTCACCGCGTAGGTCGACGGCCAGGTGGAATCCATCTCTGCTAAATTGCCCCGCATGCCCCCCGCTCAAGTGTCCCGCTCCACCCTCTCCGACCGCCTCCTCGCCCACACCGACCGCTTCCTCCGCGTCGCCCTGAGCCAGTACGTCACCAACGGCCTGAGCGTCACGCTGGGCCTGGTGGTGATCATGCTGCTGGTGTTCGAGTCGGCCGGGCTGGCGGGGGCGTCGAGTGCGGCGCTGGGGGTGATGGTGACCAGCATGCCGGACGTGCCTGCGCCGCGTCGGCGCAAGTTCATGCAGATGCTGCCTGCGCCGCTGCTGGGCATACCGCTGTTTATGCTGGTGCAGCTGGTGCGGGCGGACGTGCTGTTGCTGGGCGTGGTGATTGTGGCGGGCACGTTTTTGGCGGTGATGGTGATGGCCTGGGGCAAGCGGGGCGGGCCGATCACGTTTGCGCTGCTGTTTTCCATGCTGTTCTCTATGGCTGCACCGCCACCGGCCTCGCTGGAGATGATTGCGGTGCACGGCGGCTGGTTTGCGCTGGGGGCGGGGCTGTACCTGCTGTGGGGCGTGCTGACCACCCACTGGCTGAACAACCGCTTTCGCACCCAGTTGCTGGCCGAGTGCCTGCACAGTTTTGCGCAGATCTTGCGCACCCAGGCGCAGCGCTTTGCACCGCATGCCGACCCGCAGGCGCTGTTGGCCAAGATGCTGGAGCAGCAGGCCACCTTTGCCGACTACCTGCAGACCACGCGCGACATCGTGCTCGAATCGCCCACCACCCCGGCGCGCACCCGGCTGGCGGCCATGCTGCTGGGCCTGCTG
This sequence comes from Rhodoferax sp., assembly GCF_025354435.1. Lineage (GTDB taxonomy): Bacteria > Pseudomonadota > Gammaproteobacteria > Burkholderiales > Burkholderiaceae_C > Rhodoferax_B. The sequence goes on from NZ_JANXMU010000030.1 coordinate 2,739, forward strand.
GAGGCACGCGACCACCAACTGGCCTGCGACCTGGACCTGGACACGCTGCTGCAGCACCAGGACAGCACCGCCACCCTCCCCGCGCTGCAGCACGTGCTCAACACCACCGCCCAGCAGCTGGAGGCGCTGAGCCTGTCGCTGCTGCTGGGGCGCAGCATGCAGGCGATTGCACCGATTGCCAACCTGCGCGCCGCACTGGCCGGGGTGCTGCCGCTGCGGCCCGAGGCGCAGCACCGGCCCGAGCCGCTGGCCGTGGGCACGCCGGACGCCAGCGCGCTGCTGCACAACATGGCCGACCGCATTGGCCACATCAACGACGAAGCCGTGCACCTGGCCGCGCTGGCGCGGGGCGATGCCAGCCCGGAGCTGGCGGCGGTGCGCACGCAGTGGCAGCTGTTTGTGAGCCCCACGCGCTGGGCCTGGGCCCCGCTGCTGGGGCAACTGGGTTGGCGCGCCCCCACCCTGCGCTACGCGCTGCGCGCCACGCTGGCGGTGGCGGCGGGCTACGTGGTGTCGCTGCACCTGCCCTGGGCATCGCACAAGTACTGGATCTTGACCACCATCGTGGTGGTGATGCGCGGCAACCTGGCGCAGACGCTGCAGCGGCGCGATGCGCGGGTGGCGGGCACGCTGCTGGGCTGCGTGCTGGTAATGGCGCTGTTGGCCACCCACCCCGGGGCGCGCACGCTGTTTTTGGTGATTGCGCTGAGCATGGGGCTGGCCCACGCGTTTGCGCTGCGCCGCTACCTGTTCACCTGCATCTTTGCCACGTTGGCCGGACTGCTGCAGGCGCACCTGCTGCTGGTGGGCGTAGCCCCCACGTTTGCGATTTTTGAGCGGCTGGGCGATACGCTGCTGGGCGCAGCCCTGGCTTGGCTTTTCAGCTACGTGCTGCCCGCCTGGGAGCGCAGCCAGTTGCCCGGCCTGGTGCGGCGCAGCCTGCAGGCGCAACTGCAGCACGCCAAGCTGGCGCTGGAATTGGGCGAGCCCACGCAAAGCTCAGACCTGCCCTGGCGGCTGGCGCGGCGCGAGGCCTACGACAGCCTGTCAGCCCTGACCCTGGCCACCCAGCGCAGCCTGGCCGAACCCGACGAGGTGCGCCCGCCGCTGGCCCCGCTGGAGGCGGTGCAGGCGCGCAGCTACCAGTTGCTGGCCCAGTTGACGGCCATCAAGTCGCTGCTGTTGCTGCGCCGCAGCCAGCTGGACATGGCGGTGGCCACCCCGGCGCTGCAAGCGGCGGCGCAGCAGATCGCCCTGGAGCTGGCCCCTGCGCCCAAAAAAGAAGCCGCCCCCGCCTGGCAGGAAGTGAAGGTAGATGAGGAAGTGCCATCCGCCGCGGCCCAGCCCTTCCAGCCCCGGCCCGACCCCACGGTGGTGGACGACCTGACCCCCTGGCTGCTGCGGCGGCTGACCCTGGCCACCGCCATGGCGCGCGAGCTGCAGCAGGCCGCCAGCCTGGCCCAGCAGCGCAAAGCGAAGGTTTGACGCTATTTAATAAATAGCTACTCACGCTTGTACCACCTGCACAAATGGCCTATTTCTTATAAATTGACGATGACCCAAGCCACCAGCACCCTGAGGCAAATTCCCCGTGGCATTTGGGTGCTGGGCTTTGTGAGCCTGCTGATGGACATCTCGTCGGAGATGGTGCACAGCCTGCTGCCGCTGTTCATGGTGACCACGCTGGGGGCCAGCGCCTTGCTGGTCGGCGTGGTGGAGGGGCTGGCCGAGGCCACGGCGCTGATCGTCAAGGTGTTTTCCGGCACGCTCAGCGACTACCTGGGCCGCCGCAAAGGCCTGGCGCTGCTGGGCTACGGCCTGGGCGCGCTGACCAAGCCGCTGTTTGCCATCGCGCCCGGCATGGGCATGGTGCTCACCGCCCGGCTGCTGGACCGTGTCGGCAAGGGCATCCGCGGCGCGCCGCGCGATGCGCTGGTGGCCGACATCGCGCCCGCCCACCTGCGCGGCGCCGCCTTTGGCCTGCGCCAGTCGCTGGACACGGTGGGCGCGTTTGCCGGGCCGCTGCTGGCCGTGGGGCTGATGCTGCTGTGGGCCAACGACTTCCGGGCGGTGTTCTGGGTGGCCGTGGTGCCGGGCCTGCTGGCGGTGGTGCTGCTGTTTTTCGGCCTGCACGAGCCGCCCGCGGTGCCCGGTGCCCGGCGCAGCAACCCCATCACCCGGCAGAACCTGCGCAGCCTGGGCCCGGCCTACTGGTGGGTGGTGGGCCTGGGCGCGGTGTTCACGCTGGCGCGCTTCAGCGAGGCGTTTCTGGTGCTGCGGGCGCAGCAGGGCGGCATGCCCCTGGCCCTGGTGCCGCTGGTGATGGTGGCCATGAACATCGTCTACGCCGCCTCGGCCTACCCGTTTGGCAAGCTGTCGGACCGCATGGGCCACACACAACTGCTGGCCCTGGGCCTGGTGGTGCTGATCGCCGCCGACCTGGTGCTGGCCTATAGCAGCCACTGGGGCGTGGTGCTGGCCGGGGTGGCCCTGTGGGGCGTGCACATGGGCATCACCCAGGGCCTGCTGGCCACCATGGTGGCCGCCACCGCCCCGCCCGCGCTGCGCGGCACGGCCTACGGCTTCTTCAACCTGGCCAGCGGCCTGGCCCTGCTGGCAGCCAGCGTGTTGGCCGGCCTGCTGTGGGACCGGCTGGGTGCGTCGGCCACCTTCTACGCCGGGGCGGGCCTGTGTGGGCTGGCGCTGCTGGTGCTGGCCTGGCGGCCTTTAAAATCGCGCCCCCTTTCCCCCTGATTGACCGCTTTGACCGACACCTTCGAAGATACGCCCGAAGACACCCCCAAAATCCAGGAACCCCGCCTGTGGACCGGCGACGGCTGGACGGCCCGGGTCATCAAGAACGAAGACGACGACGGCTGGGCGGTGGCGATGGTGAAAGACGGCGAGCCCGAGCCCGCGCTGGTGGGCCCCTGGACCATGGGCCGCGACAAGAAAAACCCCAAGCCGCTGGACCACAACGCCTTCAGCACCCTGGTCAAAACCGCCAATGAATTTGTGCGCCGCCACGAGCAGCAACTGCACGCCACGCTGCACCAGAGCATCACCGTGACGGCCGAGGCAGGCCGCGTCACCGTCAACCTGGACATCGTGCCCGACGAAGACAACCCCTACGCCATGCTGAGCGCGCAAGACGACGGCGGCGAGACCCTGGCCGAGGTCAAGGTGGCGGCAGGCTTCAAACTGAACCGCAGCACGGCGGTGGCCTGGGCGGATGGCGGGTTTGCCAAGCCACGGTAGTTCTAAGGGGTCAAGCCCATTGGGGTCAGATCACAATTGCGCGCCCACATCGGGCAGAAAAAGAACGGCTGTGACCCGCATTTGTGCTCTGACCCCTCTGGGCGGTTCTCCGTGCCGCACCGCAAACCAGCAGCCCGCTCCCCGTCACTTATCACTCTGTCCGCAGCGCCTTTACCCGCCCTTGTCATTACTACTAAATTTATAGCTCCTTGCGTATATTGAATATGCGCTAGAGGCACTTTTTACCCTTAAGAAATAGCCCTGCGCCCGGCTCCGCCAGCCCCGCTCTGTATGATCCAACGCTTTGTCTAAAGCATCCCCCCACACCATGTCCGCCGGAATGAACCCCGCCCAGCAAGAAGCTGTGAACTACCTGCACGGCCCCTGCCTGGTGCTGGCGGGGGCGGGTTCGGGCAAGACGCGGGTGATCACGCACAAGATTGGCCGCCTGATCGAAACCGGCGTGCCGCCCAAGAGCATTGCGGCTATCACCTTTACCAACAAGGCGGCGATGGAAATGCGTGACCGGGCCAAGGCGCTGATCGGGCGTGAGGCCAAGGACGTGGTGATCTGCACCTTCCACGCTTTGGGCGTGCGCATGGTGCGCGAAGACGGCAAGCTGCTGGGTCTGAAACCCCAGTTCAGCATTCTGGATGCCGACGACGTGACCGGCATTTTGAAAGACGCAGGCGGCAGCGTGGATGTGGCCACGGCCCGCACCTGGCAGTGGACCATCAGCAAGTGGAAGAACATGGGGCTGAACGCCGAGCAGGCCGCCGCCCAGGCCGCCGACGACAGCGAAGCCATCACCGCCCGCGTGATGGCGCTGTACGAAGAGCGCCTGACGGCCTACCAGAGCGTGGACTTTGACGACCTGATCAGCCTGCCGCTGCGCCTGCTGCGCGACTTTGAAGAGGTGCGCACCAAGTGGCAGCGCGTGCTGAACCACGTGCTGGTCGATGAGTACCAGGACACCAACGCCACCCAGTACGAGGTGCTCAAATATCTGGTGGGCGAGCGCGCGCATTTCACCGCCGTGGGCGACGACGACCAGTCCATCTACGGCTGGCGCGGGGCCACGCTGGACAACCTGAAAAAGCTGCCGATCGACTTTCCGCAGCTCAAGGTCATCACGCTGGAGCAAAACTACCGCTCCACCAGCGCCATCCTGCGCGCCGCCAACAACGTGATCGGCCCCAACCCCAAGCTGTACCCCAAGACCCTGTTCAGCGAGCTGGACGAAGGCGAGCCGGTGCGGGTAGTGGATGCCGACAACGAAGAGCACGAGGCCGAGCGCGCCGTGGCCCGCATCCAGAGCCTGCGCGCGGGCACGGCAGCGGTGGTGCAGGGGCCGCAGTACCAGGAATACCGCCACTTCGCCATCTTGTACCGCGCCAACCACCAGGCCAAGCCGTTTGAAAAGGCGCTGCGCAAAGCGGCGATTCCGTACAAGGTATCGGGCGGCACCGGCTTTTTTGACCGGGCCGAGATCAAGGACCTGTGCGCTTGGTTCCGCCTGTGGATCAACAGCGACGACGACCCGGCGTTCTTGCGCTGCATCACCACGCCCAAGCGCGGCATTGGCCACCAGACACTGGGCAAGCTGGGCGAATTTGCCACGCAGTACAAATTGAGCCTGTTCGAGTCGCTGTTCACCGCGTCGCTGGGCGCGCTGCTGCCCGCCAAGGCGCTGGACGGCCTGCACGAGTTTGGCCGCTACGTGACGGACTTGGAATACCAGGCCCGTCGCACCATCGGCGCAGAAGACTCCCTGGCCTTCATGCTGCAGTGGCTCAAAGATATCGACTACGAAAAGCATTTGTACGACGGGGAAGACAGCGAAAAAGTCGCCGCCGCCCGCTGGACCAATGTGCTGGAGTTTTGCGACTGGATGGCGGCCCGTGCCGGTGGCCAGATGGACGAAGATTCGGGCACCACCACCCTACGCGAAACCAAATCGTTGCTCGAAGTAGCCCAGACCATCGCCCTGCTGTCCACCATCAACCAGCGTGAGAAGGATGCCGACGTGGTGACGCTATCGACCCTGCACGCCTCCAAAGGCCTGGAGTGGCCGCACGTGATGCTGGCGGGCGTGACCGAAGGCATGCTGCCCTTCAAGCTGGACGACGACGAAGGCCGCCAACAGGTGGTCAGCGACGACATCACCCAGCGCCTGCAGGAAGAGCGCCGCCTGATGTACGTGGGCATCACCCGCGCCCAGCGCAGCCTGGCCGTGAGCTGGACCAAAAAGAAGAAAAAAGGCCGCGAAACCGTGGCCGCCCAGCCCAGCCGCTTCATCAAGGAAATGGGGCTGGACCAGGCCACCGTGAAAGAAGACCCGCGCGAAAAGCTGCGCGCGCTGCGCGCCGAGTTCGCCCAAAAATCGCAAGCCAATGCCGCCGCCGCCCTGGCAGCGCAGAATCCATGAAACTTCGAATTACTACACTTTTAATAGCTGCTTGTGCAATCAGTACCTGGGCTAGTGGCCAAAATACCTCTAAAAATGCACCGGCCACCTGCCTGGCACCGGAAGCCCTGAGCGCCGTGCATCTGTACGGCCTGTGGCGTGCCGAGATCGACGGCGAACCCAGTGGCGCCAGCGTGCGCTTTCAAAAAGACCCCGAGCAAGACAACAGCGTGGTGGGCAGCATCAACCGCGACGGTGCCAAGGCCAAACCGGCCCTGCTGGCCGGTGACGTGCAGCACGGCGACTTTCAGTTGGAAGAGTCTGACGACGGTGTGCGCATCAGCGCCACCTGGAGCGGCCAGGTCGTAGAGACCTCATGTGGCAAAGAAATCAAGGGACTATGGACCAACGCACTCACCGACCAAACCCACCCCTTCGTGCTGCGCAAGCAAGGGGGCTGGGAATGAACCGCTTTGCTTTGAGCGTGCTCATGGCCGCCCTGTGCGGCGGTGCGCAGGCGCAACTGGTCAGCGCCACCGACACCGCTACGGCCATTGCCAAGGCCACTGCGTCCGCCCCCTGGCTGGCCTGCAGCCGCCTGACCAACGACAACACCGCCCGCTTGGCCTGCTTTGACGAGCTGGCGAAACAGGAAACCACGCCAGCTGCCCCGGCCCCCGCCGCGCTGGCCACCGCCACGGCGGCACTGCCGGTGGTGCCACCGCAGCCGGTGGCCGTGGCCCTGGCGATTGCCGCCGAGCAGGGCTGCAAGGACACCCGCTACTCGGAAACCTCGCGCTTTTGGGAGCTGGAAGAAGGCAGCGACTGCGGCACCTTTGGCATCCGTGGCTTCCACCCGATCAGCCTGTCGGTGGTGGGGCGCGACAGCGTCAACGACCAGCCCAGCAGCCCCGCCGCAGGCCACACCGCCGCCACCTCCATCGACTACAAGCGCACCGAAACCCGCATCCAGGTGTCGGTGCGGACCAAGATCGCCCAGGGCATGCTGACCCAGGACGGCTCGGGCCTGAAGGATTCGCTGTGGTTTGGCTACACCCAGCAGTCGTACTGGCAGCTGTTCAGCCCCGACCTGTCGCGCCCCTTTCGCAGCACCGACCACGAGCCCGAAGTCATCTACGTCTACCCCAGCACCCTGGCCCTGCCCGGCGACTGGAAGCTGCGCTACACCGGCGCGGGCCTGGTACACCAGTCCAACGGCCAAAGCCTGCCCCTGTCGCGCAGCTGGAACCGCGTCTACCTGATGGCCGGGTTCGAGCAGACCGACCGCTGGCGTGTACAGGCCCGCGTGTGGCAGCGCATCCACGAAAGCAACGGCAACGACGACAACCCCGGCATCAGCGACTACATCGGCCGCGGCGAGCTGGCCGTGGGCTGGAACCTGAACAAAGACAACACCCTGGGCATGACGCTACGCAACGCCCTGCGCCAGGACGGCCGCGGCTCGGTCCGGCTGGAATGGCTGCGCACCCTGGCCGGTGACGGCGACCACAAAAACGCCCTGCGCCTGCACACCCAGCTGTTCAGCGGGTACGGCGACAGCCTGATCGACTACAACGTCCGCCGCACCGTGCTGAGCGTGGGGCTCAGCTTGGTGGACTTCTAGGCATACCCCCAGGCTACACACTTCGTGTTTTCGCCCACCCCCTTGCAGGGGGCAACAGCAGCAGCCTGGCGGAGCCAGCTCCGCGCTGTTCTGAAGAGGGCTTTGCTGCGCTTGCCTTGGGGGGTGGGTGGGCCCGTCACCCCAAGTGCCCCAGCGGCAACACGCCGCTTCCCTTCACCTCGCCCAGTGAAAAGCTGGTGTGCAAATCCTTCACGTTCGGCAGGTTCATCAGCACCTGGCGGGCAAACTGGCTGAAGGTGTTGAGGTCGCGCGACACCACCTGCAACTCAAAGGTGCCGGTGCCGCTGATGTAGTGGCAGGACACCACCTCGGGGATCAGGCGGATCGCATCCTCCAGGCCTTGCAGGGCGGGGCCACTGTTTTGCACCGCGTCGATGCGCACAAAGGCCAGCACATCCAGGCCGATCTTGTGCCGGTCGATCTCGGCCCGGTAGCCCCGTATGTAGCCCGCCTCTTCCAGCGCCCGCACGCGCCGCCAGCAGGGCGCGGCGGACAGTCCGACGCGCTGGGCCAACTCGGCATTGGTCAGGCGGGCGTTGGCCTGCAGGGCGTCGAGTATCAAAAGGTCAAATTTATCGAGCATGGTGGTTTTTAAGCAAGGTTCTTTCGCATAGTAGGCGAATGCGGGCAAAGAACGCAAAGACTTTTCAGGGGTACAGGCATACACTTTTCCGACAAGCGCAGCCCACTGCGCAGGAGACAGACACGATGAATGCACCTCTACCTGAAGCGCTGCGCAAGGCCCTGGAAGCCGCTTCGCTGGACGACAAATACAGCCTGGACTATGGCCCGGCCTTCATGAGCGGGGTGCAGGCCCTGGTCAAGCTGCCGATGCTGCAGCGCCAGCGCGATGCACGGCAGGGGCGCAACACGGCAGGCTTTATCAGCGGCTACCGGGGTTCGCCGCTGGGCACCTACGACCAGGCGCTGTGGAAGGCCGGAAAGTACCTGAAGGCGCAGCACATCGTGTTCCAACCGGGCGTGAACGAGGAACTGGCCGCCACGGCGGTATGGGGCACGCAGCAGCTGGGCTTTTCGCCACCGGGCACCAACAAGTTTGATGGCGTGTTTGGCATCTGGTACGGCAAGGGGCCGGGGGTGGACCGCTGCTCCGACGTGTTCAAGCACGCCAACATGGCGGGCACGACCGAGTTTGGCGGCGTGATTGCGGTGGCGGGCGACGACCACATCAGCAAAAGCTCCACCGCCGCGCACCAGAGCGATCACATCTTCAAGGCCTGCGGGCTGCCGGTGTTCTTTCCGGCCAATGTGCAAGAGATTCTGGACCTGGGCCTGCACGCCTTTGCCATGAGCCGCTTCTCGGGCGTGTGGGCAGGCATGAAGACCATCCAGGAAATCGTCGAATCCAGCGCCACGGTGATGGTGGACCCGGAGCGGGTCGTGATCAAAATTCCCACCGACTTTCAGATGCCACCCGGTGGCCTGCACATCCGCTGGCCCGACCACGCGCTGGAGCAAGAGGCGCGGCTGATGCACTACAAGTGGTATGCCGCGCTGGCCTACATCCGCGCGAACCGGCTGAACTACAACGCCATCGAAGGGCCGAATGACCGCTTTGGCGTGATCGCCAGCGGCAAGGCCTACAACGACACCCGCCAGGCGCTGCTGGACCTGGGGCTGGACGACGCTACCTGCCGCCGCATCGGCCTGCGCCTGCACAAGGTGGGTGTGGTCTGGCCGCTGGAGGCGCAGCTCACCCGCGACTTTGCCACCGGCCTGCAAGAGATTCTGGTGGTGGAAGAAAAGCGCCAGGTCATCGAATACCAGCTGAAAGAAGAACTCTACAACTGGCGCGCCGACGTGCGGCCCAATGTACTGGGCAAGTTCAACGAGCCCGAGGGCGACCTGAGCGGCGGAGAATGGTCCATGGCCAACCCCACGGCCAACACCTTACTGCGCGCCAATGCCGACCTGTCGCCCGCGCTGGTGGCACGGGCCATCGCCCAGCGCCTGCACAAGCTGGGCATGCCGGACGACGTGGCCGCCCGCATCGACGCGCACATCGCCCTACTGGATGCCACCGACCGCGCCATGGTGCTGCTGGATGCCAGCCCGGCGCAGGCGCGCCCGCCATGGTTTTGCAGCGGCTGCCCGCACAACACCAGCACCGTGGTGCCCGAGGGTTCGCGCGCCATGGGCGGCATTGGCTGCCACTTCATGGCCACCTGGATGGACCGCAGCACGGTGGGCTTTACCCAGATGGGCGGCGAGGGCGTGCCCTGGGTGGGTCAGCAGCCTTTCACCACCGACCAGCACATCTTTGCCAACCTGGGCGACGGCACCTACTTCCACAGCGGCCTGCTGGCCATCCGCCAGGCGATTGCGGCAGGGGTCAACATCACCTACAAGATTTTGTACAACGACGCGGTGGCCATGACCGGCGGCCAGCAGATCGGCGAACGGCCTGAAGGGCACTCGGTAGTGCAGATAGCCCAATCGGTACGGGCGGAAGGCGCTATCAAAACCGTAGTAGTGACGGACGAACCGGAAAAATACGCGGGTGTGGCGCTGCCGGACGGCGTGGAGGTCAAGCACCGCGACCTGCTGGACGAGATCCAGCGCGAGTTCCGCCAGATCAAAGGCACCACCATCCTCATCTACGACCAGACCTGCGCCACCGAAAAGCGCCGCCGCCGCAAGCGCGGCACGGCGGTGGACCCGGCCACGAGGATGGTGATCAACCCGCTGGTCTGCGAAGGTTGCGGCGACTGCGGCGTGCAAAGCAACTGCCTGAGCGTGGAGCCGCTGGAAACGCCGTTGGGCCGCAAGCGCCAGATCAACCAGTCCAGCTGCAACAAGGACATGTCCTGCGTCAAAGGCTTTTGCCCCAGCTTTGTGACCGTGCAGGGCGGGCAACTGCGCAAGAAAAAGCCTGCGCAAGCACTGTCGCCCTTCACCGGCAGCCCGCTGCCCGAACCCACGCTGCCCAGCACCGCCAGCGTATGGGGCATCGTGGTGGCGGGCGTGGGCGGCACCGGGGTGATCACCCTGGGCCAGCTGCTGGGCGTGGCCGCGCACCTGGAAGGCAAGGGCATCGTCACGCAAGACGCGGCAGGCCTGGCACAAAAGGGCGGGGCCACCTGGAGCCACGTGCTGCTGGCCGACACGCAGGACGCGATCCGCACCACCCGGGTGGGCGCGGGCGCGGCGGATTTGGTGCTGGGCTGCGACCCGGTGGTGGCCGCGGGCAAGGAAACCCTGGTGCGCATGCGCCCGGGCCGCACCCACGTGGCCTTGAACACCCACACCGCGCCCACCGCGGCCTTTGTGCACAACGCCGACTGGCAGAACCCCACGGCGGCCTGCACCGCCGAGATCGTGCGCGCGGCGGGCCTGGACGGCATCGCCAGCTTCGATGCCGATGCGGCCGCCAACCGCCTGATGGGCGACAGCCTGTACGCCAATCCCATGCTGCTGGGCTACGCCTGGCAAAAAGGCTGGGTGCCGCTGCGGCTGGATTCGCTGCTGCGCGCCATCGAACTCAACAATATGGCGGTAGAGGCCAACAAGACCGCCTTCGCCTGGGGCCGCCGCGCGGCGGTGGATCCGGCCAGCGTGGCCACGCCGCCACAGGCCATCCAGTGGCATGCCCGCGAGTCGCTGGATGCCATGCTGCAGCGCCGCGTGGCGTTTTTGACCGGCTACCAGAACGCCGCCTACGCCGCCACCTACAGCGCCTTTGTGGCCCAGGTGCGCCAGGCCGAGCAGCCGCTAGATGCCCACCTGCCGCTGACCGAGGCCGTGGCCCGTTACTTGTTCAAGCTGATGGCTTACAAAGACGAGTACGAGGTGGCACGGCTGCAGACCGACCCGGCGTTTCTGGCCGACATCCAGGCCCAGTTCGAAGGCGACTACCAACTGCACTACCACCTGGCCCCGCCGCTGCTGGCCAAAAAAAACGCCCAGGGCGAGCTGCAAAAGCAAAAATTTGGCCCCGGCGTGCGCTGGGCCTTCCAGCTGCTGGCCCGGCTCAAAGGCCTGCGCGGTACGCCGCTTGACCCGTTTGGCTACCAGGCCGAGCGGCGCACCGAGCGGGCGCTGATGGCGCAGTACCAGGACAGCATCGCGCAACTGCTGCCACGGCTCACGGCGGCCAACCACGCGGCGGCCGTCGATGTGGCCCGTATTCCGGAGCAGATTCGCGGCTACGGCCACGTCAAAGCACGGCACCTGGCGGCAGCGCGCCTGCAGTGGGCCGAAGCCTTGGCGGCTTTTGAAATCAGCACAAAATAGGCCTCTAACGCTTATTTAACCTGCACTGGTAGCTATTTAAATAATAGCAACCCTGCGGTGCTGAGCCTATGGCAAGCACCGATTCCGGGTGGCCAACACGGCGGCATACAATTGGTTCTACCCTAGCCCAGTCGCATGGCACCTGTTGTGCTGTGTCTGCGGGTTTATTTTTGCCATTTGTCGTTGGAGCCTTCTGTGTTCATTTCTTCTGCTTTTGCCCAAACCGCCCCCGCTGCTGCTGCCACCGGTGGCGACATGATGTCGTCCCTGACGGGCATGCTACCCCTGGTTTTGATGTTCGTGGTGCTGTACTTCGTGATGATCCGCCCCCAGATGAAGAAGCAAAAAGAGCACCGCACCATGCTGGAAGCGCTGGCCAAGGGCGATGAAGTCGCCACCGCAGGCGGCCTGATCGGCAAGGTCACCAAGATGGGCGACGGCTTTTTGAGCCTGGAAATCGCCAACGGCGTGGAAGTGCAACTCCAGCGCAGCGCCGTAGTCCAAGTCATGCCCAAAGGCACTGTCAAGTAGTTTCATCTCAAGTTAGGACCTAAGCGCGACCATGAATCGATACCCGGTATGGAAGTACGTGATCCTCCTGGTCGCGCTACTGGTGGGGGCCATTTACACCCTGCCCAATTTCTTTGGTGAATCCCCAGCGGTGCAGGTGTCAAGCGCCCGCGCGTCGGTGAAGATCGACGCCACCACCCTGGCCACAGTGCAAGACGCACTCAAGGCCGCCAACCTCACACCCGACCTGATCGGCATCGAAGGCACTTCGGTCAAGGCCCGCTTTGGCAACACCGACGACCAGCTCAAGGCCAAAGACGTGGTGCAAAAGGCCCTGGTGCCCGATGCCAACGACGCCAGCTACGTGGTGGCGCTGAACCTGCTGTCGCGTTCGCCATCCTGGCTGACCGCCTTGCACGCCTTCCCCATGTACCTGGGGCTGGACTTGCGCGGTGGCGTGCACTTCATGCTGCAAGTGGACATGCAGGCCGCGCTGACCAAAAAGGCCGAATCCCTGGCGGGTGACCTGCGCACCAGTCTGCGCGACAAGAACGTGCGCCACAGCGGCATCGCCCGCAACGGCCAGGCCATCGAAGTGCGCTTTCGCGACAGCGACACCCTGGCAGCAGGCAAAGCCGTGGTGCAAGACCAGTTCCCCGACCTCATCACCACCGACGCGCCCGACGGCACCGAGTACAAGCTGACCGCCACCATCCGCCCCGAGGCAGCACGCCGCGTGCAAGACCAGGCGCTGAAGCAAAACATCACTACCCTGCACAACCGGATCAACGAACTCGGCGTGTCCGAGCCAGTGATCCAGCAGCAGGGTCTGGACCGCATCGTGGTGCAACTGCCCGGCGTGCAAGATACCGCCAAGGCCAAGGACATTCTGGGCCGCACCGCCACTTTGGAAGTGCGCCTGGTGGATGAAAGCACCGAAGCCGGTGCCGCCGCAGCGGGCGCCGGTGCCGTACCGTTTGGCGACGAACGCTACCTGGAACGCAGCGGCCAGCCGGTCATTGTGAAAAAGCAGGTCATCCTGACCGGCGAAAACCTCACCGATGCCCAGCCCGGCTTTGACAGCCAAACCCAGGAGCCCACCGTCAACCTGACGCTGGATGCCAAGGGTTCGCGCATCTTCAAGGACGTGACGCGTGAGAACATCGGCAAGCGCATGGCCATCATCCTGTTTGAAAAAGGCAAGGGCGAAGTGGTGACGGCACCGGTGATCCGCTCTGAAATCGGCGGGGGCCGGGTGCAGATCTCGGGCCGCATGACGACCCAGGAAGCCAACGACACTTCGTTGCTGCTGCGTGCCGGTTCGCTGGCTGCGCCGATGGAAATCATCGAAGAACGCACCATTGGCCCAAGCCTGGGTGCCGAGAACATCTCCAAGGGCTTCCACAGCGTGCTGTGGGGCTTCTTGGCCGTGGCCGCCTTCATGTGCTGTTACTACATGCTGTTTGGCGTGTTCTCCAGCATTGCGCTGGCGTTCAATTTGCTGCTGCTGGTGGCTGTGCTGTCCATGCTGCAAGCCACGTTGACGCTGCCGGGTATGGCCGCCATGGCCCTGGTACTGGGTATGGCGATTGACTCCAACGTGCTGATCAACGAGCGCGTGCGCGAAGAGTTGCGCGCCGGGGCTTCGCCACAGGCGGCCATCCATGCCGGTTTCGACCGCGCCTGGGCCACGATTCTGGACTCCAACATCACCAGTGCCATCGTCGGCATCGCTTTGTTGGCTTTTGGCTCGGGCCCTGTCCGCGGATTTGCCGTGGTGCACGTTCTGGGTATTACAACCAGTATTTTTTCGAGCGTGTTCTTCTCGCGCGGCCTGGTCAATCTTTGGTACGGCCGCACCAAGAAGCTCAAAACCGTGTCCATCGGCACCGTGTGGCGGCCCGATGCGGCAGCCGAAACCCAAGTCAAGTAAGGACGCGCCAGCATGGAGTTTTTCAAGATCCACCGCGACATTCCGTTCATGCGGAATGCCCTGGTGTTCAACATTGTTTCGTTTGTTACCTTTCTGGCCGCCGTGTTCTTTTTGTTCTCGCGCGGGCTGCATCTGTCGGTGGAATTCACTGGCGGCACCCTGATGGAGGTGAGCTATTCGCAGCCCGCCGACCTGACCCGTGTGCGCACGCTGGTGGCGGGCCTGGGCCTGCAGGATGTGCAGGTGCAAAACTTTGGCACGTCGCAAGATGTGCTGATCCGCATGCCAGTGCAAAAAGGCGTGTCCTCGGCCCAGCAGAGCGACCAGGTGCTGGCTGCGCTGAAGACCCAGGACGCGTCAGTGGTGCTCAAGCGCACCGAGTTTGTGGGTCCGCAGGTAGGCGACGAGCTCGCGGTGGACGGCCTGAAGGCGCTGGCCTTTGTGGTGGCGGGCATCATGCTGTACTTGGCTATCCGCTTCGAATGGAAGTTTGCGGTGGCGGCCATCATCGCCAATTTGCACGACGTGGTCATCATCCTGGGCTTTTTTGCCTTCTTCCAGTGGGAGTTTTCGCTGCCAGTGCTGGCGGCGGTGCTGGCGGTGCTGGGCTATTCGGTGAACGAGTCGGTGGTGATCTTTGACCGGATCCGTGAAAACTTCCGCCGCTATCGCAAAATGAACTCGATGCAGGTGATTGACAACGCCATCACCTCGACCATCAGCCGCACTATCATTACCCATGGCTCTACCCAGATCATGGTTCTGTCGATGCTGGTGTTCGGTGGCCCCACCTTGCATTACTTTGCATTGGCGCTCACTATCGGCATCTGCTTCGGCATTTACTCGTCGGTCTTTGTGGCCGCAGCGATTGCCATGTGGCTGGGTATCCAGCGCGAAGATTTGGTCAAAGCCTCCAGCAACAAGAAAGACGAAGACCCCAACGACCCCAACGCAGGCGCGACCGTCTGACCTGCGCCTGAAACATGGCATCTAACGCCCCCTCCAACACCGACCGGCAACTCGCCCGCACCGCGCGCGAGAGCCTTGTCACGGAGGTAGGGCAATCCATGGGTGAGGTCAGCCGGGCGGTAGCCGGGCGCTTGACGATACTGCTCGAAGAAGCCCACACCACCCGCGAAATGCACGAGCGCCAGGATGCCTGGACCGCCTTCCAGCGCCAAAGCCGCGCCTGGGAACAAGCCACCGCCGCAGCCTGGTACAAAACCCTGCATCCGGTGGGTGGTAGCGCCGCAACGCGCGACCCCGGCATGCAGTTCGAGTTGATGGGCGACGATGTTGTCGAAAACAAAATCATGGCTTCGCGCTTGGCCCAGTTCATTTTGGACAAGCTGGGCGAGGCCTATGGCAATCTGTGCGCCCGCATCCAGTTGCTGGAATCCAGCAGCGAACTGGCCAACCACGACCCGATCCGCCCCGAGGTACTGATGCTGGCGCTGGTCGAACAATGGACGGCGGTAGGCCTGGCGCGCAATATCCTGCCGTTGGTTACCGATGCCTTGCAGCGTGAACTGGCCAACCATTTTGTGAATGCGTTTGAGACCTGCAACTCCCTGTTGCTGTCCCGCGGCGTGATCCCCACCGTCGATTTGCGCTCCCGGGTGAAGCGCAGCGACGCGGCCGGAGCCTCGACTGCCGTACCGCGCGCGGCCCAGGAAGCGGTTACCCGGCCTGGCAGTCTCGATTCCAACTGGAACGCAACGCGTTTTGAACCCGCCAACCCACCAGCCGGTCGCCAGGGCGGTAGCGACATGCAAGGTCAAGGGTTTGGCGACGGGGACAGAGCCCCTGGCGCAGGCGGGCAGCGCCATGCCGCCGATGAAACCCGCATGATGACGGCGGTATCGCCTTTGGCACGGGCACGGCGGCGCGCCCAGGGCGTGATGGGCCACCTCAAGCGCATGCTGAACGACCACGTCAGTGATTTCGATACCACCGAGCAGCATCCGGTGTCGCCCGCGTTGGCGCAAGCGATTGCCCGCAAGCGCGACGGCGGCGATACCGATCCCATGTCCGATGGCATGGTGGTGCAAACCGACCGCTACGAATACGGTGTGGCCGATGTCTCCCGCGCCGCATCGGTACTGCGCGACCGCTCCAACGTACTCAAGCAAAAAGCCGCCACCCAGGCAGAAAAAGCCACCATCGAAGTGGTCGCGCTGATGTTCCAGAGCATCCTGGCCGAAGAACGCATTCCGCCGTCGGTACGGGTATGGTTTGCCCGTTTGCAACTGCCCGTGCTACGCGTCGCCCTGGCCGAACCCGAGTTCTTCAGCACCGTAGACCACCCGGCACGCCAGCTGATCGACCGCATGGGTTCCTGCGTCATGGGATTTGATGCCCGGGCCATCAATGGCAGCGCCATGGAGGCCGAGATCCGCCGCGTGGTGCAGGTGATCGAGCAGTACCCGGAAACCGGGCGGCGCGTGTTCCAGCTGGTGTTCGACGAGTTTGTGGTGTTTTTGTCAAAGTTCTTGACCGAAAAAGGCAGCACCCAGCGCCTGGTCAGCCTGGCGCAGCAGGTCGAGCAAAAGGAAACCCTGGCCATCCAGTACACCATTGAGCTGCGCAACATGCTCAAGGACATGCCGGTGCGCGAAGAAATCCGTGCGTTTTTGTTCAAGGTCTGGGCCGAGGTCTTGGCCATGGCGGCGGTGCGCAACGGAGCGCAACACGAAGATACCGTGGCCCTGAAAAAAGCCGCCTCCGAACTCGTCTGGTCGGCCAGTGCCAAGCCCAACCGGGCCGACCGCGCCAAGGTCATCCAAAGCCTGCCCACCTTACTGCAGCGCCTGCGCCAGGGCATGGGCCTGCTGGGGCTAGACACGCCAGGGCAAGAGGCGCACATCAAGACCATCAGCGACACGCTAGCCGATGCCTTTATGTCCAAAACCGAAGCCATTCCCCAGGCACGCATCGACTCAATGGCCGCACACCTGGCCAACCTGGAAGACTTCTTCAGCGACGAAGCCACCGGCGATTTGCCGCTGGACCCGGAAAGTATCGAGATGATGCTGGGCATGGACGCGTCCACCATCGACGTGATTGCCGACGGCGGCTCCAAGCCCACCGATGCCATGCTGGCCTGGGCCCAGGAGCTGCAGCTGGGCCACTGGTTCATGCTGGACCACAACCGCCAAGTCAACCGCGTGCAGTTCGCCTGGCGCAGTGAGCGCAAGCAACTGCATTTGTTTGCAGCCATGGACGGCCGCAGCTACCTGATCCAGGCCCGCCGCCTGGCCGCGTACTTGCAAGCTGGTTTGCTGGTGCCGCAGGAAGAGGAAGCCCTGACCCTGCGCGCCACCCGCGACGCGCTGGCCAAGCTGGATGCGAACCCCGAGCGTTTGCTGGCCTAATTGCTACGGTTTTTATAGCTGCTCACGCAGACAAGATAAGCGCTAATGGCCTAAAAAGCATAAATTAAATGTAGAGGCACCCACTCCAGAAACAGCGCGGAACTGGCTTTGCCAGACCGCTGCTGTTGCCCCCTGCAAGGGGATTGGCGCAAGTTGTGGTCTCCGCCCTGCGGGCCGATCCCAGGCGAAGCGCTGCAGCCTGGGGGTGAGCCATTAAATCAATGGGCGACTCTGTCGGATGCGTCGTCGCAGAGTTCGTCGAGCACCAGGGCATCGGGCTCTTCGCCGAAACTCCAGTACACCATCAGGATGATGATTTTCAGGTCGTCCAGGGTGACGGGGTTACCGCTGGCAGCCATGGCACGGTCCAGCACGATTTCTCGCATCACCGGGGCCAGCACCCCGGCGGTTTCCAGAAAGCTCACAAAGCCCAGGCATTCGGCCCCCAGATGGTCTTGCTCGGCCACCGAATAGACGCGCAGGCTGTCTGTGACGGGAAAGTCCATCGCCTTGATAGGCGGCAGGGTCGGGGCTAAGTTAGGGCTGTGGGAAGCCAGGTGCAGGCCGTCAAGCCAGCGCAGCGCCTCCACAATTTCATCGGCCTCGAAGCCGACGGCCGTTAATTTACGGCCAAGTTGTTGCGGCTCGGGACAGGCATCGCCCCGCCAGTAGTTTTCATAAACGAACACGAGTACTTCAAACATGGGCCCAATATAGCGCAGAACCTGGGCGGGGGTCGGCCACGCTTTTCAAGTGTGGGCAATGCGCTGAAAAAGCCCTCCGGGCAGGCGTGCCACCTGGTTACCCAGCTCCAATTCCAGTAGTTGCACTTGCAATTGCGATGCAGCAATGCCGGTACGGGCGACCAGCGCGTCCAGGCCTACGGGGTCGTAGCCCAAGGCCATAAGCAATAAATTTTCAGTGCCATTTTGGCCACTGATGCAAGTGGAATCTACATGAGTGGCTATTAAATTAGGAGTACTTGATAGCTTTAGCTCGTCCAGCACGTCCTGGATGTTTTCCACCAGTTTGGCCCCTTGTTTGATCAGCGCATGGCAGCCGCGGGCCTGGGCCGAATGGATGGAACCGGGTATCGCAAACACCTCCTTACCCTGCTCCGAGGCCAGCCGCGCGGTGATCAGCGAGCCCGATTGCAGAGCGGCTTCGACCACCAGCGTGCCCTGGGCCAGCCCGGCGATCAAGCGGTTGCGTTTTGGGAAGTTGGCCGACAGCGGTGGCGTGCCCAGCAGGTATTCGCTCAGCAGCAGGCCGTGTAAGGCGATCTGGTGGGCCAAAGCCAGGTTGCGCTTGGGGTAAACGCGGTCTAGCCCTGTGCCCACCACGGCGATGGTTGCCAGCCGGTCATTCGCCCCGGTAGCACCTTCCAGCGCGCCCAGGTGGGCCGCGCTGTCCACACCCAGGGCGAGGCCCGACACCACGGTCAGCCCGGCCTGTGCGCAGGCTTTGCCGAATTGGCGCGCATTCGCCTCGCCCTGGGGCGTGGGGTTGCGGCTGCCGACGATGGCGATGCTCTGGGTGCTGTCAGCCTGCCACAGGTCGGTACGGCCCAGCGCATACAGCAGTAGCGGCGGGTCTTCCATGGCCAATAGGGCCGCGGGGTAATGGGCATCGCCCAGAGTGATGAGGCTGCGCGGGGCGGCACCGGTGGCGGCCAGCCACTGGGCGGTGGCTTCCAGTTGCGCGTCCAGCTCGGGCGGGGTTTGCTGCAGGGCTTGGGCCTGCGCGGGTGTGACGACTTCGCGCAGACTGGCGATAGACTGCATAAACACCGCCTGGGGCAAGCCAAAGGCCGCCAGCAGGCGGCGTGCGCTAGCGTTGCCGACACCGGGTGTCAGAAGCAGGCGCAGCCAACCTGCCAGCTCATCCCGGTCCATTGTTTTAGTGCGGGGTAACCAGCCGGTCGCCGATCTTCACGCCGGTCTTGATTTCCAGAATCAGGCCATAAGACAGGCGCTCGAACGGGCGGAACACCATCAGCAGGCCGTTTTGCTCGTCCGGCAGTTGGATGCGGGTTTTGACGGCGTCGGTGCTGTCTACGATGTTCGCGCCTGCGGACAGCAACGACAGCACGTGGCCCCGTTCAATGCCGTCTTTGGTGCCCTTGTTGATAACCACGATCTGGTACTGGGCGGCATTGGCGATAGAGGTGCTGCCGTAGACCGAGACGATGCGGGCATCGACGTTTTGCGACGGCGCCTGCGGCACGAAATTCAGCAGTTCGCGTTCGGGTTCAGGCAGCAGGCGGTCACCCACGCTGATTTCTTCCTTGATCGACTGGATGTCGACGGTGGCCGGCACGATGTCCATCAGCGGCTGGCCGTTCTTGTCGAGCGTGCCCGAAGGCTGGCGGCTTTCACCCTTGACAAGCACCACCTTGCCGACGTACTGGGTCTCGAAACCCAGCACTTCCTTGGTGAGCGGATCCCGCAGCGGCGTGGCCTTGCGCATCACGCGGAAGTTCCAGGGCTTGCCTTTTTCGTCAAGCAGGGGCGCTTCCAGTGGTCCGCGCACATAGGCACGGTCACCGCGGCTGAGCAAAATCCGGTCTTCCGTGGTGGCCACAATGCGTGGTGCCAGGGCCAGGGTGTTTTCGTCCACGATCAGGGGTTCGGCCAAAAAGGGCTCGATCAGATTGGTCTGCAACGTGGGCAGTGCGTTGTCACCCAGGTTCTCGATGCGGGTCCGGGGCGACAACCGCACGGTACGCAGTCCGTCATTGGGTTGCGTCTGGCCCGCCAGCAGCATGGCGCGGCCGTCTTTTTTGACCAGCAGCAATTGCTGGCCAGGGTAGATGCGGTGCGGGTTGTGGATCTCTTGCTGGTTCATGCCCCACAGTTCGGGCCAGCGCCAGGGGGTGGTCAAAAATAGGCCTGAAATGGCCCAGAGCGTGTCGCCCGATTTGACGGTGTAGCGGTCGGGTGCGTTGGGGGCCAGCGCGCTCAGGGGCACGCCGTTTTGGGCGACCTGGCTGGCGGTGGCCTGCTGCGCGGGGGTGATGGGATAGTCTTGTGCCTGCGCCAAAGGGCCCCACAGGCTGGCCGACAAGGCCATCAACGCCATGGCAGCTGTTACCACAGCCCCATGCGAACCCACTCCCGCTTTTCTATATTTCATATTTGGTAGCACCACAAATGCCCATCGGTGCCGCAATGGCGTTGTCTGCAAATAGACGCAAAACCGATGGAAAACTAACGACAAATTACGCGCGATTCTGCGCCCAAGCCCCTAGCAGGGCAACGAATATTGGCCCACGCTGGTTTCTATGGCCTTAAAAGTAGCGAAAATAGCGAAACACAGCTGGCCGCCCCGCGCCCAGTTCCAGCACTTTCGGCGAGATTCCATGGCCTTACTTTCCATTCTTCAATATCCAGACCCCAAGTTACACACCTTAGCACGACCCGTGCAGGCGGTGGACGCGCGCATCCAGGCGTTGATCGCCGACATGGTGGAGACCATGTACGACGCCAACGGTATTGGCTTGGCCGCCACGCAGGTGGACGTGCACGAGCGCCTGGTGGTGATCGATGTGTCCGACGAACGCAACGAACCGCTGGTGCTGATCAACCCCGAAATCATCTGGGCCAGCGAAGAGCGGGTGCTGAACGAAGAAGGCTGCCTGTCGGTACCCGGCATATACGACGGCGTGGAGCGCGCCACCCAGGTGCGGGTGCAGGCGCTGGACGGTACAGGCCAATCGCGCACGGTCGAGGCCGAGGGCCTGCTGGCGGTGTGCATCCAGCACGAGATGGACCACCTGCTGGGCAAGGTGTTTGTGGAATACCTGTCGCCCCTGAAACGCAACCGTATCAAAAGCAAGATGCTCAAGACCCGCCGCGCGCTGGGCCGTCCGGACGCGGGCTGATGCGCGTCATCTTCGCGGGCACACCTGAATTTGCCCAGGTCGCGCTGGCCCAACTGCAGGCCGCGGGCCACGACATTGTGCTGGTCCTGACCCAGCCCGACCGCCCTGCCGGTCGCGGCATGAAGCTGCAGGCCTCACCCGTCAAACAACACGCACTCACCCACGGTATTCCTGTGGCCCAGCCACGCAGCCTGCGGCTGGACGGCAAATACGTTGACGACGCCGCCGCCGCCCAGGCCCTGCTGCAAGCCGCTCAGGCCGATGTGATGGTGGTGGTGGCCTACGGGCTGATCCTGCCGCAGTGGGTGCTGGACGTGCCGCGCCAGGGCTGCCTGAACATCCACGCCAGCCTGCTGCCGCGCTGGCGCGGTGCCGCCCCCATCCACCGGGCGATTGAAGCAGGCGATGCCGAGACCGGCGTGGCCATCATGCAGATGGATGCCGGGTTAGACACCGGCGACATGCTGCTGGTCGAATCGCTGCCAATCGCCGCCACCGACACCACCGGCAGCCTGCACGACACGCTGGCCGCGCTGGGCGGCAAGATGGTGGTGCAGGCCCTGGCACAACTGGACACCCTGGTGCCCGTGCCCCAGCCTAGCGAAGGCATCACCTACGCCCACAAGATCGAAAAGCGCGAGGCCGCGATGGACTGGACGCAGAGCGCCGAGACTATCGTCCGCCGCATCCGCGCGTTCAATCCCTTCCCCGGTGCGGCCACGCTGCTGGCGGGCGAGAGCCTGAAAGTCTGGGCCGCCAGCGTGTCAGACGCACTGCCGCCCACCGGCGCAGTTTATGGATCAATAGTGGCTGTAGCGCATGATTACATTGCGGTATCCGCTATGAATTCCATAGTAAACATCACCCAGGTGCAGCGCCCGGGTGGCAAACGCCTGGCGGTGGCCGACTTCCTGCGCGGCTGCGATGTACAGCCCGGCATGGTGTTTGAAAGCGCACCGGATGTTCCTCCAGCGCGCTAACCGCAACCACCCAGAATTCCGCGTCGGCGCGTCCGAGATGTGGCCGCAAGCCCCCGGCATGGCCGCCTGGGGCCTGATGACCGGCGTGGCAATGGCCAAGTCGGGCATGAGCCTGTTCGAGTCGCTGCTGATGACACTGACCGTGTTTGCCGGCAGCTCCCAGCTGGCGGCCACGCCGCTGCTGATTGCCGGTGCACCGGCCTGGGTGATCCTGGCCACCGCGTTTTGCGTGAACCTGCGCTTCGTGGTGTTCAGCCTGCACCTGCGGCCCTACCTGATGCACCTGCCCTGGCTGGAGCGCATCAGCCACGGCTACCTGACCACCGATTTGACCTACGTGATGTTCACCCGGCGCTTCGCCCACCCGGCGGACACGCCCGAAGGGCACCGCGCCCACGAGGCCTATCTGGCGGGCAGCAACACCGCCTGCTGGCTAAGCTGGATGCCCATCAGCGTGGCCGGTGTGGTGCTGGCCAACTTCATCCCCACCACCTGGGGCCTGGGCTTTGCGGGCATCCTGTGCCTGATCGGCATTTTGTGTTCGCTGGCCAGCACCCGGCTGCGGGTGATGTCGGCGGCGGTGGCAGCCACGGCGGCCATCGTGGCCTACAACCTGCCGTTCAAGCTCAACATCGTGGTGGCGATTGCCGTGGCCGTACTGGCCTGCATGTCGGCTGAAAAACTGCGCCCCAGGGTGGCGGCATGAACGGCGAGACCCACTGGCAAACCGTAGCCATCATCGTCGGGCTGGCGCTGATCACCGTGCTGACGCGCTGCTTCTTCTTTCTGACCCGCAAATCCGCCAGCCTGCCGCACTGGGCCCAGCGCGGCCTGCAGTACGCCCCCATTGCCGCCCTGTCCGCCGTGGTGCTGCCCGAGGTACTGATGACCCAGGGCCACCTGTTGGCCACCTGGATGGATGCCCGGCTGTTCGGTGCCGCTGCCGGGGTGCTGGTGTACTTTTGGCGGCGCGATGTGCTGCTGACCATCGTGGCGGGCATGGCCGTCTACCTGCCGCTGCATCTTGGCTTAGGCTGGTAACTTTTGGCCCAGCGGGGCTCCTAAAATGGTGGGTTAACTCCACCAACCTACCGAGACACCGCCATGAACGTCATCCGCTTCTCCGATCTGTGCGCCCAGGGTAAAGCCACAGGCCAACGTGTTTTCATCCGCGCGGACCTGAACGTGCCGCAAGACGACAGCGGTGCCATCACCGAAGACACTCGCATCCGTGCCTCGGTGCCGTGCATCCAGATGGCGCTGGACGCTGGCGCGGCGGTGATGGTGACCTCGCACCTGGGCCGCCCCACCGAGGGCGCGTTCAAACCCGAAGACTCGCTGGCCCCGGTGGCCAAGCGCCTGGGCGAGCTGCTGGGCCGTGAAGTACCGCTGGTGGCCAACTGGGTGGATGGCGTCACCGTGGCCCCCGGCCAGATTGTGCTGCTGGAAAACTGCCGCGTGAATGTGGGCGAGAAGAAGAACAGCCCCGAGCTGGCAAAAAAGATGGCCGCGCTGTGCGACATTTTTGTGAACGACGCGTTCGGCACCGCCCACCGCGCCGAAGGCACCACCTACGGCATCGCCGAATACGCCCCGGTCGCCTGCGCAGGCCCTTTGCTGGCGGCCGAGATCGATGCCATCACCAAGGCCCTGGCCCACCCCCAGCGTCCGCTGGTAGCCATCGTGGCGGGCTCCAAGGTCTCCACCAAGCTGACCATCCTGAAAAGCCTGGCCGACAAGGTCGACCAGCTGATCGTCGGTGGCGGCATCGCCAACACCTTCATGCTGGCCGCCGGCCTGAAGATCGGCAAGAGCCTGGCCGAAGCCGACCTGGTGGACCAGGCCAAGGCCGTGATTGAGGCCATGAAGGCCCGCGGCGCGGCCGTGCCCATCCCCACCGATGTGGTGACCGCCAAGTCGTTCTCGGCCGATGCCGTGGCCACCGTCAAGGCCGCCACCGACGTGGCCGACGACGACCTGATCCTGGACATCGGCCCGCAAACCGCCGCCGCCCTGGCGCTGCAACTCAAGTCGGCCGGCACCATCGTCTGGAACGGCCCGGTCGGCGTATTCGAGTTCGACGCGTTCGCCCACGGCACCGAAACCATTGCCCGCGCGATTGCCGAAAGTGCTGCGTTTTCGATAGCGGGTGGCGGAGACACACTGGCCGCTATTGCCAAATACGGCATTGAAAAACAAGTGGGCTACATCTCGACCGGCGGCGGCGCTTTCCTGGAAATCCTGGAAGGCAAAACCCTGCCCGCGTTCGAGATTTTGCAAAAGCGCGCGGCCTGATGGCGCGGGGCGCGCAGGTGCCCCCGTTATTCACACGGTAGACACATAGCGGTGTTCCACTCGCACCCGTAATGTAAAAGTGAGCCGCGCGACAAGCGGTAGTGTTGGCAGGCATGGGGCTCGCCCATGGCAAAAGGGAGTCTTTATGTTTGAGCTGCGCAACCCCCAATCGCGGGGCAGCCGCCTGCTGGGTAAAACACCCAACCGGTGGGACTTTGCCCTGCTGCCGCTGGTGTTGGCGATTCTGTTGGCCATGGCGTTTGCGGCCGCGCAAATGGCCCGCCCGTTTGCCATGGGCGAGACGCTGGATATCTCGCTCTCGCCCGCCTACCTGCCGTACTACCTGTTACGCACCATCCTGCGCATGTTCATTGCGCTGGCCTGTTCGCTGCTGTTCAGCTTTGTGTTTGCGGCCATCGCCGCCAAATACAGGGCGGCCGAGAAGGCCATGATTCCTATCCTGGACGTGCTGCAGTCGGTGCCCATTCTGGGCTTCCAGGCGATTGCGATTGCGCCCTTCATTGCGCTGTTTCCGGGCAGCCTGCTGGGCGTGGAATGCGCGGCCATCTTTGCCATCTTCACCTCGCAGGCCTGGAACATGGCGTTCAGCCTGTACCAGTCGATCCGCAACGTGCCCGACGAGCTGAACGAAGCGGCGCGGGTGTTTCGCCTGTCCGGCTGGCAGCGCTTTTGGCGGCTAGAGCTGCCGTTTGCCATGCCGGGGCTGCTGTGGAACATGATGATGTCGATGTCGGGCGGCTGGTTCTTTCTGGTGGCCGCCGAAGCGATTTCGGTGGCCAACCAGGACATCAAGCTGCCGGGCATCGGCTCCTACATTGCCGTGGCGATTGACGCCAAAGACGGCTGGGCCATTGGCTACGCAATTGCGGCCATGCTGGCGGGCATTTTGTTGTACGACCAGCTGTTCTTTCGACCCCTGCTGGCCTGGGCCGACAAGTTCCGGTTTGAAGAGTCGCAAGGCGACACGGCGCAGCAGTCGTGGCTGCTGGACTGGATGGGCCGCAGCCACTGGATGCGCGGGCTGAGTGCGCATTTTTGGACGCTGATGCGCGGTGCGCTGGGCTGGTTCAGCGTGCGCGGCGATGCGGCCGTGCGCGACACACCGCCCAAGGCAGACAACCCACGGTGGGAACGTGTGTGGGATGCGGTGCTGGTGCTGGCCGCCTTGGCCGCCTTGGCCTGGCTGGTGGTGTTTGTGCACACCGTGGTGGGCTGGGGCGAGGCCGCGCACGTGGCGTTTTTGGGCCTGATCACGCTGACACGGGTGCTGCTGCTGATCGCGCTGGCCTCGCTGGTCTGGGTGCCGGTGGCGGTATGGATCGGCCTGCGGCCTGCGTATTCGCAGCGGGTGCAGGCGGTGGCGCAGTTCTTGGCAGCTTTTCCGGTGAACCTGATGTTTCCGCTGGTGGTCTACCTGCTGGTGACCTGGCGGCTGAACCCCAACATCTGGCTCAGCCCGCTGATGGTGTTCGGCACCCAGTGGTACATCCTGTTCAACGTGGTGGCCGGGGCCGCCACCATCCCGAACGAGCTGCGCCTGGCCGCCGACAACCTGGGCGTAAAGGGCTGGCTGAAGTGGAAGCGGGTGTACCTGCCTGCCGTGTTCCCTAGCTACGTTACCGGGGCCATCACCGCCAGCGGCGGTTCGTGGAACGCCAGCATCGTGGCCGAGTACGTCACCTGGGGCAAAACCACCTTGGTGGCCGACGGCCTGGGCAGCTACATCAAGCAGATGACCGATGCCGGGGACTTCCACCGCATCGGCCTGGGCATTGGCGTGATGTGCATTTTTGTGATGTTGTTGAACCGCTTCTTCTGGCGCAAGCTGTATTTGCTGGCCGAAGACCGTAGCCGCTAGTGTGAAAGTTGATGAGAAGCTTGGGGAACCCTATGAATTTGATCGAACTGCAAGGCGTGGCCAAGTCCTTCCGCGCCGCCGACGGCACCGCCCGCAGCGTGCTGGAGTCGGTGGACTTTCACCTGGCCGATGGCGAAATTGTGGCCCTGCTGGGCAAATCGGGCTCGGGTAAATCCACCCTGCTGCGCATCATGGCCGGGCTGATTCCGGCCGACCACGGCAAGGTGGAGTACCGCCAGCGGCCGATCCACGCCCCAGTGGCGGGCATCGCCATGGTGTTCCAGTCGTTTGCGCTGTTTCCGTGGCTGACGGTGCAGCAAAACGTGGAGCTGGGCCTGGAAGCCCAGGGTGTGCCCGCCGCAGAGCGCGAAAGCCGCGCCGACGCAGTGCTGGAGATGATCGGCCTGGCCGGGTTTGGCGGGGCCTTGCCGCGTGAACTGTCGGGCGGCATGAAGCAGCGGGTGGGCATTGCCCGCGCCCTGGTCACCAACCCCGACATTTTGCTGATGGACGAAGCGTTTTCGGCGCTCGACGTGCTGACCGGCGAAACCCTGCGCAACGACATGCTGGAGCTGTGGGACGGTGACCAGATCCCTACCAAGGGCATCCTGATCGTCTCGCACAACATCGAAGAGGCGGTGATGATGGCCGACCGCATCATCATCCTGGCCAGCGACCCGGGCCGCATCCGCGATGAAATCAGTATCGATCTGCCGCGCCCGCGCGATGCAGACTCGGTGGAAGTGCGGGCACTGATCGACGAGGTCTATGGCCTGATGACCCAGCGCCCCACGCAAGAGGCCACCGCCGGTGCCTCGGCCACCGCGCACCTGGGCTACCGCCTGCCCGAAACCGACATCAGCCGCATCGAGGCGGTGCTGGAGCTGCTGGCCGATCCCCCGTTTGATGGCCACGCCGATCTGCCGCAGCTGGCCGAAGAGTCAGAGCTGGCCGATGAAGAGCTGTTCCCCACCTACGAGGCGCTGGGCCTGATGGGCCTGGCCCAGGTGGACAAGGGCGACATCCACCTGACCGCCCTGGGCCGCCACTATGTGGATGCCGACCAAGCCCGCCGGCAAGAGATTTTTGGCCAGCAGCTGCTCACCCACGTTCCCCTGGCAGCGCACATCCGGCGCAACCTGGAGTCCGAGTCCAGCGGCACCTTGTCGGAGAAGCGCTTTTTGGAGTTGCTGGAAGAGTTCATGGACGCGGTGGAAGCCAAGCGCGTACTGGAAGTGGCCATCGAATGGGGCCGCTACGGCGAGGTCTATGGCTACGATTACCACACCGGCCGGCTCACGCTGCCCGAGGAGTCGGAAACCTGATATTGCTATTAAATAAATAGCTACTAGCGCAGGTATCACCTACGCCAAGTACCAATTTAGTATAAAAATATCAGAACTTCCAGCCCAGGCCCATGCCGAACAGCACCGAGTCCACCTTGAAGGTACCCAGCTTGGCACCGCCAGCCGCCACGTCGGTGCGGATGTAGACCTTCTTCAGGTCGAAGTTCAGCACCAGGTTGTGCGCCAGCGGAATATCCACACCCACCTGCAATGCCGGGCCGAAGCTGTTGCGGTCCACCGTCACACCTGCGGGCAGGTCCACCGCGCTCAGGCGGGTGTAGTTCAGGCCTGCGCCCACGTAGGGCGTAAAACCGGCCTGGGGCGCGTGGTACTGCAGCGTCAGGGTGGGCGGCAGGTGCTTGAAGCTGCCGATGGGGGTGCCGCCCGCACTCAGCGTCTGTTTCTGCGGCACGGTCAGCACCAGCTCGGCGGCGATGTTGGGCGTGAAGAAGTAGCTGATGTCCAGCTCGGGCAGCCACTTGTTGTTGATGGACAGGGCCAGCGATGTGCTGTCGCCATTGGCGCTGCCAAGGTGCACGGCGCGGGTCCGTACCAGCCAGGGGCCAGGGGTGCTGGACTGGGCCAGTGCGGCGGTGGACAACAGGGCGCAGAGGACCGCGGCGATCATTGGTTTTTGCATGCTCTTCTTTCAATCAGCGTTCAATCAGGTTGTGGGAACATCCCACCCCTTGATTACAGAAGAGCGTGCGTCTTCGGACTTTGCGCCGCATCAAACCGGGCGCGCACCCGGTTTGCGGCAGATCAAGAATGCCCCCGGTTCAGGCGTTTTGTGGGCGTGGCATGCTGGTGGCATGGCCCTGGAAGTCGGTCCAGCAGTGACGCGTGAAGTCATACAGCTTGCAGGCGCGCGCGGTGTCAAAGTACCAGCGCCACGAGAAGCGCTGCACCACGATGCGCCCGGGCAGCAACTCCTCCAGCTTGGCCTGCGCGGCCTTGAGCTTGTACAGCGGGATGCTCATGTCCACGTGGTGGGCGGTGTGCTCCATGATGTGGTGCACCAGCGCGCCGATCTGCAGCGGAAAGGTCAGGTGCACCGTGGTGGACACAAAGGGCTGGGCACGCAGCCACACCGCCCGGTCGTCGTGCCACGACACCTTGACGTGCGTGTGGTGGCCGTAGATCACAAAGCCCATCATGTTGAACCAGAAGAACATCGGCACCGCAAAGCCTAGCAACAGCAGCAGCGCTACAGACTGGCCGGTGGCCCAGGCGGCCACGGCCAGCACGGCCATCCACACCAGGGCAAAGGTGCTGACCAAAATGCAATCCCAGGTAAAGATGGCACGGTTGGTATTGCCCATTTGCGACTGGGGCGGGAACATCATCTTTTTGCCCCAGATCTCGACCATGTAGTACAGGCCCGGCCCCCAACCGCTGCGGTAGATGCGCTGCAGCAGCTTGCCCACCGGTGACAGCGCAGCGTATTCGGCTTGCGTCAGCGGGGCCCAGACAAAATCCACCCCCTTGAGGTTGGTAAAGCCGTGGTGCACCACGTTGTGGCCCACGTCCCACAGGCTGTAGGCGGTGAGCGACGGCAAAAACGCGATACGCCCCAGCCATTTGTTCAGGCGACGGTGCGGGGTCAAGCTTTGGTGGCAGCCGTCGTGGCCGATGACAAACAAGCGCCCCACCACAAAGCCGGCCACCAGCCCGCACAGCAACTTGGCCCACACCGATGCCAGCAGCACTGTGCCGCTCAGCAGCGCGCCCAGCACCACGTAATCCAGCGCCAACAGCAGCAGCGCCCGCAACGTGGTGCGCTGCGACAGCGGAATCAGCCAGGAACGGATCACCTTGCGGTGCGGCAGCGGCGCACCGGGGGCCAACGGCGCAGGGATGGGTTCAGAAGCGGGGTTTTCAATCGAAGAAGACATGGCAAAACACGGTAAACGTGAAGTTCGTGTGGGTGAATTGCCTAGCGGGACCGGGGGCCGCGCATGGGTACGCAAATCAGTTGCCGCGATGCTATGCGCGCGGCGCGGCAGCGGTACTGACACAGATCAAAGCATTTGCAGCGCGTGGGACCAATATAACTTTGTACCATGGCCCGATGTCAGCGGTGAAACTAGGGTTTTCATGCTTGTCCTGTAACCTTTTGGTAACTATTTTCGTGTGAAAATGGAAACTAAATTACAACGGAGACTTCTGTCATGCCCCGCCTTGCCACCAAAATTGTTGCCACTCTTGGCCCTGCTTCCAACTCCCCGGAAATTCTGGAACAGCTGATCCGAGCGGGTGTCAACGTGGTGCGGCTGAATTTCAGCCATGGTAAGGCACAAGACCATATCGACCGGGCCATGATGGTGCGCGAAGCCGCCAAACGTGCGGGTGTGGAAGTGGCCATCATGGCCGACCTGCAAGGTCCCAAGATCCGTGTTTCGAAGTTTGCCGAAGGCAAGGTCATGCTGGAGCCGGGCCAGAAATTTGTACTGGATGCCGCCCGCACCGAGCCCGGCGACATCAACGGCGTGGGCCTGGACTACAAAGAACTGCCACGTGAAGTCAAGGCTGGCGATGTGCTGCTGCTGAATGACGGCCTGATCGTCATGACGGTGGACTTTGTGCGCGGCGAACAGGTGCACACCATCGTCAAGCTCGGCGGCGAGCTGTCCAACAACAAGGGCATCAACAAAAAAGGCGGTGGCTTGACCGCCCCGGCGCTGACCTCCAAAGACATGGACGACATCAAGACCGCCATGTCCTTCCAGGCCGACTACGTGGCCGTGAGCTTCCCCAAGAACGCCACCGACATGGAAATGGCCCGCCAGTTGTGCAACGTGGCCGCGGCCGAATACCGCCACAAGCCCGGCATGATCGCTAAGATCGAACGCGCCGAAGCCATCCCCCACCTGCAAGCTATTCTGGATGCCAGCGACGGCATCATGGTGGCGCGCGGTGACCTGGCGGTCGAAGTCGGCAACGCTGCCGTGCCTGCCCTGCAAAAACGCATGATCCGCATGGCCCGCGCCAGCGACAAGGTGGTTATCACCGCCACCCAGATGATGGAGTCCATGATCACCAATCCGGTGCCCACCCGCGCCGAGGTCAGCGACGTGGCCAACGCCGTGTTGGACGGTACCGATGCCGTGATGCTCAGCGCCGAAACCGCCGCTGGCAAATTCCCGCTGGAAACCGTGTTGGAAATGGCCAACATCTGCCGCGAAGCCGAAAAGGCCGACTACGCCGAGTTAGAGGCCGACTTCAAGGGCAAGATCTTCAGCCGCATCGACCAGTCCATCGCCATGGGCGCGCTTTTCACCGCACAGCATCTGGGTGCCAAAGCCATTGTGGCCATGACTGACAGCGGCTCCACTGCCTTGTGGATGAGCCGCCACAGCATCCACGTGCCCATCTACGCCCTCACCCCACGCCTGGCCACCCAGCGCAAGATGGCGTTGTACCGCAACGTGCTGCCGCTGTTGATGGATGCAAGCACCGACCGCGATACCGCGCTGGAACAGGCCGAGCGCCACCTCACCAAGCGCGGCATCGTGCAGCGCGGCGACGTGTACGCCATCACCTGCGGCGAACCCATGGGTGCCCCCGGCGGCACCAATATGCTGAAGATCTGCCAGGTCAGTTGATTTTTCGGGGGCTGCGCACCGCAGCCCCCTGCTTCTGGCGGCCCATGCAATGTGGGCCTGACAGGTGGCCAGCGTCCGGCATCCGCCGGTTTTCTCTGCACTGTGGTGCCCAGAGCACACCCAAACAAATCGTTACAAAGCTGCGCCCGCAGGATGGCCTGCCTTTTGCGTCTACGCCTCCTTGGGCGCAGCGCTAGAATTGGCAGAGTTACCAAGCGGTTACCAAAACGGAGGTCTTGCCTCCGCAATCTGGTTTGGGCCCGCTTTGCCCCGATTTTTTACTCTTTGGAACCACCACCATGGCACTCGTCTCTATGCGCGAACTGCTGGACCATGCCGCCATTAACGGCTATGGCATCCCGTCCTTCAATGTCAACAACCTGGAGCAAGTCCAGGCCGTCATGCAAGCCGCCGACGAGGTGGGCGCTCCGGTCATCCTGCAGGCCAGCGCAGGCGCACGCAAGTACGCGGGCGAGCCCTTCATCAAGCATTTGATCCAGGCCGCGATTGAGACCTGGCCGCACATCCCACTGGTCATGCACCAGGACCACGGCCAAAGCCCCGAAGTCTGCCAGGGCGCGATCAACCTGGGCTTCAGCTCGGTGATGATGGATGGCTCCTTGCAGTCCGATGGCAAAACCATCGCCAGCTTTGACTACAACGTCGAAGTCACGCGCAAAGTGGTCGAGTTGGCGCACCGCGTTGGCGTGACGGTAGAGGGCGAACTCGGCTGCCTGGGCTCGCTAGAAACCATGCAGGGCGACAAGGAAGACGGCCACGGCACCGACGACATCATGACCATGGCGCAGATGCTGACCGACCCCGAGCAGGCTGCCGAATTCGTCCAGCGCACCCAGATCGACGCACTGGCCATCGCCATCGGCACCAGCCACGGCGCGTACAAGTTCACCCGCAAGCCCACCAGCGACATCCTGGCGATCCAGCGCATCAAGGAAATCCACTTGCGCATCCCCAGCACCCACCTGGTGCTGCACGGCAGCTCCAGCGTGCCACAAGAGCTGCTGGCCATCATCCGCGAGCACGGTGGCGACATGAAGGAAACCTACGGCGTACCAATCGAAGAGATCCAGGAAGCCATCAAGCACGGCGTGCGCAAGATCAACATCGACACCGATGTGCGCCTGGCCATGACCGGCGCAATCCGCAAATTCTTCGTCGAAAACCCCGAGAAGTTCGATCCCCGCGACTACCTCAAGCCGGCCCGCGAAGCCGCCAAAAAGCTCTGTAAACAGCGCTTTTTAGAGTTCGGTTGCGAAGGCCAAGCCACTGGTGTCAAGGGCCACACCCTGCAGGTGGTGGCAGGCCACTACGCCGACGGCCTGCTGGCACAGGTGATCCACTAAAGAGGTTTGGGCCTGATCTGCACCAGCACGATGCTGGCCAGGATCAGGCCGCAGCCGGCCAGCCCGGCGGCGTTCAATCGGTCGCCCATCAGCATGGCACCAAACAGGGCGGCAAACAGCGTTTCGCTAAACAAAATAATGGCTGCGTGGCTGGCGTTGGCATGGCGCTGGCCCAGCACCTGCAGCGTATAGCCCAGGCCCACCGACACAAAACCGGTGTAAGCAATGCTGGCGGCAGACTTGACCAGCTTGTCCAACACCCAGGGCTCGGCCACCGCCGCCACCGACAGGCTGGCCACTGCGCACACCGCAAACTGCACCAGCGACAGCACAAACGGCCCGCTGCTATGGCGTGACACCCGGCCCACCAGCAGCACGTGCAAAGCCCAGAACAGGCTGCTGCCCATGATCCACCAATCACCGCGCGCGATCGACAGGCTACCGCCCCCGGCCAGCAGCCAGGTGCCCACCACGCACGCCAATGCTGCAGGCCACACCCGCCATGCCGGCCGGTGCCGCAACAGCGCCCAGGCCAGCAACGGGGTGAGCGGCACGTACAGCGCGGTCAGCACCCCGGCGTTGGTCACGCTGGTCTGGCCAATGCCGATCTGCTGCATCACCACCCCTGCAAAAATCAAAAAACCCAGCCCTGCCACCGGCAGCAAATGGCCCGGCCCGGCGGCTTTTTGGGCCACGCTACGCTGCCGCCATTCCCACCAGGCCAACGGTGCTACGACCAGCGTGCCCAGCGCAAAACGCAGGCCGGTGAACAGAAACGGAGCCACATCCACCGCGCCCCAGGCCTGCGGGACAAAGGCCGAACCCCAAATCAGAGCGGCGAGAAATAGCAAGCCGTTGGCTTGCCAAGGGGAAAGAGTGTGCATGGTGGTGTTCGTCAGAATGTGCGAATTGTCACGCATCTAGTTTGACTTTTAGATAGTAGACAATGTGCCGTCAACCAGCAGGTTGTAGCCAGCGTTGCGGGTGGCTGCAACGTATTTTTTCTCTACTTACCAAGGAAACACCATGGGCTTACTCGACTCGGTTCTCGGCGCGGTTTTGAACAACGGCCAACAACAGGCGCAACCCCAAGGCGGCCTCGGCGGCTTGGGCGGTGGTTTGGGCGGCATCATCGGCATGCTGGCCAGCAACCCACAACTGATCCAGGTGGTGACGGGCATGCTGAGCAACAACGGCGGCCAGGGCGGCCTGGGCGGTTTGGCTGAGAAATTTGGCCAGGCGGGTCTGGGCGATGTGCTGGGTTCCTGGGTCGGCGGCGGCCAAAACCAGCCGATCTCGGGCGACCAACTGGGCAATGTGCTGGGTTCGGACGCACTGGCCGGCATTGCCGCCAAGCTGGGCCTGAACCCCGGTGAAGCCGCAGGCCAGCTGGCCCAGGTGCTGCCAGGCCTGGTAGACCACCTCACCCCCGCAGGCCAAGCTCCCCAAGCCGGTTTGGGCGACAGCAGCGACCTGTTTGGCATGCTGGGTGGGTTACTACAAAAAGCATAGCGTCTAGCGTAGGTAATACTTACACAAAAGCCACTTTTTATCTAAAAAAGTGGCTTTTTTTTGGGCGGCTTAGTTCGCGTCTGCGTGCATCGGGAAGCTGGCAATCACCTGGGCCACCGCGGCGGTGAGCTTCTTGGCGTAGGGCACGTGCAAAAACTCGTTCGGGCCGTGGGCGTTGCTCTTGGGGCCCAACACGCCACACACCATCATCTGCGCCTTGGGGAAGCCCTGGGACAGCATGTTCATCAGCGGAATCGTGCCGCCCTGGCCGATGTAGCCGCAGGGCGCGCCGAACTGGGCCTGCGAGGCGGCGTGCAGCGCGGTTTCAAACCACGGCGCGGTGCTGGGGGCGTTCCAGCCGGTGGCGGCACCGTCGGGCTGGAAGGTCACGCGGGCCTGGTAGGGGGCGTTGTCTTCCAGCAGGGTTTTGAGTTCTTGCACAGCTTGGACTGCGTCCACCAGTGGTGGCAGGCGCAATGACAGCTTGAAAGCGGTATAGGGGCGCAGCACGGCACCGGCGTTTTTCAGCTCCGGCAGGCCCTCGGCCCCGGTGACGCTGAGCGTAGGGGCCCAGGTGCGGTTCAGCAGGGCCTGTACCGGCTCGGTGGTGGTGGGCAGGCACAGGGTGCTGGCGCCGCCGCAGTCGTAATGCGCCCAGGGAAAGCGCTTGTAGATTTCATCGCCCAAAATCGCCGCCGTGGCACGGGCCTGCAACAGACGGTCGGCCGGCACTTCGCAGTGGAAGCTGGCGGGCAGCAGGCGGCCGGTGGCGCTGTCTTCCAGACGGTCCAGCACCTGGCGCATGATGCGAAAGCTCGACGGCACCAGCCCGCTGGCATCGCCAGAGTGCACGCCCTCGGTCAGCACCTCCACCTTCAACACGCCATTGGCCAGGCCGCGCAGGCTGTTGGTCAGCCACAGTTGGTCGTAGTTGCCCGCGCCGGAATCCATGCAGACCACCAGCGCCACCTCACCCAGCTTGTCGCGCATGGCATCCACGTAGGGCAGCAGGTCATAGGACCCGCTTTCTTCGCAGGTTTCGATCAGGCCGACGATGCGTGGGTGCGGCACTTTTTGCGCTTTCAGCGCCTGCACGGCGGTGATGCTGGCGTAGACGGCATAGCCGTCGTCGGCACCGCCCCGGCCATACAGCTTGCCGTCCTCGTATTTGGGGGTCCAGGGGCCGAGGTCGTTGCGCCAGCCGGTAAATTCGGGTTGCTTGTCCAGGTGGCCGTACATCAGCACGGTCTGGCGGCAGTCGGTCTGGCTGGCGGGCACTTCAAAGTACAGCACCGGGGTGCGGCCTTCCAGCCGGATCACTTCCAGCGTCAGACCCTCGACTTTTTGCGCCTCGACCCAGGCCGCCGCGTTGCACATTACCGTGTCAATATAGCCGTGCTCGGACCAGGCCGCGTCATAGGCGGGCGACTTGGCAGGAATGGCGATGTAGTCGCTGAGTTGGCGGACGATGTCGCCGTCCCAGGCCTGGGTGGCATGGGCCAGCACTTGTTGCGGATCGAGTGCGGATGCAGGGACGCGGGCGTTCATGGCGGTTTCCTGAAAAAGGGGGCGGGATGGATGCCCCGCCAAAGTTCCAACAGCTTACGCCGTTCGAATACCTGTATGGCGTGGGCGATCTTTGCCCACCGGCTACCGAGTACCCATTTTAAATAAGCCTAAGCGAGGGACAGCCCTCTTGACGCGGCTTTCATGGCTGTTTAATCTCACTAACATGTCAGTGATTAAAAATTAATAGCCGCTTTTCAAGATGCTCAAAAATATTTCGCCCCTGCTGTCGCCCGACCTGCTCCACGTGCTGGCGTCTATGGGGCATGGCGATGAAATCGTCTTGGCCGATGCCAACTTCCCCGCCGCAACCCATGCCAAACGGCTGGTCCACCTGCCCGGCTTGGATGTGACCCGCGTGCTGGATGCCGTGCTCTCGCTGCTACCACTGGATGAGTTTGTGCCCGATGCGGCCTTCACCATGCAGGTGGTGGGCGATGCCAGTGCGGTACCCGAGGCGGTGCAAGATTTCACCCAGATCTTGCAAAGTCACGGAGAACGCGCCCCGTCTTCGCTGGAGCGGCACGCGTTCTATGCGCGCGCGGCCCAGGCCTTTGCCATCGTGGCCACGGGCGAAACCCGGCTGTACGGCAATATCGTGCTGAAAAAAGGTGTGGTGCGGTCGTGAACACCACGGCCAAGCGCGCTGCCAGGACCACCGCCGCGCCAGCGGCGGCCCCGGCGCGCCGCGA
The DNA here is from genome assembly GCF_025354435.1 of Rhodoferax sp. Classification (GTDB taxonomy): domain Bacteria; phylum Pseudomonadota; class Gammaproteobacteria; order Burkholderiales; family Burkholderiaceae_C; genus Rhodoferax_B. Next base: position 39,242 of record NZ_JANXMU010000030.1, read on the forward strand.
GCCCGCCAGCCAGCGCGCCCGCGCCTACCAGGGCTTTACCCAGCAAATCCTCAGCGGCAACATCCGGCCCGGCCAGTTTGTCTCGCAGCGCGAGCTGATGACGCTGCTGGATATGCCGCTGGGTGCCGTGCGCGAGATGATTCCGCGCCTGGAAGCCGGCGGGCTGGTGAAAACCGTGCCCCAACGCGGCCTGCAAATTGCCCATGTGGACTTGAAGCTGGTGCGCAATGCCTTCCAGGTGCGCAGCCTGATCGAGCGCGAAGCCGTGCGGCATTTCGCCACCAGCGTCAGCGCCGCCGAGCTGGAGACGATCACCGCCAGCCACCAGGACATCCTGCAGCGCGCCAGTGCAGAGCAGCCCGATACCACGCTGCTGGACGATGCGCAGGCAGTGGACTGGGGCCTGCACGACCGCATCGTCGATGCGCTGGGCAATGAAATCATTTCCGAGATCTACCGCGTCAACAGCCTGCGCGTGCGGCTGATCAAGCTGGAGCAAAGCGTCATCACGCCCGCCCGGCTGATCCCCGCCATGCAAGAGCATCTGCGCTTTATCGCCGCGCTGCAGCAGCGCGACGCCACAGCGGCGGTGCAGTTGCTGGAAGCTCACCTGGACAGCGCCCGGAATCGGGTGCTGACCGCCGATCCGATTCCGTCCCCATAACCCCCTTATCCCCTTTAACCCCGATAACCAACGTTCAGGAGCACCTTTTGACACACGCTATTGAGGGCCTTTGGCCCGCCCTGTTGATGCCGTTTGATGCCAGCGGACAGCTCGACCTGCCGCGCACCCTGGCGCATGTGCGGCGCTTGTTGGATGCAGGTTGCGACGGTGTGACCCTGTTCGGCACCACCGGCGAAGGCCTGTCGTTCAGCGTGGCCGAGCGCAAGAGCGTGCTGGAGGCCGTGCTGGCCAGCGGCGTGCGGCCCGACCAGATCGTGGTCACCATCTCGGCTTGCGCGTTGGCCGAGGCGATCGAACTGGGCCGCCATGCGATTGCGCTGGGCTGCACCCGGCAGCTGCTGATGCCCCCGTTCTTCTTTAACCACCCGCGCGATGCGGGCGTAGTGGCCGCCGTCAGCCAGGTGATCCAGGGTATCGGTTCCGACGATTTGCGCGTGCTGCTGTACCACTTCCCTTCGCTGAGCAATGTGACATTCACGCACGCGACGGTGGCCGAACTGGTGCGGCTGCATCCGCAGCAGGTCGCCGGTTTCAAGGACAGTGCGGGCGATCTGGCGCATTCGCTGGCGATCATCAAGGCCTTTCCCAAGCTGGCGATTCTGGTCGGCTCGGAAGCGCATGTCGCGACGGCCATGCGCGCTGGCAGCCCCGGCTCGATCAATGGCTTGTCGAATCTAGCGCCGCATTTGCTCATCCGCGTGATGCGCAACCCGGAGGCCGTGACGGCGGCCGACGAAGCGCTGGTACTCGATCTGCTGAAGCTGCTGAGCCTGCTGCCGAATATGCCCTTCGTCAGCGCCTACAAGACCGCGCTGGCCGAGCAGACCGGTGACGACACCTGGCTGAATGTGCGCGCGCCGCTGACGCCGCTGGATAACACCGAGGCGCAGGCCGTGCGCTTGGCGTACCGTGCGCTAGGCCAGAACGCGGCAACCTTGTAAAACAAAAAATCAGGAGACAACACCATGACCCGTTCCATTCCCCGCCGTACGGTCTTGCAGGCCGCCGCCGGTGCGACGGCATTCGCCAGTTTGCCAGCCGCCCAGGCCCAGGCCGCTTTTGACTGGAAGCGCTACAGCGGCCAGAGCATCGAAGTCCATCTGATCAAAAGCCCGCGCGGCGAGCTGCTGCAAAAGAACCAGAAAGAGTTTGAGGACATGACCGGCATCAAGGTCGGTGCCGAGCAGGTGCCCGAGCAGCAGTCGCGCCAGAAGACGGTGATTGAATTCAACTCTGGCAAAACCAGTTTCGACGTGGTGCACCTGAGCTACCACGTGCAAAAGCGCCAGTTCGCCAAGGGCAAGTGGATGGAAGACCTGCGCACCCTGATGGCCAGCGGCGCACCGCCCGACTTCGATGCCAAGGACTATTCCGCAGGCGGCATGTTCTACGCCACCCAGTCCGATGGCCGCATCGACAGCCTGCCGCTCAACCTGGATCCCTGGATCCTGTACTGGAACAAGGAACTGTTCGCCGCCAAGGGCATTGCCTATCCCAAGAGCTATGCCGACATCGTCAACGCCGCCAAAAAGCTGCACGACCCGGCCAACGGGATCGTCGGGTTTGTGGGCCGCGGCCTGAAGAACGCCAACGTGCCGCTGTGGAGCGGCTTCCTGCTCGGTTTTGGCGGCCAGTTTTTCGATGCCTCGGGCAAGCTGGCCACCGAATCGCCAGAAGCCCTGGCCGCCGCCACCATGTACCGCGACCTGTTGAAAAACACCGGCCCGGCCGGTGTGGCGGGCTATAACTGGAACGAGGCGCAAAGCCTGTTTCTGCAAGGCAAGGCAGCGATGTGGCTGGACGGCTGTGGCTTTGCGCCGCCGCTGGAAGACCCGGCCAAGTCCAAGGTGGTGGGCAAGGTCGGCTACGGCGTGCAGCCGCCCGGCCCCAAGCTGCAGGTCTCGCAGACCTTTGGCGATGGCATTGGTGTCTCGGCCTATTCCACCAAGAAGGGTCCGGCCTGGTACTACATCATGTGGGCCACCAGCAAGGCCATGCAGGCCCGCATGCTGGCCACCGGCTCGGGTGCGCCGGTGCGCTTGTCGGCCTACTCCAATGCCGAGGCCATCGCCAGCCTCAAGGTGCCGCCCGAATGGCTGACCACCGTTGCGGGCTCGCTCAAGATCGCCCGCCCCGGCCTGCCCATCATCGAGCCGGTCAACGAGTTCCGCGACGTGTTCGGCATCGCGCTGAACAACATGCTCAGCGGCGGCGATGTGGCAGCCGAGCTGAAAAAGGCTACGGCCGAATTTGCCCCGGTGCTGGCCAAAGCCGACTGATGGGCCGGGCGGCTTGCGCGTCTGTGCAGGCCGGTTTTTTTCTTCATGCGCGCCCCACCCCGGGTGCTGGGAGCTTGTTGGCATGCGAAAGCCGTCGCCTTTTTTGTGGTTTATTTTGCCCGCCGTGGTGGTCATCACCTGCGTGATCGTCTTCCCCTGGATGTTTACGCTGTGGATGAGCCTGTTCGACTGGAAGATTGGCTCCAAAGCTACGTTTGCCGGTCTGGGCAACTACGCCGATCTGCTGACCAATACACGCTTCCTGGAGTCGATCGCCCACACGCTGATCTTCACCACGCTGGCGGTGGTCGCCCCTCTGGTGCTGGGTACTGCGGCCGCGCTGGTGTTCAACCAGCAGTTCGCCTGGCGCGGTTTCTGGCGCGGCGCTTTTGTGCTGCCGATGATGGCCACGCCGGTGGCGATTGCGCTGGTCTGGGTGATGATGTTCCATCCGCAGCAAGGGGTTTTGAACTACCTGCTGTCGCTGGTGGGCATTGGTCCCAGCGAGTGGGTGTATTCACCCAAGCTGGCCATTTTGTGCCTGGTGATGGTGGACGTGTGGCAGTGGACACCGCTGGTGATGTTGATCGTGCTGGGGGGCCTGGCCTCTTTGCCCACCGACCCGTTCGAAGCCGCGTACATGGAGGGAGCCAGCCGCTGGCAGACCTTCCGCTACGTGACACGGCCGCTGCTGATGCCCTTCATTCTGGTGGCAGCCGTGGTGCGGCTGATCGATGCGCTGAAGACTTTTGACACCATCTACGTCATCACCCAGGGCGGCCCCGGCACCTCCACCGAGACCATCAACATCTACCTGTACCTGCAAGCGTTTTCGTTCTACCAGATCGGCAAGTCGTCGGCCGTGGTGGTGGTGTTTTTTGTACTGGTGGTGGCTCTATCTATGTTGCTCTTTTGGCTGCGCGAGCGCTCAAAATACTATGAATAAGTTTCGTGACAGCTTGCGCGACAAGCTATTGCTGGGTGTCTGCGTATTCCTGCTGGTGTCACCCGCCATCAGCTTCTTTGTCTGGATGCTGTCGCTGGCCTTCAAGAACGAAGTCGACAACCTGGCCTATCCGCCGATCTTCATTCCCAGCCCGCCCACGCTGGCGAATTTCGTCAAAGTGTTCGACAGCGGGCCGTTCTTCCAGTACCTGCTCAACAGCATCATGGTCTCGGGCACGGCCACCGTGGTGGCCTTGCTGATCGGCGTGCCTGCGGGTTACGGCGTGGCCCGGCTGAAGGCACGCAAGCTGCTGATGGTGATTTTGATCGCCCGCATGACCCCGGCCATCAGCTTCCTGATTCCGCTGTTCACGCTATTCCAGGCGCTGGGGCTGACGGGTACGTTGGCACCGGTGATCATCACCCACCTGGTGATCACCGTGCCCATCATGGTCTACATCGTTTCGGGTTATTTCGAGACCCTGCCGATGGAGTTGGAAGAGGCGGCGGTGGTCGACGGTTGCTCGCCTTGGCAGCGGTTTCGCCACATTGCGCTGCCGTTGGCCCGGCCCGGCATCACGGTGGCTGGCATCCTGGCTTTCATCTTCTCGTGGAACAACTTCATCTTCGGCGCGGTGCTGGCCGGGCGCGAAACCCGCACCCTGCCGGTCGCCATCTACAACGTGCTGACCTTCGAGCAGATTGCCTGGGGTCCGCTGGCGGCGGCGGCCTTGCTGGTGACTTTGCCGGTACTGATCCTCACGCTACTCATCCAGAAAGAAATCGTTGGCGGCCTCACAGCAGGTGGCGTCAAAGGTGGCTAACCCCTTATTCAGAGCATAAAAATCCATGGCATCCGTCACCCTTACCGGCATCGAAAAATCCTTTGCCAACACGCAAGTCATCCGCGGTGTGGACATCGCCATCGGCGACGGCGAATTTGCCGTCTTCGTCGGCCCCAGCGGCTGCGGCAAATCCACCCTGCTGCGCATGCTGGCCGGGCTGGATGCGCCCGACGCGGGCCAGATCCGCATAGGCGACAAGCTGGTCAACGATTTGCCGCCCAAAGAGCGCGGCGTGTCCATGGTGTTCCAGACCTACGCGCTGTACCCGCACATGACGGTGCAAGACAACATGGGCTTCGGCCTGATGATTGCGGGCACGCCGCCCGGCACCATCGCCAGCAAGGTGGCCGGTGCGGCCAAGATGCTGGGCCTGGACAAGATGCTGGACCGGCTGCCGCGCCAGCTCTCCGGCGGCCAGCGCCAGCGCGTGGCCATGGGCCGGGCCATGGTGCGCGATCCGCAGGTGTTTTTGTTCGACGAGCCGCTGAGCAACCTGGATGCAAAGTTGCGCGTGCAGATGCGCACCGAGATCCGTGCGCTGCACCAGCGCCTGAAGACCACTTCGATCTACGTCACCCACGACCAGATCGAGGCCATGACCATGGCCGATCGCATCATCGTACTGCGCGACGGCAAGGTCGAGCAAATTGGCACGCCCGCCGCGCTGTACGACAGCCCGTGCAACAGCTTCGTCGCCACCTTCATTGGCTCACCTGCTATGAATATAGTAGCTGCTAGCGCAGATAATATATGGGCCACAGCCGATTTTGGTGGTCAAATTCAGCTGCAGCATACGTTTGCCAGTCAGGGCAGCCGGCGCGTGCTGCTGGGCCTGCGCCCAGAGCACCTACAGGTGCGCCCGGCCGGCGAAGCCACCGGCATCCCCTGCGAGGTCAAGGTGGTCGAATTCAGCGGTGCCGACACCTTGCTGACCTGCGAAGCCCAGGGCCAACCGGTGCAGGCGCTGGTGCACGACCGCCTGCTGGTCAAACCCGGCGACAACATCACCCTGGCCATCGATCCGGCACGGGTGCATGTGTTTGACGAGGCAACCCAGCGCCGTCTGGAGGGCTAAAACAAGCGGACCCGCCGGGTCCGCTTATTCCATCAGCTGCGCACTACCGCTTGCCGGTATAGCCGGACAGCATCCGCAGCGGCACCATTGCCTGCACTACCGCCGTCCCGGGCTTCAATAGAGTGGGCTAGCTAGCACTTGTTGGGGTCTAGTACGGGGGCAGAGACTAGAGCGTTCCTGGCGGTTTGCTGAAAAATCAACCTGCACAGCTTAGGCCGTTCGGAATACCTCTACCGCGCCTACCAGTCTCTGGGCTTGGTCGCGCAGGCTCTCGGCAGCGGCTGCAGACTGTTCGACCAGCGCGGCGTTTTGCTGGGTCATCTGGTCCAGCTGAGCGATGGCCTGGTTGACCTCGGCGATGCCGTCTGATTGCTCGAACGAAGCTGTAGTGATGTCACCGATGATGTCACTGACCCGCTTCACCGAGTGGACGATTTCGGTCATGGTGCTGCCAGCGTTGTGCACCAGCCGCGAGCCAGAATCCACTTTTTCGACCGATGTACTGATCAGCGCCTTGATCTCTTTGGCGGCTTCGGCGCTGCGCCCAGCCAGGGACCGCACCTCGCTGGCCACCACCGCAAAGCCCCGTCCTTGCTCACCCGCGCGCGCGGCTTCCACGGCGGCGTTGAGCGCCAAAATGTTGGTCTGAAAGGCAATGCCGTCGATCACACCAATGATGTCGGCGATCTTTTTCGAGCTGTGGTTGATCTCGTCCATGGTGGCCACCACCTCCCCCACCACCGCGCCGCCGCGGGCCGCCACGGCGGCGGCCGAGGCGGCGAGCTGGTTGGCCTGGTGCGCCGCATCGGCCGACTGTTTGACGGTGCTGGTCAGTGCCTCCATGCGGCTGGCGGTGCGCTGCAGGTTACTGGCGGTCTGCTCGGTACGTACGCTCAGGTCCTGGTTGCCGGTAGCGATTTCACCGCAGGCGGTTTCGATGTTGGTGGTAGAGCCGCGCACCGCAGATACCGCTCCGTCCATCCGTGCCAGCGCCGCTTGCAGGGCCAGCGCCACCGGGGTTATGACCTTGACATGGGCCACGCCCAATGCAATGCCATCGGCCCGGTCTACGCCGCCCACCAGTTCGACCAGTTCTTCGCCCTGCAGCGCGGCGCGGCCCATGCCCAAGGCCAGCACCACTTCGAGCGCGGTCTGGATCACCACGTAGGTGGCGTGCAGCAGGATGCGCAGAAAGTCGGGTGCGGTGGTGCAGTAAAAGCCCAGACCTGCCGCCTGCAGCCGGTCAAACAACACATGGTGCACCGCAAACAGGGCCGCCCCAAAGACAATCGGAATCCAGTCCAGGTAAACCAGCAGCAGCGCCAGCGTGACGAACACGCCAAAGTGCAGCTCGATCATGCCGCGCGCCAGCTGGATGTGCAGGGCCACCAGCGATACCTGGACAAACGCCAGCGCCAACCGCGAGGCCATGGTCCCCTTGCAGGTGGCGTAGGCCAGCCCGCCCACCAGCAGCAACAGCAGCGACGCGCCCACCGCCAGCCCAGCATCGACAAACTGGAAGCCCAAAACCACTGCGGCGATTGCACTTAGTGCAATCGCCGCCAACATTACTTTATCGCCCAGCAGAGCTTGGGATGGGATCTGCGATACACGCTGGTGACCACTGGAATAAGCATCAGACATGGAACATTGCTTCAACAAAGATTTCAACTATACATTTCAAATAGTTACCGAAGTTATTTTTTGTTACCAATTGGTAATAATTTACATGGCTTCTAGACTGGACGGGAATCGGTATGGAAAAGTCAGCAGCGGGTGAATGGCCCTGGTATTCCGACCAACACCAACGCCAAACGACTGGGAAACTGCCGGGCGTGGATGCCACGCACGTGCTGGATACCGTGTTGTCGGTACTGCCGCTAGAGCGCTGTGCCCTTGTACGCCCGCACCGCCCAGGCATCCGCTGTGGTGGCGACCGGCGAAACCCGGCTGTACGGCAATATTCTGCGGAAAAAGGGTGGGGTGCGGTCTTGAAAAAGATGCTTCTGTTTTTATAGCTGCTTGTGCTGTTCCCATATGCACAAGGCACAGATTTCTTATAAAAAAGGGCGAACCCGAGGTTCACCCTTTTCAGGCGGCCATTCAGCCTTGCCGCGGTGCCACCGCGTAGTGGTCTAGCTGCATGGTGTAGCTGGCGCGGCCCGCCGTCAGGGCGCGCAGGCTGCCGATGTAGCCAAACAGCGTCTGCAGCGGCACCATGGCCTGCACCACGGCCGCGTTGCCGCGCTGGTCCTGGTGGCGCACCTGGCCACGGCGGCGGTTCAGGTCGCCGATCACATCGCCCACATGGTCCATGGGCGTGGTTACTTCCACCGCCATCACCGGCTCCAGCAGCATCAGCCCGGCTTCGCGCTGGGCTTGCATGAAGGCCTGCAGGCCCGCCACCTCAAACGCCAGCGTGGACGAGTCTTTTTCGTGGAAGCTGCCGTCTTCGAGCACCACCCGCACATCCGTCACCGGGTGGCCCGCCAGCACACCCGCCAGGGCGGCACGGCGCACGCCTTGCTCCACGCTGGGGATGAATTCCTTGGGTACCGTCCCGCCGGTGATGGCGCTTTCAAACTGCAGGCCCGCGCCACGCTCCAGGGGCTCCACGCGCATCACCACTTCGGCGTACTGGCCGGGGCCACCGCTCTGCTTTTTGTGCAGATAGCGCACTTGGACTGCATGGGCGATGGTTTCGCGCAGGGCCACTTGCGGCGGCCCGGTGCGCACGGTGACGCCGAAGCGGCTGCGCAGCTTTTCCAGCGTCACTTCCAGTTGCAGCTCGCCCACGCCCGACAACAGGGTCTGGCCGGTGTCGCTGTCCTGGCCCAGGCGCAGGCTGGGGTCTTCGTCCACCAGCGTGTGCAGGCCGCGCGAGAAGCTGTCCTGGTCGTCGCGCGAATGCGGCTCCACGGCCATGGCCAGCACCGGTTCGGGCGCGTGGATTTCCTCCAGCACCACGGGCTGGGCCGGGTCGCTCAGCGTGTGGCCGGTCTTGCTGTGCTTCAGCCCGGCCACGGCCACGATGTCGCCCGCCTGGGCCAAGGCCAGTTCTTCGCGACGGTCGGCGTGCATTTGCACCACCCGCGACAGGCGCTCGCGCTGGCCGGTGTGGGTGTTCAGCACCGGGGTGCCCGCATGGGCTTCGCCGCGGTAGACGCGCAGGTAGCTCAGCGTGCCGTGCTCGTCGTGCACCACCTTGAAGACCAGCGCGGCAAAGCCATCACCCGGTGGCAGTGCCAGCGGACGGTCTTCGGGGGCGGGCAGGTAGTCCACCACCGCGTCGAGCAGGGGCTCGATGCCCTTGTTCTTCAGCGCGGCACCGGCCAGCACGGGCACAAAGGCCCCTGCCAGCGTGCCCTTGCGGATGCAGGCGCGCAGCACGTCGTCAGGCACGGTTTGGCCGTCCAGGTAGGCGGTCAGGGCCGCGTCGTCTTGCTCCACGGCCAGCTCCACCAGGCTGCGGCGGGCGGCTTCGGCGGCGGCCTGCAGCTCGGCGGGCACGGCGGCGCGCGTCAGCGTGGGCTGGCCCCGGTCGTTGGGCGGCCAGTACAGGGCCTGCATGCTGAGCAGATCGACCACGCCTGCAAACCCGGCCTCTTGGCCGATGGGCAGGTGCAGCACCAGCGGGGTCACCGCCAGGCGCTCGGTAATCATCGCCACCACGCGGGCAAAGTCAGCCCCGGTGCGGTCCAGCTTGTTGACCAGTGCAATGCGCGGCACGCCGTAGCCGTCGGCCAGGCGCCAGTTGGTCTCGGTCTGCGGCTCCACCCCGGCCACGCCATCGAACACCACCACTGCGCCGTCCAGCACGCGCAGCGAGCGGCTCACCTCGATGTTGAAGTCGATGTGGCCGGGCGTGTCGATCAGGTTGATCTGGTGGCCGCGCCAGGCCACGGTGGTGGCGGCACTGTTGATGGTGATGCCGCGCGCCCGCTCCTGCGGGTCGTAGTCCATGGTCGTGTTGCCGTCGTGCACTTCACCGGTACGGTGGATCTCGCCGGTGGTGAACAAAATGCGTTCACTGACCGTGGTTTTGCCCGCGTCGACGTGGGCGATGATGCCGATGTTGCGCAGTTGCCGCGCATGTGTGTTCGTGTTCATACGATGTTCCTTAAAGACAAAAACCCTGGTCTGCACGTTGGCCGACCAGGGTTCTTAAAGGCCTCCACAAAAAAGTGAGGCCGATGAAAAATCCCGGTACTAGGGAGTTCTGTCTTGCGCAATGGATGCCGCACCAATGGACGAGCGCAAGCCCACCATCCACTGGTGCGGATGAATCGTGGCGATCAGCTTGTCATAGGTACGCATAAGAACTTTCAGGCTTCAAAAAACAAAAAACCCCGCACAAAAATCTTTGCCGGGGTGGGGAGTTCGTTGCGGCAAGGCACAGCGCCTTCCGAATGGTCGGAAGGTGTCTAGAGGATCAATGCTTTGTTTATCGATGTCATGGTGCCGATTATAAAAACTAAACGCCGCGCTGTCCAGCGCCCGGCATTACGGCGCAATCTTTTCCAGACAATAGCCCAGCCCGCGCACCGTGGCAATGCGGATCGGGCCTTTTTCAATCTTCTTGCGCAGGCGGTAGATGTAGACCTCGATGGCGTTGACGCTGACCTCTTCGCCCCATTCGCACAGGCGCTCGATCAATTGCTCTTTGCTCACCAGCCGCCCCACACGCTGCAGCAGCACTTCCAGCAGGCCCAGTTCGCGGGCCGACAGCTCCAGCGTCTTGCCGTCGATGCTGGCCATGCGTCCGGCGTGGTCGTACAGCAGGGGGCCGTGCTGGATGCTGCTGCTGGCCCCGCCCGCGCCGCGCCGGGCCAGGGCACGCACCCGGGCCTCCAGTTCTTGCAGCGAAAACGGTTTGGCCATGTAGTCGTCAGCCCCGTAGTCCAGGCCCTTGACGCGCTCTTCCACGCTGTCGGCCGCCGTCAAAATCAGCACCGGCAGCGACGATCCGCGGGCGCGCAGACGCTTGAGCACCTCCAGGCCGTGCATCTTGGGCAGGCCCAGGTCGAGAATCAGCAGGTCAAATTCGCGGTTGGTCAGCAGCGCGGCATCGGCCTCGGTGCCACTGGCCACGTGGTCTACCGCCGCACCCGAGGCGCGCAGGCCGCGCAACAGGCCGTCGGCTAAAACCTGGTCGTCTTCCGCAATCAAGATACGCATCGTGTCTCCTACTTTTTTCGCGATTATGTCGCGTAGGCCTCCAGCCCGAGTGCCACCACGGTGGCCACCTCGGGGCCGACGGCCTGGTGGAACTCGTCTTCGGCTTGGGCTACCGCATCCTGAAAGGCCTTGAGCCAAGCCAGCCCGGTCGCGGTAAACACCACCCGGCGCGCCCGCGCGTCCAACGGGTCGGGTTCGCGCGCCACCATGCCCCAGGCCGCGCACTGGTCCACCAGGTCGCCCATGGCCTGTTTGCTCATGCCCGCCTGCGTGGCCAGTTCGGTGAGGCGCGCGCCCTGCAGCGGCAAATGCCGGGTGATGTGGATGTGCGCCGCACCCACCTGCGCCCGCGCCGCCAAGTTGCCCAGGGCCAAGGGCACGTCCACGTTGCGGGCCATCAGCTCCAGCACGCGGGCATCGAAGCGGCGCAGCGCAGCGGCCATCAAGCGGCCCAGATGGGTTTCGCGCCAACCTTGTTCAGCAGTGATTTCCAGCATCTTTAGATAGTAAGTCAAACTGACTAAAAAATCTATTGCAGAACTTATGGGTCGCCGTAAACTACTGTTCAAGCATCCAGTCTGTAGTTAACCGCAGGCAACCCAGCCACCCTTTTTTTGAAAGACCCGCAGCATGAACGCCGTTCTTAAAGCCCCTCCCGTCGCCCCCACCCCCGCCGCGCTGGCCGAAAAAGCCAAGGCCTTGCAGGCCGCGCTGGCACAGATCGAAAAACAGTTCGGCAAGGGCACCATCATGCGGCTGGGCGAAGGCGAAGTCATTGAAGACATCCAGGTCGTATCCACCGGCTCGCTGGGTCTGGACATTGCCCTGGGCGTCGGCGGTCTGCCCCGTGGTCGCGTCATCGAAATCTACGGCCCCGAGTCCAGCGGCAAGACCACGCTGACCCTGCAAGTCATCGCCGAAATGCAAAAGCTCGGCGGCACCTGCGCCTTTGTGGATGCCGAGCACGCGCTCGACACCCAGTACGCCCAAAACCTGGGTGTGAATCTGCAGGAAATGCTGATCAGCCAGCCCGACACCGGTGAGCAGGCCCTGGAAATTGTGGATTCGCTGGTGCGCTCCGGCGCGGTCGATCTGATCGTGATCGACTCGGTGGCCGCCCTCACGCCCAAGGCCGAGCTGGAAGGCGAAATGGGCGACAGCCTGCCCGGCCTGCAAGCCCGTTTGATGAGCCAGGCGCTGCGCAAGCTCACCGCCCACATCAAGAAGGCCAACTGCATGGTCATCTTCATCAACCAGATCCGCATGAAGATCGGCGTGATGTTCGGCTCGCCCGAAACCACCACCGGCGGCAACGCGCTGAAGTTCTACGCCTCAGTGCGCCTGGACATCCGCCGCACCGGCACCATCAAAAAGGGCGACGACGCGATCGGCAACGAGACCAAGGTCAAAGTGGTGAAGAACAAGGTGGCACCCCCGTTCAAGACGGCCGAGTTCGATATTTTGTTCGGCGAGGGCATCAGCCGCCACGGCGAAATCATCGACATGGGCGTGGAGGCCAAGGTCATCGAAAAGTCGGGAGCCTGGTACGCCTACCAGGGTGAAAAAATCGGCCAGGGCCGCGACAACGCGCGTGAGTTTCTGCGCGAGAACCCCGGCCTGTCCACCGAGATCGAAAACAAAGTGCGCGAGTCGCTGGGCATCCCGCTGATCATCGTCGCCGCCGAGCCTGCCAAGGAAAGCAAAAAAGCCAAAGTTGAGGCTTAAATAGGGCTCTAGCGCAGGTAGTACCTACGCTAGAAGCTACAAATAAAATAGCAAATGGCTTTTTCACCGTCCAAAGGTCTGGCACCTATCAGCCTCAAGGGCCGGGCCCTGCGCCTGCTCAGTGGCCGCGAACATTCGCGCGCCGAGCTGGAGCGCAAGCTCATCGCTTTCGAGGAGGTGCCCGGCGCGCTGGCCCAGGCGCTGGACGAACTCCAGGCCAAGGGCTTCATCAACGAGCAGCGGGTGGTGGATTCAGTGCTGTACCGCCGGTCTGCCAAGCTGGGCACGGCCCGCATCCGGCAAGAGCTGCAAAGTAAAGGGCTGGACCCCGGCATGGTGCTGGATGCCGTGGCCAGCCTGCAAGACACCGAACTGGCCCGCGCCCGCGAAGTCTGGCGCAAGAAGTTCGGCAGCCCGCCGCTGGACGCCGCCGCCCGGGGCAAGCAGCAGCGGTTTTTGCTGGCGCGTGGCTTCTCGGGCGATGCCGTGCGCAAGGTGGTGGCGGGTGGGGACGACGATAGTTGGGATACCGCCGACAGTTAAATAGCCGTGTAGCCGCCGTCCAGTGCCAGATTCATCCCGTTCAGCATGCCTGACGCGCCACTGGCAAGGTATAGCGTGGCATGGGCCACTTCCTCGGGTTGCGCAAACCGCCCGGTGGGAATCTTCTTTTTGAACGCAACCCCGGCTTCACCGGCCCAGGCCTTGCGACCCAGTTCGGTTTCCACCACGGTGGGCGAAATCGCGTTGGTGGTGATGCCGTGGGCCGACCACTCCAGCGCCAGCACCCGCGTCATGCCCAGCAGCCCGGCCTTGCTGGTGCAGTAGGCCAGATGCTGCTCCAGCCCCACGGTGGCGGCCTGTGAGGCCATGTTGATGATGCGGCCGTAACCGCGCACCAGCATGTGCCGCCCCACCTCGCGGGCGTACAAAAAGCAGCCCCGCAGGTTGATGTCCATCACCTGGTCCCACTGCGCCGTGGTGGTGTCCTCGGCCTTGGCTAGCACAGCAATGCCCGCGTTGTTGACCAGAATGTCAATGCGTCCGGCCTGCGCGATGGCCTGCGCCACCGCCGCACACACCGAGACCTCGTCGCTGGCATCGGCCGTGAGGTGGATGTGCTGCGGCCCCAGGCGCGCGGCCAGGGCCGCACCCGCGGGGTTGCGGTCTACCAGCACCAGGCGGCAGCCGCGTTCGGCAAACAGCTCGGCCACCGCGGTGCCGATGCCACCGGACGCACCGGTCAGCAGCGCCACCTGGCCAGTCAGGTCGTAGGCGGCAGTAAACGATGTGTTCATAGGGTGGCGGGTACCGGCTGCAACAGCACTTTGATCGAGTCCAGCGAGTTCGCTAGCGCGATGGCCTGGTCCCAGTCGGTCAGCGGGAAGCTGTGGGTAACGATGCCTTCGCTGGTGACCAGACCGCGTGCCAGCAAATCGATAGCGATGGGGTAGCAGTACGGACCCAGATGGGCACCGCGCACATCCAGCTCTTTGCGGTCGCCGATGATGGACCAGTCGGCACTGGTTTCCGAGCCGAACACGCTGAACTCGACAAAGCGGCCCAGCTTGCGGATCATTTCCAGGCCTTGCGTCACGCCGATGGGGGCACCGGTGGTCTCGATGTACACGTCGCAACCGTAGCCACCGGTCAGCGCCTTGACGATGGCATTGGCGTCCTCGGTCTTGGGGTTGATGACCACGTCGGCACCGAACTTTTTGGCCAGCGCCAGGCGCTCGGGCACCAGGTCAATCACCACCAGCTTCTTGGGCGTTTTCAGGTGGGCGATCTGGGCCATCATCAAACCCAGCGGCCCAGCACCGGCGATCACCACCACGTCATCGAGCTGGATGTCGCCCCGGTTCACGGTGTGGATGGCGCACGACAGCGGTTCGATGATGGCTGCGTCGTTGAGCGAAATACCGTCAGGGATCTTGTGCACCCGCGAGGTGGAAGGCAGGCGCATGTAGTCGGCCATGCCGCCATCGGCCACGACGCGCTGGAAGCCAAAAATGTTGTGCACCTCGCACATCCAGTACTTGCCGGTGGTGCAAAAGCGGCACTTGTCGCAGGGCACGATTTGCTCGGCGATCACGCGGTCGCCTTTTTCTACGCCAAAGTGTTCGGCTGCGCCCTCGCCCAGCGCTTCTACATAGCCAAAGAATTCATGGCCGGGGATGACGGGCGGCTTGACGTAAGCGCCCACGCCGTCTTTGCCCCAGAACATCGCGGCACCGCCGTAGCACTTGCAGTCAGAGGCACAGATACCGCAGGCCGCAATGCTGATCACCAGCTCGCGCAGGCCAGGTGTGGGGCGTTCTACGGTTTCCAGACGGTAGTCCAGCGGGCCGTGGCAGACCACGGCCTGCATGGCGAGTTGTTGGATGGCCCCGCTGGGGTTGGTTTGAAGTCGTTGGTAGGTCATGGTGGTTCTCCTGTGGCTGGTAAATTAACGTTTCGATTCGCGGCTGATAAAGATGGCGAGCAGCACGATGCCACCTTTGATGATGAGTTGCATGTAGGGCGATACGCCAATCATGTTGAGCCCGTTGTTCAACACACCCAGCAGTAGCGCGCCGACCAGGGTGCCGATGATGGCTCCGCGCCCCCCGGCAATCGAGGTGCCGCCCATCACCACGGCGGCGATGGCATCCAGCTCAAAACCCACGCCTACGCCGGGCTGGCCGCTGGTGACGCGGGCGGCTTGCACGATGCCGGCAACGGCGGCGGTCAAGCCACTCAGCGCATTGACCAGCAGCTTGTAGCGGGCCACGCTGACGCCCGAGAGGCGGGTGGCTTCTTCGTTGCCGCCAATGGCATACACATAGCGGCCAAACGGGGCCAGGTTCAGCAGCACATAGGCTCCCAGGTAGGTGATGAGCATGATGACAATCGGGGTCTTGATGCCCGCCACCACGCCGCCGCCCAAAAACGCAAACGCGTCCGGCAGACCGTCCACGGGGTAACCTCCGGTGTAGATCAGCGCAATACCGCGGGCAATACCCATGGTGGCCAGGGTCACGATGATGGGCGGCATGCGCAGGTAGGCCACGCAGTAGCCGTTGAACAGGCCAAACACGATGCCGACCACGATGCCCAAAAAGACGGCGGCAGGAATGCCCAGACCGTAGTGCACCATCAGCCCGGCGCACAAGGTGCCCGACAGGGCCACCACCGCACCTACCGACAGGTCGATGCCGCCGGTCAGGATGGCGGCGGTCATGCCCACCGCAATGATGGCGTTGATGGACGACTGCAAGACGATGTTTTGCAGGTTGGCCACGGACAAAAAGTTGTCGGTTGCGAGCGCCATGAAAACCGAAATGCCGATCAGCCCGACCAGCGGCAAGAAAGCGCTGGACTTGCGCACGGCGGCGAACAGGCTGCTACGCGGCGGGGTGGTGACGGCGGGAAGTGTGCTGGTAGTCATGCTGTGACCCCTTTGGTTGCCTGGCGCATGATGTCGCCGGAATTGATGGAAGCGCCGTCCAGCGTGGCCACAATGGACCCACCAGAAAACACCGCAACACGGTCGCACATGCCCACGATTTCGGGCAGCTCGCTCGAAACCATGATGATGGACTTGCCGCGCTGGGTCAGCTCGCGCATGAGTTGGTAGATTTCGGCCTTGGCCCCCACGTCGATGCCGCGCGTGGGTTCGTCAAAGATCAGCACTTTGCATTCGTGGTTCAACCAGCGGGCAATTACCACTTTTTGCTGGTTGCCCCCCGACAAGGTACCCACTATGGCCTCGACGCTGGGGGCTTTCACACCCACCAGTTTGGCCAATTCGGTAGCGGACTTGCGTTCGGCCGCTTGCTGGACCAGCCCGCCCTTGAGGTATTTGCCCAGGTTGTTCATCGAGATGTTGAAGCGGATCGAAAAGCTGGTGATCAACCCCTGGACTTTGCGGCTTTCTGGCAGCAAGCCTATGCCCTCGGCCAATGCCTGGGTGGGGGTTTTCAAGGTGGTGGGTTTGCCGTCCAGCAGCACGGTTTTTTGGTGCACGGGGTCGGCACCCATCATGCCCAGCGCCAGCTCGGTGCGGCCCGAGCCGACCAAACCGGCAAAGCCCAGGATCTCGCCTTCGTAGAGATCAAATTTATTCACCGGCCCATCTTTGACCAGTTGGATGCTTTGCACGTCCAGCACCTTGCGGCCACGCGGAGCAGGGTGGGGTTTGGGCGGAAAGTTGTTTTCAATCTTGCGCCCCACCATCATCTCCACCAGCGCATGCACATCGGTGTCGGCCACATCCACATGGCCGGCATTGGCACCGTCGCGCAGCACGCTGACGCGGTCACAAATCTCGAAAATCTCGTCCAGGTGGTGCGAGATAAAAATCATGGCCACGCCTTTGGCACGCAGCTCTCGCATGATCTTGAACAGGTGCTCGGCCACGCCGGGAGTGAGCGTGGCGGTCGGTTCATCGAGCACCAGAATGCGGGCTTTGAGCGACAGCGCTTTGCCGATTTCGACAAACTGCTGCTGCGCCACCGACAATTTATGCACCGGCACGTCCACGTCAATATGCACCCCCAGCTCGGCAAACTGGGCCTGCGCGGCCTGGCGCATCTCGGCTTTGCGCATTAGCCCGAGGCCGTTGGTTTTAAAGCGGCCCAAAAAGATGTTTTCTGCCGCCGTGAGATAGGGAATCAGGCTGAATTCCTGAAAAATGATGCCGACCCCCGCAGCGATGGCATCAAAGTAGCCGGCGAACTTGCGCTCCTGGCCGTCGATAAAGATGCGCCCCTCGTCCGCCTGGTAGATGCCGCACAGGATCTTCATCAGCGTAGATTTGCCTGCGCCGTTTTCGCCCAGCAAAGCGTGCACTTCACCTTGGCGTATCGACAGATTGATTCCTTGCAGCGCTTTGACGCCGGGGAAGCCCTTGGACACGCCTTCGAGGCGCAATATTTCGGTGTTCATGGTGGTGGTTCCTGAGACGTTCCCCGCCAGGCGGGGAACGGTTGGGGGTTACCAGCTAAAGGTCTTTGCGCCTTCGGCATCGATCAGCTTGACATCGACGGGGA
Source organism: Rhodoferax sp. (assembly GCF_025354435.1). Classification (GTDB taxonomy): domain Bacteria; phylum Pseudomonadota; class Gammaproteobacteria; order Burkholderiales; family Burkholderiaceae_C; genus Rhodoferax_B. Next base: position 57,007 of record NZ_JANXMU010000030.1, read on the forward strand.
TGGTCGATGGCACATTCGCACCCCATTTCTTGGCCAGGGCAATGCCCAGCGCGATGCGGATCTGGTCACGCGGGAACTGGGCTGCGGTGGCCACCAGTTTGGAGCCGGGCTTTTGCATCGCCTTGATGACTTCGGGGGCACCGTCTACGCTGGTCAGCTTGACATCTTTGCCGCTGGTTTCAATGGCGGACAACGCACCCATCGCACCACCGTCGTTGACGCTGAAGATGCCCTTGAGGTTCTTGTTGGCTTGCAAGATGTTTTCGGTCACGGTCAGGGCAAAAGCGCGCTCTTGCTTGCCGTTTTGTACGCTGACGATCTTGATGCCAGGGTACTTGGCCAGCGACTCGCGGCAGCCCTTGACGCGCTCCAGAATTGGGATCACAGGGATGCCGTCCAGAATCGCCACATCGCCTTTTTCACCAATGCTCTTAGCCAGGTAGTCGCAAGAGATGCGCCCTGCATCGGTGTTTTTGGAGCCAATGAACGAATCCACTGGGCCGAGGGCATTCGCATCCACCGCCACCACCACAATGCCGGCCGCTTTGGCCGCCTTCACCGCCGACTGCACGCCCGAGGAGTCGGTCGGGTTCAGGATCAGGATGTCGATCTTCTTCTGGATCATGTCTTCCACATCGCTGATTTGCTTGGTGACGTCGTGGCGGGCATCGGTCACTACCACTGTGGCACCAATGCTGGCCGCCATCTCTTCTACCGATGCTTTCATTAGCACGAAATAGGGGTTGTTCAGCTCCTGGAAGGTCACACCGATCTTGATCGGTTTAGCGATTTGCGCCTGGGCGGTAGTGACACCGCACGCCAAAGCAGCGATAGCGAGGGTGGATAAAACGAATTTTTTCATGCTTGTCTCTTTAGGGTTGGTACAACGGGAACGGGAAACTTAAAAGCTCAGATGCCATCGGTTTAGTGGATCGTGGATGGAGGGTTGGCACCATCGATTGCGCTTCATGGCGAAAGAATGCCTGCGGCGGCCGTGTCCACACTGATCTGGCGCAGCTGGTGCATCACCGGCTTTAGCGTGGGGTACAGCGCCACATACAGTTGAAACAGGGCGGCGTAGGTGCTGCGGGCGGGCTCCTGTGGCTGGGCGCGGGCCGTGAGTTGCACCCAGCCCTTGCGCACCGTGGCGGCATCGATCAGGCCCACACCGTAAGCCGCCAGCTGCGCGGCCCCCAGCGAGGCTTCGACCTCTTCGGCGATGGTGAACACCGGGCGGCCAGTCACGTCGGCAATGATCTGCATCCACAGGTCCGACTGGCTGGCCCCGCCGACGATGGTGATGGCTTCGTCCAGCGGATGGCCGTCCAGCGTGCCGGTTTCGATGTTGTGGTGCAGCGCGTAGGCAATGCCCTCCAGCACGGCGCGGTACAGGTGGGCGCGGCCATGGTGCAGGCCCAGGCCGATGAAGGCACCGCTGGCCTTGGCATCCCACAGGGGGCTGCGCTCGCCCATCAGGTAGGGCAAAAACAGTAGGGCATCCGAGCCGCTGGGCAAGCCGCTGGCGGCGGCTTCGAGCAGCACATGCGGGTCCACGCCCTGGGCCCGCCCGGCGGCGATCTCGGCCTGGCAAAAGTTCTCGCGGAACCAGCTCACACTGGCCCCGGCGGTGATGGCGCCGCCAGACACGTACAGGTCTTCCATGCCGTTGAACACATGCGGCATGCTGATCAGGCCGTGGCGTGCATCCACCTGCTGGCGAATCGTGCCCCAGGCCATGCTGGTGCCGATCATGCCGACGTGGTTACCGGTTTGGGTGGCTCCGGCGGCCAGGGTGGCCACGGCGGCATCCACACCCCCGGCCACCACCGGCAGGCCCACGGGCAGGCCCAGCGCTTCGGCCCAATGGGGCAGCAGCGGGCCGACCACATCGCTGGACGCAACCAAACGGTCCGGCATCATGCGGCGCGGAATGCCCAGCATGGCCAGCGCCTCGTCGGACCAGCAGCGGTTCTTCAGGTCGTACACGCCGCCGATATTGCCGGCCGAGCTGTGGTCCACCGCCACCTGGCCGGTGAGCGCGGCGTTGATGAAGCTGTTGGGTGGCAGAAACTGCGCGGTGTGCACCCACACCGCCGGCTCGTTGTCGCGCAGCCAGAGCATCTTGGTGTAGCCGTAGTAGCTGTCCACACCGTTGCCGGTGATGTCAAACAGGCGCTCCAGATCGACGTTGTTGCGCACCCAGTCCACCTGCGCCTGGGCGCGGCGGTCCATCCAGATCAGGCAGGGGTAGAGGGCTTTGCCATCCGCATCTACCGGGATACCCGAGCCGCCGTACAAACTGCTTATACATATGCTTTTGATAGCGCCTTGTGTAGGTTTTGCCTGCGCTAGCACCCCTTTTATGCATGCAACTACCGCATCCATCCAGACGCTGGGCCACTGCTGCGCCCACAGCGGTGCGGGGGTTTCGACCTGGTAGCTCAGGCTGTGCGTGGCTTTGATGTGGCCATCGGCGCGCACCAGCACGGCCTTGGTGCTTTAGGTGCCGACATCGACACCGATGACGTATTGCGTCGATGCAGAGGGACCGGAGGGTGCAGGGAAGGTCATGGGCGTGGCTTGGTGCGATGGGGTGAAAGAGTGGCGATTTAGGGCAGTTGCACAATCGATGGTGCAATCTTATGCAGTCCAGAAAAACTGCACCCAGCATTTACCCTAGGGTTGTGTAACTGTTTGTTGCTTTGCGAAATGCCGGGTCGCCAGGCCGCAGGTTATGCTTGGTGCTGCCATCCATTTCGCGCGTTCTGCGCATCCTCCGCACCGCCCATGGCCACCCGCAAATCCACCATTTACGACCTGGCCAAGCTGGCCGATGTGTCGGCCTCTACCGTCAGCGCCATCCTCAACGGGACCTGGAAAGAGCGCCGCATCGCCGCCAAAACGGTAGAGAAAGTGCAGCTACTGGCGGCCGAGCAGCAGTACACCTTGAACCGCCAGGCCAGCGGCCTGCGTACCAGCAAATCCGGCCTGATCGGCATGCTGATTCCGCTGCACAACAGCCGGTTTTTCGGCACCATGGCGCAGACTTTTGAAGTGATGGCGCGGGCGCGCGGCCTGTACCCGATCGTGGTCAGCACGCTGCGCGACCCGGCGCTGGAGCTGGAGACCGCCAGTGCGCTGATCTCTTACCGTATCGAATCGCTGATGGTGCTGGGTGCCACCGACCCGGATGCTGTCAGCCGCCTGTGCACCAGCCACGGCGTAGCGCATGTCAATGTGGACTTGCCGGGCACGCTGGCCAGCTCGGTCATCAGCGACAACTACTGGGGTGCGCAGCAACTCACCGCCTGCCTGCTGCTGCATTCCACGCCGCAGCGGGTCGCTCGGCGCAACAAACTGTACTTTTTGGGCGGCGTGGCCAGCGACTACGCTACGCGGCGGCGTGTTGACGGGTTTTCGGACACGTTGACGGCCCAGTTCGGGCTGGTGGAGCCGGGGCAGATCGAGGCCTGTGGGTACGAGTCCAGTGGGGCCGAGGCGGCCATCAAAGCCCTGTACCTGCGCCTGGGTGGCCTGCCCCGGGCCTTGTTCATCAACTCGACGATGGTGTTGGAAGGGGTGATCCTGTTCCTGAAAACTCTGCCCGCCGCTGAGTTGGCCCGCTGCACCTTTGGCTGCTACGACTGGGACCCGTTCGCCGCCTACCTGAGCTTTCCGCTGTGGATGGTGCGCCAGGACGATGGCGGCCTGCTGGGCGCCGCCTTCGACATTCTGGACGCCGGCAGCTACGCCGAAGGGCGGGTGGTCGAGATCAAGCCCGCGCTGCTGAGCATGTAGCCTGGCACTAGCCGCCTGCAAATATTTTTAAGCCTTTTAGGCCTCTGGCGTAGGTAACGCCTATGCCAGTAGCTATTTAAATCATAGCAAACCATAAACCTAGGGTTTCACCCTAGATTGCAGTTGCAACACAGCCTGCGTGCTCCCGACACACAAAAGCCGCCGCGGCTTGGGAAGATCACCCCATCGCAAATCACTGCAACAACCCCAAGGACTTCACCATGACACGCTCTATC
>NZ_JANXMU010000056.1 GCF_025354435.1 Rhodoferax sp.
CTGGATGCCACCCAGCGCAGTGCAGCCGCACGCCGTACCGAAGTGTCGGCCCTGCGTTTTGCCGATCGTATTGAGCCCGCAGCGGCAGCCATGGCACAGCTCAACGCAGAATTTCCCGACGATGTGGGGCTGTGGCTAGACCAGGCCGATCTGCTCTCGCAGCGCGGCCTACCCCGCGCCGCCGCCGAGCGCTACCGCGCCGTGCTGGCCGCAGAGCCCGCCAGCATCAAGGCCCGCGTGGGTTTGGCCGATGCCGTATGGGCCCAGGGCGACATCCCCGAAGCCGCCCGGATGGTGGCCGCTTTGCAAGCCGAAGCCCCAGAACACCCTGCCGTACAGCGCCTGGTGCGCGCATGGCAACGCAAACAACGGCCCTTTTTGACCAGCAGCGCGACCTGGGGCTTTGGCAGCGGCCACGTAACAGGTAATGACGACATGACCTGGTCCACCACCTTGTACAGCGGCCAAAACGACCAAGGCCTGCGTTTGTTTGCCACCCACCACCTGGCCCGGGCCCAGTGGTGGTGGGACAGTGCCCACCAGTACCAGGGTTCTGCCAGCCATGAACGCGGCGGCATGGGGCTGGAATGGACCCGGCGCGACCTGCAGGCGATGGTCGAAGTGGGCACCGACCTGCGCAATGGCCGCGATGCGGTCGGCGCTGTGGGCGCCAACTGGCAACTCAACGACCAATGGTCTGTGCGGGCCCGTTACGAGACCGAAACCAACGACTTCCCGCTCAAAGGCCGGGTGCCAGACGTGGAGTCCAACCTCGGAGCCCCCACCTACTTGCACGCCGACAAAAAAACCGTGGGCGTAGCCTACCGCTGGAACGAGTCGCGCCGCGTGGCCGCCGATATCTCCAGCTACCGGTTTAACGACGGTAACAACCGCACCGCCCTGGCCGCCAGTTGGTCCGAGCGCCTATACAGCGGCTATGGCCGTACGCTGGACCTGCAAACTGCCGCCTACACCAGCGCCAACAGCCTGCGCGATGCGGTGTACTTCAACCCCAAGCGCGACTTTGCTGTCTCCGAAACCCTGGCGGCCGACTGGCTCACCTGGCGGCACTACGAGCGCAGCTTCAACCAGCGTTTGGCTGTCAGCGCAGGTTTGTACCGCCAGCAAAGCGGTGACGGCAGCAGCAGCGCCAGCTACGACCAAACCTACGGCTGGAACCCGTTTTACGGCGTGCATTACGAGCACGAGTGGCAGTTTGGCCCTGACCGGTCACTGCGCTATGGCATCGGCGCACGGCGCTTTCCTTACGACGGCAAGTATGAAAACAGCCGCTACATCGACGCAACCCTGAACTGGAGATTTTGACCATGACCCCGTGCCCATCCGCGCACTCCCTGGAGATCTAAGTTGGAACATCTATTCTCCGGCTCTGCCATCCAGATGCTGTTTGACTTCACGTTTTACTACCCGTTGTTCATGTCCTAACTGTGGATGTGCGGCGGGCTGTATTACTACTTCCACTACGAACGCAATGACCCGCCCTACGACCAGCCGCCTGCGCTACCCGAGTACCCCCCGGTCAGCATCCTGGTGCCCTGCCACAACGAGGTCAACAACATCGAAGACACGGTAGAGGCCTTACTGGCCATCAACTACCCCACATTCGAGATTCTGCTGATCGACGATGGCAGTACCGATGCATCGCCCCAAATGCTGGATGCCATGGCCCGCAAGGACAGCCGCATCCGCGTCATCCATCTGGCCAAAAACCAGGGCAAGGCTGTGGGCCTGAACACCGCCGCCATGATGGCCAAGTACGACTACTTTTTGTGCATTGACGGCGACTCGTTGGTAGACCCGCATTGCCTGCACTGGATGATGCGGCATTTGGTCAACAGCCCACGCGTCGGCGCGGTATCGGGCAACCCCCGCATCCGCACCCGTTCGACGTTGATCGGCCGTATCCAGGTGGGCGAGTTCTCGTCCATCATCGGCCTGATCAAGCGCGCCCAGCGCACCTACGGCAAGATGTTCACGGTGTCGGGCGTGATGGTGTGTTTCCGCCGTGCGGCATTGCACGACGCGGGCTACTGGAACCCCGACGCATTGACCGAAGACATCGACATTAGCTGGCGGCTGCAAATGCGCCACTGGGATGTGCGTTTTGAGCCCAATGCCCTGTGCTGGATCCTGATGCCCGAAACCCTGCGCGGCTTGTGGCGGCAGCGCCTGCGCTGGTCCATGGGCGGCACGCAAGTGCTGTTCAGCCAGAACGGTTTGTTTGGCCGCTGGCGGCACCGGCGCATGCTGCCGGTGTACCTGGAATACTTCACCAGCGTACTCTGGGCCTATACCATGGCGGCGGTATTCGCTCTGTGGACGCTCAAGCATTTTGTAACACTGCCCCCTGCGCTGGTCATCGACACCCTGCTGCCCGAATGGAATGGCCTGGTGATTGGCACCACCTGTCTGCTGCAGTTTGCCGTCAGCATGGGCCTGGATTCACGCTACGAAAAAGGCATGGGCCGCTACTACTACTGGATGATCTGGTATCCGCTGGCGTTCTGGATTCTGAACGTCTTCACCACCCTGGTGGCCGTACCCAAAGTACTGCTGCGCGGCAAGCAGCGCGCCACCTGGAAAAGCCCAGACCGGGGACTACAGCCATGAAATCACCTTTGATCATTGACCGCCCCGACCTGCAAGTCTGGCAACAAAAAGCCATGTTTGGGGCGCTGACCGCCCTGTTCTGGGCGGTCTGGGTATTTTTGTGGATGCCCCTCATCACCCTGTTGGCATGGCTGTTCTTCGGTCAGCGCTTCCAGTTCCACATGCTGGAGCTGGACGGTTACAAAACCTTCATGGGATTGCTGGCTGTTTACTGCCTGGTGATCGGCATCATGGGGGGTGGTTTGCTGCTGTGGGCCACCTACAACCACCTGCGGTTCCAGGGCATTGACCGCCGCCGGGAAATGGATGCGCCGTCGGCCTCTGCCATGGGCGAGCACATCAATCACCCCGGCACCGCGATTGATACGTGGCGCAGCTACGCCATCGTGACGGTGCACCATGACGACCATGGCGGCATCACGCAAGTCGAACCTGCAGCGGTAGTGCGCGCTTAAAACCCCGTCCAAGCCCGCACCGGGGGCGGGAAAACCCCCTCCCCAAAAGCCGTTTCAGGCCCCGAAACGTCAGCTATCGGTCAGCCCCCCTGCGCACACTCATTCCACTGCCAGAACGATATTTCGGTCTGGTGGCGGTTCGATTGACACATACAAAAGGGGACAACCATGACGGATCCGATCGTGGCCAGAATAGAGGCCAATCCCAAATACCATGAGCTTCGGCGCAAGCGCAACGGCTTCGGCTGGCTGCTCACCGGGCTGATGATGCTCGTGTACTACGGCTACATCGCGCTCATCGCGTTCGACAAACCATTCTTGGCCACCCCGCTGGGCGCGGGCGTCACCAGCATCGGTATTCCTATCGGTATGGGCGTGATTGTGTTCACCGTGGTGATCACCGCCATTTATGTGCGCCGCGCCAACAGCGAATACGACCGCCTCACCGCTGAAATCCTGAAGGATGTCTCCAAATGAACGCCATCCTGAAATCTGTAGGCGCCGTGGCGCTGATGCTGGCAGCCGGTGCGGTACTGGCCGCTGGCGGCGACCTGGGCCAGGTGGACAAACAGCCTACCAACTGGGTGGCCATCAGCATGTTTGCGGTCTTCGTCGTTGCCACGCTGTTCATTACCAAATGGGCGGCAGCCAAGACCAAGTCGGCTTCTGACTTCTACACCGCAGGTGGCGGTATCACCGGCTTCCAGAATGGCCTGGCGATTGCGGGTGACTACATGTCGGCAGCCTCGTTCCTGGGCATTACCGCCACCGTCATGGCCTTCGGCTACGACGGCCTGATCTACTCCATCGGCTTCCTGGTCGGCTGGCCAGTTATCACCTTCCTGATGGCCGAACGCTTGCGCAACCTGGGCAAGTTCACCTTTGCCGACGTGGCCGCCTACCGCTTCCAGCAAACCCCGATCCGCATGTTTGCGGCCTCGGGCACGCTGGTGGTGGTGGCCTTCTACCTGATCGCCCAGATGGTGGGTGCCGGTGCGCTGATCAAGCTGCTGTTTGGCCTGGACTACTGGCTGGCGGTGGTGATTGTGGGCGGCTTGATGATGATTTACGTGCTGTTTGGCGGCATGACGGCCACCACCTGGGTGCAGATCATCAAGGCCTGCATGCTGCTGGCGGGCGTGACCTTCATGGCCTTCATGGTGCTGGCGCAGTTCAGCTTCAGCCCCGAAGCCCTGTTTGCCAAAGCGGTAGAAGTCAAAACCCAGTTCGCCCTGAACGACGGCAAGATGCCCGATGCTGCGGCCAAGATAGGCCTGGCCATCATGGGGCCGGGCGGGTTTGTGAAAGACCCGATCTCGGCCATCTCCTTCGGCATGGCGCTGATGTTTGGTACCGCCGGTTTGCCGCACATCCTGATGCGCTTCTTCACCGTGCCTAACGCCAAGGAAGCCCGCAAATCCGTGCTGTGGGCAACCACCTGGATTGGCTACTTCTACGTGCTGATCTTCATCATCGGCTTTGGTGCCATCACCCTGGTGCTGACCAACCCCGAGTTCTCCGACACCATGAAGGGTGTCATCAAGGGCGGTGGCGGATCGAGCAACATGGCGGCCGTGCTGGTGGCCAAGGCAGTCGGCGGCAACATCTTCTTCGGCTTCATCTCTGCCGTTGCATTTGCCACCATCCTGGCGGTGGTAGCGGGCCTGACCCTGTCGGGTGCCTCCGCCGTGTCGCACGATCTGTACGCTACCGTGTTCAAAAAGGGCAAGGCCGATAGTGCTTCCGAGCTGAAGGTATCGCGCATCACCACCGTGGCGCTGGGTATCGTGGCTGTGGTGCTGGGGATTGCGTTCGAGAAGCAAAACGTCGCCTTCATGGTGTCGCTGGCCTTCGCGATTGCGGCATCGGCCAACTTCCCGGTGCTGTTCATGTCGGTGCTGTGGAAAGACTGCACCACCCGAGGCGCCGTAATTGGCGGCTTTTTAGGGCTGATTTCTTCAGTCGGCCTGACTGTCCTGTCTCCTGCGGTTTGGGAAGCCGTGCTGGGTAATCGGGCAGGCTCTGCCCCGTTCCCATACTCCTCGCCGGCATTATTTTCAGTCACCATCGGCTTCGTCGGCGTGTGGCTGTTCTCGATACTCGACCGCAGCCCGCGGGCGGCCATCGAGCGCTCGCTGTTCAAATCACAGCAGATCCGCTCGGAAACCGGTCTGGGTGCTTCGGGTGCTTCAGGCCACTAAAGCCAGAAGCTCTTAATCGGTAAAAGTGCCAAGCAAACGCCTGGCACTTTTTTTCGTCCGCCACCGGGCGATTGCGGAAGATCGAAAACTGCTCAATGCATTTTGAGTTGCCGCAATTTCAAAAATG
>NZ_JANXMU010000021.1 GCF_025354435.1 Rhodoferax sp.
AATGGACCATAGCGGTGTGCAGCGCAGCGGCGACAAAGCCAGCAAAAGCTTTTTTTTGCACGCCCAGATTTACAAGGCGGCAACAACATACCAAGCCGATACCCGGTGTGTGATTCACACACATAGCACGCATTGCGTGGCCGAAGCAATCCACCGCTATGGGCAAGCGCAGCTGCCAATACGTGCGGTCATGCTTTCGCGTCTGGGTCCTAATGTCTGGCACGACTCTCCTTCTGCAGCTATGGCGACGTTGGAAGAGACCGCCAAGCTGGTATCGAAAAATCTGTCGTCGGTGTGTGCCCTAACAGAACCTCAACTCTATGAGTTGCGCCAAATATTTGATGTGAAATGGTAAAAAATGCTTCAATTTGCAGCCAATCTATCGATGCTTTACCAGGAGCTTGACTTCCTGGACAGATTCAAAGCGGCAGCGACCGACGGCTTCAAGGCTGTGGAATATTTATTCCCCTACGACTTTAAGGCTGTTGATATTGCGGAGCGGTTGAATGCCCATGGGCTTCAACAAGTACTTTTCAATGCTTCCCCTGGTAATTGGACTGCGGGTGAACGCGGCCTTGCTTGTTTGCTTGGTCGAGAAGGCGAGTTCTGCCAAAGTATTGATCAGGCTTTGGAATATGCGGTGACATTGAACTGCCCGCGCATCCATGTCATGGCTGGCATACAAGCTGAAGGCCATAGCTATGAGACCTTGATGGAGTTGTACGTACAGCGGCTGCGATGGGCCTGCAAGCTTGCAGCTAAAAAGGATGTAGATATATTGATTGAACCCATCAACACGCGCGACATGCCGGGATTCTTCCTACATCGGCAGGACCGAGCCCATGCGGTGGTGGTCGCCGTAGACATGCCAAACTTGAAGGTCCAAATGGACCTCTACCACTGCCAGGTTGCGGAAGGCGATGTCGCGATGAAGATCCGCAAATACGTACCAACCGGACATGTGGGACATATCCAAATTGCCGGATCTCCCGCCCGTCACGAACCAGATATGGGCGAACTCCACTATCCTTATTTGTTCCAAGTGCTGGAAGAGCTGGGCTATGTAGGTTGGATTGGTTGCGAGTACCGTCCCTTGCGCGGCGCCGTACCCGGTGGTACCAGCGCCGGCCTGCAGTGGCTCAAACCCTTGGTCTGATTGAGAGTTGCATTTCTATGACACATCCTGCGTTAGTCCCTGGGTCCGTGGCCGTGATTACCGGTGGTGCAGCCGGCATCGGCTTGGCCGTAGCGAAACGATGGGCCTCTATGGGTTTACGCGTTTGCATTGCGGACCTCGGCTCAGAACGTATTGAAAATGCGGTGAATGAAGTAGCTGCATTCGCTCCGAATGGTTTTGAAAACGTGGTCGGTTTTGAAGCCGACGTGAGCCAGAGGGCAGACTTGCAACAGCTGCAACGATTCGTGCAGCAGCGCTTTGGTGGTGTCAGCGTGTTGATGAACAACGCGGGTATCCAGCCAGGTAGTTCTGTCTTTGATGCGCAGCACACCTGGGAGCGCATTCTGTCCGTAAATCTTGGCGGTGCGGTTCTTGGCTCGCAGCTGTTTGTGCCGGTGATGGTGTCCTCGGGTAGGCCGGGTCTGGTTATCAACACGGGTTCCAAGCAGGGCATCACCACGCCCCCGGAAGATCCCGCTTATAACGTCTCCAAGGCGGGTCTCAAGGTGTTCACTGAAGCCCTGGCTCATGAACTGCGCAACACGGAGGGTTGCCAAGTCACGGCGCATTTACTCATTCCCGGCTTTGTTTTTACGGGGCTGACTGCGCAAGGGCGCACCGAGAAGCCCGCTGGCGCGTGGACACCCGAGCAAACCGCTGATTTCATGGTCGAGCGTCTGAACCAGGGGGACTTCTATATTCTGTGCCCTGACAATGACGCACCACGCTCGCTGGACGAGAGCCGTATCCTTTGGGCCGCTGACGACATCGTGAAAAACCGGCCTGCCCTGTCGCGCTGGCATAAAGATTACACCGAGGCGTTCGCCCAGTTCGTACAAACCAACCAAGCCAAGAAGCCTTGATTCAGTGCCGGTGATATAAGAACATCGGCATGCTTTTAAAGCGCCGGGCAATTTCAAAACCTGCGTGTGCCAAGAGGTGGAGATGCTGCGGCGCTACCTGCCGGGGTGGCAGGTGCGCAGTCTAGGGTGGCTATGCCTTAGGCCGATAGGGCGCTAAAGTGACCTATATGGCCAGGCGCTTTTCGAGGGCGTTCTTGGTGTCTACCAAGGCCTGGGGCAGGTGGTGGGCCAACTGGGTGAACAGTTCGGTGTGCAGCACCAGCTCTTGCCGCCAAGCCGCGGTGTCGATGTGGGTGACCGTGTCGAACTGGGCGGGCGTGAAGTCCAGCCCGGTCCAGTTCAGCTCGCCGTAGGTGGGGCTGATGCCAAAGATGTTTTCCTTGCCCGCGGCTTCGCCTTCCAGGCGGTCGATCATCCACTTCAGCACGCGCATGTTTTCGCCGTAGCCGGGCCAGACGAATTGGCCATCAGCTCCCTTGCGGAACCAGTTAGTGCAGAAAATGGCAGGTGGACGGGTGCCGGAGTGGGCCATCTTGTCACCCATGTCGAGCCAGTGTTGGAAGTAGTCGCTCATGTTGTAGCCCATGAAGGGCAGCATGGCGAACGGGTCGCGGCGCACCACGCCCATCTGGCCTGCAGCGGCGGCGGTGGTTTCACTGCCCATGGTGGCGGCCATGTACACGCCTTCGGTCCAGTTGCGGGCTTCGGTGACCAGGGGCACAGTGGTCGAGCGGCGGCCACCGAAAATGAACGCGTCGATAGGCACACCGGCGGCATCGTCCCAAGCATCGTCCAGCGCCGGGTTGTTGGTGGCGGCCACGGTAAAGCGGGAATTGGGGTGGGCGGCTTTGGCACCGGTGGCTTTGGCAATGGCCGGGGTCCAGTCGTTGCCTTGCCAGTCGATCAGGTGGTCGGGCAGCTTGCCGGTGTCTTTTTCCATGCCTTCCCACCACACATCGCCGTCGTCGGTCAGCGCGACATTGGTGAAGATCACGTCCTTGTCCAGGCTGGCCATGCAGTTCGGGTTGGTGTGGTAGTTAGTGCCGGGGGCTACGCCAAAGTAGCCGGCTTCGGGGTTGATGGCGTACAGGCGGCCATCGGCACCGGGCTTGATCCAGGCAATATCGTCACCGATGGTGGTGACCTTCCAGCCGTGGAAGCCCGCGGGCGGCACCAGCATGGAGAAGTTGGTCTTGCCACAGGCGCTTGGAAAGGCAGCGGCCACGTGATACTTTTTGCCTTGCGGGTTGGTCACGCCCAGGATCAGCATGTGCTCGGCCAGCCAGCCTTCGTCGCGGCCCATGTTGGAGGCGATGCGCAGCGCAAAGCATTTCTTGCCCAGCAGCGCGTTGCCGCCGTAGCCGGAGCCATACGACCAGATTTCGCGGGTCTTGGGGAAGTGCACGATGTACTTGGTCTTGTTGCACGGCCATTTCACATCGGCTTGGCCTGGGGCCAAAGGCGCGCCCACGGTGTGCACGCAAGGCACAAAAGCACCGTCGGTGTCCAGCAACTCCACCACGGCCCTGCCCATGCGGGTCATGGTGAGCATGTTGACGGCCACGTAGGGGCTATCCGACAGCTCGACACCGATGTGGGCGATGGGCGAACCCAGTGGCCCCATGCTGAACGGCACCACGTACATGGTGCGACCGCGCATGCAACCGGCGAACAGCGGGTTCAACGTGGCGCGCATCTCGGCGGGCTCCATCCAGTTGTTGGTGGGGCCGGCATCTTCTTTTTTGTCGGAGCAGATGTAGGTGCGGTCTTCCACGCGGGCCACGTCGCTCGGGTCACTGCAGGCCAGGAAGGAGTTGGGACGCTTGGCCGGGTTGAGCTGCTTGAACGTGCCGGCCGCCACCAGTTGTTGGCACAGCTGGGCGTATTCGTCCTGGCTGCCGTCACACCAGTAGATGGCATCTGGCTGGGTGAGTGCGGCCATATCGGCCACCCAGGCCAGCAGCCGGGTGTTTTTGACATAGGCGGGGGCGGTCTGGGTCAGGCCCTGCAAAGTACGTGCGTTCATCGGGGGAAGCTCCTAAGTTGAAAATCGTTTTTTCAAAAGAGGGCTACGTGCGAGAGACGCGGTGAGCGGCCTTTTCAGAAAACGGCTTTGCAAGCCAAGGGTGCCAGCACGCCGATTCTAGAGATGCGGAGACAAGTTACATAGCGATTACATGCAAATGATATGCAAACGTTGCATTGGTATATGCGTGAAAGTATTGTTGGCGGAGTACGCTGTTACAGACGGAAAGAACAAGAAAATAGGCCACTAACGCACGCAGCTATTGGGCCATAAGCTATCAAAAGCACAGCAGCAGTAAAAAAACTGGGGTGGGAGTAAAAGGCGGGGTCTTCGTTGCGAAGAACCTTTGCGCCAGCCCTGCGCAGGGGCATGGCGCTAGTAAATCAATAGCTGTCAGCCCATGCAGGGCTGGCGCCAGGGGCCGATTAGGCCATGGACACGGCGATAAAAGCCAGCAAGAAAATCAACACACCGCCAACAATGGGCAACACCATGGGAATCAGGGGCACGATACCCTCCACGGCATCGGCCGGGGCGCGTGCGGGGGTGCTGTGGTCATCGGTGGGTTGGGACATAGGGTTTCCTTGCATTTTGGTTCTCGACGATTCTAAGCGGATAGCCACGCCCGCACGGCACAGATACGAGCTATTCGTGTTCTGGGAATATTAGCGGCCCAGGTCTTCCCATGCCCCGGCCGCTGCGTTATGGTGCGGCAACGAACCCCGTTGCGAGGAGCCTGTCTTATGGTGAAGCGTCTGGTTTTTGATTCTGCGAATGCGCAGCTGGTGCCCTCACCCGGCCTGAAAACCGCGCCCGTGCTGGATTTGATGTGCTCGCATTTTGTGCTGACCCTGGTGGCCCGCCAAGGCCCCAAGTTCAATGTGCGGCGCGACCTCAACAGCCTGCTGGCCATGGCCGGCAGGCACCTGGTGTGGCCCCAGCCAGTGCTGCTGCGGCTGCGCGAGTTTCTTACCCGGCGCTGCAAGGACAATGAATTCTGGCGCGGCCACGCCGCCCTGTGCACCACCGAATTTTTGGAACGTCACGGCGTATGGCGCGGCCCCTACGAAGAAGGCACGCTGTTCTTCTACCTGGACGAATACGCCAAAGACCAGCCCAAGGATTTGCTCTCCGCCCTGGCCGTCACCGGCGAATGGCTGACCCACGCGCTCAAAAAACAGTCCACCCTGGTGGAAAAGAACATCGACGCGCTGTCCGGCCTGCTGCAACTGAACAAGGCCGAACGCGCCCTGCTGCTGTACGGCACGCTGGCCCGCTACCAGCGCGATCTGCGCACCATCCTGGTCGAGGTCAAGGTCAACAACGCGCCCGAGGCCTATGCCGCGATTGCAGAAGTCGCCGGGGTCAGCCCGTCCGAGGTGGGCGAGGCCCTGCGTGCGGGTTCGCGGCTGGAGCGCATCGGCCTGGTGGAAAACCTGATCTCCGAGCACAACATAACCGACCTAGCCGACCTGATGAAGGTCAGCGAAAAGCTCCCCCCGGTGCTGATGCGCGAGTACCGCGACCAGAGCGAGTTGATGGCCGTGTTCACCCGCCCGGCCACCAAGAGTGCGCTGGCCTTGGCCGACTTCACCTACGTGCTGGACGACGCGCAGGTGCTGGTGTCCCTGCTGCGTAACGCCGTGGCGCGCAAGGAGCCGGGCGTGAACGTGCTGCTCTACGGCCCGCCCGGCACCGGCAAGACCGAGCTGGCCCGGGTGGTGGCCCAGGCCGCCGGGCTGGACCTGTTCGAGGTGGAGTACGCTGACCGCGACGGCAACTCCCTCAGTGGTCGCGATCGCTACCGCTCGCTGCAGATCGCCCAGGTGTTCCTCAAGGGCAGCGTGCAGGCCGCGCTGCTGTTTGACGAGGTGGAAGACGTGTTTCCGCCTATCAGCACCGAGGCCGCCCAGCTCATGGCCCGCGCCGAGCAGGTGGCCGCACCCGGTACCGCGTCGGTCAGCGGCAAGGCCTGGGTGAACCAGATTCTGGAATCCAACAACGTGCCCACGCTGTGGGTCACCAACCGCATCGAGCAGATCGACCCGGCCTTCCGCCGCCGCTTTGCCTACCACCTGGAGCTGAAATCGCCCCCGCCCGGTGCCCGCGAAGGCCTGGTGCGCAAAACGCTGGAAGGCGTAGCCGTGAGCGATGCCTTTGTGGCCAAGCTCACCGAGCGCAAAGGCCTGACTCCGGCGCAGATCCGCACCGCCGTGCGCTTTGCCGGGCTGGTCACCCCGGCCATGGACACCACGTTTGAAAACCTGATCGACCGCCAGCTCAAAAATGCCGACATGGCCCTGGGCAACAGCGCCAGCGACCACGCTCAGCGCCCCAGCGCCACCACCTACAGCCTGGATATGCTCAACGTGGAAAGCCGCTTTGAAATCCCCCGCATCGTGCAGGCCCTGAAGGCGCGCGGCCACGGCACGCTGTGCTTTTACGGCGCACCGGGCACGGGCAAAACCGCCTTGGCCGAACACATCGCCAAGGCGCTGGACAAACCGTTGATCGTCAAGCAGGCCAGCGACCTGATGAGCAAGTACGTAGGCGAAACCGAGCAAAAAATGGCCGCCATGTTCCGCGAAGCCGAGGCCGAAAAAGCGGTGTTGCTGCTGGACGAGGCTGATAGCTTTCTGCAAGACCGGCGCGGTGCCCAGCGCACCTACGAGGTCACCGAGGTGAACGAAATGCTGCAGGGCATGGAGCGCTACCGTGGCATCTTCGTCTGCACTACCAATTTGCTAGACCGCATCGACCAGGCCGCGCTGCGCCGCTTTACCTTCAAGATCCAGTTCAAGCCCCTGCTGCGTGCCCAGCGCGAAACCATGTTTGTGCGGGAAGCCCTGGATGGTGATGCGGCCCTGCTCACCGACGCGCTGGGCACCCGCCTGTCCAAGCTGGAGCAGCTCTGCCCCGGCGACTTCGCGGCGGTGAAACGCCAATCCGAGATTCTGGACGCTGCCTTGAGCCCCGACGAGTTCATGGAACAGCTAGAGGCCGAGCACCGCATCAAACCCGAGGTACGCGAGGCCAGGGGTATGGGCTTTATCCATTAGCCTTTCACGCCGCCCCGGTGCACACCTCGAGTACCGCCTCTCCATACGCCTCCAGCTTTTTCGCCCCAATCCCGCTCACGCCCTCCAGGTCGCCCAGGCTGCGCGGGTCAATGGCGGCAATCGCCGCCAGGGTCGCGTCGTGGAAGATCACGTAGGCGGGCAGGTTGTGTTCGCGGGCGACTTCGGCGCGCCAGGCTTTCAGGGCGGCGAAGCGGGTTTGGGCGCTGTCGTCCAGCGCCGCCACCACGGCCGATTTGGCCGCGGACTTGGCGCTGGATTTTTCACGCCTGGGTTTGCCCTGCGCCGGGCCGGACACGGATGCCCGCAGCATCAGTGGCACCTCGCCTTTCAGTACGGCGCGCGAGCCTTCGGTGAGGCACAGCGTGTTGTAGGCCGCCGCGTCCACGGCTACCGCGCCGATGGCGATCAGCTGGCGCAGCACGCCACGCAACTGCACCTCGCTGTACTCCGCGCCCAGGCCAAAGGTGCTGAGCGTGCTGTGGTTGAACTGGTTCACCTTGTCGGTGGTTTTGCCACGCAAGATGTCCATGATGTGGCCCGCGCCAAAGCCGATGCCGCTCATCTGTCCGATGCGGTAAACGGTAGACAGCAGCTTGCGCGCCGCCTCGGTGCCATCCCACACTTGGGGTGGCTCCAGGCAGTTGTCGCAGTTGCCGCAGGGGGCCGATTTCTCGCCGAAATAGGCCAGCAGCCGCACCCGGCGGCAGTCGGTCGCTTCGGCCAGACCCAGCAGCGCATCCAACTTACCGCGCATTACCTGCTTGAATTCTTCGCTGGCCGGGCTCTCGTCGATCATGCGGCGCTGGTTCACCACGTCTTGCAGGCCGTAGACCATCCAGGCATCGGCGGCCAGGCCGTCGCGCCCGGCGCGGCCGGTTTCCTGGTAGTAGCCTTCGATGTTTTTCGGCATGTCCAGATGCGCCACAAAGCGCACGTCCGGCTTGTCGATGCCCATGCCGAAGGCGATGGTAGCCACCATCACAATGCCTTCTTCGCGCAAAAAACGGTCCTGGTGCGTCTGGCGCAGCTTGGTGTCCAGCCCGGCGTGGTACGGCAGGGCGTTGATGCCGTGTTCGCACAGCGTCTGCGCCACCTCTTCCACCCGCTTGCGCGACTGGCAATAGACCACTCCTGCGTCCTCGTCGTGCTCGCGCTCGATGAAGCGCAGAAGCTGTTGGGTGGCCTCTTTCTTTTCAACAATGGTATAGCGGATGTTGGGCCGGTCAAAGCTGCTGACGAAATGCTGGGCATCTTCCAGTTGCAGCCGCTCCACGATGTCGGCCCGGGTCAACGCGTCCGCCGTGGCCGTCAGCGCAATGCGCGGCACGCTGGCGTAGCGCTGGTGCAGCACCGTCAGCGCCCGGTATTCGGGCCGGAAGTCGTGGCCCCACTGGCTCACGCAATGCACTTCGTCAATCGCAAACAGGCTGAGCTGGCCGCGCGCCAGCAGTTCGTCCAGCTGGTCCAGAAAGCGCGGCGTGTTGATGCGCTCAGGTGCGGCGTACAGCATGGTGATGTCGCCACGCATCAGGCGGCGCTCCACATCCAGCGCCTCGGCAAAGCTCAGCGTGGAATTCAAAAACGCCGCCGACACCCCCGCCTCGTGTAGCGCCCCCACCTGGTCGTGCATCAGCGCAATCAGCGGTGAGATCACGATGGTGATGCCCTGCCCGTTCATCTGCCGCGCAATTGCCGGAATCTGGTAACACAGCGACTTGCCGCCGCCGGTAGGCATCAGCACCAGCGCATCGCCCCCGGCCACCACATGCTCCACGATGGCTTGTTGCGGACCACGAAACTGCTCGTAGCCAAAGGTTTCACGCAGGATGGCGAGGGGGGACGAGGACAATGCGTTTGCTCTGAAATGTATAGCTGCTTGCGCAGGTGCTATATGCGCTAGAGGCCTATTTAGTATGTAAACCAGCGCGAGGCTGGTGAGAGGGCACTATTGTGCCCGGGCCGGGCGGCGCATTTGCCGACCCCGGGTGGGGCATCGTTTCTTTTGAAGTCTCTCTTTAGCATTTCCACGCATCAAAACGAACCCCCGTTTCTGAAGGAGCCCATGTTGATAAAGGAACTTCCTGATCCCAGTTGGTTGGAACGCGTGCTGCAAGCGATGGAGACCCGACCGTTCGCAACGTTGGCGCTGATTCAGCTGATGATAGCGCTAGGCTTCTGCATATGGGCCTACAGAAGATTCAAGTAACGGCATATCGTGCTCGTTTTGAAATGCTCTGTAATTTATAGCTGCTTGTGCCGGGTAAATATGCGTGGGCACCATATTTAATGGCTGAATCAGCTAGGCCTGAGCGCGGCCTTGCCAAGTCCATGCTTACCCTCTTAAAACACCCCATCTGTTGTCACGGATAAGGCCCGCCAAGCCTCCAACTCCGCCCGCAGCGCCTCAATTTTTGCACCCACGATTTCCACCGCATCATTCCCCGCCGCAAACCGCAGTGGCGGCGTGGGGTGGGCGGCCAGTTGCAGCAGCGCCGCAGCCAGCCGCGCCGGGTCGCCGGGCTGTTGGTGGTTGCGGGCACCAAAACCCTCTGTCACCTGGGCCGACTGCGCAGCGTAGTCGGCGAGGGGCCGGCTGCCGGTGCGCATCGACTGGCCATCCAGAAAGTCGGTGCGAAATGCACCCGGCTGCACGATGGTCACAAAGGTGCCGAAAGCGGCCACTTCCTGCGCCAGGGCTTCGGAAAACCCTTCCACCGCGAACTTGCTGGCGCTGTATAGGGAGGTGCCGGTGCGGCCCCGCATTCCGGCGATGGAAGAGATATTCAGCACCCGGCCTGCGCGCTGCTGGCGCATCACCGGCAGCACCGCCCGCGTCACGTGGAACAGGCCGAACACATTGGTGTCGAACTGCGCTTGCGCGTCCGCCGCCGTGCTTTCTTCAAACAGGCCGAGTTGGCCGTAGCCCGCGTTGTTGAGCAGTACGTCGATGCGGCCAAAGCGGGCCACGGCGGCCTGCACGGCGGCGTGTGCCTGGGCTTCAACGGTCACGTCCAGGTCCAGCGCCAGCAAACGGTCGTGGGTGGTGGTGATGCTGTGGCGGTTACGGGCGGTGGCAACCACGTTGTGGCCTGCGGCCAGGGCGGCTTGCACGGTATGCGCGCCGATGCCGCGTGCTGCGCCGGTGATGAACCAAGTTTGGGGATGGAAAGACATGGCTTGCTCCTGGGTTGCAAAGAGCTTGACTATCCCCGTGTTGGCCCCTGCAGCGGTAGCGTGATACTGCGCGGCTCTTGCATAATCCTCGCATGTTGCTATCCACGCCGACCAAACCCAATCAGGAGCTCTGCGATGTAATTGCACGGCACTGGCAGGGCAACCAAGCCGCCACGGCGCTGCCGCGGGTGCGGCTGGTGCGCTCCGACACACCCACCTTGCCCGTCGCCGTGGTCTACCAGCCGATTCTGTACATCGTGGCCCAGGGGGCCAAACGGGCGCTGTTGGGGGCGTCGGTGGTGGAGTACAGCGCCGGGCAGTGCTTGCTGGTGTCGGTGGACCTGCCGGTCACCGGGGCGGTCATACAGGCGAGCCCGGAGGCACCGTATCTGGCCTTCGCCCTGGCTTTGGACACGGCGGTGCTGGCCGACATGCTGCTGGCCTTGCCCAGCCCGCCCACCGGAGCCCCGTCGCCCGGCCTGGCCGTCAGCCCGGTTACGCCCGATGTGTTGGATGCCGTCCTGCGCCTGTTGCGGCTGCTGGACACCCCGGCCCACATCCCCATGCTGGCCCCGCTGGTGGAGCGCGAAATTCTGTACCGCCTTCTCACCGGCGCGCAGGCCCCCATGCTGCGCCAGATCGCCATGGCCCACAGTCAGTTGGTGCACATTGGCCGCGCCATTGGCTGGATCCGCAGCCACTTTGCCGAGCCGCTGCGCATCGACACGGTGGCGCAGCAGGTGCACATGACGGCCTCTACCTTCCATCGCCATTTCAAGGCCGTCACCGCCATGAGCCCGCTGCAGTACCAAAAGCAGATCCGCCTCCAGGAAGCCCGCCGCCTGCTGCTGGCCGGCCAGGCCGACGCAGCCAGCATCGGCTTTGCCGTGGGCTACGAGAGCCCGTCCCAGTTCAGCCGCGAATATGCCCGTATGTTCGGCCAGTCGCCGCTGCGCGATGCCGTGCGGCTGCGGACGGAGGGGGCCTTGGTGGAGGTGTGATGCCGCGGTGCGTGGATGCGCTTCACGGGGGAATTGCTCTTTAATTTATAGCTGCTTGTGCAGGCTCCATCTGCGTTAAAAGCCTATTTTTTATAAATTCCGCAAGGGCGTTCACTGGGGCCGTCGGCTGGCGGCGAGCGCCTTGCGCAGCTTCACCAGGTAGTAGGCAAAGCCTATGGCCAGCAGCAGGTGGATGACCGTGTTGGGCGCGAACGAGCCGATGGTGGTGAACGCGCCGCTCATGTAGGCCATCGGGTCCATGGGGATCAGCCCCAGCTGCAGTGCAAGGTTGGCGGTGAGTACGGCTTCCATGGTGGGCGAGTCGGCGTGCCCGCGTACCAGAAAAGCCATGAAAGCAACGGTCAGCAGCAGCAGGCCCGTGGTGCGCGCCATGACCAGGGCCGCGGGATTGGGCGCCGCACCTTTCAAGGTGGTCAACAAAAAGGCCGGTGCGATCAAGGTTAGGGCGCCTACAAGGGCGGCTACCACCGCGGCGAGAGTCAAGAATAGTTTGCGTGTCATGGTATGGGTTGGGAGGGTTGAGAAAAGGGTTGCGCGGTCATGCCACGGTGGGGGATCGGAGGGGTGTTCTTTGTGCCAGTGCCCCGGTGTAAATGGCCGGGATGTGCGACGGCTCTTGGGCACCTTTTTGTACCCATACGGCTTCGCAGTCGCCAAAGGCCAGCTTGTCCCGTTCGGTGGCGGATACCAGCTTGTAGAAGTCGAAATGCAGCTGGATGGCATCCGTGTGCAGCACTTTGAGCGCCATCACCACCTCGATGTTGTCAAACGGCATGGCTTCACGCAGGTGGCGGACCTGGCTTTTGCGGAACTGGAACTCCCCGACCATGCCGTGGGCGGTATGGAGTTGCGGTGCCAGCTGTTGAAAGTAGCGGTCGATCAGCCGCTTTTGCCAGTGGTAGTAGTTGGCAAAGTAGATGTTGCCCACCAGGTTGGACTCTGCCGAGGTGGTCGAGAACACCTGCCGGAGCAGCTCGGGTTCGACCTTGGGTGCGTTCGGTGCCTCGTACAGGAGCGTGCCGAGCGCAGGGCTCAACGTCCAGTGGCTGCCGGACGGCTCGGGGCGGTGTAGCTGGCGTGTGTCCTCGGTGAGCGGATTTTCGGGCAGGTTCTCTGCCACAAAAGCCTCCAGGTAGGGCGGGAAGGGCTGGACATCGACCAGGCCGTGGCCCTTGATCTCGACCCAGGTGGTGGCCATGGTGCTCAGGGCGATCAACTGCTCGGACCCGTCGTCTGCAATTTTCAGCCACTCGAAGTGCATGTCGATGGACGACTGGTGTTTGCCATAGGCCCGACTAAGGTACATGCGGCCTTCTAAGACATCCATGCAGTGCGCGTCTCCCAGGATCTGGATTTCTGATTCGTTGGTTACCATGCCCCAGCGCCCGGATGCGAAATCGGGCACTAGCTGGCGGGCGACTTCTAGCACGCTCAGCTCCCTCACCGAGCCCATCCAGTTGGCAAAGATCGGGAAGTCCAGGCTGTGTCGCAGGGTGGTCGTGTCTTTGAAGGTGCTCATGAAGCGGTAGCAGGGCTTGCGCTGGCCGTTGGGGCCTGCATCCATGCGGTGGCGCAGCAGTTGCGCGGGCAGCGCCGCTAGCTGCGACGACACGGCGTGCCGCGCTGCCGGTGCTGTAGTCGCTATCGGCGCATGCACTGCCTTGGGCTGGACCACCGGTGTGACCACCATGGCCACCATTTTGCGAGGCATACGCGTCAGCGCCATCGACAGCGTCAGCACATGCACGTTGCGGTCCCCGTTGCCGCAGACCAGCAGCACCCCGTTGGCGTGGCGGTGCGCCACCTGCATCTCCCGCACCGGGCCGCCCAGCGCCTTGATGGTGCTTTCCATCGCGGACCACAGACGGGTACCGGCTTCGTCCAGGGTGTCGCCCGCGGCCATCAGCTCGGCCACCAGGCCGACGTGGTGCGGCCCCAGCAGGCCCAGCCACTCGGAATGGGGGCGAGGCACCACCGGCTCGATGTCGCAGCCCTGGTCCCCCTCACCAGCCACGCACAGGCAGTGCCTGCGGTCGTGCGACAGCGAGATGTTGGCATTCTCCCGGCCCAGGCCGGTGAGTACCGGCTTGCCGTTGTCCAGCCAGTGGATTTCCAACTGGTTGAGCGCAAAGTTGCGGTTGGCCGGAAAGGCTTTGAGCACCACCTCGCTGAACAGGGGCAGCTCGCTCAGGCGTCGGCGGCTGCGGTCCATCTTGGACAGCTGCGGGTAAAAGATCAGCAAACTGTCGGGAGCGGTGACACGCAGTGCCTGGCATGCCTCGGCCAGTGCCATCTCGAACAGCAGTGTGTCCCGCTGCTGCGGATTCACGTAGTCGGCCGGGGTGGCGGCCAGGGGGGCCTTGGCCATACGCTTGAGCCGGTAGCCAGCCATGCGCTCCAGGGGTTGGCCGGTCTCCGACACTGCCATCACGTCGCACACCAGGTCATCCGCCGTACGTGTTTGGATCCGGTTGCGGGCCGTGACGCGGCTGGGCGTGTGGCCCACCAGCCGGCAGATGTGCAAGCTGTCGATATGCACCGGCAGGAAAATGTCCCGTTCACTGAGTTGCGCGCTTTGCAGCATCGCGTCCCGCAGCGACGGGTCGCCCAGCATCGACAACCGGGAATGCTGCGGCGCGTAGTAGTGGTCCTCTGGCCGCTGCTCGATATCCAGCAGCGCACCGTGTGCGTCCATGGACCATACGGTACGGATGCGGTGGAACAGCGGGCCTTGGAACAGCAAGCCGCCGTACAGCTCTGTCAGCGGGTCAATGTCCACCGCCGCTTCGGGCAGGTCCACCTGGCCCTGCACGTCGAAATCGGGCACCTCTGCCAACACAAAGGTGGCGTTGAAATGGTCCACCCGGAAGCCGGTGTGTTGGGTCCGAATGCCCACCTGAACCCGCACCGGCTCTATAGCACTGTGCTGCGGTGCCACCACTGCGGTGATCTGGATCCAGGCCCCTGCCTCGCTGCCCACCACAATGGGGCGGTGCAGGCCAATATCTTCCAGCCGCAAGGAGGTGAAGGCCTGGATGCCCAGAACCTTGGCTACCGTTTGCGCCATGGCTTCCAGGCCAAACATGGTGGGGAACAAGTACACCCCCCTGGTAGTAGTGGTCGCGCAGGTACAGGTCATCGCTGAGGTTGAGGTGGACCTGGTGCACCAGCTCGACACCCGGCTCATAGCTCAGGGTTTTGCCGATAAAGCGGCCACTGGCGGCGGGTACGGCTTGTACCGGTTGGGCCGACTTCCAAGTGTCCAACCCCCCCAGGCGGCTGGCAATCACTACTTGGTGGGCGGCTCCTGGGCGCAGCACGGCGGCCAGAAAATGCGCTACGCCGTCTGCCGGGGGTATAGCCGAAATGCCCATGGTTCCCAAGTGCTTGGCGCTGCCCAGCTTGGCCCCCATGCCGACGTCGGCCCAGACGCTGTAAGCCAGTGATACGGTATGCGTTTGCGGGTGGCGGGCCTGGAAACCTTGCAGACACAGGTTCAGCGCCTCATTGGAAAACGCGTACCAGGCGTTGCCGGGCATCCCGGTGATGCCGATGATGGACGACAAGCCCACCAGCAGCTTGGGTGGCTGGTGTTCCAGTGCGGCGCACAGATGGATGGCACCCGCCAGTTTGGGCGCTATTTCCTGCAGCGCCGCATCTTCGCTGGACTGCTCGACCCGGCGTGGTTTGTTGACACCGGCGCCATGGATCACCCCGGTCACCGGGCCCAGCGTTTGCCCGATGCTGGAGATCAGCGCCTGGACCGCCGCTGCGTCGGACATGTCACAGGCATAGTAGCGGGCCGATAAACCTGCCGCGCTGTAGCGGGCCAGTGTCCGGACAATCTCATTGTCGACATCGCCCGCGGTGGCAGGGGCTGGGGAGCTGCCCACCAAGGCCATCTGGACACCGGTTGCCTGGGCGAAAGCGAGTGCACACTCTGCCGTGATGCCCTTGGCTCCGCCGGTGACCAGCACCACGTCGCGCCCGCGGTCCCAGGTGAGGGCACTGGAATGGTCGGATGCATCCTGTAGCGGCTGGACCAGCCGCGCCTGTTGCGTGTGCCGTGTGCCGTCGACGGTGTAGTGGCTCAAGGTATAGGGGTCGGGCAGCAGCAGCTCGGCCAGCGACTGCGTGGCCACGAAATCGGCATCGGGCGTGCCTTGGAAATCCAGCACCCGCACCCGCAGCGCTGGGCGCTCCAAATGGATGCTGGCGGCAAAAGCCGTGGTGCATGCGGTCCTCAGGTCTCCTGCCGCCACTGTGCGGCCTGCACCCAGGCCGTTGAATTGCAGATAGCCCAGGCTGCTGCAGGCAGCCTGTCGGGCCGACACCACTGCTGCCGTGCGTATCCGCTTGACGCTGTCTGCCAGCAGGCCCGGAGTGTTCCAGTCGGGGGCGGGCTGGCGCGGCAGCAGCACCACGAAGTGGTGGATGTCGTTGCGGGTCTCGTTCAGCAGACTGTCTACGCTGTAGAGGTGCACCGTTGCCCCATGGGCCTCGTACCAGCGGGCCAGTGCCACGGCATCGGGATGCTGTGCATCGTCACACTGGACCGCCACCACCGTGTCCTGGAGCGACCGTTCCGTGTGCAGGTTGGTGGGGCGGGGGGCTGCCAGCGGGTGCATGTCAAAACTGCGCACCCAGGCGTTGGCGCTGATGTCAAACCCTTGTACCGGAGCCTGTGCAACAGCCGTTGCCACTGCGGGAGTGGGTGCAGCCGCTGGCGTGGCCAGCAGGGATTGAAGCTGCTGCGCCAATGCGCCGATGGAGGTCGGTTGCACATCTGCAGCCGCAATCTGGTGGGCAATATCCAGCGCCTGGATGGCTTCGGCCACCAGTGCGCCGAACTTGATGGAGTCCAGATTCAGGTCGTCGGTGAAGGTCAAGCTGGGTTGCAATGTCTTGGGAGCGAAGCCGGTGTAGCGCGCTACCAGACTGGTCACCACCTCCAGCGCGGAACCAGCGCCGGGGGCACCCGCAGGCAGTGCTTGGCTTGTGACCACGGGCCGGGTGGGCATGGCGTTGACCACCCGATCGGCCAGCAGCGCCAGCGTCAGGTCGGACGTGGCGGTGTTGTCGAAATCACCGGCCACGCCGCCCAAGGCGTAGGCTTCGGCGATGAGTGCGCTGGCTTTGATGGAGTCCAGGTTGAGGTCGTCCAGCAAGGTCATTTCCAGGCCGATCTGGTCCAGCGCAAAACCGGTGGCGGTGGCGGCCAATTGGAGCACGCCCGCATGGATGGTCTGCGCAGAAGCTTGCGGGGGCACTGCCATGGCCGACACGGGTGCATCCGGCGTTGGTGCTGTTGCGGCACGCTGCGGTACGGCCGGGGCTGCTGGCCGGCTGCCGCGCAGGTCCGCTCGGATGACGTCGGCGATAAAGCCACTGCGGTGGGCAAAGTACTGCGCCATGTCGACGCCCTCCACCTGCAGCGGAACAGGGAGCTGGCTGCTGGAATGGAAGCCCGGGAGTGGGGTTACCACGGCACGCTCGAAGGGCCGTTCGCAGGGGTTGACGATGAACGACAGATTTTTGGCAGCCACAAATGGCTTGATGATCCGGCGCTCGTACAGTGCCGACCACACCACCGACTGGCCGTGGGTATGGGCCAGCGCCACCACCCAGTTCAGGTCCTGGGACGACTCGGCGGTGCGTTCGACCGGAACGGCCAGCAAGCGCTGTGGGGAGACGGTGCGCGACACCATGTTCGACAGCACATTGCCAGGGCCGACTTCCAGGACCAGCCCGCAGAAATCACCCAGGCGGTGTGCTGCTGCCACAAAGTCGACAGGCCGCGTAATCTGGTGGGAAAAATGCGTGGGCAGATGGACTGTGGCATCCACCACGGTGCCGTCACAAGAGGAAATCAGTGTTTTTTCGATCGCTACGGGATGTTGCGGTATACGGGTCTGTGCCAGCAAGGCGGCGGCGGCAGATGCCACCAGCGGTGAGTGAAAGGCATTGCTGACGGGCAGGCGGTGGGCCGTGATGTGTTCGCGCGCGGCCAGGGCCTGCAGCGCATCCACGGCCTGGGGTTCGCCCGACACCACGGTTTGGGCCGGGCTGTTGATGTTGGCAATCACCAGCACGCCGACCTGGCCCACCTGCAGCAGCAGCTGCTCCGCACGGCTGCGGTCGCATGCCAGGCTGACCATGGTGCCGGCCGACTGCGGGTCGCTGGCGGCCATCAGTTGCCCGCGCAGGGTGGCGAGTTGGACCACAGTTTTTTCGTCAAACGCACCGGCGGCAAAAAAGGCCGTGAGTTCGCCCAGGCTGTGGCCCAGCACGGCATCGGCGCGCAGGCCCAGATGGCCCATGTATTTGAGCCACAGCAGCGAGCACAGCACGATGGCCGGTTGCGCCAGCTGGGTTTGCTGCAGCTGGTCGGCGGCGGGGGCCAGTTCGCCGGGGGTGACGTGGCGGTCCAGGTTGGGGTAGAGGCTGTTTGCCAGGCCGGGAGTTCCTGCTTCGGCGGCCCACATGTCCGCCTGGGCGACCAGTTCCGCGGCCCAGTCATAGCGTTCGACCAGGGTGCGCGCCATGCCCAGCCGCTGTGAGCCTTGGCCGGGAAACATAAAGCCCATCGCCACGGGCTAGGCGGGGTGGCACACCACAATCTTCTGGTCTGCGTCCATGCGCATGTCGCCGACCGACAAGGGCTGCTCCACCAGCGCCAGCAGCAGGCGGGCCTTCTTGACCAGATCGTCCGGCGAAGCGGCCACCAGTGCGGCACGCAGGCATCCCGTGGGGCGAATTTTTTGGTTCCAGGCGCTGGCCATGTCCGCCAGCTCGGCCAGACTGGCATCTGCTGCGTCGGCTTTCAGGCGGTGCACCGATGCCCGCAAGGCCTCCACGCTGTCTTCTGCAAAACAATAGACTTCGTCGGCCTGGCGCGACACCATGGCCGCCCGCGTGCCCACCGAGGGTGCCAGACCTGGCAGCACGTCCGGACCGGATTGGAGTGTGACATGCAGGTTGATGCCGCCGAACCCCATCGCGGACACACCGGCCCGCAGGGTGGCAGATGCATCCCTGGCCTGCCCTCGCAGCACGGGGTACAGGCGGTCTGCGTCGGTGGTAAACACATCGTGGGGTAATTCGCACCCGGCGGTGGGTGGCACCACGCGCTGGTTAACGGCAATGACGGCCTTGATGAACGTGCCCACACCGGCGGCTGCTTTGGTGTGCCCCACGATGGACTTCAAAGACGTGACCCCGCAACTGCGTTTGCCTGCACTACCGCTATGCAGCGCGCGGGCAATGCCCAGCAATTCGGTTTTGTCGCCCACGGCGGTGCCGGTGCCATGGCCTTCAATGAAGTCCAGGGATGCGGTGTCGATACCGGCCTTGTCGTAGGCCCGCTGCAGGGCCATGCTCTGGCCATGTACGCTGGGCGCGGTGATGCCGCCTTTGCCATCGGTGGACATTCCCCATCCATCCACCACGGCGTAGATTTTGTCGCCGTCGCGGATGGCATCCGCCAGGCGTTTCATGGCCACAAAACCGCAACCTTCACCAGGGATGAAGCCGTTGCCGCGCTTGTCATAGACCGACATTTCGTTCGGGGTCAGTGCGCCGGTTTTGGCAAAGCCCACCAGTTCGAACGGATCGAGGCTGATGTCCACCCCGCTCGCAATGGCGAAGTCGCACTGGCCATTGGCCAGGTTGGATGCTGCGGTGTGTATCGCGATCAAGGACGACGCGCAGGCACCATCCACCACAAAGCCGCCACCGTTGAGGTTGAGAAAATTGCAGATGCGGCCCGGGATGGTGTTGGCCAGGCCTCCGGCCAGCGTGTCTTCATTGATCGGTGCAAACACGGCCTTGAAGTTGCGCTCCATGACGGATGCCAGTGCCTCCACCGTGTCGGGGGGAATTCCCATGTCGGCGGCGCTGAGGGCGAGCATCTTTTTGACAAACGGCCAACGGGATCGCAGGGTGTTGGCCCGTGTGAACTCTCCCGTAAGGGTGTTGCCGACCACCACCTGCGTGGTTTCTCGCGGCAGGTCAGCCGCGGTGTATCCCGCGTCTTTCAGCATCTGCAACACCACGTCCAGCGCCAACCAGTGCGCCAGATCGGTGGACTCATAGGTCTGCTTGGGGATGCGCTTTTCCGCCCAGTCGAATGCATAGCCGTCGATGACGGCGGCGCGGGTTCCATAGGTCTTGTCGGGTGTTGCGCGGTCGTGGCTTTGGTACTCTGCATTTGGCAGGCGCACATCCGGCATGCGGCGAAATTGCCTGCGTCTGCCGAGAATGTTCTCCCATAGTTCGGCGGCAGTTTTGGCACCGGGGTAGCGGCAGCCAATGCCGATCACTGCAATCGAGGAAGAGGCCGGGTCGGCCCATGGCGGGGAAGTCGGATTCATTTCATTTCCTTACGAGCTTATTGAATGCAGGGGACAGATGGCGATTGCAGAGCGATGCAACCGCCTTGGCGGTGTCTTTGCGTGCGCCGTTTCCAGGTCAGGGCGATGGCAGGTGGGCGCCATACCAGCTGGTGGATACCGCTGGCCAGCGCTTGACGCTGGCGACCTGTTCCGGGGGCAAGACGATGGTGTTTTTCTCGGCCTCCGTCCAACGCGAGCCCTGCGCCTGGTGGCACAGTTGGCAGGCCGCCGTGCTGCCGCCCCACTGACGCGGTTTCAGCATCAGGTGCACCGGGTCATCGCTGGGGTCGGTATTGGCATAGCGCGCGGCAAGGGCGGGGGCGTTGGTTTCGCGGTATTCCCACGCTGCTTGCCCCAGAGTCCACTGCGGGTAGGCCGCCATGGGTGGAAATTGGTCTGGAACATGCCGGATGGACAGGTATTTGTAGGCGGACTCGACATCGCCCGCTTTGAGCAAGAAGTCCACGTATCCCAGCACAAAGCCTTCGAAGTTGTGCGAAAAGCGGGGCAGGTTGGAGCAGGTGCGTACCGGAACCTCTGCGCAGTGGGTGAAGGAGTCCTGCCACGCGGCTAAGCCCTCGGCAAAGTGGTTCTTCTCTTCAAAGAACGACAAGCCAATCGTGAACGCATGGAAGGCCCGCTGGATTAGGCGCCATTCGCGGTGCTCGTTGTCAATCGCAGCGATGGCCGTTTGGTCACCATGTACGGTGGCCAGCCAGCGGCGGTGCAGAGCCGAGAACCCCCCCTAGGATGGTGGCCATGCGGAATCTCGGCGTGGCCTTCGGGTTCTGCGTCCAGGCCACTTCCAATTGCTGGGCCAAGTCCATGACCCGGATCGAGAAATAGCTGCCCAGGACGAAGTTATGCAAGACAGTGGGATCGTTGTGCTCACCCTCGCCGCCAATCCACAGGTTGCTGGCTGTCAATGTAAATGCGGTGTACACATTTTTGGGCTCCATCGCGTAGTCGTCGAGCAACTGGGCCAAGGCTAGGTAGCGGTCGCCCTCACGTTCGTTGAAGGCCCGATTGAAAACCTGGTGCGCCGGATGGTTTTCTTCTGCTGTGATGGTCGACTGGCGTGCCATGACCTGGTCCAGCCGGAGCTGGAGCAGCGTCAACGCGCGTTGCTGCCAAGCCGGGTTGGACCCCAGGTCCCTGGCTCGGCTCAAAAAATACTGGGCCAAGATGGTGTGTTTGAGCCGATCTCCGGATTGCTTGGGTGCGCTGTTCGCCAACAGTGAGCGGGGCAAACTGAGCAGCCCCAAAAAGTTCGCCAACGTGGCATCTTTGGGATGGTTCAGATAGGCCTTCAAAAGCAGACGCTCTGCTGAGGATACCGGGGCCTGTGTGGTGTGGGGCAGAGGTGTTTCGTTGTTTCTGGTGTCTGCGGGCGATGTCACGGCTACCGCAGCTGCCTTGGCCGTCGCAGACTCTGGCGGCGCGTTTAAAAACTCAGCGACATCGGTATGCGACTCCATCGCTGCCACTTCCGATGGGGTGAGGTTTTCGGCACCCTCAAACGCAAATTTGAGTGTCCCCACGTTGACGGAAGATGCAGGCGTAGCCGTTGTTTCGGTATCTGCGCCCCCGCACGCCTGCAGCACGACCAGCACAGGCAACACAGTGGCGCGTAACAGGTAGCTTATTTTTCCCATTTTTTCCCTTAACAAATTATAACTATTGCATACAGTTTATGGGATGGTAAATAAATTACAATTACCTGTACACGTAATTCCAAGAATTTAAAGATCTTCGTTTTTTATTAAAAGTTACAAATTTTTAGATAAAAAAATGCAAATTTAATGATAAATAAATGCTTTTAACAAAAATTTAGAGATATCTTTTTGTCGAAAAATTGAATGTAGAAGATGAAAAATTAAATCCCAGCTGTATGCACTGGTTCATACGGTGCATCTAGAGGCTCAAAAAAATGGCTAAATCGCCACGGTTTTAGAGTTTTAAGATTTGTGCTTGTATACAAATTTTGAAAAAGGCGGGGTAACCATGTAGGCGCGAGTGAAGAACGGGGTGCACGCGCGCCCTCTCCATGCGGCCAAGGCGCATGGCGGAAAAAATCCCAAAAGATGCCGAAACAAAGTGCGCTTGTACCGGCCATGGCAGACCCGCCGACGCGGACCTTGATCGCCTGCGCTACACCCAGCGCTACCGAGCAATCCCCCCAAGACTGCGTCGCTGTGGGCCTCGGAGCCCATCCGGCGGCCCGCTTATTGCCCCACCACACACCAGACGATCTACCGTCCCACAAAAAATTGTCCACCAAGTTTTTTCCCGCATTATTGAAATATTGGCGCGCACGCAGTGGGGCGTCGCAGCTTGATTTGGCGTTGGCGGCCGACGTGTCGTCGCGGCACATCAGTTTTCTGGAGACCGGGCGCGCCAGTCCGAGCGGAAGCATGTTGTTGCGGATCATGGCTGCCCTTGCGGTTCCAGCGCGGGAGCAGAACCAGGCGCTGGTGGCGGCCGGGTTTGCGCCGCGATTCCTGGAAGCAGACCTCGACAAAATCGACCCTGCGATAGATGCGGCGCTGGAGCGCATGATGCATAGCCACGCACCCTATCCGCTGACCGTCATGAACGCCTCTTACGACATCCTGCGTTGCAACCAGTCCGCCAAAACCATCTTTTCCCAGTTCGTGGCCGAGCCTGAACGGTTGAATGCACCGCTGAATTTGTTTGACCTGGTATTTGACCCGGGGCTAGCGCGGATGTTTATTCAAAATTGGACGGGCGTTGCCCAAAATATGGTGCACCGGCTGCACTGCGAAGCCCGGCTGGGCCGCGAAAACGTCGCCTTGTGGACATTGCTGGAGCGGGTGCTGGCTTATCCGGGCGTGCCCGGATCTTGGCGGGACCCGGACTTTTCACTGGTCCAGACACCTATTAACTACTTGGGTCTGCAAAACGACACCTATACGTTGGAGTTTTCCATGGTGGTGACCAAGTTTCTTGCTGCCGAACAGATCATGCTGGACGAGCTGAGAATTGAAAGCTACTTTGCGGTGAACGAGGCCACCCGGGTGGCCTGCAACGCGCTGGCTCTGGCGGCGGCGGGTGGGGGTTCGCAGGGATAGCGGCTAGCCTCGGGTGGAGAGGCCATACCTCCTGGGCCAGCGGGGCATTTGCCAGCTTCTTACAATCAAGCCCTCATGAAAACGCCTACCTACACCCGCGCCCAGCAACTCCCCGCCATCCTGGCGCAACGCATTGCCATCCTGGATGGCGCGATGGGCACCATGATCCAGCGCTTCAAGCTGACCGAAGCGCAGTACCGGGGCGAGCGCTTCAAGGACTTTCACAAGGACGTGAAAGGCAACAACGAGCTGCTCAGCCTGACGCGCCCGGACGTGATCCGCGACATCCACGAAGGCTATCTGGCCGCCGGGGCCGACCTGATCGAGACCAACACCTTTGGCGCGACCACGGTGGCGCAGGCCGACTACGACATGGCCGACCTGGCGATTGAGATGAATCTGCAGTCCGCCCGCATCGCCCGCGCCGCCTGCGACAAATACAGCACGCCTGACAAGCCGCGTTTCGTGGCGGGCGCGCTTGGCCCTACGCCCAAAACCGCCAGCATCAGCCCCGACGTGAACGACCCCGGCGCGCGCAACGTGACTTTTGAAGAGCTGCGTGCCGCCTACTACGACCAGACCAAGGCGTTGGTCGAGGGCGGCAGTGACGTGATTCTGGTGGAAACGATTTTCGACACACTGAATGCCAAGGCCGCGCTGTTTGCGGTGGACGAGTACTTTGCCGACTCGGGCCAGCGCCTGCCTTTGATCATCAGCGGCACGGTTACCGATGCCTCGGGCCGTATCCTCAGCGGCCAGACCGTCACCGCTTTCTGGCACAGCGTGCGCCACGCCCAGCCGCTGGCCATCGGCCTGAACTGCGCTCTGGGCGCGGCGCTGATGCGCCCCTACATCCAGGAGCTGCACCGCGTGGCCCCGGACACCTTCATCAGCTGTTATCCTAATGCCGGCCTGCCCAACCCGATGAGCGACACCGGTTTCGACGAAACCCCGGATGTCACCTCGGCCCTGGTGCGTGAGTTTGCCGCCGAGGGGCTGGTCAACATCGTCGGCGGCTGCTGCGGCACCACGCCAGAGCACATTGCGGCCATCCACGACGCGGTGAAGCCGCTGCCGGGCCGCGCGCTACGTTCGTATTTCTACAAAGAGGCTGCCTGATATGCAAAAAGTTCGCTGGGGTGTGTTGAGTACCGCCAAGATTGGCATGGAAAAAGTTACCCCGGCGCTGATGCGCAGCCAGTGGTGCGATGTGCAGGCGATTGCCTCGCGCGCCCTGCCTTCCGCCCGCGCCGCGGCCGACACGCTGGGTATTTCCACCGCCTACGGCTCTTACGAAGAGCTGCTGGCCGACCCGAACATCGAGGCTATCTACAACCCCTTGCCCAACGACCTGCATGTGCCCATGACCCTGGCGGCGGCGCGCGCGGGCAAGCATGTGCTGTGCGAAAAGCCCATGGCCTTGAACGCCAATGAAGCGGCGCAACTGCGTGAAGTGGCGGGCAAAGTCCACATCATGGAAGCCTTCATGGTGCGCTTCCATCCGCAGTGGCTGCGCACCCGCGAGCTGGTGCAGAGCGGCGCTTTGGGCGAGCGGTGTTCGGTGCAGGCCTGGTTCTCGTATTTCAACCGCAACCCCGACAACATCCGCAACGATGCGAGCAAGGGCGGCGGCGCGCTGTTCGACATCGGCTGCTACCCCATCGTGGCCGGGCGTTTTTTGTTCGGTGCCGAGCCGCTGCGCGTGATGGCGCTGGCCGATATGGACCCCACCTTCAACGTGGACCGCATGTTCAGCGCGCTGCTGGACTTTGGCGGTGGCCGCCAGCTCAATTTCACCGTCTCCACCCAGTCCACGCCCTACCAGCGCGTGCAGGTGGTGGGCACGCAGCAGCGGGTGGAGATCGAGATCCCGTTCAACGCGCCGCCATTGGATCCCACCCGCATCTTCATCGACAACGGCAAGGCCCTGAACGGCACCAGCGCCACCGTGGAAACCTTTGCGCCCTGCGACCAGTACAGCCTGGAAGGTGATGCGTTCTCGCTGGCCATCCGGGGCGAAGCCCCGCTGCAGTACGGCGTGGAAGACGCGATCCAGAACATGCGCATCATCGACGCGCTGTTTGCCTCGCAGCGCAGTGGCCACTGGGAAGCGGTTTAAGCCTTTGTCAAAATTGATAGCTACTGGCGTAGGTACTACCTGGGCTAGAGCCTGATTTTTTATAAATTAGCGGGTTATTGCGGTGGTTTGCCGCCGACCCGTCCGGCGCTCACCAGCGCGACCAAGCGCCGCGCGCCCAGGCCTAGCGGCCTTTCTTTGGACCACACCACGTCCACCCACAACTCCATGCGGTTGGTCAGGTTGTCGAACGGCATCTCGACCAGCGTGCCGACGGCGATCTGGCTGCGCACAAAGGATTGCGGCAGCCAGCCCCAGCCCAGACCGGCCTCGATCAGGCCCAGCGCGGCGATGTGGTTGTCGGTGCGCCAGCAGTGGCGGGCGTAGGCGAAGCGGGTGTCGATGGTGGCCAGGTCGCGGCTGGCCACCACGATCTGGCGGGTGTTGGTGAGCTGCTCTTCGCGCGGGCCCGCGCCCGGCTGCAGGGTCTGGGCCAGCAGGCCGGGAGCCATCACCGCCACCAAAATTTCGCTGCTCACCTCTTGGAAGCCCTCGCGCCCGTCCAAGCTGGGCCGCTCGAACACCAGCGCCAGGTCCGCCCGCCCCGCGTGCAGCATGGCCAGCGCGTCGGCCTGGGGCGCGGCCAGCACCTCCACTTCCAGTAGCGGGTATTCCTGCGCCAGGGTGGCCAGCGGGCTACGCCACTCTGCGGCCAGCAGTTCGGGGGCGATGGCCAGGGTCAGGCGGCTTTCCAGGCCCTGCGTCAAGGCCAGCGCCTGGGCCTGCAGCTGCCGCAACTGGGCCGCCAGCAGCCGGGCCTGCGGCTCCAGCGAGCGGGCCGCCGCCGTGGGCTGCGGCTCGCGGCCACTACGGTCGAACAGCGGCAGGTTCAGCTCGGCTTCCAGGTGGGCGATGGCCATGCTGACGGCCGAAGGTACACGCCCCAGCGCCCGCGCGGCAGTGGAGAACGAGCCCCGGTCCAGCACGGCCAGAAACACCTGCACGCTCTCGGAGGTAAATGCCATGGATGCTGCCTTGTTTATCTATCAGTAAAACTGAAATAAGCTGACTTTAAGTATCAGAGTTTAAGACATACAGTGGCGCCATTCACCACCACAAGGCCCCAGGGCCAGGACCAGCACCATGCAAGGCATCAAAAGAAAAATCGTCTATGTCGGCCTGTACGAAGGCTTTGCCATCGTGGCCGCCACCTTGGGGTTGGCGGGTATGTCGGGCCACAGCGTACAGAATGCGGGCATGGTGGCGGTGGCCACCTCGGCGATTGCCGTGGTTTGGAACCTGGTGTTCAACATGCTGTTTGAGCGTTGGGAAGCCCGTCAGACCGTGCGCGGCCGCAGCGTGGCGCGCCGGGTGGCGCATGCCATCGGCTTTGAAGGCGGCTTGACCGTGTTTTTTGTGCCGCTGATGGCCTGGTGGTTTGACACCACGCTGTGGCGAGCCCTGTTGTTGGATATGGGGCTGCTGGTCTTCTTTTTGCTCTACACCTTCGTCTTCAACTGGGTGTTTGACCGGGTGTTTGGCCTGCCTGCGGCGGCGATGGGCGAGGCCGTGGCGGCCTGAACCCGGTGGTTCAGGTGGGCATCAGGTGGTCGATTTCCTGCTGCATGGCTTGCACCAGCTGGCTGTAGCGTTTGACCTTGCCCGTGGTGTCGCGCAGCCGCTCGGCGATGCGCATGGACACAGCCAGCAGCAGTTTGGCCGCGGTTTGCGGGTCATCCTGGCTGAGCTTTTCCAGCGCGGCGCGCGACAGGATGGCGCAGGTCACGTCGGTGCTGGCGGTGCACGAGGCCAGCCGGGCCTGGCCGTCGATCAGGCCCATTTCGCCAATCAGGCTGCCGGGGCCGAGCACGCTCACAGTCACCGGGTCGATGCGGCTGACGACGATGTTCTCCACCGTCACCTCGCCCTCCAGCAACAGCAGCATGTAGCCGGTTTCGGTTTTGTCGCCCTCGTGGATGAAGGTGGTGTCCATGGGGATGCGGCGCGGGGTCATGTAGCTGACGATGGTCAGCGCCTCGGTGGGGCTGAGTTGCATGAGCGCGGTGGGTGCGATCAGCAGCTCGGCCGCCCGGCTGGCCGACCCCGAGTGCTGGACCGAACGCATGCGCTCATGGGGTTCCAGCAATTCCGGTGCCCGCGTGAGCTGGGTTTTGATACCGTCAATCAGGTTTTTGAACATGGTCGGGTGTGTGGTGGCGCTAGCCAGCGGTGTACCACAGCGGTTTAAAGCCCGTTTGTCGGGCCAGATACAAATGCTATTAAATAAATAGCTACTAGCCTAGATGTAGGCTACGCTAGATCCCTATTTTTTATAAATTTTCGCCCGCCCTTAAAATTGCAGCCTCCCAAGGAGCGTTGCAGCGGGTTTGTTCCCGTCAGGCTTGGGTTGTTGCCAACGACGCTCACCTGAACCTTTTCCCTCCACAGGTGAGTCGCATGCTTGATGCCGTAGCAAATTCCGTTCCCCCCATGCTGTTGTCTGGCCTGGAGCCCGTGCTCATCGGCCCCGGCACCCTCTTCGTCAACATTGGCGAGCGCACCAACGTCACCGGTTCCAAGGCCTTCGCCCGCATGATTTTGAACGGCGAGTTCGACCAGGCCTTGTCCGTCGCCCGCCAGCAGGTGGAAAACGGCGCGCAGGTGATCGACATCAACATGGACGAAGCCATGCTCGACAGCAAGGCGGCCATGGTGCGGTTTTTGAACCTGATCGCCAGCGAGCCCGACATTGCCCGCGTGCCGATCATGGTGGACAGCAGCAAGTGGGAGGTGATCGAGGCCGGGCTGCGCTGCATCCAGGGCAAGGGCATCGTCAACTCCATCAGTATGAAAGAAGGCGTGGATGCCTTCAAGCAGCAGGCCACGCTGGTGCGGCGCTACGGCGCGGCCGCCGTGGTGATGGCATTTGACGAAAAAGGCCAAGCCGACACCTACCAGCGCAAGATCGAAATCTGCGAACGCGCCTACCGCATCCTGGTGGACGAGGTAGGCTTTCCGCCCGAAGACATCATCTTTGACCCGAATATCTTCGCCATCGCCACCGGCATCGAAGAGCACAACAACTACGCCGTCGATTTCATCGAGGCGGTGCGCTGGATCAAGGCGAATCTGCCGGGGGCCAAGATCTCGGGCGGGGTGAGCAACGTGTCGTTCAGCTTCCGCGGCAACGACCCGGTGCGCGAAGCCATCCACACCGTGTTTCTGTACCACGCCATCCAGGCGGGCATGGACATGGGCATCGTCAACGCGGGCATGGTCGGCGTGTACGACGACCTGGAGCCGGTGCTGCGCGAGCGCGTGGAAGACGTGGTGCTGAACCGCCGTCCGGATGCCGGTGAGCGCCTGGTCGAGATCGCCGAAACCGCCAAGAGTGGGGCCAAAGACGAAAGCAAGCGTCTGGACTGGCGCGGCACTGCCGACCATTACGTGACGGTGGAGCAGCGCCTGAGCCACGCCAT
The DNA here is from genome assembly GCF_025354435.1 of Rhodoferax sp. Classification (GTDB taxonomy): domain Bacteria; phylum Pseudomonadota; class Gammaproteobacteria; order Burkholderiales; family Burkholderiaceae_C; genus Rhodoferax_B. The sequence continues at coordinate 28,384 of NZ_JANXMU010000021.1, forward strand.
GGTGCACGGCATCACCGACTTCATCGTGCCCGACACCGAAGAGGCCTACCAGGCCATCCTGGCCAAGGGCGGCCGCCCGCTGCACGTGATCGAAGGTCCGCTGATGGCGGGCATGAACATCGTGGGCGACCTGTTTGGCCAGGGCAAGATGTTCCTGCCGCAGGTGGTCAAGTCAGCGCGGGTCATGAAGTCCGCCGTGGCGCACCTGATCCCCTACATCGAAGAAGAAAAGCGCCTGGACGAAGCCGCCGGCCGCGACGTGCGCACCAAGGGCAAGATCATCATCGCCACCGTCAAGGGCGACGTGCACGACATTGGCAAAAACATCGTCACCGTGGTCTTGCAATGCAATAACTTCGAGGTCATCAACATGGGCGTGATGGTGCCCTGCCACGAAATTTTGGCCCGCGCCAAGGTGGAGGGGGCCGACATCGTGGGCCTGAGCGGCCTGATTACGCCCAGTCTGGAAGAAATGCAGTACGTGGCGGGCGAGATGCAAAAGGACGACCACTTCCGCATCAAGAAAATCCCTCTGATGATCGGCGGCGCCACCACCAGCCGCGTGCACACCGCCGTCAAGATTGCCCACCACTACGACGGCCCGGTGGTTTACGTGCCCGATGCCTCGCGCAGCGTGGGCGTGGCGCAAAGCCTGTTGGGCGACGGCGCGGGGGCGTTCATCACCGAGCTGAACGCCGACTACGACAAAGTGCGCCACCAGCACGCCAACAAAAAGCAAACCCCGCTGTGGCCGCTGGCCAAATGCCGCGCGAATAAAACGCCGATGGACTGGACCGGCTACACCCCCAAGGTGCCCCGGTTCATAGGACGGCGCGTATTCAAGAATTTCGACCTCACCGAGCTGGCCCGCTACATCGACTGGGGCCCGTTCTTCCAGACCTGGGACCTGGCCGGGCCGTACCCTGCCATCCTGACCGACGAGGTGGTGGGCGTGGAAGCCAGCCGCGTGTTCAAGGACGCGCAGGCCATGCTCAAGCGCGCCATCGAAGGCCGCTGGCTCACCGCCAACGGCGTGATCGCCCTGTATCCGGCCAATAGCGTCAACGACGACGACATCGCCTTCTACACCGACGAGTCGCGCACCGAAGTCGCCCTGACCTGGCACGGCCTGCGCCAGCAAGCCGAGAAGCAGGCGATTGACGGGGTGATGCGCCCCAGCCGTTGCTTGGCCGACTTTGTGGCTCCGCGCAGCACCGGCATTGCCGATTACGCAGGTCTGTTTGCCGTGACCGCCGGGCTGGGTGCCGAGAAGAAAGAGGCGCAGTTCCAGGCCGAGCTGGACGACTACTCCAGCATCATGCTCAAGGCTATTGCCGACCGGCTGGCTGAGGCCTTTGCCGAATGCCTGCACCACCGC
>NZ_JANXMU010000073.1 GCF_025354435.1 Rhodoferax sp.
CCTGTGGGCGGCAACCCAGACCTATGCGGATTTTGATGTGCAGATGTGCGCCGTGCTGGGGCGCGAACAGCTGACAGACGCCGACCATGCGCGGGCAACGGCGCATGTGGTGGGGTTGGTGCTGCGGGGGTGTGGGCTGGCGGTGTGAACTACAGCCGCCAACAAAGTCTTGGCTGGCCCGGACAAACGCTCAAACCGTGGCACGGGCATCAGCACCGCTGCCACATGCCCACGTCAGCATAGGCAGCTCAAGCACCTGTTTTTTCAGGGCAAGCTCTAAAATCGCGCCATGACCCACACCACAATAGCCACCCACAGTGGCACTTTCCATGCTGACGACGTTTTTGGCGTTGGCGTTTTGATGGGGGTTTTCCCATCGCACACCCTGCTGCGCACCCGCAACAAAGACCTCATCGCCACCGCCGATTTTGTGGTGGACGTGGGCGGTATCTGGGATGCCGCCACGGGTCGTTTTGACCACCACCAGCGCGGCTTTACCGGGGCACGCCCGGCCCGGCAAGTCGATGGTGATACGGGGCCAACAACCGTACCCGGTGTGGGCTACGCCAGCGCTGGTCTGGTGTGGTCAGCCTTTGGTGCCACCTACGTCGCCGCCTGGGCCAGCACGCATGGCCACACGCTGGACGCACATGCGGTGGCCGACGTGGCGAACTCTCTCGACCATTCCTTGGTGCAGTACCTCGACATCGTGGACACGGGCCAAGGTGACGTGGCCCCCGGCATCTTCGGCCTGTCAGCCCTCATCGCTCAGATCAACACGCATTGGCTGGAAGAACAGGGGCTGGATCTTGAAGGCAAAGCCAAGCTCCTGGAAACCCGTTTCCGCGAAGCCGTCGCCATCACGCGCAAGTTCCTGGACCACGCCATCAGCAAAAAAGTTGCTCAGATTCGCGCGATGGACATCGTGCGTCAAGCACCGCGCCTGCTGGGGGGGAAACTGCTGCACCTGCGCGAGGGCGGCATGCCTTGGACCCGCGTGGTGGTGGACGAGATGCCCGAGGTGATGTTCGTGATCTACCCCGATTCGGACGGCAACCAGTACCAGATCAAGACCGTGCCGGTAGAGCCGGGCTCGTTCGACACCCGCATGGACCTGCCTGCAAGCTGGGCCGGCCTGCGCGACCAGGAACTGGCGGCGGTGACGGGCGTGGAAGACAGTGTGTTCTGCCACCTGAACCTGTTCATCGGCGGCGCGCGCAGCTTTGAGGGGGCTTTGAAGTTGGCCGAGTTGGCACTGGCTGAACCGGTGTGAGGACAGTCGCAATCTAAATCTGAATGGACTCGGGCCACCAGTGCCCGAGTCCATGCAAGTTACACCAAGTCGAAGCGGTCCAGGTTCATCACCTTGGTCCAGGCCGCGATAAAGTCTGCAACGAACTTCTTCTGGCCGTCCGCGCTGGCATAGACCTCTGCGTACGCACGCAGCACCGCGTTGGAGCCAAAGACCAGGTCAGCGCGGGTGGCGGTGTACTTCACCGCGCCACTCTTGCGGTCCCGGCCTTCGAACACTTCGCCTTCACCGTCCACCTCCGTCCATGTGGCACCCATGTCCAGCAGGTTCACAAAGAACACGTTGCTCAGCACGCCCACTTGGTCGGTGAACACGCCGTGCTGGCCGCCGTCGGCATTGGCCCCCAATACCCGCAGGCCGCCGACCAGCGCGGTCAGCTCGGGCGCGGTCAGGGTCAGCAACTGGGCCCGGTCGATCAGCAAAGCCTCGGTTGCGGCGCCAATCTTGCCATTTTTGTAATTGCGGAAACCATCGGCCAACGGCTCCATCACGGCGAAGGATTCAACATCGGTTTGCGCTTGCGTGGCATCCACTCGGCCCGGCGCGAACGGCACGTCCACCGCCACACCAGCCGCCTTTGCCGCTTGCTCGACACCCACGCTGCCTGCCAGCACGATCACATCGGCCAGCGAGGCCTTGCCCGATGCCTGCTGGATCGCCACCAGCGTGGGCAGTGCCTGCACGGCAATGCGGTTGACTTCCCAGTCTTTCTGAGGTGCCAGGGCCAGGCGTGCGCCATTGGCACCGCCGCGCTTGTCGCCGCCGCGGAAGGTGAAGGCTGACGCCCAAGCCACCGACACCAGTTGGCTGACCGACAGGCCCGAGGCCGCGATCTTGGCCTTGATGTCGGCAATGTCTGCCGCCGTAGGCTGGTGGGTGGCGACGGGCAGCGGGTCTTGCCAGATCAGGTCAACGTTAGGCACTTCGGGGCCGAGGTAGCGGGCTTTCGGGCCCATGTCGCGGTGGGTCAGCTTGAACCAGGCGCGGGCAAAGGCTTCGGCAAAGGCCTGTGGGTCTTCATGGAAGCGCTTGGATATCTTGCCGAACTCGGGGTCAAACCGCATCGTCAAGTCGGTGGTCAGCATGGTGGGCTTGTGAAACAGGCCGGGCACATGCGCGTCGGGAATGATGTCGGGCGCGTTGGTGGCCACCCACTGCTTGGCACCGGCGGGCGAATGGGTGAGTTCCCACTCGTACTTGAACAGGTTCTCAAAGTAGTTGTTTCCCCACTGCGCCGGGGTGGTCGTCCAGGTAACTTCCAGGCCGCTGGACACGGTATCTTTGCCGTGGCCGCTGCCAAAGTTGCTGTTCCAGCCCAGGCCCTGGGCTTCGATGCCCGCGCCTTCAGGCTCCGGGCCCTTGTGCGATTCGGGCGCCGCGCCGTGGGATTTACCGAAAGTGTGGCCACCGGCGATCAGGGCGACGATTTCTTCGTCGTCCATCGCCATGCGGTAGAAAGTAGCGCGGATGTCGTGGGCTGCGGCCAGGTAGTCGCCACTGGCGTTCGGGCCTTCGGGGTTCACATAGATCAGGCCCATGTGGGTGGCGCCGAGATTGTTGTCCAGTTCGCGGTCACCATGGAAGCGCTTGTCGGTCGCCAGCCAGGTGGTCTCTGCGCCCCAGTTCACGTCCATATCGGGTTCCCACACGTCTTCGCGGCCACCGGCAAAGCCAAAAGTGCGGAAACCCATGGACTCCAGCGCCACATTGCCAGTCAGGATGAACAGGTCAGCCCACGAAATCTGCTGGCCGTATTTCTGCTTGATGGGCCAGAGCAGGCGGCGCGACTTGTCGATGTTGACGTTATCGGGCCAGGAGTTCAGCGGCGCAAAGCGCTGCTGGCCTCGCCCGCCACCACCCCGGCCGTCCAGCGTGCGGTAGGTGCCTGCAGCGTGCCAGGCCATGCGGACAAACTGCGGGCCGTAGTGGCCAAAGTCGGCTGGCCACCAGTCTTGGCTGTCGGTCATCAGCTTGACCAAATCGGCCTTGAGCGCTCTGTAATCCAGCTTTTTGAAGGCTTCGGCGTAATTGAAGTCTTCGCCCAAGGGGTGAGACTTGTTCGCGTGCTGATTGAGCAAATCAACCCGCACTTGCTTGGGCCACCAATCCTTGTTGGTCGTGCCGCCGCCTGCGGCGTGGTGGAAAGGGCATTTGGCTTCGTTGGTCATGGGGAGCTCCTTGGGGTTGTCTGTGGGGTGGCTGCACTGCGGATACATCGTGCCGTAAATCTTTGACACGAGCCATCATGGTAAGTAATTACTATGAAAATTAAAACTTAATAAAATTTATGTATCGAATAGGAATTTTCAAAGAGGCCGTAGGTTAGCGGTGCATCAACGTGGCAAGCTTGGCAAATCTGGGGGAGGACATTGACGGCGACGTAGCGCTGTGATTCAGCGCTACGGTTGGAACTTGCTGTTCCACGACTGTTTGATTGAGTAACTCCAAAAATTGCAAGCCGCAGCGCAACGCGCCCAACAAGCCCAAGACCCGGCAGGGTTTGCATCAAACGCCAACGTCAAGCTATTTAATGCTTTGTCGCAGCTGATGCTGGAGACCGTGCCCAGCGACCCCAACCGCGAAGAGTACCGCCAGGGCAACACCATGGGCCCCGCATTCCGGCACTGGCGGCGCGCCAAGATTGGGCGACGGTTTCGCTTGTTCTTCCGGTTTGACTCCAAAACCAGGATCATCATCTTCGCCTGGGTGAACGACGAGAACACCTTGTACCAAATAAAGAGCTACTGACGCCCACCCCACCAGCACAAGCGCTCATCCACTTAAACCCAGCAATTCAAGTCCCGGCCCTTGCAAGGAATGAAGATCATCCCGCTCGGTGCCAACTTGGCCATGTACACCGCATCATGCCCCGTCCTTGACACCGCTGGCCTGTTGCTGTAGCCCAGCTTCGCCGCAGCCCGCGCTGAAACGTGCTTGCCATTGGAAGCTGGACTGCCATTTTTAGAAATTAAAGGTAACTTATGTGTTACCATAATTCATGGCCTTTAAAGTCGAAGAATATGTTTGCGCGGACAAATCAAATCCCTACAAGTCCTGGTTTGATAGCTTACCGGCGCAGGCTGCCGCCAAGGTCACGGTGGCCAAACTTCGGATGGAGCTTGGCAATACCTCAAACGTCAAGTGGTTTGAGGGCATGGGTGAATATGTGATCGACTGGGGACCTGGATACCGGATTTATTTGGTTAAAGACGGTGACAGTTTGATCGTGCTGTTTGGCGGCGGCACCAAGAGAGGTCAACAGCGTGACATCGACAAAGCCAAAGCGTTATTGGCCGAATACAAGGCACGCAAAAAGGCGATAGCTCAATCGCGTCCAGCAAAAATCTGAGGTAAGCCCATGGCACTGACCAGAAATTTCAAAGAAACTGTTCTTCAGCGTGTTCAGAGCGACTCCGCATTTGCACAAGCACTGCTGGATGAGGCTGCAACCTTGTTCCTCAATGGCGAACCTGAAACCGCACGCCTGATTCTGCGTGACCTGGTAAATGCGACCATCGGCTTTGAACAATTGGCGGCATTGACGGCAAAACCGAGCAAGAGCTTGCACCGCATGCTGTCCCCTACCGGCAACCCGAGCATGGACAATTTGGCGGCAATATTCAGGGCCGTTCGTGAGCGACTGCAGGTCAGTTTGCAGGCGCATTCGGTAGCGTGTTAGCGGGGGTCTGAACGCATGAACTCTCAGTGCGAGTGTTCTCCGTGTTTGTAATCGTCAGCTTTGCGGCGCGTCACCGGCCATGGCGCTCAACACCAGCGCAGCCATCGTCAGGGACGCATCGCTGGGGTTCGACTGCAATCCCGCGACCGTGCCGCGACGGTCCTGCAAATCCTCGTCCTGGCTGGCCTTCAGCTTGCCCTCCAGGCGGTCAATCGGAATTTCAATGCCGACAATCCCACGCACCATTCTTTCAATGTAGTCGACGGGTGCATCGCCTACGCGCCAAGGCGAGGTCTGCCGCGCCTCCTGGCTGTCCGTCAGCCGGTGCAGCATGCCCAGCAACCAGTCCCGGTCTTCCATCACACGCGCCGTGCCGTGCGCATGGGCGACGACGTAGTTCCAGGTGGGCACGACCTGACCATGCTCCGCCTTGCCGGGGTACCAGCCCGGGCTGATGTACGACTGCGTGCCCTGGAACATCACCACGGACGGCGTGCCGGAGCCAAGCTGGCGCCAGACTGTATTGGCACGCGCCACATGCCCCATCAGCGTGCCGTGGGGGCCGCGCGTGCGGTCCAGGAAGAACGGAATGTGGTTGGCCACCAGCCCCTCGTGCGCATGGCAAACCCAGGCACCCAGCGGATGGGATTCGACCAGCGAGAAGATGGCTTCGCAGTCAGTGAGCTGATGATGCTTTGAGACGTACATGTGTGCTTTGATGTGGTTGAAGTTCAAGCAGGCTGCTCTGCATCACTCCGTCACACAGGCCCGCAACCAGGCCAGCCAGGGCTTCGCCGGGGATGGCGGTAGCCGTGATCAGTGGCGGCAGGAGTGACGGCATGGGGTGGGATTTTCGCTTGCGAGAGGAGGAAGGGCGTACTGAACCAGAGGAGATGGTTGCAGAGGCGCTTTGAATGACGGGTATGCACAGAATGCAGCCACTCGGCGTTAGAGACACAACAGCCGCTATAGCTAAGAAAGCTGAGGTCGCGATCCCGTACCGATCCGGGCCCGGCTCGGGCGCTGCATTCGATAGCACGATGCAGATCACCGCGGACGAGTTCTCGGTGAGCAAACTGCGTTCGGTGACAATGCCTTATGAAGTCCAGAATCGGCCCAAACGGGGTACATCTTTTCGATCGCCTTTCAGGTTTGAATGTCCTGCTAGACGAGTCGCGCCCGAACGAGGCGGCTTGGTCGACGTCCCCCCGACAGGTATCAATTGCACTCACCAATGTTTGCGACCTTCACTGCGCGTACTGCTACGCTCCGAAGCACAAGGCGTCGCTGCATACTGACCAGGTGCTCGGCTGGTTGAAGGAGTTGGATACTGAGGGGTGCCTCGGTATCGGATTGGCGGCGGCGAACCCACGCTGCATCCTGACTTCGTCGACATTTGCAAGCGGGTTGCTGCGGAGACTCGGCTCGCTGTCACCTTCACGACCCATGGCCATCGCCTGACGCCACAGCTTGCTAAGCGCCTCAAGGGCTCGGTCCACTTCGCGCGCATCAGCGTTGACGGAGTCGGTCGCACCTATGAGGAACAACGCGGGAGGCGGTTCGACAGCCTGCTCAGAGGCGTCGAAGCGATTGCCTCCGTGTCCCCCTTTGGGATCAACGTGGTGGTCAACGAGCGCACGGTCGTGGAGCTTGACGCGTCGGCCGAGCTCGCGCAAGAAATCGGAGCTAGCGAACTACTGTTGCTCCCCCAGCAGGCAACGGGTAAGGTCGCAGGCCTTGACAGTGTGGTCGGCCAGGCACTTCAGCAGTGGGTCTGCAACTACAAAGGCAAGGTTCGTCTTGCGGTCAGCGAGGCGGGTGCGTCAGGGCTGCCGACCTGTGATCCACTACCCGATGAGCAAGGCCTTCAGGCCTACGCTCACATAGATGCGTCCGGCATGCTGCGCGCGAGCTCGTACGCGCCTGTAGGCGCACAGATTGGAGACACCGGCGTACTGTCGGCGCTCCGGAGACTCAAGAACACCTTCGAGATCAAACGGGAGACACAAACATGAAGATTTGGAATGGATACGGATCTGAGCACTCGATGAACTTGGTTCTCATCGGGAAATTCCAGCGAGCCCAAGACGCAGAGAAGGTCGAGAGGGACATCGGCAAGCTCAGCGCTCAGGCATCGAAGGATGACAGCCACACCATCGCCTTCGATGGACCAGCGGACCAGAGGTTTTCCGATGAGATGCTCTCACTGCTTGGCAAATTGAATCTCAACACGCTGGGGCCGGCTGATCTCAGCCAACTGGTGTCTGACCATCACCTCGAGCGGAAAGACGATCGAATCACGGTCACGACCGACGAGGCCGAGGTGTCCGCATTCGTGAAGCTCTTCATCGAGGCAGGTGCGAAGGTCGAAATCTTCTCGGCGCACGACTACCCGTCCGATTCCCCTGACGCCAGCTGACAGAAGGAACGCGCATGCCTGAAGTCAATTGGGACGTGTTCGGCGACCTGCCTGGCGCAGCGGATGAGAACTTCGAGAAGCTTTGCCGCTCGCTGGTACGGCGCCACTATGGTCAGTTCGGCCGCTTCAAGCAGCTGGCAAACCAGCCAGGGGTGGAGTTCCACTTGGAGCTCACCGAGAAGTGCGATCTCGGCGCACCGCCGCGCTGGGTGGGTTGGCAATGTAAGTGGTATGACCTGTCGAAAGGACAAGAGTTGGGGGCCGCGCGCCGCAATAAGATCATCGAGGGGATGGAGAAGACGCGCAAGCACGTTCCCGGTGTTACCGATTGGAAGCTTTGGACGCGCCACACCCTGACCAAGGGAGACCAAACGTGGTTCTTCGACCTCGAGAAGAGCCAGTTTCCCGAGTTGAAGTTGGAGCTGCTGACGGCAGCGGACATCGAAGACCTTCTGGTGGGGCCGGGGGCCCTTCTACGAGAGACCTACTTCGGCGAGCTCGTTCTGACGCCTGAGGTACTTGCTGAACAGTACAAGCTTGCCGCGGCGCCGTTCAAGCGGCGATATCAGGAGGATGTTCACGTCGTCGTTGGCGCAGAGAAGAAGGTGCTCAAGCGCCTGGGAGGCCAGAGCGCTTGGGGATCGTTGGAGACGCTCGCGAATGGCATCAAGAAGAATTCCACCGCCGTTGCCTCGCTGACCGGGCAGGTCAAAACGGAGATCAAGACTGAAGTCGATTTGCTCCTGACTCGAGCCATCGGGTTGGCTGACCTGCTTGGCGACCTACACGCGGCGCTCGGCAAGGGCGACTTCGAGGCTGTGCGCGAGCTCCTGGCGACAAATCCTCCGCAGCCGGTGCGCTACGACAGGTTGCTCTCGAAGCTGCGTGGGGCTCGGTCAGACGGAGCGCCACTGACCGCGAATTTGGTTGCGGACATGCACGCGATGGCGTCGGAATTGCGCAATCTCGAGCGATCAATCGGTGTTCGAGCCGTTGCGGTGCTTGCGGCTGCGGGGGAAGGCAAGTCCGAGCTCGCTGTCAAGGTGACGCAGCCGGACGGAGATTTCCCTGGTGGCGTCCTGTTGCTGGGAAAGAACCTTCATGCAGGCCAGGGCCTCGACGACCTCGTGTCTGCTTTCAAGATTACTGGCAATCCGGCTGAGAGCTTCGACCGCCTGGTTGAGGCCGTAGATGCGGCGGGTCAGCGTGCGGGCAAGCGCATCCCGATTGTCATTGACGGACTGAACGAGGCGGAAGATCCGAGGAACTGGAGGGATGAGCTCTCCCGAGCGGAAGAGTTTCTGAAGGCCTTTCCGTACGTCCTGCTGGTGGTTACGCTGCGCAATGAATTCGCGCCAATGTGTCTGCCGGAGGAGTTCCCCCAGGTCGAACACAACGGATTTCAGGAAGACCCGCAGAAGGCGGTCGACAAGTACTTCGCGTACTACAAGATCGACGGCACTGACGCGGACTTGCCAATTGAGTTCCTGCAGCACCCGTTGACGTTGAGGATCTTCTGCGAGGTGGCGAACCCTTGTCGCCAGCACGTTGTCGGGGTGGAGGCGCTACCTAGCTCGCTTGCGAGCCTGTTTGAGGAGCATTTCAAGAAGGTCGCTGAGCTGTCGCCAGCGGCGCATCGCGTCTATCCGAATGAGGTTGAAGACGCGCTATTGACGATTGCTGGCATCCTTTGGGACGGGAACGCGAGGAGCGTGGAGTTCCAAGCCGCACGCACGGCAGTTGGAGACATTGGCCGTTGGAACGACAGCCTCATCCGCGCGTTGGAGTCCGAAGGCGTCCTCGTTCGAACGACGTCCGAAGAGGGTGGTCAAGGAATCGCGTTCTCGTATGACTTGATGGCCGGACATCTGATGGCACGTCATCTGCTTGCCAACCCGTTACTGGCGCAATGGCTGCAGAGCGATGTGGGACGCGCGCAGTTCCAATTCCGCGAGACCGGATCGCATACCTTTGCCGATGACGTGTTCCGTGCTCTAGTTGGCCTGTACCCGCGTCGTCCGGGCCGGCGCCAGCTCTGGCAGAACTTTTCCGACGAGAGTCTCGTCCTCAAGGCGTTGTTGATGACGGCGCAGTCAGACCCCAGGCATATCGGGCGGGAGACAGTGGAGCGCTTCGCGAGGGCGATGCAGGAGTCGAAGCAGTTCGCTCGGCTTGCCTTCCAGCGACTTCGGACCACCAGGGCAGCGCGAGCGCATCCGTTCGACATGGACTTTCTGCACGGTGTGCTGGCGGCCATGTCCAATACTCAGCGCGATCTTGTCTGGTCGGAGTGGGTTCGTGAGACGGCCCAGGAAGTTGAAGCTGACTTCAAATTCCTGTCCGCCAGGTGGAAGTCGGGTGTCTTGGACGAGCGGGAGATTCGGCGAGCGCGCTGGATAATGTGGACACTAACGTCGACGTCGAGAGGCTTGCGGGACGTGGCCACCAAGACCCTGTACGAATTCGCTGTGAAACGGCCTGCGGAGTTTTTTAGGCTGGCTGTCGAGTCAATTGCCGTTTTAGACCCATACGTCCCCGAGCGGATGTTCGCCGCGGCCTATGGTGCAGCGCTGACCACTTGGTCGGATATCAATGCTGTGGAGATGCGTGAGGCATTGACTAGAGTCGCTCGCGAAATTTATCAAGCGATGTTCGCGCCTGACGCGACGCACCCTACTTGGCATGCTCTATATCAGCAGTACTGCTTGGGAACCATTGCCATCGCGAGGCTAGTTGATCCTGCCTGTGTGTCTGAGGACAAGGCAGCTCATCTCCTTCCACCGTTTAGCCATCTGCTCAATCCCTTTGAGAACATGCCGCACTATGACCTCGCGGTAATCGAACGCGCGAAGCGCGCGGCGATTCGAATGGACTTCGGCAACTACACTATGGGGAGACTGATTCCAGGGCGGTCGAATTACGATTACGGCAACCCAGAATATCAGCGGGTGCTGCCGGCAATGGTTTCGCGAATGTTGGTGCTTGGCTACGACCCCGAGCAGTTCGAAGCTGTTGACCGCCAAATGAACTCCGGCCCTCGTATGGGAAGCGACAAGCATAAGGTCGACCGATACGGAAAGAAGTATGGCTGGATCGCTTACTTCGAGCTGTGGGGTGTCCGGTCCGCACGGGGCCTCCTTCGCAAGGAGGACAGCGTTCGCCCCTCAGATGCGGACATCGACCCGACTTTCCCGCTTGAGGCCGAGAGTATCAACCTGCAACTCCCAGACTTGTTCAGTGGTCAGCCTACGAGTACTGGCGACTGGGTGGTGAAGGGGCCGCAACCAGACTACCGCGGTATCCTCGAGATCGCGGATATTAATGACCTGACAGGGCCGTGGGTCGTACTTGACGGGTTTCTCGAGCAGAACGCTCCCGCTGATGACCGGCAGGTCTTCACATTCCTAAGATGTGTTCTTGTGGATAGCGGCGAAGTCGACCGCCTGTGCACGTTGTTCACCGGTCTCGAATAACCCGGCAATGGTGCCATTCCAGAGGAGTCAAGCTACTACTACACCTATGCGGGTGAGATGCCTTTCTCTTCGACTCCGGGATTGCCTGTTGTTGATGAGCAAGAGGGCGAGCACCCCGAATGCATGGTGTCTGCTGATAGGTGGTCAAACAATGGCGTCGCAGTCGACATCCCAGTGCAGAAGTACAGCTGGGAGAGCTACCACAGCGTGGTGAACCAGAACAGCGGTGCGTGCCTGCCCTCTAACAGCTATGTGAGGCTTTGAGTCTCAGCTATCGCGCCAATAAGTGGGACTTGCACGATGCTTCAGGCGTGGCGTCTTTGTACCGCGAAGTTGGCGAGTATGGCTCGCAGATTAGTGGCTCTTTCAGCTATCTGCGCCGTGACCTTCTTGACAGCTACTTGACGCAGTCCGGCAAGGCGCTGGTGTGGCTCATGTGGGGAGAACGTGGCTTTCATCACCGGTCAGACGAAGCGCACAACCTGCACGAATACTACGCGAACCACCAGCATATTCACAAGCGTACTCACGTCTATCAGCCTGCATCTAGCACTCAATCTAGGCCGAGTCAGACGGGGTGACGCCACCATTCTTGGACGCAGTAGACGTTTATGCAGGGTGTGGAACCAACCGAGGATTCAGCATTCTGCATGGATGCATCGTTTAACGACCTAACCAAGTAGTGGCCCATTCAAATCAGGTGACTGGCGACTCAAATGTCCGCTGGTGACAATTGCCGCCGGTCAGCACACAAACATCCATGATTGCTTCCAGCCTAAAGCGGCCACACAAGAAAGCCCAACCTGCGGTCAACCGAACGCAGATCCAATCTACCCCCTACCCCCCGCCCTCTCCAACATCGCATGCAACAGCACATTCCCCCCCGCCGTAATGTGCTCCGGCTTCGCATCCTCAATCTCGTTATGGCTGATCCCGTCTTTGCACGGAATGAAGATCATCCCGCTCGGTGCCAGCTTGGCCATGTACACCGCGTCATGCCCCGCGCCTGACACCACCGGCATGTTGCTGTAACCCAGCTTGGCCGCAGCCCGCGCCACCGCATCCACGCAGTCTGCATGAAAGCCGATGGCCGAGTAGCTGGAGACCAGTTCTATCTTCACGTCTAAGCCGCTGTCCCGGGCGATCTTGGCGGCGAAGGCTTTCACTTCGTCGGCCATCTGATCCACCAGCGTGTCGGTGCTGTTGCGCAGGTCGATGCTGAACTTCACGCGGCCCGGAATCACGTTGCGGCTGTTGGGGAACACCTGCACCATGCCCACGGTGCCACGGCCATGCGGCGGGTGGCGGTGGGCGGCGGCCACCACGTCTTGCATGATGCGGGTGGCGGCCAGCATCGCGTCTTTGCGCAGCGCCATGGGCGTAGGGCCGGCGTGGGCCTCCATGCCGGTCACGGTGCAGTCGAACCAGCGGAGGCCCAGCACGCCTTGCACCACGCCGATGGTCACGTCGTTGTCTTCCAGCACCGGGCCTTGTTCGATGTGCGTCTCGAAGTACGCGCCGATGGGGTGGTCGCCAGGCTCTTGCGCGCCGATGTAGCCGATGCGCTCCAGTTCGCCTTGCACCGTCTTGCCGTCCAGGTCGGTGGCGGCGTAGGCGTGCTCCAGGGTGAAGGCTTTGGCGAACACGCCCGAGCCCATCATCACCGGCACAAAGCGCGAGCCTTCTTCGTTGGTCCAGAACGCGACTTCGATAGGGGCTTCGGTCTCGATGCCGTGGTCGTTCAGGGTGCGCACCACCTCGATGCCCGCCAGCACGCCGTAGTTGCCGTCGAACTTGCCGCCGGTCGGCTGGGTGTCGATGTGGCTGCCGGTCATGATGGGCGGCAGGCTGTTGTTGCGGCCCGGGCGGCGCATGAAGCCGTTGCCGATCTTGTCGATGGTGACCGTCATGCCTGCTTCGGTAGCCCAGCGGGTGACCAGGTCGCGGCCTTGTTTGTCCAGGTCGGTGAGGGTGAGGCGGCAGACACCGCCCTTGGGTGTGGCACCGATCTGGGCCAGTTCCATCAGCGAGTCCCACAGGCGCGGGCCGTTGATGCGCAGGGATTCAATGTTCGGGGTCATGGTGCGTTCCTGTTTCAGCGGGCGACGGGGTGGGGCGCTTGTTGCGCGGTCTTCTTGGCCAGCGCATCGAACTGCGGGCCGAAGGGCGGGCGCTTGACGTACTTGCCGACACCACGCTCGGCACGCAGGTCGCCATTCGCGTAGACCACCTTGCCCTGGCTCAGCGTGTGGCTGGGCACGCCGGTGACGGTGCGGCCCTCGAATATGTTGAAGTCGCCCAGCGACTTTTGCGTTTGGACGGACAGGGTTTTGGTGCCCGCCGGGTCCCAGACCACCAGGTCGGCATCGGCCCCGGCCACCACGCAGCCTTTGCGCGGGTAGATGTTGAACAGCTTGGCGGCGTTGGCAGACGTGACGGCCACGAACTCGCTGGGGGTGAGGCGGCCGGTGTTCACGCCTTCGTCCCAGATCACGGCCAGGCGCTCTTCCACGCCGCCGCAGCCGTTGGGGATCTTGCTGAAGTCGTCCTTGCCGGCGGCTTTTTGGGCGGCGCAGAAGGTGCAGTGGTCTGTCGCGGTGGTGTGCAGGTGCCCGGCCTGCAGGCCGTGCCACAGCGCGTCCTGGTTGCTTTTATTGCGGAAGGGGGGGCTCATCACGTGGCCTGCGGCGTAGGCGAAATCGGGGTTGCGGTAGACGCTGTCGTCCACCGTCAAATGCCCGGCCAGCACCTCGCCAAACACGCGCTGACCTGCGGCACGGGCGCGGGCAATGGCTTCGGCCGATTCAGCGCACGACACATGCACCACGTAGATCGGCACGTTGAGCACGTTGGCGATGGCGATGGCGCGCTGGGCGGCCTCGGCCTCTACCGCGGGCGGGCGCGACAGGGGGTGGGCTTCGGGGCCGAAGATGCCCTTGGTCTTCATGTCGGCTTGCAGCAGGTAGACCAGTTCGCCGTTCTCGGCGTGCACGGTGGGCATGGCGCCGAGTTCCAGCGAGCGCTTGAAGCTGTTCACCAGGGTTTCGTCGTCGCACATGATGGCGTTCTTGTAGGCCATGAAGTGCTTGAAGCTGTTCACACCCTCGTCGCGCACCAGGGTGCCCATGTCGCGGTGCACGCTCTCGTCCCACCAGGTCACGGCGACGTGGAAGCTGTAGTCGGACGCGGCCTTTTCGGCCCAGCCGCGCCAGGTTTGGTAGGCCTCCATCAGCGGCTGCTGGGGGTTGGGGATGACGAAGTCGATGATGGTGGTGGTGCCGCCCGCCAGGCCCGCTGCGGTGCCGCTGTAGAAGTCGTCCATGGTGGTGGTGCCCATGAACGGCAGCTGCATGTGGGTGTGCGGGTCGATGCCGCCGGGCATCACGTACTGGCCGCCTGCATCGACGATTTCGGCTCCGGCCGGGGCCACCAGATTGTCGCCCACGGCGGCGATCTGGCCGTCGATACACAGAACATCGGCGCGGAAGGCGCGGTCGGCGTTGACGACCGTGCCGCCGCGGATCAAGACACTAGACATGGTTGCTCCTAAATAAATAGCTACTGGCGTAAAGGATATATGCGCTAGAGCCCGATTTTTCTTAAATTCAGGCCCGCATGGGGTTGTTGGCGTGGCTGGTCCAGTCCGCATGTTTATCGCTCACGATGCGGCCGGTGCGCAAGTCTTTTTCACCGGGCTGCAGGTCGCGCAGGCTGATGGTGTCGGGCACGGGGCAGACCAGCACGCACAGGTTGCAGCCCACGCACTCGTCTTCCATCACCTCAAACTGGCGCAGGCCGTTCTTGGTTTTGGTGATGGCCTGGTGCGAGGTGTCTTCGCAGGCGATGTGGCAGCGGCCGCAGGAGATGCAGCTGTCCTGGTTGATGACGGCCTTGCTGATGTGGTTCAGGTTCAGGTTGCGCCACTCGGTGACCTTGGGCACCGCGCGGCCGCGGAAGTCGTCCAGGCTTTTGAGGCCTTTGCTGTCCATGTAGTCCGACAGGCCGGAGGTCATCTCTTGCACGATCTTGAAGCCGAAGACCATGGCGGCAGTGCACACCTGTACCGTGCCTGCGCCCAGGGCGATGAAGTCCAGCGCGTCGCGCCAGTTGCCCACACCGCCGATGCCGCTGATGGGCAGGCCTGCAGTCAACGGGTCGCGGGCGATCTCCGCCACCATGTTCAGGGCGATGGGCTTGACCGCCGGGCCGCAGTAGCCGCCGTGCGAGCCCATGCCACCGGTGCTGGGGCTCATCATCAACGTGTCGGGGTCTACGCCGATGATGGAATTGATGGTGTTGATCAGCGACACCGCGTCGGCCCCGCCGCGTTGAGCGGCCCGTGCCGGCAGGCGCACGTCGGTGATGTTGGGCGTGAGCTTCACGATCACCGGCAGTTTGGAATACTGCTTGCACCACGCCGTGACCATCTCGATGTACTCGGGCACCTGGCCGACGGCCGCGCCCATGCCGCGCTCGCTCATGCCGTGCGGGCAGCCGAAGTTCAGCTCGATGGCATCGGCCCCGGTGTCTTCCACGCGCGGCAGAATCGCTTTCCACGATTCTTCCACGCAGGGCACCATCAGCGACACGACCATGGCGCGGTCGGGCCACAGGCGTTTGACCTCGGTGATCTCGCGCAGGTTCAGCTCCAGATCCCGGTCGGTGATGAGTTCGATGTTGTTAAAGCCCAGCACCTGGCGGTCGTTGGACAGCAGCGCGCCGTAACGCGGGCCGTTGACGTTGACCACCGGTGGCCCGGCCTCGCCCAGCGTTTTCCAGACCACACCGCCCCAGCCCGCTTCGAAGGCGCGGTTCACGTTGTAGGCCTTGTCGGTGGGCGGCGCAGAGGCCAGCCAGAAGGGGTTGGGGGTTTTGATGCCCGCGAAGATGGTGGACAGATCAGCCATGGTTCAGTTCCTTGTGCATGCTTTCAGCGGCGCGTTTGCCGTGTTCGACGGCTTCGACGGTGAGGTCGCGGCCCCCGGCGCGGCAGTCGCCGCCCGCCCAGACCTTGGCGAGGTTGGTGGCGCCGTCTTCTGTGGTGACGATGCGCCCGCTTTGCAGCACCAGGCCGGTGCCGAGCAGCACGGTGTCGTCCAGCTTCTGGCCGATGGCCTTGAAGACCATGTCGGCGGGGAAGGTCAGTTCGCGGCCCGTGGGCTGCAGCTGGCCATCGACCAGCGTCTGCTGGGCGAAGCGCACGCCGGTGGCGTGGCCTGCCGCGCCCATGATTTCCACCGGGGCCATCCACTGGTGCAGCACCACGCCGTGGGTTTGCGCCCACTCTTGTTCGGCGGCAGACGCACCCATGGTTTCCACGCCCTTGCGGTACACTATGTGCACCACTTTGGCGCCCAGTAGCTTGGCCTGCACGGCGGCATCCACGGCGGTCATGCCGCCGCCGATCACCACCACGTGGTGGCCGATGGGCACCGTGGCCACGTCCTCGGCCTGCCGCAGCTCGGCGATGAAGTCCACCGCGTTGCGCACCCCGGCCAGGTCTTCGCCCGGCAGGCCCAGCGCCTGCACCTTGGACAGGCCCAGGCCCAGAAACACCGCGTCGAATTCGGTTTGCAACTTATCGAGCGAAGCCGCACCGGCAAAGCGCCAGCCGTGCTGGATGCGGATGCCGCCAATGTCCAGCAGCCACTGCACTTCGCGCTGGGCAAACTCGTCCACGGTTTTGTAGGTGGCTAGGCCGTATTCGTTCAGGCCGCCCGCCTTGGCTTGGGCATCGAAGATCACTACTTCGTTGCCCAGGCGTGCCAGGCGGTGCGCACAGGCCAGGCCCGCCGGGCCGGAGCCGACCACGGCGATGCGTTTGCCGGTGGGGGCGGCGCGGGTGAAGATTTGCGGCTGGGGGCTGGCCATCAGCGCATCTACCGCGTGGCGTTGCAGGCGGCCAATGGGAATGGGGGTGTCGGTTTGGGTGTTGCGCACGCAGGCCTGCTCGCACAGCACCTCGGTGGGGCAGACCCGGGCGCACATGCCGCCCAGCGGGTTGGATTCCAGAATCGTGCGCGCCGCGCCGCGCAGGTTGCCATCGGCAATGCGCTTGATGAAGCTGGGCACGTCGATGTCGGTGGGGCAGGCGGTCTGGCAGGGCGCGTCGAAGCAGTACAGGCAGCGCTCGGATTCGAGCATGGCCTGCGAGGCGTTCAACGGCGGGGTGGCATCGGCAAAGTGCTGCGCGTACTGGGCGGCACTGAGGCGGCCGGCGCGGATGTCCGGGGGGGAAGTTTCTGGCACGGTAACTCCTGTGGCTGGGGCATCCAGGCCCTGGCGCTGCACCAAAGTGCGGCACGCGGGGCCCGGTGTTGGCTGGGGGGTGTCAAAATCCTGACCAAATGGTCAAGAAGTGCAAACGATATAGCAACAGCCGTGCCAGGCCCATAGGGAATCTACCGGGGTGTTTGGTATCTTGAATACGTTCCTGTGCGGTCTAACGCACAGACATTCCGGACCGGCTGCACATAGACTCACTGCATGGACTTCTTTACCGCTGTATTTCGCCCTTTCGCCCTGTTTGAAAGCTTCTGGACCCTGCCCGAGGAGGACCACGGGGCCATCCGGGGCTCGCGCGCCTACGTGTGCCAGTGCGGCCGGCCGGTGTTCTTTCGCAACAGCGAATGCCTGGTTTGCCACACGCCGCTGGGCTTTGTCACCAGCAGCTCCCGCCTGGAGCCCTTGGCCGCCGTGCCCGACCAGCCCGAACTGTGGACGCTGTGGAAGGCCCCTGACGGCCCCCGCTACCGGCGTTGCGCCAACCTGCACGCCATTGGCTGCAACTGGCTGCTGCCCGGCGAGGCCGACCCTGGCGCGGTGTGTCTGGCCTGTAGCCTGAACCGCACCGTGTCCGACCCCTCCGTGCCCGAGAACCTGGCCGCCTGGCGGGCATTGGAAATCGCCAAGCGCCACCTGGTGGCCCAGCTGATGGTGATGGGCCTGCCGGTGGAGCCGCGCCAGGCCCACCAGCCCGAAGTGCTGGGCCTGGCGTTCGACTTCTTGCGTCCCGAGCCCGAAAAACCAGTGCTCACCGGCCACGACCACGGCCTGATCACCCTGAACATGGACGAGGCCGACGATGCCCGCCGTGAGCAGGTGCGCACCCAAATGGGCGAGTCCTACCGCACGCTGCTGGGGCACTTCCGCCACGAGGTGGGGCATTACTACTGGGACCGGTTGGTTGTGGATACCCCCTGGCTGATTGATTACCGCGCCCTGTTTGGCGACGAACGTGCCGACTACGCCGCCGCCCTCAAGCACCATTACGAAGAAGGCCCGCCCGCCGACTGGGCCCAGCGCTATGTGAGCACCTACGCCAGCACCCACCCCTGGGAGGACTGGGCCGAAACCTGGGCCCACTACCTGCACATGGTGGACACCCTGGGCACGGCCATGCGCTTTGGCCTGGATGCCGAGGATGTGGAACTGCCCTACGCCCCCTTCACCCGCGAGGCCCTGTGGCGGCCCGAAGACCCCAGCGCCGACAGCTTCCTGAAAATCGCCAACGCCTGGGTCGAGCTAACCGGCGTGCTCAATGAAATGTCGCGCAGCATGGGCGAGCAAGACTTCTACCCCTTTGTGCTGACCACCCCGGTGGTGGCCAAATTGCAGTTCATCCACTGCGTGGTGCTGCAAGCACGCGGGATGTAGCTGCT
The DNA here is from genome assembly GCF_025354435.1 of Rhodoferax sp. GTDB lineage: Bacteria > Pseudomonadota > Gammaproteobacteria > Burkholderiales > Burkholderiaceae_C > Rhodoferax_B. The sequence goes on from NZ_JANXMU010000073.1 coordinate 18,545, forward strand.
ATTATTTTTAGATTAAAAAGGCACTTAGGGTATATTGGATATACGCTAGGTGCTCACTAAAACATAGCAAATAGTGCGGGCGCGGCGCAGGGGTCTGCGCGGTGGATTAGCCGGTTTAAATGCGCCACAATGTGTTTATTTGTAAGCACATCGCGATGCCGTTGATTCTTCCTCTATGACCCGAAGCCGCAAACTCTTGGCGTTGCTGGTGGCGTTGCTGGTCGCGCTGTACGCGGCCATTGCGGTGTTCCAGTATTCCCAGCAAGAGGGCATGAACCAGGTCAGCCGCCGCACCGACCGCGATGTGGCGTGGAACGTGTCGCAGTTGGAGGTGGAGTACTACCGCTTTGCCTGGGCGCTGGACCGCCGTTTGCTGGCCCCCGAAAGCCAGAGCGCCGAAGACCTGCAACTGCGCTATGACCTGTTTTATAGCCGCGCCGCGCCACTGGACCTGGCCCAGTCTGTTGTGCTGTTGCGCAACCACGAGCTGCTCCAGGCCGCACGCCTGGCGCTCAAGGAATTCCAGGTGGTGGCCGACCCGGTGTTCGACCCCGCAGCCGCCCACCTGCCCACGCGGGCCCAATTGCAGATGCTGCAAACCCGGGTGGCCGACCTGCGCGATGTGGTGCGGGGCCTGTCGCTGGAGTCCAGCGAATCGTCTGCCGCCGTGGTGGAGCAGCGCACTGTGGAAGTGAAGCGGCAAATCACCACCACCCGGCTGCTGACATTATTCCAGGGCCTGCTGACCCTGGGCCTGGTGGTGGCCCTGTACCTGCAATACCGCCAGCGCGAAGCTGCCGGGGCCCAGGCCCAGCAACTGCGCCTGCTGGAGGCCGATGCCCGGCTGGAAACCGAGGCCGTGCAGCGCGCCGCGCAAGACGACCTGTTTGAAATCACCTCCGCACTGCCGCTGGTGGTGTACCGCCTGAAACGCTTTCCTGACGGCCAGAGCCACTACACCTATATGAGCGAGCGGGTGCAGGAAGTCCTGGGGATTTCCGCCGCCAACGTGCTGCAGGATGGCCGGGCCATGGAGGCCACCGTGCACGAGGACGACTTGGCCGAGATGCTGCGTGCCTCGGTCGATGCGCTGCAGAAAATGCAGGTGTTTGCCTGCGACTTTCGCATCCGCCGCGCCGATGGGCAGGTGCACTGGGTGCACTGCGCGTCGGTGCCGCGGGCGCTGCCGGACGGCTCGGTGCTGTCCACCGGCTATTTGCAGGTGATCGACGCGACCAAGGAGCGTGAAATCCGTCTGCACGAAGTCACCGCGCAGCAGCAGGTGATCTTTGACAACATCCCCTCGGGCCTGATCTTCTGGGCCGATGGCCAGATCCGCCAGTGCAACGCCGGGTTTGCGGCCATCGTTGGGCTGCCGGGCCTGGATTTGCAGGATGGCAGTGTGCGCACCTTTGCCATGCTGTTTGCCTCGCCAGAAGAGCACGCAGCCTTCGATGCCGATGTGGATGCCTTGCTCAACCAGAACCATCGGGTGGTGCTGGAGCGCAGCCTCTGCCGCGCCGATGGCAGCCGGTTTGACGGCCGCCTGGTGGGCCAGCGCCTGCAGGTGGCGGCTTTTGCCGAGGCCGAAATCTGGGTGCTGGAAGACATCAGCGAGCGCAAGCACGCCGAAGAAGAGTTGCGCCGCGCCAAAGAGCTGGCCGAGGAGGCCAACCGCTTTAAAACCGACTTCCTGGCCAATATGAGCCACGAAATCCGCACCCCCATGAACGCCATCATCGGCATGTCTTACCTAGCGCATTGACCGACCTGAACCCGCGCCAGCGCGACTACGTGGCCAAAATCCGCCAGTCCGGCCAGCACCTGCTGGGCGTGATCAACGACATCCTGGACTTCTCCAAGGTCGAAGCTGGCAAGCTGTCTATCGAAAACCTGCCCTTCGCCCTGGACAAATTGCTGGAAAACGTGGCCAACGTGGTGTCCGAGAAAGCCGCCGCCAAAGGCCTGGAGCTGGTCTGCGACGTGGCCCCCGAGGTGCCGCAAAGCCTGCGCGGCGACGCGCTGCGGCTGGGCCAGGTGTTGATCAACTTTGCCAACAACGCCATCAAGTTTACCGAGCGCGGCGAAATCAGCATGGCGGTGCGCCTCAAGGCCGGGTCCGACGACACCGCCCTGCTGCGCTTTGAGGTGCGCGACACCGGCATCGGCCTGACCGAAGAGCAAATCAGCCGCCTGTTCCAAAGTTTTCAGCAGGCCGACAGCTCCATCACCCGCAAATACGGCGGCACCGGCCTGGGCCTGGCCATCAGCAAAGCCCTGGCCGAAGCCATGGGCGGCACAGTGGGGGTGGAAAGCACTTTTGGCCAGGGCTCCACTTTCTGGTTTACCGCGCTGCTGGGCCTGGGCGAAGAGGTCGCGCGCCCCGCATTGACCGACCTGGACCTGCGCGGGCGCCGCGTGCTGGTGGTGGACGACAACGCCCACGCCGCCCTCGTGCTGGTAGACATGCTGCGCAGCATGGGTTTTGAGGTGGCCTCGGTCGATTCGGGGGCCAAAGCCGTGGCCGCCGTGCGCGATGCCGCTGCCGGAGGCATGCCCTTTGACATCACCATGCTGGACTGGCAAATGCCCGGCATGGACGGCCTGCAAACGGCGCATGCCATCACCGCGCTGGGGCTGCAGCCCAGCCCCAAGCCTATTCTGGTCACGGCCTACGGGCGCGAAGAAGTGGTGCAGGGCGCGCAGGCTGCGGGCATTGAAGACCTGCTGGTCAAGCCCGTCAACGCCTCGCTGCTGTTCAACACCATGCTGGGCGCGATGGGCCGGGGGGCACTGCCCACCGCGGCGGCGAGCAGCCCGGACAGCGGGGCTTCGGCGCTGGAGGCGCTGGCCCCGCTCAGCGGTGCGCGCATCCTGCTGGTGGAGGACAACGAGCTCAACCAGCAAGTCGCCTGCGAGATGCTGTTCGAGACCGGTTTTGTGGTCGAGATTGCCGACAACGGCCAGATCGCGGTGGACATGGTGGCCCAGGCCCACCAGGATGCCGCACTGCGCTACGACCTGGTGCTGATGGACATGCAAATGCCGGTGATGGACGGGGTTACCGCCACCCGCCTGCTGCGCCAGGACCGCCGTAACGCCATGCTGCCCATCGTGGCCATGACCGCCAACGCCATGGCCGCCGACCGCCAGCGCTGCCTGGATGCAGGCATGAACGACTTTGTCACCAAGCCCATTTATCCCGACGAGCTTTGGCGCGCCCTGGCCCAGTGGATCCGCCCGCGCAGCGGCCTGGGTCTGGTACAGCACGTCGATGTCGACCCCGACTCCCGCACCTCCGCGGCCAGCACCCCGCACGCCGAGGCCACCATGGACGGCCTGCGCCGCATCCCCGGCCTGGACGTGGCCCAGGGCCTGCGCCGCATCATGGGCAAACAGCCGCTGTACCAGGACATGCTGCGCAAGTTCGCCGCCGGGCAGGCCCGCGCCGTGGCCGAGCTGCGGTACAGCCTGGAGCGCGGCGACCTGGACACCGCGGAGCGCACCGCCCACACCCTCAAGGGCGTGGCGGGCAACATCGGCGCTAGCCTGCTGCAGGCCAGCGCCGCCCAGCTGGAGCGTGCCATCCACCTGCAAGAACCGCTGGCCGGTATCCACATCTTGGCCGAACGCACCGCGCAGTTGCTGGACCTGCTGGTGGCCGCCATCGCCCAGCAGCTGCCCGCCCCCATGGCCGTGGTGGTGGCGGCAGCGCCGGTGGATACGGCCCAGGCCGATGCCATCTGCGCGCGGCTGGCCCTGTTGCTGGGGGAGGACGATGCCGAATCCATCGAATTACTGCAAGAGCACGCCGTGCTGCTGCAGCAGGTGTTGCAAGGCCGCTATGCCGAGATAGAAGCGGCAGTGGCCCAGTATGACTTTGAAGCCGCGCTGGGCGTGTTGCAGCGGGGGACGGTTTAACCGCCACGCATCTGGCGGCCTGGTTTAACCGGTATCAAATATGTAGCTATACATGTACTGTTTATATGCGCTAGATGCCAATTCGATATATTTTTTTAACGCAAGCCAACTACTCCACCTTGTCCAGGAGCCTCCCCGCCATGTCTGCCTTCCAGTCCAACCTCTCCATCACCAAGCGCCTCAGCGTGGGCTTTGCGCTGATCCTGCTGCTGTGTTTTATTTCCATCCTGGTGGGTATCGTCAAGCTCAACGCTTCGGCGCAGGCCACGCAGTACATCCTGGGTAGCCCGATCCAGACCGAGCGCCTGGTCAGCGACTGGTACCGCGACATCCACACCAGCGTGCGCCGCACCACCGCCATCGCCAAAAGCAGCGATGCCACGCTGGCCAGCTACTTTGCGCAAGACGCGGCCACCTCTAGCGAGCGCTCCAGCAAGGCCCAGAAAACGCTGGAGCCGCTGATGAAGACCGATGCCGAGAAAGCCCTGTTTGCCGCCATCGGCAGCGCCCGCAAAACCTACGTGGAGGCCCGCGATGCCGTGTCGGCCCTCAAGAAAGAGGGTAAATCCGACGAAGCCAACCAGCTGCTGGAGCAAAAGTTCAGCCCCGCAGGCAAGGCCTACCTGGACGCGCTGGAGGCCTTGATGCTGGCCCAGCGGCAAGACATCGACCTGCAGGCCCAGGGCATGACGGACAACACCACCCAGGGCCGCAACTTGCTGATCGCCGTAGGCACCGTTAGCCTGCTGTTTGGCGTGGTCTGCGCCTGGTGGCTGGCGGGCTCCATCACCCGGCCGCTGGCCGAAGCCAACCGGGCGGCCCGCCAAGTAGCCGCGGGCGACCTGACCGGCCGGATGGAGGCCCACAGCACCGACGAGGTCGGCCAGCTGATCACCAGCCTGCAAGACATGCAGGCCAACCTGGTGCGGGTGGTCAGCAGCGTGCGCCAGGGCTCAGAGAGCGTCTCCACCGCCAGCGCCGAGATCGCCGAGGGCAACCACGACCTGAGCTCGCGCACCGAGAACCAGGCCGCCGCCCTGCAGGAAACCGCTGCCTCGATGCAGGAGCTGAGCAGCACCGTGCGGCAAAACGCCGACAACGCCCGCCAGGCCAACCAGCTGGCCCTGCGCGCGTCCACCGTGGCGGTGCAGGGCGGGGCCGTGGTCAGCCAGGTGGTACAGACCATGAAGGGCATCAACGACAGCTCGCAAAAAATCTCCGACATCATTGGCGTGATCGACGGCATTGCCTTCCAGACCAACATCCTGGCGCTGAATGCCGCTGTGGAAGCCGCCCGCGCGGGCGAGCAGGGCCGGGGCTTTGCCGTGGTGGCCAGCGAAGTGCGCAGCCTGGCCGGCCGCAGCGCCGAGGCCGCCAAGGAGATCAAGGTGCTGATCAGCGCCAGCGTGGAGCGCGTGGCCCAGGGCACCACCCTGGTGGACCAGGCGGGCACCACCATGGCCGAAGTCGTCAGCGCCATCCGCCAGGTCAGCGACATCGTGGGCGAGATCAGCGCCGCCAGCACCGAGCAAAGCGCCGGTGTCAGCCAGGTCGGCGAGGCCGTCACCCAGATGGACCAGGCCACCCAGCAAAACGCCGCCCTGGTGGAAGAAATGGCCGCTGCGGCCAGCAGCCTGCAGCACCAGGCCAGTGACCTGGTGCAGGTGGTGGCGCAATTCAAACTGGAGTAGGTACACCCCCAGGCTTGCCCACTGCGTGTGGCCGCCTACCCCCTTGCAGGGGGCAACAGCAGCGGCCTGGCGGAGCCAGTTCCGCGCTGTTCGCGAGGTGGCTTTGCTGCGCTTGCCTTGGGGCGGGCAGGGGTGCTTATTGGGCCCTTGCCAGAGCCAGTTGCTTGATTTGCTATTAAAAAAATAGCTGTTTGTGTAGGTTGTATATGCGCTGGAGGCTTATTTTATGCCTGAATCCACGCCTATCACCCCACCGCCCAAACACACCTCGCCGTCGTACACCACGGCCGATTGCCCTGGTGTCACGGCCCACTGCGCGTCCGGAAAGTCCAGGCGGAAGCCGCTTTCTGCTGCTGCCAACGTGCACGGCGCATCTGCCTGCCGGTAGCGGCTTTTGGCGGCGTAGGTGCCCGGCGTGGGGGCGTGGCCTGCGACCCAGCTCACGTCGTCGGCCACCAGGGTGTGGGACTGCAGCCAAGGATGGTCGTGGCCTTGCACCACCCACAGGGTGTTGCGCTCCATGTCTTTGCGGGCCACAAACCAGGGGGCGTGTTCGCCGCCGCCGCGCTGCGCGCCTTTTTCCTTGATGCCGCCAATGCCCAGGCCCTGGCGCTGGCCCAGGGTGTAGAAGCTCAGGCCCACGTGCTTGCCCAGCACCCGGCCTTTTTCGTCCTTGATGGGGCCGGGCTCTTTGGCGATGTAGCGGTTCAGGAAGTCGCGGAAGGGCCGCTCGCCGATGAAGCAGATGCCGGTGGAGTCCTTCTTGGCGGCGTTGGGCAGCGCCATCTCAGCGGCAATGCGGCGCACCTCGGTCTTGTGCAACTCGCCCACCGGGAACAGGGTTTTGCTGAGCTGGGCCTGGTTCAGGCGGTGCAGAAAATAGCTTTGGTCTTTGGACGGATCCAGGCCTTTCAGGAGCTGGAATTGGCCGCCCACCTCCCGCACCCGCGCGTAGTGGCCAGTGGCGATTTTCTCGGCACCCAGGCGGATGGCGTGGTCCAGGAACGCCTTGAACTTGATCTCGGCGTTGCACAGGATGTCGGGGTTGGGCGTGCGGCCTGCCTGGTATTCGCGCAGAAACTCGGCAAACACCCGGTCTTTGTACTCGGCGGCGAAGTTGACGTGCTCGATCTCGATGCCGATCACGTCGGCCACGGCGGCGGCATCCACGAAGTCGATGTTGCTGGAGCAGTACTCGCTGTCGTCATCGTCCTCCCAGTTTTTCATGAAGATGCCGATGACCTCATAGCCCTGCTGCTTGAGCAAATAGGCGCTGACGGCCGAATCCACCCCGCCGCTCAACCCGACCACGACCCGTTGTTTGCTGTGTGTTCCCATGCCCCGATTGTAAAAACATGGGCCTGGCCCTGCCTTGCCGCCGGGCAGAAGGCTAGACTGGCCAGGGCTATGGCTTCAAATACGATAGCGCCTCGTGCAGGTGCGAATTGCGCAGAAGGGCTTTTTCATGAAAATTTGTATTTACGGTGCGGGTGCCATCGGCGGCTGGATCGGGGCGCGGCTGGCGGCCCTGGGCGAGCCCGTCAGCGTGGTGGCGCGCGGTGCCACGCTGGCCGCCTTGCAAACCCATGGCTTGCGGCTGCACCACGCCGACGGTGTGCTGCAGGTCCCGGTGCAGGCGGCCGATAGCGCGGCGGCGCTGGGCGTGCAGGACCTGGTGGTGGTAGCGGTCAAGGCCCCGGCCATGGCCGCGGTGGCACGCGGCATCGCCCCGCTCTTGGGGCCGCACACCCTTGTGCTGACGGCGATGAACGGCGTGCCGTGGTGGTTCTTCCAGGGGTTTGGCGGGGCCTACCAGGGCACGGCGCTGACGGCGGTGGATGCCACCGGTGAGATTGCGGCGGCGATTCCGGCCCGGCACGTCATCGGCTGCGTGGTGCACGCCAGTTGCGCGCTGCGGGCCCCGGGCGAGGTGCAGCACCATTTTGGCAACAAACTGATCCTGGGCGAGCCCGCCGGGGGCCGCAGCGAACGGCTGGAGCATTTGGCCGCCTTGCTGACCCGTGCAGGCCTGGAGGTAGAGGTGTCCCCGCAGATCCAGCAAGACACCTGGTTCAAGCTGTGGGGCAATATGACGGTGAACCCGGTCAGCGCACTCACCGGGGCCACCACCGACCTGATCCTGGAGGACCCGCTGGTGCGCGACTTCATCTCGCGGGTGATGCTGGAGGCCAAGGAAATTGGCGCGCGCATCGGCATCCCCATCGACCAGCAGCCCCAAGACCGCCACGCGGTGACGCGCAAGCTGAGGGCTTTCAAGACTTCGATGCTGCAAGACGTGGAAGCGGGCAAACCGGTGGAGCTGGACGCGCTGGTCACGGTGGTGCAGGAGCTGGGCGTGCTGACTGGCGTGGCGACACCGTTTACCGACGCGCTGCTGGGCCTGGCGCGGCTGCAGGCCCGGGTGCGCGGCTTGTATTAACCGGGCGCGGTGTAGACCAGGTCCATCGGAAAGCGCCTACCCGCCAGATAGTCTTCCACACAGCGCAGCAGCATGGGGCTGCGGTGGCGGTGGGTGCTGGCGCGGATTTCGGCGGGGGTCATCCACAGGGTGCGTTTGATGCCGTGGTCCAGTTTGCGCTCGGGGTGGAAGTCGCCCAGCGTGCCGCAAAAGGCAAAGCGTAGGTAGGTGGTGAATTCCGTGCTGTTGGCGGGCAGCAAACGCGCCTGGTACACCCCGACCAGGGCGGTGGGGGTGAAGCTGGTGGCGGTTTCCTCCAGCGTTTCGCGGGCGCAGGCCTCGGCCAGGGATTCGCCGGGCTCCAGGTGCCCGGCGGGGTTGTTCAGCCGCAGGCCCTCGGGCGTGTGTTCTTCGACCAGCAGGAACCGGCCTTCGTGCTCCACCACGGCGGCCACCGTAACGCTGGGTTTCCATCGATGCTTCATAGGGCCTTTATGGTGAAGATCTGTCGCCCAGGCGTGCAGCGGCGGCAGTTGGGTGGATAAAGTCAGTTAAGCTTGCAAGGCAAAGATAGTGACTTTTGCTGCAAATCAAGCAAATAGTTACGCATTTTCAAGAATATTTAAAACCATCGAGGAGACCTTCATGCTGATTGGTGTGCCGCTAGAGACGGCGACCGGAGAAACCCGCGTCGCAGTCACCCCCGAAACCGCCAAAAAGCTGGCTGCCCAGGGCCATACGGTCCGCGTGCAGTCGGGCGCTGGCATTGCCGCCAGCGTGACCGATGCGGCCTACACGGCAGCCGGGGCCGAAATCACCGATGCCGCAGGCGCACTGGGTTGCGACCTGGTGCTCAAGGTGCGCAGTCCGTCGGATGCCGAGGCCGCGCAGATGCGCCCCGGCACCACTTTGGTCGGCATGCTCAACCCCTTCGATGCCGAGGGCCTGCAACGCCTGGCCACGGCGGGTCTGACCAGCTTTGCGCTGGAAGCCGCTCCCCGCACCAGCCGCGCCCAGAGCATGGACGTGCTCTCTAGCCAGGCCAACATCGCCGGCTACAAGGCGGTGATGATGGCCGCCGACAAATACCAGCGCTTCTTCCCCATGCTGATGACCGCCGCGGGCACCGTCAAGGCCGCCCGCGTGGTGATTCTGGGCGTGGGCGTGGCCGGCCTGCAGGCGATTGCCACCGCCAAGCGCCTGGGCGCGGTGATCGAAGCATCCGACGTGCGCCCCAGCGTCAAGGAACAGGTGGAGTCGCTGGGCGGCAAGTTCATCGAGGTGTCGTACGACACGCCGGAAGAAAAAGAAGCAGCCGTGGGCGTGGGCGGCTACGCCAAGCCCATGCCGCCCAGCTGGCTGGCCCGCCAGCAGGTCGAAGTGGCCAAGCGCGTGGCCCAGGCCGATGTGGTGATCTCCACCGCGCTGATTCCTGGCCGCGCCGCGCCCACCTTGATCACCGAAGACATGGTGAAAAGCATGAAGCCCGGCTCGGTGATCGTGGACATCGCCGCAGGCAAGGGGCCGAACGGTGGCGGCAACTGCCCGCTGTCCGAGGCCGACAAAACGGTCGTCAAGCATGGCGTGACGTTGATCGGCGAAACCAACCTGCCCGCACTGGTGGCCGCCGATGCGTCCGCCCTGTACGCCCGCAACATCCTCGACTTTTTGAAGCTGGTGCTGACCAAAGAAGGCACGCTGAACGTGGACCTGGCCGACGACATCGTGGCCGCCTGCCTGGTGACGCAGAACGGAAAGGTCACAAGGGTATGAAAAAGCAGCTCGTTTTGTGTGGGCTGCTGTCGCTGCTTGCCATAGTCCCAGTGTGGGCGCAGAGCAAGTTGGAGATTGGCCGGTTCACTCTCAATTTGGCAGAGTCTGGTTGGGAGAAGCTCGATGCCACCGCGGTAGATGTGGACCTTAAGGGTGCCAGGGGAAAAATGCCGGTCGAAGCAGGACTGGTGGTGTTGCCAGGCTCTAATGGGCAAGTGGTTGCCGCCATTTTGTGGCAGGCAACCCGAGGGGCGGGGACGGGCTTCCAGTGGAGCTTTGACTGCAGACCAAACACCAGTATGTATGTCCACGACTATACCGACGGCAAGCCTTATGTTGCCGAGTGCCTGGGCGGCGGCGGCCCCTTTGTGAGTACACGCATGCTGACGGTGGGCTCGTTAAAACGTATGGGGGATGCGGTCAAGCCCGCGAATAAATCTTTTCCCACTAATGGTTACTTTGCCCGGCTATTCATGGGTATTAGAAATGGCAGCCTGGTAGAGGTAGAGGTCTTTTTGGCACAAAATTTTGCAGGTCTACCGGGGCGTACGCCGGTGGTCGCCAGCATGCCAACTACATTGCCGCCAGCGGTCGCCGCAGGGATGGACGTGCTTGGTGCGTCGGTAAAAGAGGCGCTGTATTCTTTTGGCGGCACGATGACCGTGCCGCCTATCTCGTTTGTTTACTAACAGCCCGTTTACGGACTTTAATACGTCGGAAATCACACCATGGACATTCTTTCCCCCACGGTCACCAACCTGATCATCTTTGTGCTGGCCATCTACGTGGGTTACCACGTGGTCTGGACCGTCACCCCCGCACTGCACACGCCGCTGATGGCCGTCACCAACGCCATCTCGGCCATTGTCATCATCGGCGCCATGCTGGCCGCCGCGCTGACCGAGACCGGCTTGGGTAAAACCATGGGCGTGCTGGCTGTGGCGCTGGCCGCCGTGAATGTGTTCGGTGGCTTCATGGTCACCCGGCGCATGCTGGAGATGTTCAAGAAGAAAGAGAAAAAGACTCCCGCGAAGGACGCCAAATGAGCCTGAATCTCGTCACCCTGTTGTATTTGTTCGCCAGCGTCTGCTTCATCCAGGCGCTCAAAGGGCTGAGTCATCCCACCACCTCGATCCGGGGCAATTTCTTCGGCATGCTGGGCATGGGCGTGGCGGTGGTCACCACCATCGCGCTGATCTTCAAGCTGGCCGGCCAGATGGGCCAAAACGGCATGGAGGGCATGGCCTGGGTACTGGGCGCGCTGCTGGTCGGCGGCTCGGTGGGCACCATCATGGCCAAGCGGGTCGAGATGACCAAGATGCCCGAGTTGGTGGCTTTCATGCACAGCATGATCGGCTTGGCCGCGGTGTTCATCGCCGTGGCCGCCGTGGCCGAGCCCTGGGCGTTTGCGATTGCGGCCAAGGGCATGGCGATCCCCGGTGGTAACCGCATCGAGCTGGCACTGGGTGCCTTCATCGGCGCGGTGACGTTCAGCGGCTCGGTGATTGCGTTTGGCAAGCTTAGCGGCAAGTACAAGTTCCGCCTGTTCCAGGGCACGCCGGTGAGCTTTCCCGGCCAGCACAAGCTGAACCTGGTGCTGGGCCTGGCGGCGGTGTTCTTTGTGTTTGGCTTCTGGCATTCGCAAAGCTGGACCGACATGTGCCTGGTCATCGCCCTGGGCTTTGCCCTAGGTGTGCTGCTGATCATCCCGATTGGCGGGGCCGACATGCCGGTGGTGGTGTCCATGCTGAACAGCTATTCCGGCTGGGCGGCGGCGGGCATTGGCTTCAGCCTGAACAACAGCATGCTGATCATTGCTGGGTCGCTGGTAGGCTCCAGCGGTGCCATCCTGAGCTACATCATGTGCAAGGCCATGAACCGCTCGTTCTTTAACGTGATCGGTGGCGGCTTTGGCGGGGATGCCACGGCTGCAGCGGCGGGTTCTGCCGTGCAGCGCGCGGTCAAGAGCGGCAGTGCCGACGACGCAGCCTTCGTGCTGGGCAATGCCGAAACCGTGGTCATCGTGCCCGGCTACGGCCTGGCCGTTGCGCGCGCCCAGCATGCGGTGAAAGAGCTGGCGCAAAAGCTCACCGACAAGGGCATCATCGTCAAATACGCCATCCACCCGGTGGCCGGGCGCATGCCGGGCCACATGAATGTGCTGCTGGCCGAGGCCGAGGTGCCTTACGACCAGGTGTTTGAAATGGAAGACATCAACGGCGAATTCGGCCAGGTCGATGTGGCCATCATCCTGGGCGCGAACGACGTGGTGAACCCAGCCGCGCACGTCAAGGGCAGCCCCATCTACGGCATGCCCATCCTGGAGGCCTACAAGGCCAAGACCATCATCGTCAACAAGCGCAGCATGGCCGCAGGCTACGCCGGGCTGGACAACGAGCTGTTCTACATGGACAAGACCATGATGGTCTTCGGCGATGCCAAGAAAGTGGTTGAGGACATGGGAAAGGCGATTGAATGACCGAGCGCATTTGGCTCAGCAGCTACCCCCCGGGCGTGCCCGCGGATATCGACCCGACCCGCTACGCATCGCTGCAGGCCCTGCTGGAAGAAAGCTTCCAGAAGTACGCCGACCGCACCGCCTACAGCTTCATGGGCAAGGACCTCAGCTACGGTGAGACCGACACGCTGAGCCGCCAGTTTGCCGCCTACCTGCAAAGCCTGGGCCTGGCCAAGGGCGACCGCGTGGCGGTGATGATGCCCAACGTGCCGCAGTACCCGGTGGCCGTGGCCGCCTTGCTGCGCGCCGGGCTGGTGCTGGTCAACGTGAATCCGCTGTACACCCCGCGCGAGCTGGAGCACCAGTTGAAAGACTCGGGGGCCAAGGCCATCGTGATTCTGGAGAACTTTGCCGCCACCTTGCAGCAATGCCTGGGCAGTACCCCCATCAAGCACGTCGTTCTGTGCGCCATGGGCGACCAGCTCGGGCTGCTCAAGGGCGCGCTGGTCAACTACGTGGTGCGCAAGGTCAAGAAGCTGGTGCCGCCCTTTCAGTTGCCCGGTGCGGTGCGCTTCAACACGGCGCTGGCGCAGGGCCGGCGCGGGGTGTTCATGCCGGTGCCGGTGCAGCCGGACGATATCGCCGTGCTGCAGTACACCGGCGGCACCACTGGCGTGTCCAAAGGGGCCGTGCTGCTGCACCGCAACGTGATTGCCAACGTGCTGCAGTCCGAAGCCTGGAACCAGCCGGTGATGGACAAGGTGCCCAAAGGCGAGCAGCCCACCAGCGTCTGCGCGCTGCCGCTGTACCACATCTTCGCGTTTACCGTGGGCATGATGCTGTCGATGCGCACCGGCGGCAAGTTGATCCTGATCCCCAATCCGCGCGACCTGAAGGCGGTGCTGAAAGAGCTCTCAAAACACCGCATCCACAGCCTGCCCGCGGTCAACACCCTGTTCAACGGCCTGGCCAACCACCCCGACTTCAAGACGGTGGACTGGAGCCACCTGAAAGTGTCCATCGGCGGCGGCATGGCGGTGCAGGCCGCCGTGGCCAAGCTGTGGCTGGAGAAAACCGGCTGCCCGATTTGCGAGGGCTACGGCCTGAGTGAAACCTCGCCCACCGCCAGTTGCAACCCGCCCACGCGCAGCGACTACACCGGCACCATTGGCGTGCCGCTGTCCAGTACCTACTTCAAGCTGCTGGACGATGCGGGTGCCGAGGTGCCCATGGGCCAGCCTGGCGAAATCGCCATCAAGGGCCCGCAGGTGATGGAGGGCTATTGGCTGCGCCCGGAGGAAACGGCCCAGGCCATGACGGCTGACGGTTACTTTAAAACCGGCGACATCGGCACCATGGACGCGAATGGCTATTTCAAAATTGTGGACCGCAAGAAAGACATGGTGCTGGTCAGCGGCTTCAACGTCTACCCGAACGAGATCGAAGACGTGGTAGCCGCCATGCCCGGCGTGCTGGAATGCGCCTGCGTGGGCGTGCCGGACGAGAAAACCGGCGAAGCGGTGAAGGTCGTCATCGTCAAGAAAGACCCGGCCCTGACCGAAGCTGAGGTGCGCGCCTACTGCAAGGCCAACCTCACCGGCTACAAGCAGCCCCGCGTGGTCGAGTTCCGTACCGACCTGCCCAAAACACCAGTCGGCAAAATCCTGCGCCGAGAACTCCGCACCAAAGCATGACTCTGGCGATCTTGAGTGCCCTGGCAGAAGAGCAGCAGGGCATCTTCGAGCAACTGGAGCAGCCCCGGCGTGTGCAGCACGCCGGGCGCAGCTTTGGCCTGGGCCTGTGGTACGGCCAGCCGGTGGTGCTGGCGCTGTCGCGCATCGGCAAGGTGGCGGCGGCTACCACGGCCACGGCCTTGATTGAGAGGTTTGGCGCCAGCCGCATCGTCTTCACCGGCGTGGCCGGTGGGGTGGGCGAGGGCGTGCAGGTGGGCGACGTGGTGGTGGCGGCCGACTTTTTGCAGCACGACATGAACGCCGCGCCGCTGTTCCCGCCGTATGAAGTGCCCTTGTACGACCAGACGCGCTTTCGCTGCGATGAAAAGTTGACAACTACACTTTTGATAGCTGCTAGTGCAAGCGGAATATGCGCTGGAGGCCGATTTTGCTTAAACCCTGAGCCGCCGCGCATCCACCACGGTTTGGTCGCCAGCGGCGACCGTTTTGTGTCTGCCGCCAGCGAAGTGCAGGCATTGCAAACCGCCTTGCGTGCCCACGGCCATGAGGCTTTGGCCGTGGAAATGGAGGGTGCCGCCGTAGCCCAGGTGTGCCATGACTACGGCGTGCCCTTCGCCGCCATGCGCAGCATCTCCGACCGGGCTGACGACACCGCGCACGTTGATTTCCCCGAGTTCATCCGCAGCGTGGCCAGCCGCTACGCGCAGACGATTCTGGCGGAATTCATGCAGCGCCTGGGCTAAGTCAACCAGCCCCGTTTGTAGAAGTACCACATTGGTACTAAGGCGCTGGCTACCATCACGCTGACGGTGTAGGGGTAGCCAAAGCCGCCCAGAAACTCCAGCTCGGGGAATTTCAGGTTCATGCCGTAGACGCTGGCCACCAGGGTGGGCGGCAGCAGGGCCACGCTGGCCACCGAGAATATCTTGATGATCTTGTTCTGGTTGATATTGATGAAACCCACGGTCGCGTCCATCAAGAAGTTGATCTTGTCGAACAAAAACGCGGTGTGCGAGTCCAGCGAATCGATGTCGCGGTGGATCTGCCGGGCTTCTTCGAACTGCTCGGCGTTGAGCATCTTGCTGCGCATCATGAAACTCAGGGCGCGGCGGGTGTCCATCATGTTGCGGCGGATGCGGCCGTTCAAATCCTCGTGGCGGGCGATGGAGCCCAGTACTTCCCCGGCCAGCGCGTCGGTCATATTGCCCGCCAGCACCCGGCGGCTGACTTTTTCCAGGTCTACGTAGATGTCTTCCAGTGTGTCGGCGGAGTATTCGGCATCGGCATCGAAAAGTTTGAGTAAAACTTCCTTGGCATCTTCGATCAGCCCCGGTGCCCGGCGCGCGCGCATGCGCAACAGGCGGAACACCGGCACGTCTTCGTCGTGGATGGAGAACAGCACGCCGCGGCTTTTGAGTTCGGCGTTGTGCTGGTTCAGGATGAAAGCGACGCGCACGGTGCGCGGGTCGGACTCGTCGGCCACCAAAAAGTCGCTGCGGATGTGCAGTTCGCCGTTGTCTTCTTCGTAAAAACGGGCCGATTCTTCAATATCTTCGTCCATCGCGTCTTCGGGGATGGACAGGCCGTAATACTGTTTGATCCAGCGCTTTTCTTCCAGCGTAGGCGATTCCAGGTCTACCCAGATCGGTTGGAAGCGCGATAGCTCCTCTAGCGACTCGATCTCTTCTTGAAACAATCGGCCGTTGGCGAGCGAAAAAATATTCAGCATGGGGCACTCCCTGGGGTGGATGGGCTTGGACGGGGGGTGGGGCTTGGCTTTCAGCCCCCGTGCGGCGCAGGGAGGTGAAAGCTAGCGACTAGGCGCGCTTTCCATGGGGCTTTTTCGGAAGTAACAAAGGCCTGAATTATGGCACCGCCATTGCCGTTCTATACAGGTGGGGCTCAGTCCATGGGCCACCGGTTACACGGAGTAACACCCATTCGAAAGGCCGGGGAAAGGGTTGCGTTCGGGGGCTAACGGGCGCATAGTGAAATGGCTTTCAACGGTGAAAGTGATGCTCTAGGAGGAACTACATGAACTTGACGATCAGCGGACACCATCTGGATGTGACCCCCGCCTTGCGTAACTATGTGACCACCAAACTGGACCGAATAACCCGCCATTTCGACCAGTTGGTAGATGTCAAGGTGCTACTGACGATTGAAAAGCAAAAGGAAAAGCAAGGCCGACAACGCGCTGAATGCAACATCCATGTCAAAGGCAATGACATGTTCGCCGAAAGCTCCCATGCTGATTTGTACGCCGCAGTAGACGAATTGGTCGACAAGCTGGACCGCCAGGTGGTCCGCCACAAAGACCGGGTGCAAGACCACCACCATGAAGCGCCCAAGCGCCTGATGTAAACCCCCGCGCCACAAGCGCACACTGCCAAAGCCGCCCGTCCCACTGGCGGCTTTTTTGTTGGGGCATGCCGACACCCCAGCGCACGTGCATAATTCGCCTCTCTATGAACCGTCTCGCCTCCATCCTGCCCTCCGCTCAAGTGCTCGTGAGCGTCGATGCGTCCAGCAAAAAACGTGCTTTTGAAGAAGCCGGTTTGCTGTTTGAAAACCTGCATGGTCTGAGCCGGGCCCTGATCACCGACAGCCTGTTCGCCCGCGAACGCCTGGGCTCCACCGGTCTGGGGCACGGCGTGGCGATTCCGCATGGCCGTATCAAGGGTCTGAAAGCGCCTATGGCCGCTGTGGTGCAACTGGCCCAGCCGATTGGCTTTGATGCGCCGGATGAACTGCCCGTGGGCCTGCTGATCTTTTTGCTGGTGCCCGAGGCGGCGACCCAGAAGCATCTGGAAATCCTGTCGGAAATCGCCGAGCTGCTGAGCGACGCACCGTTGCGCGAAAAAATCAAGAACGCCGCCGATGCCGAGGCCTTGCACGGCCTGATCTGCGGCTGGCAGTCGGCACAACCCGCTTAATTTTTCAGAGCCCGGACCGCTTTGAAGCCCACCGTCGTCAGTGCCGACGTTCTGTTCGAAGCCTTCCGCTCCCTGCTGCGCTGGGAGTGGGTGGCGGGCCTAGGCGCTTCCGAGCGGCGCTTCGACGAAGTGGCCGTGCGGGCTGCGCGCTCGGGTGCCGATCTGGTCGGCTACCTCAACTACATCCATCCCTACCGCGTGCAGATCATGGGCGAGCGCGAAGTCGCTTACCTGACCAGCGCTTCGTCGGATGACTGCGCCCGCCGTATCGCCCGTATCGTCACGCTGGAGCCGCCGGTGCTGATCATGGCCGACGGCCAGACGGCCCCCGACGCGCTGCTGTCGATGTGCGAACGGGCGCAGATTCCGATGTTTGCCACGCAGGATTCGTCGGCCTTTGTGATCGACGTGCTGCGCGCTTATTTGTCCAAGCATTTTGCCGACCGCACCTCGATGCATGGCGTGTTCATGGACATTCTGGGCCTGGGCGTGATGATCACCGGCGAATCCGGCCTGGGCAAAAGCGAGCTGGGCCTGGAGCTGATTTCCCGCGGCAACGGCTTGGTGGCCGACGATGCGGTCGATCTGTACCGCATCAACCAGACCACCATCGAAGGCCGCTGCCCCGAGCTGCTGCAGAACCTGCTGGAAGTGCGCGGCATCGGCCTGCTGGACATCCGCGGCATCTTTGGCGAAACCGCCGTGCGCCGCAAAATGCGCCTCAAGCTCATCGTCCATCTGGTACGCAAGGAGACCATGGAGCGCGAGTACGAGCGCCTGCCCTACGAGCCGCTGACCCAGGACGTGCTGGGCGTGGCGGTGCGCAAGGTCATCATCCAGGTGGTGGCCGGCCGCAACATAGCCGTGCTGGTCGAAGCCGCGGTGCGCAACACCATTTTGCAGTTGCGCGGCATCGACACTTACCAAGAGTTCGTCGAGCGCCACAGAAAAGCAATGGAAGCCGCAGAATAAGTCTGCTATTGATTGAGTAGCGCCTCACGCAGGCAGAGTAAGCGCTAGCGGACTAAAAGTTCATCAACGCGCTAATGACATACCCCTTCCAGAAACAGCGCGGAACTGGCTTTGCCAGGCCGCTGCTGTTGCCCCCTGCAAGGGGGTGGGCGAAAAGCGCTTGCGCTGTAGCCTGGGGGTGAGCCCTATTTCGCGGTGCAGTCAGCGCACAGGCCGTACAACGACATCGCGTGGTCCTGCACCGTCCAGCCCATGGCCTTGGCCACGATCTGCTGGCGCTGTTCGATCTCGGCGTCGTAAAACTCTTCCACCTTGCCGCAGGACGTGCAGACAAAGTGGTCGTGGTGGCGGCCTTCGTTCAGCTCGTACACCGATTTGCCCGATTCAAAATGGCTGCGCGACAAAATGCCCGCCTGCTCGAACTGCGTCAGCACCCGGTACACCGTGGCCAAGCCGATGTCGGAGTGCTCCAGCAGCAGCACCCGGAACACGTCTTCCGCCGTCATGTGGCGCAGCTCGCCAGTTTGGAAAATCTCCAGGATTTTCAGGCGGGGCAGGGTGGCTTTCAGGCCGGTGTTCTTGAGTTCGTCGATATTGGCCATGGCGGCAGGTCTTTCTGGAGTCGGGGGCTGCGCAAGGGCAACCAGTACAATCGTTGGATCATATCGCCTGAGTCTCACCCTATGTTTGAACCCTCTTTGCGCGGCACTCTGACCGCCCTGGCCCTTGCGGCATGCGCGGCTCTTGGGGCCTGTAGCAGTATCGACACCAGCACCCGCAATTTCGTCGGTTCGCTGGCTCCGTACAAGATGGAAGTGGTGCAAGGCAACTTCGTCTCCAAAGAGCAGGTTGATGCCCTCAAGCCCGGCATGGCCCGCGAGCAGGTGAAGGACATTCTGGGCACCTCGCTGCTGCAAGACGTGTTCCACGCCGACCGTTGGGACTACGTGTTCACCATGCGCCGCCAGGGCACCGAGCCGCAGGCCCGCAAGTTCACCGTGTACTTCAAGGGTGACGTGATGGACCACGTCGAGGGCGACGCCATGCCCAGCGAGAGCGAATTTGTCGGTCTGCTGGCCAAGTCGCACCCGGTCAAATCCGTGCCCCTGCTGGAAGCCAGCGAAGACCGCCTGAAGTCGTTCGCTGTGCCGGTGGCCCCGCCTGCCACGGCCGCTGCCGCTGCGGCGGTGCCTGCCACGGCCTACCCCCCGCTTGAAGCCCCCTCTGCCCAATAGGTTCCGGTGATGACTGACACATCTTCTCCCCTGGGCGCAGCTACGCCCCTGGCGCACGCGATTGCCGTAGCTGGTGCATCGGGCCGCATGGGCCATATGCTGATCGAAGCCATCCGCGACGCGGACGACTGCGTGCTGGCCGGTGCGCTGGACATCGCCAGCAGCCCCCAGATCGGTGCCGACGCGGCGGCCTTCCTGGGCCACAACACCGGGGTGGCCATCACCGCCGACCTGCACGAAGGCCTGAAAGCCGCCCGTGTGCTGATCGACTTCACCCGCCCCGAAGGCACGCTGGCGCACCTGCGCATGTGCCGCAGCCTGGGCGTGAACGCGGTGGTCGGCACGACCGGCTTTAGCGACGCGCAAAAGACCGAGATCGCCGAAATCGCCCAGCACATCGCCATCATGATGGCCCCCAATATGAGCGTGGGCGTGAACGTCACCCTCAAGCTGCTGGAGATGGCCGCCAAAGCCCTGTCCACCGGCTACGACATCGAAATCGTCGAAGCCCACCACCGCCACAAGATCGACGCGCCCTCGGGCACGGCGCTGAAAATGGGCGAAGTGATCGCCGAGGCCATGGGCCGCGACCTGAAGGAATGTGCGGTCTACGAGCGCTACGGCATCACCGGCGAACGCGACCCGTCCAGCATCGGCTTTGCCACCATCCGCGGTGGCGACATTGTGGGCGACCACACGGTGCTGTTCGCGGGCACGGGCGAGCGCATCGAGATCAGCCACAAGTCGTCCAGCCGCGCCACCTACGCCCAAGGCAGCCTGCGCGCCGTGCGATTCCTGGCCCATAAACGCACAGGCCTGTTCGACATGTTCGACGTGTTGGGTTTGAAGTAAGTCCATGGATCTCCAGCAGTTGCTGACCCAGGGCGACTTCGTCAGCCGGGCGGTCGCGCTGCTGCTGCTGGCCATGTCGGTGGGCAGCTGGGCGGTGATTGTCTGGAAGGGCTGGATGTTGCGCCGCGCCCGCACCGACGTGGCCCGCAGCGTGGCCGCTTTCTGGCAGGCACCCACGGTCGCCGAAGCCCAGCAGCGTTTAGCATCTTTTGACCCTCTCCCGCTAGTCCTGCCTTTGGTTCTAGCTACAAAAATAGAAGCAACTGGCACTTTGGCCGCCGCGGGCGACCGCTCCCAGCAGCTCACCCGCGTACTGCGCAATGCCTTGCACGCCGTGCTGCACAAGCTGCAGTTTGGCCAGGTGATGCTGGCCACCGTGGGCTCCACCGCACCGTTCGTGGGTTTACTGGGCACCGTCTGGGGTATTTACCACGCGCTGGGCGCGATTGCGGTGGCGGGCCAGATGAGCATCGACAAAGTGGCCGGCCCGGTGGGCGAGTCGCTGGTGATGACCGCCGCAGGCCTGGCCGTGGCCATCCCCGCCGTACTGGCCTACAACGTCTATGGCCGCCTGATCGGCAGCATCGAAGCCGACCTGGAAGGCTTTGCCCGCGACCTGCGCGAACTGTTGTCGGTACACTAGCATGGCCTTCGGTCGCCTGGAACGCACCAAGGCTTCCGAGCCCATGAGCGACATCAACATGACCCCGCTGGTCGATGTGATGCTGGTGCTGGTGGTGATCTTCATCCTGACCGCGCCTCTGCTATCCAGCTCCATCCAGCTGGACCTACCCAAAACCGATGCCGCCAAGTCCCAAAGCGCGCCCCAATTCGTCACCCTGGTGGTGGACAGAGCCGGCCACACCTTCTTGAACGACCAGCCGGTGACAGCCGCCGAATTGGCCATCCAGCTCGCCCTGGCCGCTGACCAAAACCCCGACACCGAGGTGCAATTGCGCGCCGACACCACCGTGCCCTATGGCCGCGTGGTCGAGGTGATGGGCGTGGCGCAGAAGGCTGGGCTGAACAAGATCGGCTTTGTGGCCCAGCCGCCGACTGCCGCAGTGGCATCCACACCCTAAAATCAGTCTGTTGCGGTCCTTGCGCCGCCCTGTGTCCTTGCTTCCCAAGTCTGCCATGCTCGAAAAATACAACCATCTCGAAATCGAAGCCGCCGCCCAAACCCATTGGACGGCTGCCGATGCCTACCGCGTCACTGAAGACCGGTCGAAGAAAAAGTTCTACGCCTGCTCCATGCTGCCCTACCCCAGCGGCAAGCTGCACATGGGCCACGTGCGCAACTACACCATCAACGACATGCTGGCGCGCCAGTTGCGCATGCAGGGCTACAACGTGCTCATGCCCATGGGCTGGGACGCGTTTGGCCTGCCCGCAGAAAACGCCGCTTTAAAAAATGGCGTGCCGCCCGCGCAGTGGACCTTCGACAACATCGCCTACATGAAGACCCAGATGCAGGCCATGGGCCTGGCTATCGACTGGAGCCGCGAGATCGCCACCTGCACGCCCGAGTACTACAAGTGGAACCAGTGGCTGTTTTTGAAGATGCTGGACAAAGGCATTGCCTACCGCAAGACCCAGGTCGTCAACTGGGACCCGGTAGACATGACCGTGCTGGCCAACGAGCAGGTGATCGACGGCAAGGGCTGGCGCACCGGCGCAGTGGTAGAAAAGCGCGAAATCCCCGGCTACTACCTGAAGATCACCGACTACGCCGACGAGCTGCTGGGCCAGGTCAAGGATGACTTGCCCGGCTGGCCCGAGCGCGTCAAGCTGATGCAAGAGAACTGGATTGGCAAGAGCGAGGGCGTGCGCTTTGCGTTCCCGCACACCATCAAGAACGCCAAGGGCCAGTTGATCGACGGCGGCAAGATGTATGTCTTTACCACCCGTGCCGATACCATCATGGGCGTGACCTTTTGCGCCGTGGCCCCCGAGCACCCGCTGGCCACGCACGCTGCCCAGACCAACCCGAAGCTGGCCGCCTTTATTGAAGCCTGCAAGCAGGGTGGTACCACCGAGGCCGAGCTGGCGGTGCGCGAAAAAGAAGGTATGCCCACCGGCCTGCAGGTCATCCATCCGCTCAACGGCCACAAAATCGACGTGTGGGTCGGCAACTACGTGCTGATGGGCTATGGCGATGGCGCGGTGATGGGCGTACCGGCCCACGACGAGCGCGACTTCACCTTCGCCCTGAAATACGACCTGCCCATCGTCCAGGTGGTGCATGTAGACCATCTGCAATACGACTACCACCACTGGAACGATTGGTACGGTGACAAACAGCGTGGTGTCACCATCAACTCCGACAGCTTTAGCGGCCTGTGCTTCCAGGAAGCGGTGAACGCCGTGGCCCATGCGCTGCAGGTCAAGGGCCTGGGCGAGAAAAAGACCACCTGGCGCCTGCGCGACTGGGGCGTGAGCCGCCAGCGCTACTGGGGCACGCCTATCCCCATCATCCACTGCGACGAACACGGCGCGGTGCCGGTGCCCGAGAAGGATTTGCCTGTGGTGCTGCCGCAAGACTGTATCCCCGACGGCTCGGGCAACCCGCTGCACAAGCACGAAGGCTTCCACGCCGGTGTGGTCTGCCCGGTCTGCGGCAAGCCCGCCCGGCGCGAAACCGACACCATGGACACCTTTGTCGATTCCAGCTGGTACTTTATGCGCTATTGCGACCCGCACAAGACGGACGGCATGGTGGGCGAGGGCGCGGACTACTGGATGCCGATGGACCAGTACATCGGCGGCATCGAACACGCCATCCTGCACCTGCTGTACGCCCGCTTCTGGACCAAGGTGATGCGCGACCTGGACCTGGTGAAGTGCGACGAACCGTTTAGCAAGCTGCTAACCCAAGGGATGGTGCTCAACGGCGCGTTCTCGCACAAGCCTGCGGGCGGCGGCGTGCAGTACCACTGGGAAAGCGAAGTCGATGTGGCCCGCAACGAGCGCGACCAGATCGTCGGCGGCACGCTCAAGGCTGATGGCTCGGTGCTGCACTACGAGCTCACCACCATGAGCAAGAGCAAGAGCAACGGTGTGGATCCGCAAGATTTGATCGAAAAATACGGTGCCGACACCGCCCGCCTGTACACCATGTTCACCGCGCCGCCCGAGGCCACGCTGGAGTGGAACGACGCGTCGGTCGAGGGCAGCTACCGCTTTCTGCGCCGGGTGTGGAATTTTGGTGTCAAGCTGGCTGCTACAGATTTCGCAGCTGCCCATGCAAGCGCTATAAGTGCTAGCAGCCTGAAAGATGTTAAATTTGGCAAAGAGGCCAAGGCCTTGCGCCACGAAGTCCACACCGTGCTCAAACAGGTGGATTACGACTACCAGCGCATGCAGTACAACACCGTGGTGTCGGGTGGCATGAAGCTGCTCAACGCCCTGGAAGATTTCAAGGCGCTGGACACACCGGGTGCCCAGGTGGCGCTGATTGAGAGCTTCGGCATCCTGCTGCGCTGCCTGTACCCGGCCACGCCGCACATCACCCACGCGCTGTGGACCGAGCTGGGCTACGCCGACCGCTTTGGCGACCTGCTGGACGCGCCCTGGCCGGTGGTCGACTCGCTGGCCCTGGTGCAGGACGAGATCGAGCTGATGTTGCAAGTCAACGGCAAATTGCGCGGCTCCATTCGGGTGCCCGCTACCGCCAGCAAGGCCGAGATCGAAGCTGCCGCGTTGGCCTGCGAAGCTTTTACCAAGGCGGCGGCCGGGGCTGCGCCCAAGAAAATCATCGTGGTGCCTGGGCGCCTGGTGAACCTGGTGCTGTGATGCTGCGCCGCACCTTCCTCCTCGCCGCGCCCGCCGTGTCGGCCCTGGGCTTGACCGCCTGCGGTTTTGCCTTGCGCCAAGCCCCCAATTACCCGTTTGCCACCATCTTTGTGCGCGTAGCCGAGGGCTCGTCGCTGGGCAATGAGCTCAAGCGCAACCTGGCGGCAGGCGGCAAACTGGAGGTGGTGACAGACCCCAAACGCCTGGACAGCGTCGAAGTGGTGCTGGAAGTCATCACCGACCAGCGTGAAAAAAGCGTGGCCTCGCTCACCTCGGCGGGCCAGGTGCGTGAATTCCAGCTGCGTTCGCGCGTGAAGTTCCGCCTGCGCACGCCGCAGGGCAAAGAACTCATCACCGACACCGAAATCTTGCAGCAGCGCGACATCAGCTACACCGAAACCCAGGCCCTGTCCAAAGAAGCCGAAGAGCAGCTGCTGTACCGCAACATGCAAACCGACATCGTGCAGCAGATCATGCGACGCATCGCGTCGGTTCAAGCGCTGTAGATGCAACTCGCCCCCGGCCAGCTCGCCGCGCAGCTTTCCAAAGGCCTGCGCTCGCTCTACACCCTGCACGGCGACGAGCCGCTGCTGGTGCAGGAGGCGCTGGATGCCATCCGCGCCACTGCCCGTGCGCAGGGCTTTACCGAGCGCACGGTGCACGTGGTGGCGGGGGCGCATTTCGACTGGAGCGAGGTGCTGGCGGCGGGGGGCTCGCTCAGCCTGTTTGCCGACAAGCAAATTTTGGAAGTGCGCATCCCCTCCGGCAAGCCGGGCAAAGACGGCAGCACCGCCCTGCAGCACCTGGCCCACCAGGCCGAAGGCAATACCGACACCCTCACCCTGGTGGTACTGCCCCGGCTCGACAAGGTGGCCAAGTCTGCCGCCTGGTTTGTGGCGCTGGAGAAATTTGGCATCACCATCCAGGTCGAACCGGTAGAGCGCGGTGCGCTGCCACAGTGGATCGCCCAGCGCCTACAAGCCCAGGGGCAGCGGGTGCAGGCCGGGGTGGAGGGCCAACAAACCCTGCAGTTTTTTGCCGACCGGGTTGAAGGCAACCTGCTGGCCGCGCACCAAGAGATCCAAAAGCTGGCCTTGCTGTACCCGGCGGGCGAGCTGCAGTGGGCGCAGGTGGAGTCCGCCGTGCTGAATGTGGCCCGCTACGACGTGTTCAAGCTGTCCGAGGCCGTGCTGGGCGGGCAGCGCCTGCGGGTGCAGCGCATGCTCGACGGCCTGCAGGCCGAGGGCGAGGCCGAGGTGCTGGTGCACTGGGCGCTGGCCGAAGACATCCGCACCCTGCAACGCGTCAAA
Source organism: Rhodoferax sp. (assembly GCF_025354435.1). Taxonomy (GTDB): domain Bacteria; phylum Pseudomonadota; class Gammaproteobacteria; order Burkholderiales; family Burkholderiaceae_C; genus Rhodoferax_B. Next base: position 43,601 of record NZ_JANXMU010000073.1, read on the forward strand.
ACCGCCATGGATGCCGGTAAACCTTTGCCCATGGCGCTGCGTGAAAACCGCGTCTGGGGCGCCAAAGAGCGCCTGTTTGAGCGCGTGCTGCCCCGCATGCCGAGCCCATTGATCGCCCAGCTTCTGCAGTCGGCCCACCAGGTGGACGGTATCGTCAAGGGTTTGAAGCAGCCCGACTGGCCCGCCGACCCCTGGCAGGCCTTGCACCGGCTGGCGGGCATGCTGTGCGCGGCGTGCGCTCTTCCGGCGGGGCGTTAAAAGCCCTCTGGTTACGTGGGCCGTGACAAAATACGGCCATGAACGCCCTCAACATCGCCGAATACACCCAATCGCTCGGTTTACAAGCAAAAGTAGCCTCTGCGCAGATGGCGCGTGCGCCTGCAGCTATTAAAAATGTAGCTTTGCGCGCTCTGGCCCGCTTGCTGCGCGAGAGCACCGCTGCGCTGCAAACCGAGAATGCCAAAGATCTGGACCGCGCCCGCGCCGCCGGGCTGGCCGCGCCCCTGGTGGACCGCCTCAAGCTCAGCCCGCAAACGCTGGAAACCTGCGCCCAGGGTTGCGAGCAGCTGGCGGCCATGGCCGACAGCATTGGCGAGATCATCGGCCTGCAGCAGCAGCCCAGCGGCATCCGCGTAGGCCAGATGCGCGTGCCGATTGGCGTGTTCGGTATGATTTTTGAGAGCCGCCCGAATGTGACTATCGAGGCCGCCAGCCTGTCGATCAAAAGCGGCAACGCCTGCATCCTGCGCGGCGGCTCCGAGGCTATCGACTCCAACAAAGCGCTGGCGCTGCTGGTGCAACAGGCGCTGCTGGAAGCTGGGTTGCCAGCCGATGCGGTGCAACTGGTGCAAACCACCGACCGCGAAGTGGTGGGCCAGCTGATCACCATGCCCCAGTATGTGGACGTGGTAATTCCGCGCGGCGGCAAGGGCCTGATCGAGCGCATCAGCCGCGATGCCAAGGTGCCGGTGATCAAGCACCTGGACGGCAACTGCCATGTGTACGTGGACGACCCCAGCGACATCGCCATGGCGGTCACTGTGGCCGACAACGCCAAGACCAGCAAGTACAGTCCTTGTAACGCCACCGAAGGCCTGCTGGTAGCGCGTGGCGTGGCGGCAGAGTTCTTGCCGCTGATCGGTGCAATTTATGCAAAAAAGGGTGTAGAAATGCGCTGCGATCCGGCTGCAGCGCAGATATTGCTTGCGCATGATGCTATCAAAATAAATGCAAAAATCATAGCAGCTACCGAGCAGGACTGGTACGAGGAGTACCTGGCCCCCATCATCAGCATCAAGGTGGTCGAGGGCGTGGACGAAGCCATCGCCCACATCAACCAGTATTCATCACACCACACCGATGCCATCCTGACCCGCGACCATATGCACGCCCAGCAGTTTCTGCGCGAGGTGGACTCGGCCAGCGTGATGGTCAACACCAGCACCCGGTTTGCCGATGGCTTCGAGTACGGGCTGGGGGCGGAAATTGGCATCAGCACCGACAAGTTCCACGCCCGTGGCCCGGTCGGTCTGGCCGGGCTGACCTCGTTGAAATACGTGGTGCTGGGCCAGGGAGAAGTCAGGCTGTAGCACGCCCCCAGGCTTGTTCACTGCCCCGAAATCGGCTTGCAAAGCGGAGGACGCAGGTAACCGCGCCCACCCCCCCCTCGCATAGGTTTGAAAAACCAATGTGACATGCAGGGGCAACACCAGCAGCCTGGCAAAGCCAGTTCTGCGGTGTTTCTGGAAGAGGCCGGCGCGTTTTTAAGCGGGGTTGGCGGCTTGTAACCCGCCGTTCTGCCCCAAATTACGGGCCTTAATGGACTCTAAAATTCCATCGTCGTTTTACACAGCAACAAGGGCCTCCATGGTTCCCCATCTTATTACTGCGCTTACCGGCCCGATCAACGAACTTGAGCAGCGCATCCTCGACTCCATGCCAGCCATCGAACGCTGGTTCCGGCTGGAGTGGATGGAGCACACACCGCCGTTCTACAGCTCGGTGGACATCCGCAACGCGGGCTTCAAGCTGGCCCCGGTGGACACCAACCTGTTCCCCCGCGGCTGGAACAACCTGACCCCGCAAATGCTGCCGTTGGCCGTGCAATCTGCCATGGCCGCTATTGAGAAGATCTGCCCCGAGGCTAAAAACCTGCTGCTGATCCCCGAGAACGACACCCGCAGCACCTTCTACCTATCGAACGTGGCGCAGTTACAGCGCATCTTCCACATGGCCGGGTTGAATGTACGGGTGGGTTCGATCAGCCCTGACATCAAGGAAACCACGGTCATCAACCTGCCCAACGGCGAACAGGTGACGCTGGAGCCGGTGATCCGTACCAAGCGCCGTCTGGGGCTGAAAGACTTCGACCCCTGCACCATCCTGCTCAACAATGACCTGATGGCCGGCCCGCCCGGCATCCTGGAAGAGCTGCACGAGCAGTACCTGCTGCCGCCGCTGCACGCTGGAGGCTCGGTGCGCCGCAAAAGCAAGCATTTCCGCAGCTACGAAGAGCTGGCCAAGCGCCTGGGCAAGCTGCTGGGCATTGATCCCTGGCTGATCAATCCGATGTTCAACCAGTGTGGTGCGGTGGACATGGCGCAGGGCCAGGGCCTGGACTGCCTGACCACCAATGTGGATGCGCTGCTGGGCAAGATCCGCCGCAAGTACAAAGAGTACGGCATCAACGAGAAGCCGTTTGTGATCGTCAAGTCCGACAGCGGCGCCCCCGGCATGGGCATCATGACGGTGCGCGACGTGAAAGACTTGGCAGTGCTGCACCACCGGGCCAAAACCACGGCGGGCAAGGGCGCGCCGCAGGTAGTGGATGCCATCATCCAGGAAGGCGTGCTGACCAACGAGCGTATCAACGACGCGGTTGCCGAGCCTGTGGTCTACATGATGGACCGCTACGTGGTGGGCGGCTTCTACCGTATCCACGCCGAGCGCGGGGTGGACGAGAACCTCAACGCCCCCGGCTCCAGCTACGTGCCACTGGCTTTTGCCGACAACGCCCACCTGCCGCAGGTCGGTATGCGCCCAGGTGCCAGTGCGCCGAACCGCTTTTATATGTACGGTGTGGTGGGTCGCCTGGCCATGGCGGCGGCCAGCTACGAGCTGGAAGCGACCGATCCGGATGCAGAGACCTACGATTGACTAGCACATTTTTATAAGTTGCTGCACCGCAACATAAATCGGTTCTAGGGGCTCTACCCCGCTTGCACGTGGGATTCTGGGGCGCAAAATACGCTTCCCAAAGTTTATGGAACCCCGCCGACCCTTCTGGGGTCATTTAGACGGGACCTCATTAGTGCAAAGTTCAAAATCTTCGCTGTCGGCGCTTACCCTTGGCGCGCTAGGTGTGGTTTACGGCGATATCGGCACCTCTGCCCTTTACGCGTTTAAAGAAGTCTTCGCCCATGGCCATGTGCAGGTCATAGAGGCCAATGTGCTGGGTGTGTTGTCACTCTTTTTCTGGGCGCTGATGGTGGTGGTGTCGCTCAAATACGTGGTGCTCATCATGCGCGCCGACAACGAGGGCGAGGGCGGCTTGATGGCGCTGCTGGCGCTGGCGGCCGAATCGGTCAAGGACAGCCCCCGCTTGCGGCGCGCCTTGCTGATGCTGGGCGTGTTTGGCCTGGCGCTGTTTTTTGGTGACGGGGTCATCACCCCCGCCATCTCGGTGCTGTCGGCGGTTGAGGGTATGGAAATCATTACCCCCGGCGCTGCTCCGTATGTGAAACCCATTGCGCTGGTGGTGCTGGTGCTGTTGTTTATGGTGCAGCGCCGTGGTACGGGCGATATCGGCAAGTTCTTCGGCCCCATCACCCTGCTGTGGTTTGCGGTGCTGGCCATCGCGGGCATACACCAGATCGTGCGCAACCCGGTGGTGCTGTGGGCGCTGTCGCCGGTGTATGCCCTGCAGTTTGGCTTTGCCCACCTGCACATCGCCTTCATCACGCTGGGTGCGGTGTTTCTGTGCCTGACCGGGGCTGAGGCCCTATATGCCGACATGGGCCACTTTGGCAAGAACCCGATCCGTCTGGCCTGGTTTGCGGTGGTCATGCCCGCCCTGGTGCTGAACTATTTTGGCCAGGGTGCCCTGGTGCTGCTGGACCCGAGCGCTGCCGAAAACCCGTTCTTTCTGATGTTCCCCGACTGGGCGCTGATTCCTACCGTGGTGCTGGCCACTGCCGCCACCGTGATCGCTTCGCAGGCGTTGATTTCAGGCGCTTTCTCCGCCACCAAGCAAACCATCCAGATGGGTTACCTGCCGCGCCTGACCATCCTGCACACCTCTGTGCGCGACACCGGGCAAATTTACGTGCCCGCGGTCAACTGGTTGCTGTTGGCCGGGGTGATTGCCGCCGTGCTGATGTTCGGCTCGTCGGACGCACTGGCCGCCGCCTACGGCATTTCGGTCAGCCTGCTGATGGTGATCACTACGGTGCTGACCTTCTACGTGGTGCGCTATGGCTGGGGCTATTCACTGCCCCTGTGCATTGCAGCTACCGGTTTCTTCCTGCTGGTGGATATGGTGTTTTTTGCCTCCAACTCGCTCAAGATAATGCAAGGCGGTTGGTTCCCCCTGGCGATGGCACTGATTTTGTATGTGGTGATGTCCACCTGGAAAGATGGCCGCCGCCTGCTGGCCGAAAAGCAGCGTGAAAGCGCTATGGACCTGAAGGGCTTTCTGGACTCGGTCTTCATCAGCCCGCCTGTGCGCGTAGAAGGTACCGCGGTATTTTTGACCGCCGAAGCCTCTACCGTGCCCAATGCCTTGCTGCATAACCTCAAACACAACAAGGTGTTGCACGAGCACAACCTGTTTGTTACCGTCCACAACCATCCTATCCCCTGGATCGGCATGGGCAAGCGCATCGAAGTCGAGGCGCTGGGCCACAAATGCTGGCAGGTCATCATCCACTATGGCTTCAAAAACACCCCCGACATTCCCAAGGCGCTGGAACACATCCGGGGCCGGGGCTGCGAGCTGGAGGTCATGACCACCAGCTATTTTCTGTCGCGCGATACGGTCATCCCCACTCTTGGTGGTGGCATGGCCCCCTGGCGCGAAAAACTATTTGCGCAAATGCACCACAATGCCAGCGCCGCAGCCGACTTTTTGCGACTACCCAATAACGCGGTAGTAGAGCTGGGTTCCAAAATCGAGATCTAAATTGTCCGCTACCGCCGCTTCGACCAGCCTGAATTTTGATGTTTTGATCGTGGGCAGCGGCCTGGCAGGCCTCAGTGCCGCGCTGCTGCTGGCCCCCACCCACCGGGTGGCCGTGCTCACCAAGCGCGGCATGGCAGACGGTGCCAGCGCCTGGGCCCAGGGCGGCATTGCCGCCGTGCTGGGCCAGGGCGACAGTTTTGCCTCGCATGTGGACGACACTCTGGTCGCGGGGGGCGGCCTGTGCGATGTGGATGCCACCCGCTTTGTGGTTGAGCATGCGCCCGAATGCATTGCCTGGCTGCAGTCCATGGGTGTACCGTTTTCTACCGAAGACGGTGCGCTGCACCTGACCCGAGAGGGTGGCCACAGCCACCGCCGCATCGTCCACGCCACCGATGCCACCGGGGCTGCCGTGCAGGCCACCATGATGGCCCAGGTGCGCAGCCACCCGCAGATCACCCTGTTTGAAAACCACACCCTGGTGGACCTCATTATCGGCAGCAAGCTTGGCCTGCCCCAACAGGGCTGCGTGGGCCTGTACGCGCTGGATGCAGACACCGACCAAGTGCTCACCTTCAGCGCCCCCAACACTATCCTGGCCACTGGAGGCGCAGGCAAGGTTTACCTGTACACCACCAACCCTGATACCGCTACAGGCGACGGCATTGCCGCCGCCTGGCGCGCAGGTTGCCGGGTGGCGAACATGGAATTCATTCAGTTCCACCCCACCTGCCTGTACCACCCGCACGCCAAATCGTTTTTGATTTCTGAGGCCGTGCGCGGCGAAGGTGGCCGGCTGTTGCGCCCCGATGGCAGCCGCTTCATGCCCGAACACGACGCGCGCGCCGAACTGGCCCCGCGCGACGTGGTAGCCCGCGCCATCGACTTCGAGATGAAGAAGGGCGGCTTCGACTGCGTCTACCTCGACATCTCGCACCAGCCGAAAGCCTTTTTGCTGGAGCATTTTCCGAACATTTACGCCCGCTGCTTGGAGCTGGGTATCGACATCGCCCTCCAGCCCATCCCCGTCGTGCCCGCCGCCCACTACACCTGCGGCGGCGTGCTGACCGACCTGGAAGGCCGCACCGACGTGTCTGGCCTGTACGCCTTGGGCGAGGCCGCCTGCACTGGCCTGCACGGTGCCAACCGGCTGGCCAGCAATTCGCTGCTGGAATGCATGGTGTTTGCCCGTGCTGCCGCGCAGGCCATGGCGGCTGTAGACCGAGCCCCCGCACCCCAACTCCCTGCCTGGGACGACAGCCAGGTGATCGACAGTGACGAACTGGTGGTGATCTCGCACAATTGGGACGAACTGCGCCGCTTCATGTGGGACTATGTGGGCATAGTGCGCACTAACAAGCGCCTGGACCGCGCCGCCCACCGCATCGCCCTGCTGCAAAGCGAAATCGACGAGTTCTACGCCCGCCACCACGTCACCCGCGACCTGCTGGAGCTGCGTAACCTGGTCCAGGTGGCCGACCTGATCGTGCGTAGCGCCCGCACCCGGCAGGAAAGCCGGGGCCTGCATTTCAGCCGCGACTACCCTGGGCTGGCGGCAACAGCGGAGGCTACGGTTCTGGTTCCCGAAAACGTAAGTCAGTCGTAACGTTGTCGCGAAAGTGTGAGGTTTTTATTTTTTAAAAGGCTCATTTCGCCAGACGATTTGTATCTGCCGTGGAGCCGTTCGTTCACACTAGGTGGCGTATCGCCATGCCACTGTAATACGGTGCGCACATACCATTTTGTGCATGCAGAACCTGGATTTTCTGCTTTTTAAAAAACGGCAAAATTCAATGGATGGCGATCCCGAGCGAAAGAATTTCTGCTGTATTCGCCTGCGACAACCCGCGTGTGGGGTAGTTTTTTATCCAGACAATTGTTACGGTGCATACAATTTTTTCCGGGAAAATGTTTACATTCCATTTCCGCTTGGACGGGTGGGCACTAATCCTTAACGGTTAGCCCACCAAATTTCGGACCGAGCGGCTTGCGCATTTCCTCCTCTTGTAGTTGACAAAGGTGACGCACTTGCATGTGTTGTCATTTATATGTTTGTATGCACGTAAATTATTTATATTTATAGAGTGTAAATATACAAAATGGCAAGGGGTGCTTTAACAATCCATTCTTTTCAAGATGCCCCTTTACTCCGTCTCTGCTGTTGTGTCCTCCAAAGCTACCGCCTATGCCCTGTGCAATTTGCCGGTGCTAGCGCTTGTAAGTTTTGCATCAGGCGCGCAGGCCGATACGGGTGCCTCCTTGGGCTATGTCCTGACCAGCCCGTTTGGTGCCGTGTGGGCCTGGTCTCTGGTGAGCATGATGGGCATCGTCATGCTGCTGCTGACGGTCTACACCTTGCGACACTACGTGTTTTCCATCAACCGGCTGTTTGGTCACCAGCGCCATCCGTACGCCAGCATCGTCACCGCCAATTGGCCAAGGGTGACCATTTTTGTGGCAGCCCATAACGAAGAAGACGTGATCCAGGATTGCCTGGAAAACCTCATGCGGGTGGACTATCCGGCGGACCGTATGGTCATCATGCCTGTCAACGACCGCTCCAGTGACCGCACCCGCGAGATCATCGATGCCGTGGTGGCACGCTTTCCGGGCCGCATCACACCGTTCCACCGGGTCAGCGGTAAGCCTGGCAAGGCGGCGGCCTTGAAGGATGCCACGGCGCTGATCGACACTGACTTCATCATTGTTTTTGATGCCGATTACATGCCCTCGCGTGGCCTGATTCGTCGGTTGATGGCGCCCTTCTTTGATCCCGAGGTGGGCGCAGTGATGGGTCGGGTGGTGCCGCACAACGTGGGAGCCAATTTGTTGACCCGGTTACTGGATCTGGAGCGCTCTGGCGGTTACCAGGTGGACCAGCAAGCGCGCATGAACCTCGGCCTGGTGCCGCAATACGGCGGTACGGTGGGCGGCATCCGCATCAGTGCGTTGCAGTCGGTGGGTGGCTGGCATGACGACGTGCTGGCTGAAGACACCGATTTGACCTACCGCCTGCTGCTGGGCGGCTGGTTAACCGTTTACCACAACCGGGCCGAATGCTACGAAGAAGTGCCGCAGAACTGGGCGGTGCGCATGCGCCAGATCAAACGCTGGTCCAAAGGGCATAACCAGGCGCTGGTGCGCCACGGTGGTGCTTTGCTGCGCAATCCGGCGCTGGGTCTGATCGAGCGGCTAGACGGGTTTTTGCTGCTGGGTGTCTACATGATGTCGCCTATCTTGCTGTTTGGCTGGGTGCTCAGTCTGCTGATGTATTTCACGGTGTCGATGCAGGTACTGGCACCCGCGCTGCTGCTGATTGCCTTCATGGCGCACAGCGCGCTGGGTAACTTTGCCGCGTTTTTTGAGATCGCTACGGCGGTGCACCTGGACCGCTCGCGCCAGCGCATCCATTTGTTGGCGTTTACGTTCATGGGCTTCATCGTGAGCGCCGTTGCCATTGCCCAGTCGGTGCTTGAGCAGTTGCTGCTGGATCGATTGCCCGGTCGTGGTTTCCATTGGGACAAAACGGTGCGCTACCGCCGCCCCGTGGCATCCCCTGCCACGCCCATCCCGCTGTTGTCGGTGTCCACAGAGATACAGCCATGATGTTGTCCTTGTTGGTCGGACTGGCGTTGCTGGTGATGGTGTTGCCGCTGATGCCGGCATTGCGCGAGTGGAGGCGGCCCCGCGATGTAGTACCGCTCAAAATTGACGAAACCGATGCCCTCGATCCACTCTACCTGGCCCATAGTTTTGCCGCGTTGTTGGCTGAGGCCGTCAAGGTGGGGGCCACGCATATGGGCGGTTCCGGCATCGCCCATATGGCGCGCGGTGCGAATGGCGTGCCGCTGCTGGCGACCGAAGTGGCCGCCGGTCGTACCGACCGCTTGTGGCATATCCAGGGCGATGTCCAACTGCCTGAAAACATGGGCTTTTATGCCGAGGTGTCGGCCTCTGCTGGCCTGCATACTGCGGCGCACAACGTCTACCGCGCGCTGTGGGCCGGGGGGCAGGCCACGTTGGCACCTTTTTGTACGGTGCTGCGCTGGGCGCATGGTCGCGAGTTGCATGTCGGCACCGGTTGCCATTTAGCGGGGCGCGTGACAGCCCAGGACACACTGGCGGTTGAGCCTGGGGTATTTTTTATGCTGTTGCATGCTTCCCGCATCGACTTTGTGGCGCAGCGCGGCAGCCTTCGCGCCCGTGGGCCGGAGCCGGTTTTGTCCTGTGTTGCCATGACCGACTGGCCCGCTGGTGCGGTGTGGAGCCCTCCAGCACGCCGCGCCTTTGCGCGGTCTGCGTTGCGGATCGAAGACCGCCGTGCATGGCATGGGGACGTGGTGTGTTTGGCCGATCTGGATTTAGGTGCACATTGCCAGGCAGACGGTAGCCTGAAAGCGCGCGGTGACCTGCATGTGGGCGCTGGCTGCCACATCAGTGGGAGTGTGGTGGCTGACGGCGCTGTTCATTTGGCTGCGAACTGCGTGGTGCTGGGGGCGGTGTTGTCCGAGGTGGCGATTGTGGTTGGTCCTGGCTGCACGGTTGGCGCGCCTGGCGCGCCTGCGACCATCACCGCGCCACACATCGAGATCGCACCAGGGGTTACGGTCTACGGCACGCTCTGGGCCGAGAAAAAAGGCTGGACCGCAGAGGCCGCGACCTTTATCCCCGCGTCGGCGGCGGGCCAGTCCTCGCGCATCTTGCCTGCACACGGGGTGCTGGCATGAAGGGCGTGACGGTGTGGCATCTGGGGCGCGGTGTGGTGCTTGCGGGCTTGCTGGGCTGGTTCGCGTTGTGGGCCTGGCCACATTGGGGTGGGCAGCGCGCCATGCCGCTGACGCATTTGGCACTGCTGGTCCCTGATGACGTGGCGAGCGACGATCCCATCGTGCAGGTCTGGCAGGATGCCGCGACGGAAACCGGTTTCCCCATGGCGGTGGTACGTGTCTCGGCCCTGTTGCGGCCGGGCGGCTATCCGCTGGATGCCGCTTTGGTGGTGCCAGACACCGTCCACCGCCGCATGAACAGTGCTGTGGTGGCCCATCTGGAAGCGCGGGTGCGCGCTGGTGCTCAGCTGATGCTGGTGCACGACGCAGGTGTCTCCGATATGGACGGAAACTACCACCCGGTGCAGTCGCGCCTGTCCGCGTTGGCTGGGGTCCGCTACGCGCTGTATGAGACATTGGGACCTCACATGCTGAGCGAGGAGATCGCCTGGGTCGATGGATCGGCGGTATCGCTGCTGCGACTGCCTCCGGGCAAGCTGATGCGAGAGGGCGGCGAAAGCCCGTTGATCAGCACCCAGCCTGCGCCCCGGGCCGACGAAAAACTGGCCGTAGTCAGCTACAACTACGGCCGTTTGCGCTACCCGGTTTTTGCCACCAGCGGCATCTTTGATGGCCAGCGCCTGATGCATTTTGGCGGCGATGGCCTCCTAGCCGGCGTGCATACCCTAGGCAAGGGTCAGGTGCTGTTCGTCAATTTGCCGTTGGGGTATTTGAAGTTGCGTACCGACGGCTTCTTTTTGCACAGTTTTTTGCGTTTCTTTGCGCAAGACGTGGCGCAGTTGCCGCAGCTGTCCGCCATGCCAGAGGCGCAGGGCGCGCTCATCATGAACTGTCACATCGACTCGGCTAAAGCCGAACCTGCGATGGAGACCTTGCAAGCCCTGGGCATCTTTGAGCAAGGGCCGTACTCGGTGCACCTTACGGCCGGGCCCGATGTCGATACGGAAGGGGACGGCGCGGGCATGGACCTGGACCACAACCCCAACATGCAGGCGTGGGTGCGTCGCTTTGTCGCGCGCGGCGACGAAGTCGGCAGCCACGGCGGATGGATCCACAACGCCCTTGGTCTAAAGGTGGATAAACAACCACCTGCCGTGTCGATTCCGTTCATTGAAAAGAATGTGGCCAGCGTGCAAGCCGCCAGCGGCAAGCCTGTACGCGAATACTCGGCCCCGGTCGGCAACCACCCAGCCTGGGTTACGCAGTGGCTACACGACAAGGGCATCCAGGCCTATTACTTTACCGGTGACATCGGTATGGCCCCCACCCGCAGCTACCAGGGCGAGCGGCGCGGGCCTGCTGACATGTGGGCCTTCCCCGTGCTGAGCTATGGCACCTACGGCACGTTTGAAGATTCCCAGGTGGCACACCAGTCCGAGCGCGATATCGCCGCCTGGCTGCGCGATGTGGCCGACTACTGCGCCCAATACCGCACAGTGCGCTTGGTGTACTTTCACCCGCCGGGTATTGCGATGTTTCCCGCCGCCTTCAAGGGCTGGATGCAGCACACCGCCCGCTTGCTGAAGAAGAAGGAGCTGCACTGGATAACCATGGCGCAGTACGCTGACTTTGCCAACCAACGGCTTGGCGTGCAGTGGCAGATAGCGCAGGACGGGCAGTCTGCAGGAGTGCAGCAGCTGACCGCCAGCCATCCGCGCTCGCTGGAACATTTCACCTGGCTGCTACCGATGCAGCGATATGCCCAGCCGGTGGTGTTGCAGGGCACGGCCCAGATCGACCACGACGGCAGCTACTGGCGCGTGGTGGCGGGTGCCCAGGCGGCGCTAACTCTGCGACTGCCGTTCCAAACAGCCCCTATTTCCCCTGCTTCCGTTACGTTAAAAAAACCATGAATACGCCCGACTCCTCTCTCCAGCGCCCTATCCTTATCTCGGTCGGTACGCGTCCCGAAATCATCAAAATGGCCCCCGTGTACGCCGAACTGCACCGCCGCGGCATGCCCGTGGCCTGGGTGCACACGGGCCAGCACCGCGAAATGGCCGACAGTTTGTATGCGTTTTTTGGTATCCACCCCCAGCACGAAGTGGTGCTGGAGCGGCGCAATGGCAGCCTGGCCCATTTAAATGCGCTGCTACTGGAAGGCCTGTCCGAGGTTTACGAGCGGGTGCAACCTCGCGCGGTGCTGGTGCATGGTGACACCACCAGTACGCTGGCCTCGGCGCAAGCCGCCTTTTACCTGGATGTGCCCATTGGCCATGTGGAAGCGGGCCTGCGCACCGGTAACCCCCGCGAACCCTTCCCGGAAGAAAAAAACCGCGAGCTCACGGCCCGGTTGGCGCGCTGGCATTTCGCCCCTACCGCAGGGGCCGCTAGCAACCTGGGCAAAGAAGGCGTGCCCAGCCATGCCGTATACATCGTGGGCAATACGGCGGTAGATGCCGCGTTGGCGGGAACCGTCCGCATGGAGAAACTGCTGGCAAACGGCAGCTTGGCCCTGCCCGTCGCGCTGCAAGCCCCGCAGCCACATTTGACGCACTGCAAGCTGATGACCGTTACCGCGCACCGGCGTGAAAACTGGGGTGAAGGCATCCACCATATTGCCCGCGCCGTGGCCCAGCTGCTCACCCAACATGTTGATCTGGCGGTGGTCTGGCCGGTGCATGGTAATCCGGCCGTGCGTGATGCCGTCTACGCCGAACTTGGTGGTCTTGCCGAGCAGCTGGGTGGACGGCTTACGCTGTGCCCACCGCTGGACTACCCGGCCTTGCTCTGGTGCCTGCACCACAGTGCGCTGGCACTGACCGATTCGGGCGGCATTCAGGAAGAAGGGGCGGCATTGTCCTGCCCGGTGCTGGTTCTGCGCGACACCACCGAACGTCCCGAGTTGATCGATGCCGGTGCCGGAATGATCGTCGGCACCGACACCGCCCGCATCGTCCGTACGGTGAAGCAGCTGCTGACCGACCCCGCAGTGTTGGGACGCATGCGCCAGGCCATCAACCCGTTTGGCGATGGCCGTACCGCCCCACGTATCGCCGATGTACTAGCCCGCGATCTCGAAAGTTCCGCATGCGTTTGAACCCGATTTTCCAAGCCTGTACCGGCATGGCCATGGCGCTGGGGGCACAGGCTGTATCCGCCCAATCTGCACCGGTGCAGCCCCTGTCCCCGGTCACCTGGGACATCCAGGCCACCCACAGCAAACTCAGCGCCGGGCTGCCGGACGGCGAGGCCCTTGCGGTGCGTGCCACCGTGGCTTTGCCCAGAGGCAGCAGCCTGCAGTCGGAACTGATGCAGGAGCGCAAGTTTGGCGAGCGGGGTGGTATCTGGGCACTGGCCTATACCGATTTCTTTGCACCCGATTGGTTCGCAACGGGCACGCTGGTGGTGGGGCAAGGCGGCCCCAACTGGGCCAATGGCCGGGCTGATTTGCAGGTGTCTACCAAATGGCTGGACCAGCGCCAACTGGTGACCTCTGGCGCGCTGTACCACGCGGTGTATGACGGTGGCCGCAGCGACTCCGGGTTGCGCCTGTCGGCGGTCTGGTACCTGCCGCTGCCAGCGGTGCTGGAGATGGGTGTCACGTTCAACCTCAGCCAGCCCGGCAGCGTCAATTCCGACATGCCCTATGCCAGCGTCACCGTTGGCCAGGAAGGCCAGCAGTACCTGAGCCTGCGCCTCAGCAATGGCACCGAGGCCTACCAGGCTTTGGGCGCAGCCACGCAGTTGGTCAACTTCCATAGCCGTAGTGTGTCGGTTACTTGGCGGCGCTGGATAGGCCCCCAGTGGGGCTTTACAGCGCAGGCCGAGCACTACCGCAACCCCGCGTACCAGCGTCAAACACTGGGTGTCGGGCTCTTCGCCCAGTGGTAGGACCGGCGATGCCAAGGCCTAAGCCCACTACCCCTCTGGAGTCGACCCTGCGCCTGCGCCTGTTTGGCCATTTAGGGAGCCCGATTCCGCCGCACCGGGCGATATCCCGCCTGCACCTGCCGTGGCACAGGCTCTGGGCGGGGCTGGCCCTGGCCGTGGTGTTGACGGTGTTGCTGGTACTGCTGCGCCCTTGGGTGGCACAGGCCTGGGCGGTAGAGATCGTGTGGTGGATGCGGGCGCTGGAATTGCCCGGCCATTTTGATGTGCACGGGCGGGGTGGCGAGGACGTGCTGGCTGTACCGTTTATCGACTTGCAGTTAGATGCCCCCGATGGATGGATTCCCGTGTGGCATGGGGTGGCTGCTTTGTGCGTGTGGTGGGCCGCAGGCCGCATGTCGGATGCCGCCAAGCCGGTGGCCTATTTGCTGCGCTTTGCAGTGCTGGTCCATGGCGCATCGGTGATCTTTTTCATCTTCTGGCCCGCCAGTTTTCCGCATTCGGTGGACTTGCACACCGGCAGCGGGCTGCGCCAGGCTTGGCACCTGATGCTGTTGGCACCGTGGATCCACCTTGCCACCTACTACCTGTTTCCGTTTGCGCTGTGGCAGCGCGGCTTGGTGACCGTGCTGAGCTGGCTCTTTTTGTTTGTACTGACCCCGCTGCAATATGCCTTGCATGTGGCGTTGGTCCAGCATATGGGGCTGGTGGTCATGCCGCTGCTGCACCTGCTGTTTGGCGTCATGCTGGACATCATTGGCTTTGTGGCCCTGTATGGCTGGGCGATGGGCTGGAAAATGGCCGAGGTGACCCATGCGTAAATACAAAGTGCGCCAGCTCTTTGCTGCAGCGGTAGCGCTATGCGCGGCCGCTGTGGGTGCTGTAGATGCGCCTCTTACCTCGGCGGCATGCCCCCCGGGCGTACTGGTGGATGCCGCATTTCGGGATGCTGCGTTGCAGGCTTTAGGCCGCCTGGTGGTACACGCTCCCGGCCACAGTGCCGACGGTGCCATCAAAGTGCACCACTCGCCTGCGCACCTGGATCCGCAGGGCGGAGTGTGGCACTACGTATCGACCTACCAGGTCAATCTGGGACTGATCGGGGCTTTGCGGGTGGCCCCTGGGCTGGCGCCCACCGCCGCCCAGTGGTTACGCTGGCAGGCGGCCCACACCACCTCCACCGGGCCATCCGAAAGCGTGGTATTTGACCACTGGGTGCGGGCCAGTGATCTGCAGGAATCCACCTGTCCACCCGGCAAAAGTCCGCGTTCTTGCCCCCAGGTGGATGCCTATGACAGCACTGCCGCAGCGCTGTTGCTGATGGCCCAGGCCTATGCCCGGGCGGCACCCGCGAGCCCGTTGCTGCGGGAGCCCAGCTTGCGCCGGGCCTTGGAAGAAGCTGCCGCCATCTTGGCGCGGCTGACCCAGTCCAACGGCCTGCCGTGGGCCAAGCCCGACCACCAGGTGGCGTATTTGATGGACGCGGTTGAGGTGTCAGCGGGCTGGCGCGCCTGGGCACAGCTACAGCGCGAGGTGTACGGCATCCCCCAAGCCGCCAAAAACAGCATGGCGATGGCGCAGCGTACCGATGCGGCGGTGCAAAAGCACCTCTGGCACGCCCCCAGTCGCACCTGGCTGGTCAGTGTGGATGCCGGCAAATCCGACTTCACCCATTGGTATCCCGATACCGTGGCCCAGGCTTGGCCGCTGCTGTGGATGGATGCCGCGCAGCCCGATGGCGCTGCCGGTGTGGCACGTGCCCATGCTGTATGGCAGCAAACGATTGCGCCCTGGTAAAAGGCGGCAGGTTGGCCGCAGCGCAACGTGGACCCAGAGGGGTTTTGGTGGCCGGCCGTTGCGGTTGCCGCGCACTGTGTGGGCGATGACCTCGCCGCCTCGACGTGGGTGGCCCGGGCCCGCAGTGCCTGGATGCGCCCCGACGCGCTATTTGCCTAGCCGTTCCAGGTCGGTGACCTGCAGTGGTTGTTTTGGCTGGCCGATCCCGTGCCAGTAAGCCCCGGTGCCCACCCGATTTTGTAAGCGTTGGTTTTTTGTTTTCACTTCACTTTGGATGTCCTATGCACCTGAATCTTTTCGCCCGGCGGCACCTTGTCGCCGTATTTCTGACCCTGCTCGCCTTTGTGGCCGCCAGTACAACGGCCTGGGCCACGCCCTCGCGCGACAACCTGACCCTGCTGATTCCCGACAACGCCGCGCTCAATAGCTGGCAAGTTCAGGTCTGGACCGATGCTGCGGTAGAGGAAGGCATCCAGATCAAAACCATCACCGACTCGGCGTTCCTCGCACTGGGCACCACCGCGGCCTCCAAGATCGCCGGGCTGGTGCTGCCTGACAGCGCACACATCCAGGCCAGCAATGCGCTGGTGGCCGCCGTCAAACTGTACGTATCAGGGGGCGGCAGACTGCTACTGACCTACGATGCGGGCGCTTTGAACGACTTGGGTTTTTATGATGCGTCAGGCAAGTCGCGCTTTTTCGACCTGGTCGGGGTGGACTATGTGCAGTACGAAGCCCTGCGCGACCGCGTGGTGGGCTTTGGCCCCATCGTGGGCAGCAAGGCTCGGATGAACAACCTGTCGGTACCTCCCGGCAAGTTCCTGCCTTACGTCACGCCGACGGCGGTAGCGGCCACAACTGCCTTCGTGCCAACCAGCCGGTTAGATCCGGGCGGTGCGGATGCGATGCGCCCCATGGTGGAAGCACGGTTCCGCAAGGGCTGGTCTCAGGCATTCAACCCGCTGCGTTACGATCAGTGCGTGCCTACGGCCACCCCCGCGTTGCGCCTGCCCGGCAGCTACCCGTTCCGCTACTCGGATGATGTCAGCGCCACGGTCGATAGCACCGGTGCCTACTGGCAAGAAAAGCCCATCGGTTGGGTCTCGACTCAGTTGAGCGCAGACGACAAATCCTTGCAGACCATCAGCGGCTATGGCTTTCCTGCGCTGGGCTACTACTCGTTTGTGACCACGGGTACCTTCCCGGGTAATGTGTTCCTGTCATCGCCAGACCACGGTCTGGTCGCGGGTGAACGCACCTACGGCAACGGCAAGGTCTTGTTTGTGAACATCCCCCTGGGCTTCTTCACCGCCATCGGTACCGACGGCATGCTGCTGCACGGCTTCTTGAACCACTTCGCCCGCGACCAGGTCGTGATGCCACAAATATCTGTGCAGCCTAAAGGTGTGGGCGGCCTGATTTACGACTGGCATGTGGACGATGGGCAGGCCCTGACTCCGGACTACGGCTTCGTCATGGGGCAGTGGTTCATGCAGGGCAAGGGACCGTTCTCGGTGCAATTCACCGCGGGCCCCGATGTGAATGTGGTTGGCGATGGCTTGGGCATGAACCTGGCCAACAATCCCGCAGGACAAGCCGTGGTGCGGGCGGCTGGCGCGCAGCGCGGCAGCCTGACGAACGAGATCGGTGCCCATGGCGGCTGGGACCACAACATCTTTGGCTTGAACGCCAACGAAACCAATGCCAGTACCTATCTGCCCTGGGTGCAGGCCAACGTCGGCGTGATCCAGAACGTCATGGGTAAAAAGAGCCGCGAATATTCGGCCCCCCAAGGCAATAACCCCCTGTGGGCGACCCAATGGCTGGAGGCCTATGGCATTGTGGGCATGTACACCGCCAGCAACACCGGTACCTCTGCCACGCGCGAATGGCGCAGCGGTGCGCGGGTAACCAACAAACTGTGGGCCATGCCCGTATCGCCCATGGGCACCTCCGCCACGTTTGAGGAGTTCGAAGAAACCGGTGTGACGGATGGCGCTTCGGCCCAGTGGCTGCTGGACCTGCAAAGCTTTGTGGTCAACAACCGCACTAACCGCCTGTTCTACAACCACCCACCCGGTGCACGGAACCATTTGAACGTGGTAAAAACCTTTGTACAGCGGGCCGAAGGCCTAAAGAACTGGGGCCGCTTCAACTGGTACACCATGGCGCAGATCGCCGACTTCTCTCAGCGCCGGATCCAGACCACCTGGAGCACCACCACCGGCTATTACGGCGCGACCCGCTTTACCGCCAGCAACCCCCAGTCTTTGACCGATGTGACCTGGTTGCTGCCCCGCAGCCGCTACACCCTGCCCGTCGTGACCAGCGGTTGGGCCACGGTCAACCCTTTTGACGATACCAACTGGATCGTGACCGCCAGTGGCGGCAATAACCTGTCGTTCCAGGCCTACGAGCGCTAAGCTAAGCCATCGGTTAATTTATACATAAAATTGGCCTTTGGCGTAGAACTTATATGTGTCAGTAGCTATATTAAATATAGCATTCAGGTTGGTGTGGCCAGATCTGCCGCCAGCCAGCCGCGCAGGCTATTGACGAAGGCCAGCGCTTCCACACGCGGCAGGTCGCTTACCCGCACCACCGCTTCCACCATACGCCCTGCTTGCAGGGCGTTGTCACGTCCGATGCCGCCCAGCAGTCCGCAGGCCAGCGGCGGAGTGACCCAGCGGCCGTCCAGCCGCAGGGCGATGTTGCCGCGCGTGCACTCGGTGATTTCACCGGCCGTGTTCCACAGCAGGGTGTCGAACACGCCTGGCTCCGTTGGCGCAAAGGCATCGTAGTGGCCGCGGCGGGTGGTTTTAAAGCGGACGAATTCGCTGTGCGCCTCGGCCAGCGGATGGTCGGCCAGTTGCAGGCGTACGCGCTCCGGGTTGGCTTCCAGCGAATAGGCCTCGGCCGTGGCCTGGCCCTGCGCATCCAGCAGCAGGCGTACGCGCCATGCGCCTTGGGGACGGGCGATGGCTTGCAGGGTTTGGTGGACGTGTTCCAGATTCCACGGCGTACCGAAATGCGCTGCCGCCGCCTGCATGCGGGCCAGGTGGGCCTCACGGTGGCGCAGGCTGCCGCCCACCATGGCCAGCGTCTCCAGCAGCGCAAACGGGGCGCTGGCGCGCTGCACAAAGGCCTGCTTGGCGGCCCATTCCTGCCACTCGCCCTCGGCTTGCGCGTCAGAGGTGATGCCGCTGCCGATGCCGCAGCGGGCCTCTGCGCCGCTCAGGGTGACGGTGCGAATGGGCACGTTGAAGGTGGTGGCCCCACCGGGCTGCACCACGCCGATGGCACCGCAGTACACGCCGCGCGCCGTGGGCTCCAAGCTGTGGATCATGCGCATCGCCTGCACCTTGGGCGCGCCGGTGACCGAGCCGCAGGGGAATAGCGCGGTGAACACCTCGGCCAGCGTGCAGCCGGGCCGGGTGCGGGCGGTTACGTCGGAGGTCATCTGCCACACCGTGGGCAGGGCCTCGGTGTGGAACAGGCGCGGCACCTGCACGCTGAAGGGTTCGGCAATGCGCGAGATGTCGTTGCGCAGCAAGTCCACCACCATCACGTTCTCGGCGCGCTCCTTGGGCGACGTGCGCAGCGATGCCGCCAGGGCCGCATCCTCTTGCGCATCCGCGCCGCGGCGGGCCGTGCCTTTCATGGGGCGGGCCAGGATGTGGCCATCCCGCCAGTCGAAAAACAGCTCGGGCGAGACGGAAAAAATCTGCGCGTCTCCGGTATCCAGCAGCGCCGCATAGCCCCCTGGCTGGGCGCGCTGCAGGGCCGCAAACAGAGCCTGCGGGTCGCCCTGGAAGTCGCCTGCCATCTGCGCTGTCAGATTCACCTGGTACAGATCGCCTGCACTGATCGCTTGGTGAAGCTTGTCCATAGCTGCATCGAAATCGGGCCGGGAAATGAAGCTGTGCCAGTCGATTTGCGCGCTGGCGGTGGCGGGTTCTGGCCAAGGCAGGGGTGCGTCAAACACTGCAAACCAGGCCAGTGGGCCGTCGGCAGGATGGACCGTCAACGCCGCATCGAACGCGGGCGCAGCCTCGTAGCGCAGATAGCCCACGCACCACTGCCCCTGTGCCGACGCGGCCTGCATTGCATCCAGCAGCGGCTTGACTTGCGCCAGCGTGTGCGCCAGCAGGGTCTGCAGCGGCGTGCCAAACGCATGGCGCACACGGGGGCCTCCGCGCGGGTCGGCAAAGTCGATCAGCGCGGTGATTCCCTCCATCAGGCCGCGCCGATGTTTGGCACCAGGCCGGTGGTGGGTAGGCCGTTTTTGAGGGCCGCCGTAAAGGCCAGCATGCGGTCGATGGGCAGGCGGGCGCGCAGGCCCAGGGCGGGGTTGATGTGGACCTCGTTGGTGCCCAGCTCCAGCACCTGGGCCAGCCCGGCCAGGCCGTTCATGGCCATCCAGGGGCAGTGCGCGCAGCTCTTGCAGGTGGCGCTGTTGCCGGCAGTGGGGGCCTCGATGAACAATTTGCCGGGGTTCTGCGTGCGCAGTTTGTGCAGCATGCCGTTGTCGGTGGCGACGATGAAGGTGCTGGCATCCATGGTGCGGGCTGCCGCCAGGATGGCCGAGGTGGAGCCCACGGCATCGGCCAGGGCGATCACGTCGGCGGACGACTCGGGGTGCACCAGCACCTTGGCTTCGGGGTGCTCGGCCTTCAAGGCTTCCAGCTCGAAGGCCTTGAACTCGTCGTGCACGATGCAGGCCCCGTTCCAGAACACCATGTCGGCCCCTGTTTCCTTCTGGATGTAGTTGCCCAGGTGTTTGTCGGGGGCCCACAGGATTTTGTGGCCCTGGTCTTTGAGAGCCCGCACCACGTCCAGCGCGCAGCCGGAGGTGACCAGCCAGTCGGCGCGGGCTTTCACCTCGGCGCTGGTGTTGGCGTAGACCACCACGGTGCGGTCCGGGTGGGCATCGCAAAAGGCGTTGAACTCGGCGCTGGGGCAGCCCAGGTCGAGCGAGCAGGTGGCATCCAGGTCGGGCATGAGGATGCGCTTCTCGGGCGACAGGATCTTGGCGGTTTCGCCCATGAAGCGCACGCCCGATACCACCAGGGTCTGCGCCGCATGGTCGCGGCCAAAGCGGGCCATCTCCAGCGAATCACTGACCAAGCCGCCGGTTTCTTCGGCCAAATCTTGCAAGTCGGGGTGCACGTAATAGTGCGACACCATCACCGCATTGCGCTCTTTGAGCAGGCGGCGGATGCGGTCTTTCAGCGCCAGGCGTTCGCTGGGGCTGGGCTCCACCGGTACGCGGGCCCAGGCGTGGCGTGGCGCGCAGACGGCACCCTCTACGGGCTGCTCATATTCAACTTCCATCATGGTGGTGGTCATGGATTTTTCCTCACAGGTCCTGGAAACGCATGGAGTAATCGGTGGCCTTCACGTCCTTGGTCAGGCCACCGATGGAGATCCGGTCTACGCCGGTTTCGGCCAGGGTGCGCAAGCCTTGCAGCGTCACGCCGCCGGAGATTTCCAGCACGGCTTTGTTGGCACCGCGCGCAGTGTTGCGGCGCACGGCCTCGTGCAAGGTGGGCAGGTCCATGTTGTCCAGCAGCACCATGCGGGCACCGGCATTCAGGGCCTCGTCGAGCTGGGCCAGCGTCTCCACCTCAATCTCGATGAAACTCGCCTGCTGGGCCAGGGCGGCGGCGCGTTGCAGCACGGCGGTCACGCCCCCGGCAGCGGCGATGTGGTTCTCTTTGATCAGCACTGCGTCATACAGGCCGATGCGGTGGTTGGTGCCGCCGCCTATGCGCACCGCGTACTTTTGCGCCAGGCGCAGGCCGGGCAGGGTTTTGCGGGTGTCCACGATGTGGGTGCCGGTGCCGGCCACCGCCTGCACGTGCAACGCCGTGCGGCTAGCGACGGCGCTGAGCAGTTGCAGGAAATTGAGGGCGGTGCGCTCGGCGGTCAGCAGGGCCTGGGCCGGGCCCTGCAGCTCCAACACCACCTGGTCGGCGGCGCAGGTTTTGCCCTCATTTACCAGCCAGGTCCAGGTGGCGGTGGGGGCGATTTGGCGCAGCGTCGCTTCCACCCAAGGCGTGCCGCACAGCACCGCAGCTTCGCGGGCCAGAATGCGGGCCCGGGTGTGGCGGGCGGGGTCGATCAGCGCGGCGGTCAGGTCGCCGGGGCCAACGTCTTCAAGCAGGGCACGGGCTACATCGGCCGCGGCCAGGGTGGCGATGCTGGCGGGGGAAAAGTCAAAAAACGGAGGCATGGTTTTGTGTGTCTCAGGCGGGGGCTCGAAGTGTGTCACATCTGTGGCAGGGTATTTTCCCCGCAGCCGGGGCGTACTGGCACCATGGGGGTTATGCAAACTCCCGAATCCGACCTTTCCCGCCTGCTGGCCCTGCAGCGCCAGGCCCATGCCGCCGACCCCGCGCCGCGCGAGGCCACCCGCCGGGACCGGCTGCAGCGCCTGGGCGCGCTGCTGGACCAGCATGCGGAGGCCTTCACCGCCCAGATCGGCCAGGACTTCGGCACCCGCGCCGCCGCCGAGATCACCCTGACCGAAATCGTACCGGTGCGCAGTGCCATCCGCCACGCGCGCCAGCACCTGCGGGCGTGGATGCACCCCCGGCAGGTCGCCACCGGGTGGATGTTTTTGCCGGGCCGCAGCCTGCTGCTGCGCCAGCCGCTGGGCGTGGTGGGTATCGTCAGCCCCTGGAACTATCCGCTGCTGCTGGCCTTGTCGCCGCTGGTGGATGTGCTGGCGGCGGGCAACCGGGCGCTGCTCAAGCCGTCGGAGCTCACGCCGCGCTTTGCCGAGGGGCTGCGGCTGGCGGTGGCCGAATTCTTTTCCGCCGATGAGGTGGCGGTGCTCACCGGCGATGCCGCGCTGGGCCAGGCGTTTTGCGCCCAGCCTTTCGACCACTTGGTGTTCACCGGCTCCACCGCCGTGGGCCGCCTGGTGGCGCAGGCGGCCGCCAAAAATCTGACCCCGGTGACGCTGGAGCTGGGCGGCAAGTCGCCCGTGCTGGTGGACACATCCTGCGACCTGGGCAAGACGCTGGACCGGCTGGCTTGGGGCAAGCTGATCAA
This sequence comes from Rhodoferax sp., assembly GCF_025354435.1. Classification (GTDB taxonomy): domain Bacteria; phylum Pseudomonadota; class Gammaproteobacteria; order Burkholderiales; family Burkholderiaceae_C; genus Rhodoferax_B. Next base: position 66,254 of record NZ_JANXMU010000073.1, read on the forward strand.
CGCAGGCCAGACCTGCATCGCCCCCGATTACGCTCTAGTGCCGCGGCCCATGCTGGGGGCCTTCGTGAAAGCCCTGCGCGCCAGCATGCTGCGGCTGTACCCCCGCTTCCAGGGCAACCCCGACTACACCAGCATCGCCAGCGACCGGCACTGGGCGCGCCTGCAGGCCCTGGTGGCCGATGCGCGGGCGCAGGGGGCAACGGTGGTGGAACTGGAGCCGTCAAACGGTAGTCGCCAGATGCCCCCGGTGCTATTGCTGGACGTGCACGACGGCATGCGCGTGCTGCAAGAAGAAATCTTCGGCCCGGTGCTGCCCATCGTGCCCTATGACACGCTGGAAGAGGCCATTGCCTTTATCAACGCCCGCGACAAGCCGCTGGCCCTGTACTGGTTTGGCCGCAACACCGCCCACCGCGACCAGGTGCTGGCGCAGACCCAATCCGGTGGGGTAAGCACCAACGACACCCTGGTGCACCTGGCGCAAGACGGTCTGCCGTTTGGCGGCGTGGGGCCGTCGGGCCAGGGGCACTACCACGGCGAATGGGGCTTTCGCCGGTTCAGCCATGAGAAGCCGGTGTTCCAGCAATCGCGCTGGTCGGGCGGTGGCTTGGTGTATCCGCCGTACACGCCGCGCATCCAGAAGCTGCTGCGCTGGCTGGGCCGAAGGCACTGAGGTTTTGCTATTTAAATAAGAGCTTAAAGCATTTGTGGTGTATGCGCTAGGTGCCTATTTGACTTGTTTTATTTGATTGCGGTATCGGCATGCAACCTGCATACCGATTAAGCTGAATCTAAAAATGCATGCATTACAAGTGCTTGCAAATTTGCCTCTTGGCATGCTTGTCGTACCCTGCAAAACGGAAATAATTCACGAAAAACGGGGAGGAAGAATGGAAAGTATGTTTTCTGGTGGCGCAGTTGCCATAGTGGGGATTGCCATTGTGTACATGGTCTTTATGGGCCGCCGGGAAAAGTCGCCCTATGACGCGCAGACCCAGTCCCAGATCATGGCGCTGCGGGCGCATGCCGAGGCCAAAGAAAAATATGCGTTGCAAGGTGTCGAGCGCCGCGCCCAAAAGCAGGCCGACCGCCGCCTCGGCCAACGCCAAGCCGTAAAGCAGACCCGCATGCACGCGAGACCTGGAACACTAGGCCGGTAGCGCCCTTTTGGCGGCGGTAACACGCTGCAAAATCGCTGCTTTGTATATCGCGGCCCACGTAGGAAAAATGAGCGCTAGCAACCTAAAACGCCATCAATCCACTCCATAGCCACCCCCTCCAAAGATAAAGATGCGCAGCACGGCAGCCTGGGGGTGTGCAATTCATTCCCAGCCACCGCCCAGCGCCAAAAATACCCCCACCTGGTCGTCCGCCAGCTGCGCGTCGGACGCGGCCAGGGCGGCTTCGCTGCTGGCCAGGGCGCGCTCGGCATCCAGCGAATCGAGGTAGCCGGTTTTACCGTTGCGGTAGAGCTGGCGGGCCTGTTGGGCCACGGCGGCGTTCTCGGCGCGGGCGGCCTGCAGGGCGGTGTGGCGGTCGAGTTCGCGGGCGTAGGTGTCCAGCGCGGTTTCGGTCTCGCGCAGGGAGGTGAGCACGGTGCCGTCGAACTGGGCCAGCGCGCCCCGGGTGCTGGCCTCGGCTTGGGCGATGCGGGCGTGTACTGCGCCGTTGATCGGGATGCTCCAGCTGATCAGCGGGCCAATGCCCCAGCTCAGGGTGTCGCGGTGGCCCCGATCGGCCCACTCGCCCGCCGATGCGGCGCTCAGGCCCAGGCTGATCTTGGGGTACAGGTCGGCGGTGGCTACGCCGATGCGGGCCGTGGCCTCGGCCAAGCGGCGTTCGGCCTGGCGGATGTCGGGGCGGCGGCGCAACAGCGCGGCCCCGTCGCCCACCGGCAGCACACCAGCCACCTGCGGCGGCGTGGTGCAGCTAGCGACTTCGCGCGGGAAATCTTGCGGCAGCGCGCCGGTCAGCGTGGCCAGCCGGTACAGCGCGCCCTGGCGCTCGGCCTGCAGGGGCGGCAGGGTGGCGTTGAGCTGCTGCAACTGTCCGCGCGCGCGGGCCGCGTCGATCAGGCCCGCTCGCCCCGCCTGCTGCAGGCGCTCAGATACATCCACCGCCTCGCGTTGCAGGCCCTGCGACTTTTGTGCCGCGGCAATGCGCAGGCCGCTGGAGCAGACCTGGGCATAGGCCCGCGCGGTGCTTGCGGCGACGTTGACGCGCACTAGGTCTACCGCGGCCTGGGCGGCCTGGCTGCTGGCATCGGCGGCTTCGATGGCACGGTGGATCTGGCCAAACAGGTCCAGCTGGTAGGACAGCCCGGCACCGGCGCTGTAGAGCACGCTGTTGGGCGGCGTGTAGCCTTCTTGTAGCAGCGAGATGCCGGACACATGGCCGTACTGCGGCCCGCCTTCGATGGCCAGGGTGGGTTTTTGCGCCCCCGAGACTTCGGTTTGCAGGGCCTGCACCCGTTCCAGGTTGGCCACGGCCTGGCGCAGGTCGGTGTTGTGCGCCAGCGCTTTTTCGACTAGCGCGTCCAGCCGCGCATCCTGGTACAGCCGCCACCAGTGGTCGGGCAGCGGCTGGGCCGAGAACGGCGCGTGGCCGTCCACCTGGGCAAACGGCTTGCCTGCGGCGGGTTGGCTGGCCAGGGCCTCAGGTGGCTGCTGGTAGTTGGGGCCGACAGGGGCGGTGCCGCAGGCGGCCAGCGCAGCTACCAGGGGCAGCAGGTAAAAAAGGGACGTGCGCATGTTCAGCCTTTCGGTGCGGCGGCTTCGCGCACCTGCACCGTCACGGTCTGGCCAGCCACCAGGCGGGCGCTGGCGGGCAGGGCGTCGAGTTTGACGCGCACCGGGATGCGCTGCGGCAGTCGCACCCAGTTGAAGGTGGGGTTCACATTGGGCAGCAGGCTGGCGCTGGGGCTGCGGTCATGGTCGGCAATGCCTGCGGCCAGGCTTTCCACCACGCCGGGCAGCACCGTGCCGTCGCCCATCGGGGTCACGTCTACCCGGTCGCCGATGTGGATGCGCGCCAGCTTGGTTTCTTCAAAGTAGCCCTCCACGTAGAACGAGCGGGCATCTACCAGCGCCAGCACCGCGTGGCCCGCCGCCGCGTAGCTGCCGGTGTGCAGGTCCAGGTTGGTGATCCAGCCGTCGCTGGGGGCGCGCACCTGGGCGCGGTCGAGGTTGAGTTTGGCGGTGTCCAGCGCCACCTCGCCCTGGGCCACTAGGGCCCGGGCCTGGTCGGCGCGCACCCCGGCCTGTTCCCGCAGCTCTTGCGATACGAGCGCCCCCAGCCCGGCATCGCGGGCGCTTTCGCGCTGTGCCTGGGCCAGGGCGATGCGCTGGGCACCCAAAGCCGCCTGGGCCTGGCGCAAGGCCAGGGCGTAGCGGGCGCGGTCTACCTCGAACAGCAGGTCGCCGGCTTTGACCTGCTGGTTGTCGTGCACGGCCACGGTGGTGACCAGGCCGGACACGTCGGCGCTGATTTGCACCACGTTGGCCCGCACCCGGCCGTCGCGCGTCCAGGGGGCGAGTTCGTAGTGGTCCCACAGGCGCAGGGCGGCCCACACGGCGGCGGCCACCACCAGCAGGGTAACGAGGATGCGGGCGAGGGGCTGGGCCCAGGATTTGACAGGCGAAGTGGTCATGGGGCGGTCAATGCAAAGAAGGGGTATGGATGAGGCTGAGCCCGTAGAGCAGCAGCACGTACAGCGCCAGGTCGAACAGGGCTGGGTGCCAAACCCAGCGGTACAGGCCAGTAGCCGCCAGCAGGCGGCGCACAGCCCACAGGGCGATGAGCGCGCCAAAGGCCAGCACCATCAACCAGGGCAGGTACAGGCCGTAGACAGAGATTTGGCCAATCATGCGGTGGCTCCTGGGATGGGTGTGAGGTCGGTGGCCTCGGGAAAAATATTGCGGCGCAGGCCGACCAGGGCGGTCACGGCGCTGTGCCAGGCGGGGCTGGTACCCCGGGTGGCCAGCACGGTTTGCAGGCTGTGGTCAATGTCGGCCAGCAGACTGGGGGACCACACGGCGCTGCGCCCGGCCCCGCGCTGGTGGAAAAACTGGGCGATGTTGGCCAGCAGACCGCCCACGGCCTGGGGTGGCAGCGCGGCGCGGCCCTGCTGCAAACCCACAATGTCTACGCCCACGCGCAGGTCGCGTAGCGCGTCATTCGCCACCAGGCTGGGGTCGTCGGCGCTGGCCATGGCGATCCGCGGGGCCAGCAGGCCAATGCGGTCCAGCATGCGCACGGTGTAGGCCGGGGAGGTGGTGGGCGTGCCGCGCGATCCGGCCATCTCGCCTAGCTCGCGCCAGATGGCGAGCTGGATGCGCCGGGCGCTCCATTCGGCCCCCACCGAGCGCACCAGCCGCGTCACCCGGGCCGCCACCACAATGCCAGCCACCTGGCCCAGCAGCCCGTTGACAAAGCTGGCCAGGTCGTCGTTGGCTGTGTCGTGCAGGGCCAGGGTGCCGGCCACGCCAAACAGCAGGGCCAGGGCTCCCGGCGTGGTGGCGGGCTGGGCCATGAAGCACCCGGCCAGCAAAAACACCGGGGCACACACCAGTACCAGCATGCCGAAGTCGTGCACCAATGGCATCAGCAACAGCACGTAGACGCACGAGATCGGCACCGACCACAGGGTGAATTTCAGGAAGCCGTGGATGGCGGGCACCGGGTCGTCCATGGATGCAAAAAAGCTACAGAACACCGCCGCCATCATGGCCGCTGCGGACCCGCTGGACCAGCCGGTGGCGATCCAGAAAGCGCTACACAGGCAAATCGCCAGAATGGCCGCCAGCGACGACAGCAGCGCCATGCCGTAGTCGCGGTGCAGCACCTGGTTGCTGGAGGCCGTGTGCCGAGGCATGGCTGCGCCGGTCATGCCCGCGTCGATGTCGCGGCGCAGGGCGGCGCAGGCGCGCCAGCCCTCCACCAGATCTTGCAGCCCGGTGGCCAGGCCGACGCGCAGGCCCTGTTCCCACGGCGCGTGGGTGTCCGCAGGGCGGGCTGCGGCCTAAATGGCTTCCTGCAACGCGGGCAGGTCGGCGGTTTGCTGGGCGGTGGGGGCTTGCAGCCACTGGCCGATGCGGTCGAGCAGGGCGGTCACGTCGGGGGCCAGCGTGCCCTGGGCCCGCTCCAGCGCGGCCAGCCGGTCTTCCACCGACGACAGGGTGGGCGTCAACGCGGCCACGCGGTCTTGCATGGCGCGGATGGCCCCGGCAGTCCAGCGCAGGTGGGTGGTGTCAAACGGCACGTGGGTGGACAGCAGGCGCAGCTGCGTGATGTCGGCGGCCAGCTTGCGGCGGCCTGCCTGCAGGGCATGCGGGTCGTCTGTGCCCTGGCGTGGGCCGGGTTGCAGCAGCTTGGCCAGCCACTGGCGGGCATCGCCCAGCGTGCGGTCCAGCAGGCCCAGTACGGTGGGGGCCAGCCCCACGGGCAGCACGATGCTGTGGACCAGGGTGGCGCACAAAATTGCCAGGCCGATTTCTTCCACCCGGGCCACGGCGGTGTCAAAAATCAGCAGCGGGGCCTGCACCAACGGAAATCCGATCAGCGCCGCCGTGTACCCGGCCAGCAGAAAGATGTAGGCCCGCGGCGTGCGGTCTAGCAGCGAGACAAACAGGCACAGCCCGACCCACAGCGCCAGCGCTAGGGTCAGCAGCTCGGGCGCGTTGGACAGCGAGGGCACCAGCAGCACCGCAGCCGTGCTGCCCACCAATGTGCCCAGAAACCGGAACAGCGCCTTGGAGCGCACGGCCCCCGCCAGCGGGTTGGCCACCACGTAGGCCGTCAGCAGCGACCAGAACGGGCGCGGCAGCCCGGCCCGGCTGGCCAGGTACATGGCCAGCATGCCCGCAGCAAAGCTTTTGGCCGAAAACAGCAGGTCGGCCCGGCTGAAGTGCGGGAGTTTCATGGTGCCGACGGAGCTGAACGCAGCTCCACACTGGGTTTGCGGCCCAGGCGCTGCTCCAGCGTGGCGAATACGCGCAGGCAGGCGGCCACGTCGGCATCGCTTACGCCCTCGTACAAGGTGGTGCGCAGATCGGTGAGGGCGGCCTCGATGTGGGCGCGGACCTCGGCACCCGTGGGGGTGAGGTGCAGTGTTTTGGCGCGCCGGTCCAGCGGGTCTTCCACGCAGGCGATGAGCCCGAGCTTTTCCAGCTGGGCGATGGAGCGCACCAGGGACGGCCCCTCGATCCCCAGCAGATTCGCCAGCACACCGGGGCGCAGGCCGTCGCCGTGGCGGCCAATCATCACCAGCGGCAAGGCCAGTGCCTGCGACAGACCGGCGTGGGCCACGGTGCTGTCCACCGCCGCACGGTAGCCGCGCTGCAGGCTGGCCAGAGAGACCGACAAGGCCATCAGCGAGGCGGCCCGTTCGGCCGGAGTGGGGTGGGAGGGCATGTGTACATTTAAATTAGTTAGCTTGCTACCTATTTTAGAGGAGAACGCATTTTCTGTCATGGACAATGGATGCATGACGTTTTTTAAAGACATAAACCTTTCCGCCACCACCGCCGGTTTCGTGGCGGTACTGGTCGGCTTCACCAGCTCGGTGGCCATCGTTTTCCAGGCCGCGCAGGCCCTGCACGCCACGCCGGAGCAGCTCACCTCGTGGATGTGGGCGCTGGGCCTGGGCATGGGGCTGTGCACGCTGCTGCCCTCGCTGTGGCTGCGCCAGCCGGTGATGATTGCCTGGTCCACGCCCGGCGCGGCAGTGGTGGCCACGGCGGCATTGGCGGGCGGCTTCAGCATGTCCGAGGCGATTGGTGCCTTCATGGCCAGCGGCGCGCTGATTGCGCTGTGCGGCATCACCGGTCTGTTCGAGCGGGTGATGGGCCGCATTCCGGTGGCGATTGCCGCCGCTCTGCTAGCCGGGGTACTGGCGCGCTTTGGGCTGAACGGCTTTGCCGCCGCCCAGTCGGCCCTGCCGCTGGTGTTGCTGATGCTGGCCACCTATTTGCTGGCCCGGCGCTGGCTGCCGCGTTTTGCGGTGGTGCTGACTTTGCTGGTTGCTATTGCTTTCGTAGCTGCTCGTGGAGAGTTCATCAGCGCTGGCATCGTGTTTTCCTTGGCAAAACCGGTGCTGGTGGTGCCCACGTTTACCTGGAGCGCGATGGTCAGCATGGCGCTGCCGCTGTTCGTGGTGACCATGGCCTCGCAAAACCTGCCTGGCGTGGCGGCCATCCGGGCGGCGGGCTATGCCATGCCGATCTCCAAACTCATCACCATCACCGGCCTGGCCACGCTGGTGCTGGCCCCGTTCGGCGCGTTTGCGCTGTGCCTGAGCTCCATCACCGCCGCCATCTGCATGGGCCCCGAGGCGCATAGCGACAAGGCCAAGCGCTACACCGCCGCCGCCGCCTGCGGCATCTTCTACGTGCTGATCGGCATCTTTGGCGCGGCCATCACCGGCGTGCTGACGGCCTTTCCGCGCGAGCTGATTGCCGCCATCGCCGGGCTGGCGCTGCTGGGCACGATTGGCGGTGCGCTGTCCACCGCCCTGCACGACCCACAGCACCGCGAGGCCGCTACCATCACTTTCCTGGTCACGCTCAGCGGCGTGGTGATAGCCGGTGTGGGCTCGGCCTTTTGGGGTGTGGTGGCCGGGGCCATCGCCCTGTTTGTGCAACAGTACCGCCGTTCCATTGTTTGAAGGTTTCCATGAACATCCTCTTCGTCGCCGATCCCCTTGAATCTTTCAAAATCCACAAGGACACTACCTTTGTAATGATGCGCGAGGCGCAGCGGCGCGGGCACACCATTTCAGCCTGCGAGCCGCAGGATTTGCAGTGGCAAACCGGCGGGGTGGTGACGGCGCAGGTGCGGGATATCCATCTCACCGGGGACAAGGCCGCCTGGTTCAGCGTGGCCCAGCCGTTGTTTGCGGGCAGCCCGCGTGCTTTGAGAGACTTTGGCGCGATCATCATGCGCAAGGACCCGCCGTTTGATTCGGAATTCTTCTACGCCACCCACCTGCTGGAGCAGGCCGAGCGCGAGGGTGCCCGGGTGTTCAACAAGCCGCGCGCGCTGCGCGACCACCCGGAAAAGCTGGCCATCATGGAGTTCCCGCAGTTCAGCGGCCCCACGCTGGTGACGCGCAGCGCCGAGGCCATCAAGGCCTTCCACGCCACGCACCGCGACATCATCTTGAAGCCGCTGGACGGCATGGGCGGCATGGGTATCTTCCGGGTGAAGGACGACGGCTTGAACCTGGGCGGCATCATCGAGACGCTGAATAAAGACGGTGCCCAAAGCGTGATGGTGCAAAAGTTTCTGCCCGAAATCGTCCTGGGCGACAAGCGCGTGCTGGTGATCGGCGGCAAGCCGGTGCCGTTCTGCCTAGCGCGCATTCCGCAGGGCGGGGAGGTGCGTGGCAATCTGGCGGTGGGCGGCAAGGGCGTTGCGCAGCCGCTGTCAGAGCGCGACCGCGAGATCGGCGAAACCCTGGGCCCCATCCTGGCGGCGCGCGGCCTGCTGCTGGTGGGCGTGGATGTGATCGGCGACTGCGTCACCGAAATCAACGTGACCAGCCCCACCTGCTTCCAGGAAATCTTCGACCAGACCGGCTGCGACGTGGCGGCGCTGTTTATCGACGCGCTGGAAGCTGCCCTGAAAATTTAAACAAAATAGGTCACTAGCGTAGACAGTGCCTGCGCTAGTGGCTATTTATTTTGTAGCAATCCTACTTGGTAGCCGTTTTACGCGGCCTCGTCGGCGGTTTCGTTTTTCGGCACAAACACCATCCGCGTCTTGGCGTTGCAGTCCATCAGCCCGGCGTAGCGGCCCCAGGCAATCATGGTCTGGAAGATGCGTTCGGGGTTGTCGTAGGGCAGGGCGCTGCCGATGTCCTTGATGACGCGGTCGGCTTCCACTTCTTCGTACTCGTGCAGCAGGGCGATGATGATGTGGAACAGCCGCAGCTTGAACACCTGTTCGGCAAAAATGGCGCGGCGGGTGGCGGGGTCAGCGGCCACAAAGCGGCGGCCCAGTTCGGTAAACACCACCTGGTCTTTCGGCGTGTCGATCAGCTCCAGGATTTCTGCGGCCTTTACCAGCGCAATCGTCTCGCCAAACTCCTTGCCGATCTCGTCCGAGATGTCGTAGATGTTGGACAGTTCGGGCGAGTCGTTCAAGATGCTCAGCAGGCCCAGAATCTGCCCCACCGGCACCAGCGGAATCGACTCCATGCGGGTGCGGGCGCGCGAGATGGGCTGGCCGGCCAGCTGCACTTCGGCGGGCGTATCCGGCAAGGTGGTGGTGGTGATGCATTCGTGGATCAGGCTGACCAGCCGCTGGAATTCCGGGCTCTTGGTGTCGCGCGGATACGGCAAGGGGTTCTCCAGCACCAGGCCCAGGCGGCCGGGGCGCGGGAACAGCACCACTATGCGGGTGGCCATTTCTACTGCTTCCTCGATGTTGTGCGTCACCATGAAGATCGAGCTCAGCCCCGTGCCCGGCGTGCGCCACAGGTTGATCAGCTCCTGGCGCAGGTTCTCGGCGGTCAGCACGTCCAGGGCGCTGAAGGCTTCGTCCAGGCACAGCAGCCGGGGCTGCGACACCAGGGCGCGGGCAATGCCGACGCGCTGGCGCATGCCACCCGACAGTTCGCGCGGATAGGCCCCGTGGTAGTTGCCCAGGCCGATCAGCTCGATGGCGCGGTCCACAGCGATGTCGCGGTCAGCGCGGCTGATGGGGCGTGCCATCAGGCCCACGGCCACGTTTTGCTCCACCGTCAACCAGGGGTACAGCGCGAAAGTCTGGAACACCACCGAGGCTTCGTCGTTGATGCCGCGCAGGGTTTCGCCCTTGTGCAAGACCCGGCCCGAGGTGGGCTCGATCAGCCCGGTCAGGCAGCGCAGGATGGTGGACTTGCCCGAGCCCGACTGGCCCAGCAAGGCCAGCAGCTCGCCCTCGTGCACGGCCACGTCGATCTGGTCCAGCACCTTGAGTTCGTGCCCGCCGCTGGTGGTGAACAGCTTGGTGACGGCGCGCAGCTCGGCAATCGGTGCTTGGGGGCTGGTGGAAGTGATGTGGGTAGTCATGGGAAGGATCAATCCAGCCGGAAGCGGCGTTCTGCAAAACCGTATAAACGCCGCCAGACCAGCTTGTTCATGGCGACGACGAAAAGTGACATCACGCCAATGCTGGCGATGATGAGGGCGGTGTCACCGCTTTTGGTGACTTCGGCAATGTAGGCACCCAGGCCGTCGGCCTTGAGGGTGGTGTCACCCCAGGTGGCCAGCTCGGCCACGATGCTGGCATTCCAGGCACCCCCGGCAGCGGTGCAGGCGCCGGTGACCCAGAACGGAAAGATGGCCGGCAGGATCAGCGTGCGCCACAGCTTCCACTGGCGCAGGCCGTAGATTTGGGCGACTTCTTTCATCTCGTTCGGAATCGCCATGGCCCCGGCGATCACGTTGAACAGGATGTACCACTGCGTGCCCATGGCGATCAGCAAGATGCTGCCCCAGTTCATCGGCGTGCGAGTGGCCACAAAGAAGCCGACCATGATGGGGAAGGTCATGTTGACCGGGAACGAGGCCCCGATCTGCGCCAGCGGCTGGGCATAGCGCGCCACCTTGGGGTGGAAACCGATCCACACGCCAATCGGTGTCCAGACCAGCGTGGCCAGCACCGTCATGGCCAGCACCCGCAGCAGGGTCAGAAAACCCAGCCAGAGGATGTGCCCAAACAGGCTCCAGTTGAGCGCACCGTGCAAGGCGGCAATGGCCGCAAACACCCCCACGATGGCTTCAAAGCCCAGCCAGGCCGCCAGTGCCCAGCCCGCTACGCGCACGGGCCAGCCCACCGCCTCGGGCCGCGCCCGTTTGGTGGGCGGCAGGTTGCGCCGCAGGAACCGGCCCAGCCCATCTTCCAGCGGCTGCCAGACGTGCAGCGTCAGCCAGGTAAAAACATAGCTGCCGCGCAGCAGGTTGTAGACCCACGAGGTGGGCACCAGGCCGGATTCGGTGAGTTCGATCTTGAACTTGTCGGCCCACACCAGCAGGGGCCGCCAGACCAGCTGGTCGCTGGCCAAAATCAGCACCAGCATGGCCACCACGGCCCACAAGGCGGCCTGGTTGTCGCCTTTTTCGATGGCCGTGGCCATGTAGGAGCCCAGGCCGGGCAGCTTGATGTCTTTGTTCATCACGCTGATGGCCTCACTTTGCGCCACAAAGAACCAGCCGCCGCCAAACGACATCATCGAGTTCCAGATCAGGCTGTGTGCCGAGGCGGGCAGTTCCACCGTGCGAAATCGCTGCCAGCGGCTCAGGCCGTAGGTGGACGCGGCCTCTTGCATGTCGGCGGGGATGGTGACCATGGAATGGTAAAAACCAAACGCCATGTTCCACACTTGGCCGGTGAAGATAGCGAAGATGGCCGCGCACTCCACGCCCAGCAGGCTGCCCGGAAACAGCGCCATGAAGCCGGCCACAGTGGCCGACAGAAAACCCAGCACCGGCACCGACTGCAGCACATCCAGCGCGGGCAAGATCACCGCGCGTGCCGTGCGGTTCTTGGCAGCCAGGTAGCCCAGCGAAATCGCAAAAAACAGCGAGAAGCAAAAGGCAATCCACATGCGCAGTAGGGTGCGCCCGGCGTAGTAGGGAATCTGGCTGGTGGAGAATTCCGGCTCGGGCACGTGGCTGGGGTCGAACGCGACCAGCATGCCGTGGCCGAAGTGCATCACGCTCCATAGCAGCCCAAACAGGGTCAGCAGTACCAGGCCATCCACCCAGGTAAAGCCGGTTTGGTTGTTGTCTACAGCCAGTTGGGGGGAGGTGCTTTTCATGATCGGTGCAGGCAGCAAAAGAGAGTTCAAAGGCCGACCGACAGAGGCCAGAGGGAAGGGGGCGGGTAGCACCACATATTCTGGTGTCTAAATGTGTATCCCGTATGAATCGCACAATTTGTTGTGCGCATACCACGCGCACCCCGCCCTGGAGCCGAGTGGGGGAGATTTTTGAATATAAAAGGCTGCTGGCGCATATTCAACCTACACAAGCAGCTACTGAAACTGTAGCGCTTTGGGTTCAGCCGACCAGTGCGCCACCCACAAAGACTTTGAGCTCGCCGGGTTGAAACGCGGTCCAGGCCTCGTTGGTGGTCAGTGGCGTGGTGGCGACCATGGCCACGCGGTCGTGCGCGCTGGTGTGTTCGGCAAAGTTGATGCTCAGGTCGTCGTCTTTGAGCGTGGCTTGGGCAAACGGGTGCTGGCGCTCGATGTAGTGCAGGCTGGTGGAGGCGTGCGCCCACAGCGCCTCGCCGTTGCTGAGCAAGAAGTTGAAGGTGCCGTGGCGGGCGATGCGTTCGCTGAGTTCGCGCAGGGTCAGCGTTAGTTCGGCCACGCTGGGCACCCCGGCGTGGGATTTGGCCAGCTCTTGCATGACCCAGCAAAACGCCCGTTCGCTGTCGGTGCTGCCCACCGGGCGAAAGCTGCTGTGCAGGCGCGGGTGGAAGTCTTTCAGGTCGCCGTTGTGGGCAAACACCCAGTAGCGGCCCCACAGTTCGCGCACGAACGGGTGGCAGTTCTCCAGCGCCACCACGCCTTGGGTGGCTTTGCGGATGTGGGCAATGACGTTGCGGCTTTTGATGGGGTAGTTGCGGATCAGCGCGGCCACCGGTGACTCGCAGGCGGGCTGGTAGTCCACAAAATGGCGCAGGCCCAGGCCTTCAAAAAAAGCAATCCCCCAGCCATCGCTGTGGTGGTCGGTGCGGCCACCGCGCTCGGCAAAGCCGCTAAAGCTGAACACCACGTCGGTGGGGGTGTTGCAGTTCATTCCTAATAGTTGGCACATGGAGGGACTGTACTCGGACTGGGTTGGAGGATTGCTCGGCAGTCGTAACGCAGAATGCACCCCCCCCCAGAAACACCGCAGAACTGGCTTCGCCAGGCTGCTGGTGTTGCCCCCTGCATGTCGTATCGGTTTTTCAAACCGATACGAGGGGGGTTGGCGAAAAGCGCTTGCGCTGTAGCCTGGGGGTGAGCTCAATGAACTCCGAAGAACGCCTGCATCCGCGCCAGCAGGTCTTTGCTGCGCACCAGCGGGGGGGCGGCGGCCGTTTGTTGCAGCCGGGCGGTGAATTCGGCGCGGCGCTGGGCCAGCAGGGCGGCGATGTCTTCGGCCAGTGCCGGGCGGGCGGCCAGCACCAGGCCAAAGCCCTCCTTGTCCAGCCAGTAGCATTCCACATCGGTCACCGCCCGCACGGTGGCGCTGCGTGGTTCGCCTGTGAGCAGGCCCATTTCGCCGAAGAATTCGCCGTCGTGCAGCCGGGCCACGGCGGTGCGGCCCGCGCTGCTGTCCACCACCACCTCGGCCTCGCCATGCAAGATCAAATACAGCCAATGCGCCACCGCGCCCTGGCGGGTGATGGTGCTGCCCGCCACAAACGGCGCGTGCACCAGATGCGCGGCCAGGGTCTGCTGCTCGGCATCGGGCAGGCTGGCAAACAGGGCGATGCTGCGGATGGCGGCGGTGCGCCGGGCCAGTTCGCGCTGGTCGCGGGCGTTGCGCGAGTGCTCGTCTTCGTGGGTCATCAGCCGCTCGGCCAGCGGCACACCCAGGCGGATGCCTTCGCGGGCCAGGGCGGTAAGGGCGTGCACGCGCACGGCGGAGTCGGTAGGGTCGTCAAACTGCGGGTCGGTCAGCCAGTAGCGCAGGGCGTAGTGGTGGTAGCCCGCGCACACCTCCATCAGCACCGCGCTAGGCCCGGGCTGCGGGGCCACGTGGGTGATGCTGGCATCGGACACGGCCAGCTCCAGCGTGCGCAATACCGTACTGGGCAGGGCGCTCTGGGCGATGTGGAAGTGCAGCACGCGCCGCCACAGCAGGGGCTCACCAGGCTGCTTGCGCAGTACCTTGAAGCGGTTTTTCATCAGCCAGCTATTGGGTACCACCACGGTCTCGCGGTTGCGGGTGACGATCTCTGTGTAGCGCCAGCGCACATCCACCACCCGGCCACTGAGTTCGTCGATCTGCACCCATTCGCCGACCCGCATCAAGTTGTCTAGCTGCAGCGCCACGCCGCCCATCACATTGCCCAGCGTGTCCTGCATGGCAAAGGCCACCACGGCCGTCATGATGGCCGAGGTGGCAAACAGCTGGGTCGGGTCCACGCCCGCCAGCCGCAGCCACACCAAACCCCAGGCCAGCGACAGGGCGGTCAAGGTCAGGTCCTGGGCGATTTGCGGCAACTGCACGCGCAGGCTGGGCAGCAGCACCCGAAACACCAGCAGCGTGCCGATCTGGATCGTGGCCCACACGGTGAACATGTGGGCGCTGTCGCGGAAGATGCCCACCAGCAAGCTGTGGTCCTGGCTGGCCGCCAACAGCGCCAGCACCTGGGCGCACCAGGCCAGGTTGAGCAAGGCCCAGGTGGGCCGCAGGCCGCGCTGCAGCAGGGGGCGTAACCAGCGCAGCACCCCGGCCAGCACGGCGGTTAGCAGGGCCAGCGCCAGTAGTTCTGGGCGGAGCAGTCCAGTGGTCCAGGAGGGCATGCGGGTCTGCGGGGTGGGCCGTCAGGAGGCGGGTGCTGGGGCCGCGCAGGCGGAGCAGATGCAGGCCAGATTCCGCGCCTGTGCCGGTATGGCCGCCAGCGTGGCCGCGGGGATGTGCACTGCCAGGCACCAGCATGGGGGCTGCGGCAGCCCGGTACTGCGCGCCATTTCCATGGCACAGCGATTGGGCTGGCCACACAGCGGGCAGCTACGCGGGTCTGGCGGGTTGGAGGCAACAGGCATGGGCCATGGTACTGGCCTTCTTTACGAATTGAAACAGTTTGGCGGTGAAAAATATATAAAAAATCGCTACCCTGCGCAGTCGCAGTATGTGTGTGCAGCTATTAAATAAATAGCGATGGATGGGCGCTGCTATTTCACCGGCGGTTGCTGCAACAGCGTAGGGCGCCACCCCTGACAATGCATATTGCAAATAAAATTAACTTATTCAATTTGTTACGTGCATAGTGGGTGCGAACTGGTTTTTGGGCGTTGGAGACAAGTCTATGGAATGGTGGGGCGTTGTAAGCCAGCGGGCGGTCGTTCGCATACTGTGTGCCGTGGCCGGTTTCGGCGGGTGCTTGTCCGCCAGCGCTGCGGGCAGTACCAGCCCGTTGCCCGTGCAGACACACGATGCCCAGGACGCGGCCGACCTGGCCGATGCCAGCGCCGATTCACCCGTACTGCGGGCCTTGTCGGCCATGCAGGCCATGGCCACGGCCGACAAAACCGCTACCTCCGATGCCCGTACAGACGCTGCGCAGAAGCCCGCCAGCCCGGCTTCTGCCAGCAAATCCGCTCCCAGCTCTTTGGGCGAGACCCTGCACGGCGCTGCCAAAGATATGGCGGTCAACACCGGAGCCCTGGAGGCCAAGCAGTACCTGAGTACCGAATTCGGCATGGACCGAGCCGCCGATACCAATGCCGATAGCAATGTGCTGCGCCGCCGCGCCAACGGCGGTGCCAGCGAAGACAACGCCAACAATGCGCCGCCGCGTTCTGCCGAGCAGATGAAGCTCGACGAAGAGCAGGCTTCTTTTCTGGCATCGGCTCTGATGCGAGAGGTAGTGCCTTGGGCCATCGGCGCGGCGGTGTTGCTGGGCTGTTTGCAGGGTCTGCGTGCGATGCTGGTCTTTAGCCGCCGCCAGGCAGAGCGCAAACGCAAGCACCACAAATCCAGCAGTGCCTCGCGCAGCGCCCGTCTGTGACCACGGACACCGTAAAGATCTACAAATAGCCCCCTGGCCCGCAGGGGCAGCCCCGGCAGTGGAGAGTGCGCGGTTAGAATTCAGATGCAACTAATTCTTATTTGCACTGTTTGCCATGCGGCACCGGGAGGACTATCCCCCGCTGCCCACCTCCATCCAAAGTGTTCTTATGAAAATTTCCATCCCTTTCCTGGTTCGTGCAGTGGCGCTGGCTACTGGTGTGTTGGCTGTGTCCATGGGGGCTTCTGCCCAAAGCGCCGAGCCGCTGGTGGTCTATAACGCACAGCACGTCAGCCTGACCCAGGCCTGGGCCGCCGGCTTCACCAAGGAAACCGGTATCCAGGTGGTTTTGCGCAATGGTGGCGACAGTGAGCTGGGCAACCAGCTGGTGCAAGAAGGCAAGGCCTCGCCCGCCGATGTGTTCCTGACCGAAAACTCTCCCGCCATGACCCTGGTGGAGTCGGCTGGCCTGTTTGCGCCGCTGGACCCCGCCACGCTGGCCCAGGTGCCCGCCAACTTCCGCCCCGCCACCGGCCACTGGATTGGTGTCGCCGCGCGCAGCACGGTGTTTGTCTACAACAAGAAGAAGTTCACGCCCGAGCAGCTGCCCAAGTCGATGATGGACCTGGCCAACCCCACCTGGAAGGGCCGTTGGGCCGCATCGCAGGCCGGTGCCGACTTCCAGGCCATCGTCAGCGCCATGCTGGAAATGAAGGGCGAACCCGCTACCGCCGCCTGGCTCAAGGGCATGAAAGAAAACTTCACCTCTTACAAGGGCAACAGCACGGTGATGAAGGCCGTGAACGCAGGCCAGATCGACGGCGGCGTGATCTACCACTACTACTATTTTGGTGACCAGGCCAAGACCGCTGAAAACAGCAACAACGCCGCGCTGTACTACTTCCGCAATGAAGATCCGGGTGCTTTCGTCAGCATCTCCGGCGGCGGCGTATTGGCGACCAGCAAGCATGCCAAGGAAGCCCAGGCTTTCGTGAAGTGGGTCACAGGCAAGCTGGGCCAGGAGATTCTGAAAACCGGTGACTCGTACGAATACGCCGTGGGTGTGGGCGCACAGTCCAACCCCAAGCTGGTGCCGCTGGCCGATTTGCAAGCGCCCAAGGTCGAGCCCTCCAAACTGAACAGCAAAAAAGTCTCGGATCTGATGACCCAGGCGGGCCTGCTGTAAACAAACGCAGTGTCTGCCGTTCCGTCTGATTTGCACCGCGCGCCGGCCCTGGTAGGCGCGCCCAACCATGGCATGCGCCGCTTCGGCGGCACGCGCCTGTCGTGGGTGGGCGCGGCTGCGGTACTGGTGTCTTTGTTTGCGCTGCTGCCGCTGGGCTTTGTGGTCTGGGTGGCCTGGCAAACCGGCTGGGAAACCGCCGCACCCCTGATTTTTCGCGCCCGCGTGGGCGAGTTACTGGTCAATACCGCCCTGCTGGAGCTGCTCACCGTGCCGATTTGCGCGGTGTTGGCCTTGGCGCTGGCCTGGCTGACCGAGCGCAGCGACCTGCCCGGTGCCCGCACCTGGGCGGCGCTGGCGGTGGCCCCGCTGGCCGTACCCGCGTTTGTGCACAGCTATGCCTGGATGACCGTGACCCCCAGCCTGCACGGTCTCTGGGGCGCGGTGCTGGTGTCCACCATCGCCTATTTCCCGTTCATGTATCTGCCTTTGTCGGCGGCCCTGCGGCGGCTCGACCCGGGCATGGAAGACGCGGCCTCGTCGCTGGGCCTGGGGCCCTGGGCTGTGTTTTTCCGCGTGGTGCTGCCGCAGTTGCGCCTGGCCCTGTGCGGCGGCGGGTTGCTGGTGGGCCTGCACCTGCTGGCCGAGTACGGCCTGTACGTGATGATCCGCTACGATACCTTCACCACGGCCATCGTCGACCAGTTCCAGTCCACCTACAACGGCCCGGCGGCCAATATGCTGGCGGGTGTGCTGGTGGTGTGCTGCTTTGGCTTGCTGGCGCTGGAGGCCCGCCTGCGCGGCCACGAACGCTATGCCCGCGTCGGCACCGGAGCCGCCCGCATGCCGGTGCGCAGCCGCCTGGGCCGCTGGACCGTATTGGCCTGGCTACTGCCTTTTTTCACCAGCCTGCTGGCGCTGGGCGTGCCCTTGTTTACCCTGGTGCGTTGGCTGATTGCCGGGGGCGCAGCCGTCTGGCATCTGGACGTGCTCGGTGCGGCGCTGGGCCAGACCCTGGTGTGGGCGGTGTTGGGCGGTGTGCTGACGACAGTGGTGTCGGTCCCCATGGCCTGGCTGTCCATCCGCAAACCCGGCAAGTTGCAACGCCTGGTGGAGGCCTGCAACTACATGGTCGGCTCGCTGCCCGGCGTGGTGGTGGCGCTGGCCCTGGTCACCATTACCGTGCGGGTGGCGCTGCCGCTGTACCAGACCGTGGCTACCATCCTGCTGGCCTACATGCTGATGTTTTTGCCGCGCGCGCTGGTCAGCCTGCGTGCAGGCATCTCCCAGGCTCCGGTGGAGCTGGAATACGCCGCCCGCAGCCTGGGCCGTACGCCTACGCAGGCGCTGTGGTCCATCACCCTGCGGCTGGCCGCGCCGGGCGCGGCGGCGGGCATGGCGATGGTGGCACTCGGCATCACCAACGAGCTCACCGCCACCTTGCTGCTGGCCCCCACTGGCACGCAAACCCTCGCCACCGCGTTCTGGGCCTTTAGCAGCGAGATTGATTACGCCGCCGCCGCCCCCTACGCGTTGATGATGGTGCTGCTGTCCATGCCCATGACCTGGCTTTTATATGTGCAATCCAAACGAACGGCTGGACGTTAATCTGACATGGGCTTTCTAGAACTACACGCAGTCCGTAAAAGCTACGGCCCCCAAGTGGCGCTGGCCGGTGTCGATCTGCAGGTGACCGCAGGCAGCCGCACCGCCATCGTCGGCCCGTCCGGCTCGGGCAAAACCACGCTGCTGCGCATCATTGCGGGCTTTGAAGCTCCGGATGTGGGCCGCGTCACCTTGGGCGGCCAGCCGCTGGCCGATGGCCCCAACGCCATTCCTGCCCACCGGCGCGGCATCGGCTTTGTGCCGCAAGAAGGTGCGCTGTTTCCGCATTTGAGCGTGGCTGACAACGTCGGCTTCGGCTTGGCCCGCAACGCCCCCGACCGCGCCCAGCGCATCACCGAGCTGATGCAGATGGTGGCGCTTGACCCCGCCATGCTGACGCGCCGCCCGCACGAACTCTCTGGCGGCCAGCAGCAGCGCGTGGCCCTGGCCCGCGCGCTGGCCCAAAGGCCGCGCCTGATGCTGCTGGACGAGCCCTTTTCGGCCCTGGACACCGGCTTGCGCGCCAGCACCCGCAAAGCCGTGGCCCAACTGCTGGGTGCCGCGGGTATCACCACTATTCTGGTCACCCACGACCAGGCCGAAGCCTTGTCGTTTGCCGACCAGGTGGCGGTGATGCGCGCTGGCCGCCTGGCCCAGGTCGGCCTGCCGCATGCCCTGTACCTGCGCCCCATTGATGCCGCCACGGCACAGTTTTTAGGTGAAACCATCGTTTTGCCCGCCCAACTGTCGCAAGGCTGGGCCACCTGCGCCCTGGGCGTGGTCGCCGCCAACGACAGCCAGCGCAAAGGCCCGGTGCAGATCATGCTGCGCCCCGAACAGTTGCAACTGGCTCCCGTGCCCGCCGACCCGATGGACACCGATGCCGAGGCCTGCTACGGCGTGGTTGAAGACATTGATTTTGGCGGTGCGCTGTGTGGCTTGACGGTCCGCCTGCTCGGGAATGCACAAAGCCACGCGGCCCCGCTGCTGGTGCGCAGCCCGGCTATCCACATTCCGCCGCTGGGCTCTACCGTGCAAATTACGGTGATGGGACAGGCCCATGTGTTCGAGGAAGCGATAGCTTAAAAAAATTGTCAACCGAATCCCCGGGTGCCTCGTTGTAGATGCACAAGGAGATTCCCGATGACCACTACGCACTACACCACCGAATACAACTGGCCTTCCGATGACCGCGATCGCCGCCGTATGCCCGCCCGCTGATCGACCTGGTTTTCAAAGACTCGGGGGATTTTTCCCGATGATCCGGTAGATCCGGCACGGTGAGACCCCCGTACAACGGCAGCCTAGGCTGCCGTTTCGTATTTTAGGGATAAAATCGGCCTCTAGCGCTTATTCCGTATGTGCTAATAGCTATGGTTTATGTAGTGGGTTGCTCAATTCTCTTTCCCACAAAAAATGGCACCCGCAGGTGCCATTTTTAGATGCCAAATAGGATTTCAGCGCATATGCGATATGCGCTGGTGGCTACGAATTCAGTAGCATTGTCCTCAAGCCGTTCCCGCCTTCACCTTCAAGCGCCAGGCGTGCAGCAGGGGCTCGGTGTAGCCGCTGGGTTGCTCCAGGCCCTTGAACACCAAATCACACGCCGCCTTGTAGGCTGCCGACGTAGCAAAGTGGCCCGCCATGTTTTTGTACGCCACGTCGCCTGCGTTCTGGCCGTCCACCACGGCGGCCATGCGCTCGAAGGTTTCGGTGATCTGGGCCTGGGTGACCACACCGTGCAGCAACCAGTTGGCCATGTGCTGGCTGCTGATGCGCAGGGTGGCGCGGTCTTCCATCAGGCCGACGTTGTGGATATCGGGCACCTTGGAGCAGCCCACGCCCTGGTCTACCCAGCGCACCACGTAGCCCAGGATGCCCTGGGCGTTGTTGTCCAGCTCCTGTTGTTTCTCGGCGGCGCTCCAGTTTGGCGTGGCGGTCACCGGGATTTGCAGCAGGGCGTTGAGGATGTGGTCGCGCTCGCCGTTGGCATCGATTTTTTCCAGTTGAATCTGGATGTCCGACACCTTGACCTGGTGGTAGTGCAGGGCGTGCAGCGTCGCGCCGGTGGGGCTGGGCACCCAGGCGGTATTGGCACCGGCCTTGGGGTGGGCAATTTTTTGCTCCAGCATGGCGTGCATCAGATCGGGCATGGCCCACATGCCCTTGCCGATTTGCGCCTTGCCGCGCAGGCCGCAGCTCAGGCCGACCAGTACATTGTTCTTCTCGTACGCGGCAATCCAGGCGCTGGACTTCATGTCGCCCTTGCGGATCATCGGGCCGGCGTACATGGCGCTGTGCATCTCGTCGCCGGTGCGGTCCAGAAAGCCGGTGTTAATGAAAGCTACGCGGGCGCTGGCGGCGGCGATGCAGGCTTTCAGATTGACGCTGGTGCGGCGCTCTTCGTCCATGATGCCCAGCTTGACGGTGTTTTCCGGTAGGCCCAGTACGGCTTCCACGCGGCCAAACAGCTCGCAGGCAAAGGCGACTTCGGCCGGGCCGTGCATCTTGGGTTTGACGATGTAGACCGAGCCTGTGCGCGAGTTGCCTTTGCGTTGCAGGTCGTGCATGGCGATGGTGACGGTGACCATCGCGTCCAGGATGCCTTCGGGGATTTCCTGGCCATTGCCGTACAGAATGGCCGGGTTGGTCATCAAATGGCCGACGTTGCGCACAAACATGAGCGAACGGCCATGCAGCGTGACCTGGCCACCGTTGGCTGCGGTGTATACGCGGTCAGGGTTCAGGCGGCGGGTGAAGCTGCCGCTGCCTTTTTGCACTTCTTCGGTCAGCGTGCCGAGCTGGATGCCCAGCCAGTTGCTGTAGGCCAGCACCTTGTCTTCGGCATCCACCACGGCGACAGAGTCCTCCAGGTCCAGGATGGTGGACAGCGCGGCTTCTAGTACCACGTCGCTGATACCGGCTGCGTCGGTTTTGCCAATCGTTGTGCTGCGGTCGATCTGGATGTCGATGTGCAGGCCGTTGTGCTGCAACAGGATGGATGTGGGGGCGGCGGGCGCGCCCTGGTAGCCGATGAAGGCTTCGGGGTGGGCCAAGCTGGTGCTGCTGTTGTGCAGGGTAATGACCAGCTGGCCGTGCTGCACGCTGTAGCCCGTGGCTTCCTTGTGCGAGCCATTGGCCAGCGGGGCGGCCTGGTCGAGCACATTGCGGGCGAAGGCGATGACCTTGGCGCCGCGCACCGGGTTGTAGCCCTTGCCTTTTTCGGCGCCACCGGCCTCCGATATCGCATCCGTGCCGTACAGCGCGTCGTACAAAGAACCCCAGCGGGCGTTGGCGGCGTTCAGGGCGTAGCGGGCGTTCAGCACCGGCACCACCAGTTGCGGCCCTGCTTGCAGGGCCAGCTCGGCATCGACATTGGAGGTGGTGGCTGCCACATTCAGGGGCATGGGCACCAGGTAGCCGATAGACTCCAAAAACGCGCGGTAGGCGGGCATGTCGGCGATGGGGCCGGGGTGGGCCTTGTGCCAGGTGTCCAGCTCGATCTGCAGGCGGTCGCGCTCGGCCAGCAAGGCGATATTCTTGGGGGCCAGATCGGCCACGATGGCATCAAAACCGGCCCAAAACCGGGCGCTGTCCACGCCGGTGCCGGGCAGCACTTTTTCGTCAATGAAGCGTTCTAGAACGGTGGCAACCTGGAGCTGGTGGCGGATCGTGCGTGCGGTCATGGTGGAGTGCCTTGGAATGGAGTGAGACAGAGAATAAAGCAAACGATGGGTCTACTGTATTCGATACTTTATGGCGTATTAATTTAGATAAATTGCATTTATAAGTGACAAAATTGAAGGTAATTGACGCCATGAAAGAACTTTGTATGACGACTGACGCGCCGCCTGCATTGCCCTATGCCCACATCCGCGTCGTCGAATTCACCCACATGGTGATGGGGCCGACCTGCGGCCTGGTGCTGGGCGACTTGGGGGCCGAAGTCATCAAGGTCGAGTCCATCGGCCACGGCCGCGAAGGCGATGCCACGCGCCAGTTGCTGGGGGCCGGGGCGGGCTTTTTTGCACTGTTCAACCGTAACAAGAAAAGCCTGGCGCTGGACCTGCAAACCCCCGAGGGCAAGGAAGCGGTGCTGCGCCTGATTGCCACCGCCGACATCGTCAGCGAAAACTTCAAGCCCGGCACCATGGCCAAGCTGGGGCTGGACTACGCCACCTTGAAGAAGCTGAACCCGCGCCTGATCTACGTCAGCCACAAAGGTTTTCTGCCCGGCCCCTACGAACACCGCACCGCGCTGGACGAGGTAGTGCAGATGATGGGCGGCCTGGCCTACATGACGGGCCGCCCGGGCGACCCGTTGCGCGCGGGCACCAGCGTGAACGACATCATGGGCGGCATGTTTGGCGCGATCGGGGCCATGGCGGCCTTGGCCCAGCGCGAGAAAACCGGCCTGGGCCAGGAGGTGCAGAGCGCGCTGTTCGAAAACAATGTGTTCCTGGTGGCCCAACACATGCTGCAGTTCGCCGTGACCGGCCAGCCCGCCGCGCCCATGCCCGAGCGCATCTCGCCTTGGGGCATTTACGACGTGTTCCAGGTCAAAGACGGCGAGCAGATTTTTCTGGCCGTTGTCAGCGACTCGGCCTGGAAGCTGTTTTGCGGGCTGTACGGTTTTGCCGACCTGCTGGCCGATGCCCGCCTGCAAAGCAACAACGACCGGGTGCGCGCCCGCGACTGGATGATGCCGGCCTTGCGGGAGCGCATGGCGGCCTTCAGCGCCGCCGAGATTGCGGCGGTGTTCGAGGCGCACGCGCTGCCCTTTGCCCCCATCACCCGCCCGCACGACCTGCTGCACGACCCGCACCTGCTGGCCACCGGTGGCCTGGCCCCCATGACCCTGCCCGACGGCCGCCCCGCCCAGACGGTGCTGCTGCCCTTCACCATGGATGGCCAGCGCCCCGGCCTGCGCCTGGACCCGCCGCGCCTGGGCGAACACAGCGCCGAGCTGCTACGCGAACTGGGCTACGGCGATGCCGAGATCCAGGCCTTGATGCTATTGAATAAATAGCTTCTAGCGCAGGTGAAATCTGCGCCAGAGCCGTATTTTTTATCAATTTACATGGACCGCTTGAAAACCCTGGAATCCTTCGTTGCCGTGGTGGCGCGCGGCAGTTTGACGGCTGCCGCCCAGGCCGAGGGCGTGGCACCGGCCATCATCGGGCGGCGGCTGGACGCATTGGAGGAGCGCCTGGGCGTGAAGCTGCTGCTGCGCACCACCCGGCGCATCAGCCTCACCCATGAGGGCAGTGCGTTTCTGGAAGACTGCCAGCGCGTGCTGGCCGACCTGGCGAATGCCGAAGCCAGCGTGTCTGCCGGGGGCGTACAGGCCAGCGGCCACTTGCGCATCACCGCGCCCGCCGGGTTTGGCCGCCGCCACGTGGCCCCGCTGGTACCGTGGTTCCGCGAGCAGCACCCGGATGTGACCGTCACCCTGAACCTGAGCGACCGCGTGGTGGATCTGGGGGGCGAGGGCTTCGACTGCGCGGTGCGGGTGGGGGATTTGCCCGATTCGTCCCTGGTCAGCGTGCGCCTGGCCGACAACCGCCGCCTGTGTGTGGCCACCCCGGCTTATCTGCAGCGCCATGGCACGCCGCAGCAGCCGGGTGATCTGGCCCGGTTCGACTGCCTGGCCTTGTCCAGTGAGGCCTCGCAAACCCGGGGTTGGGCCTTTGCCGTACCTGACAAAGACCGCACCGAAGTGTTCTACGCCAAGCCCAGCGGCCCGCTGAACTGCTCTGACGGCCAGGTGCTGCACGACTGGTGCCTGGCGGGCTACGGCATCGCCTGGCGCAGCACCTGGGAGGTGGAGGCCGAGATCGCCAGCGGCCAACTGGTGTCGGTGCTGGACGCGTTTGCCGCGCCGCCCAACGGCATCTACGCCGTGTTTGCCCAGCGCAAGCACCTGCCGCTGCGGGTGCGGCTGTGGATCGATTTTTTGAAGCTGCACTACAGCCGGCCGGGGTTTTGGACCGGGGCGGACGTAAAAAAACCCGGCTGACCGGGTTTTTGAGAGGCGGGGGAAAACCTTACTTTTTCAGGCAGTCGCTCATGAAGGCTTTGCGATCGTCGCCCTTTTTGCCAGTGGCATCCTTGTTACAGGTGGTCATTTTGGTTTGTTGGGCGGTCTTGCCGTCGTCGGCGGCAGCGGCAGGTGCGTCGGCCTTGGCGCTCAGGCAGGTTTTCATGAGAGCTTTGCGCTCATCGCCCTTTTTGCCGGTAGCGTCCTTGTTACAGGTGGTCATTTTGGTTTGCTGGGCGGTCTTGGGCTTGTCTTCGGCGTGGGCCAGGCCCAGTGAAAAGGCCATGCCCAGGGCAGCGATCAGGGGTAAGAGTCGTTTCATGCAAGCTCCAGTAGAAGAGGGTGGAAGTAATCCTGTGTACAACCTGAGGCTGGACAGGGGGATTGCACCCTATAACGGCGCATCCCGCAAGTCGAATGACGGCCCCCGTAAAATCGCTGCATGCTCTCAGTCAAACATGAATTGCTCGCGGCGCTGGCCGTCGGGCTGGAAAAAATTGCCCCCGGCGCTGGTGCCAAAGCCGCGTTCGAGTCCCCCAAGGTGGCTGCCCACGGCGATTTCGCCTGCACCGCCGCTATGCAACTGGCCAAGCCGCTCAAGCTGAACCCGCGCCAACTGGGTGAAAACCTGCGCGCGGCCCTGCTGGAGCACCCTGCGTTTGGCAAATGGGTTGAGGCCATCGACATCGCCGGGCCGGGTTTTATCAACATCAAGCTAAAACCTGCCGCTAAGCAGGAAATCGTGCGCGAAGTGCTGGCCGCCGGGGCCAGCTTCGGCGTGCAGCCCGCCAACGGCCAGCACATCTTGGTGGAATTTGTCTCGGCCAACCCCACCGGGCCACTGCACGTAGGCCATGGCCGCCAGGCCGCGCTGGGCGACGCGATCTGCAACCTGTACGCCACCCAAGGCTGGGACGTGTACCGCGAGTTTTATTACAACGACGCAGGCGTGCAGATTGGCACCTTGGCCACCAGCACGCAGATGCGCGCCAAGGGCTTTAAGCCCGGCGATGCCGAGTGGCCTGAAGCTGCCTATAACGGCGACTACATCGGTGACATTGCGGTGGACTTCCTGGCCAAGAAGACCGTCAAGGCCGACGACCGCGAAGTCACCGCCTCCGGCAATATCGACGACCTGGACTCGATCCGCGAATTCGCCGTGGCCTATCTGCGTCGCGAGCAAGACCTGGACTTGCAGGCTTTCCAGGTGAAGTTCGACAACTTCTACCTCGAATCCAGCCTGTACACCAGCGGCAAGGTCGATACCACGGTGCAACTGCTGCAAGACGCAGGCAAAACCTACGAACAAGACGGCGCGCTGTGGCTGCAGTCCACCGACTACGGCGACGACAAAAACCGCGTGATGCGCAAGACCGACGGCAGCTACACCTACTTTGTGCCCGACGTGGCCTACCACATCGCCAAATGGCAGCGCGGCTTCACTAAGGTGGTGAATATCCAGGGCACTGACCACCACGGCACCATTGCCCGCGTGCGCGCCGGGCTGCAGGCGGCCAACGTGGGCATCCCGCTGGGCTACCCCGACTACGTGCTGCACACCATGGTGCGGGTGGTACGCGGCGGCGAAGAGGTCAAAATCTCCAAGCGCGCCGGCAGCTACGTCACTCTGCGCGATGTGATCGACTGGACCAGCAAGGACGCAGTGCGCTTCTTCCTGCTCAGCCGCAAGCCCGATACCGAATACACCTTCGATATCGACCTGGCGCGCTCGCAGAACAACGACAACCCGGTTTACTACGTGCAGTACGCCCATGCCCGCATCCGCAAGATGCTGCGCGA
This sequence comes from Rhodoferax sp., assembly GCF_025354435.1. Classification (GTDB taxonomy): domain Bacteria; phylum Pseudomonadota; class Gammaproteobacteria; order Burkholderiales; family Burkholderiaceae_C; genus Rhodoferax_B. The sequence goes on from NZ_JANXMU010000073.1 coordinate 92,599, forward strand.
CTGGGCGGGTGATGTGGCCAGCCTGCAAGGCGCGGACCTGTCCAGCTTGCTGGTGCCCCAGGCCCAAACCCTGATGCTGCAACTGGCCAAATACCCCGAAATGCTGAGTTCGGCCACAGAGACCTTTGCGCCGCACGACGTGACCTTCTACCTGCGCGAACTGGCCGCCAACCTGCATAGCTACTACGACGCAGAGCGTGTGCTGGTAGACGACGAGGCCCTCAAACTGGCCCGCCTGGCCCTGGTCGCCGCCTGTGCCCAGGTGCTGCACAATGGTTTGGCGGTATTGGGCGTGGATGCCCCTGAAAAAATGTAAATGACAGCACGTATGAAAAAGCAAAAGCAAAGCGGCGGCACCATCATCGGCTTCATCGTCGGGGTGGTGGTGGGCCTGGGGTCAGCGCTGGCGGTGGCGGTGTACGTCACCAAGGTGCCGATTCCGTTCATGAGCGGCAAAACCCAGATCAGTGGTGCCGACCACGATGCCGCCGAAACCCAGAAAAACAAGGACTGGGACCCCAATACCCCGCTGCACGGCAAAAACCCGGTGCGTCCGGTTGTGCCTGCGGCCACGCCCGAACCCGCGCCCGAGTCCACTGCGGCCGTGCCGCCTCCCGCCGCGGTGCCTGTGACACCGCCGGTGTCGGTAGCGGCCAAACCCGTGGCCAAGCCGGAGCTCAAACCTGCCGCCAGCGCACCCGCCACCAGCGCCGACCCCCTGGGCGACCTAGCCAAGGCCAAAGCCAAGGCGGCACCGAGCACCGTGGCCACCGCCGCGCCTGCACTGGCCCCGACCGCCGAGCCGTTTGAATACTTTGTGCAGGCTGGAGCGTTTCGGACCACCGAAGATGCCGAAGCCCAGCGCGCCAAGCTGGCCATGATGGGCATGGAAGCCAAGGTCACCGAGCGCGAGCAGTCGGGCCGCACGGTCTACCGCGTGCGCATGGGCCCCTACGCCAAGCGCGACGATGCCGAGCGCGCCAAAGACAAGCTGGAAAGTGCCGGTGGCGACACCACCCTGGTCCGCGTACAGCGCTAGTCCGGCGTTACATCGACTGTTGGCTATCTGGGCTGAACTTTTTGAATCCAGCCCCGTCTGACCCCCCACAAGGAGTGATTTGCAATGAAACGTCGTGAGTTTTCGCTGACCTCAGCCAGTGTTTTGGCCGGTTCGGCCCTGGTTCTGTCGCCCATCGGCAGCGCCCACGCGCAGGGCAAAGCGCCTGTGGCGGGCACCGACTACCTAGTGTTGGACAAGCCCGTGCCCACCGATGCCCCGGCAGGCAAGGTAGAGGTGATCGAGTTTTTCTGGTACGCCTGTCCGCATTGCTTTGCCTTTGAGCCCGCGCTGGTCGCTTGGCTCAAGAAACTGCCCAAGAACGTGGCTTTCCGCCGCGTGCCGGTGGTGTTCCAGGATAGTTTCATTCCGCCGCAAAAGCTTTACTACACGCTGGAAGCCATGGGCCAGCTGGAGGCGGTACACGAAAAAGTGTTCAACGCTATCCACGTCGAACGCCAAAAGCTGGACAAAGACAGTCTGGTGATCGACTGGGCTATCAAGCAGGGTCTGGACAAGGCCAAGTTTGTGGAGACCTACAACTCGTTTTCGGTGGCCACCAAGGTGCGCAAAGCCGCGCAACTGCAAGAGGCCTACAAAGTGGCCGGTGTGCCCGCCATGGGCGTGGCCGGGCGCTTCTACACCGACGGCACGCAAGCCCAGTCGATGGAGCGCGGCCTGACCGTGGTGGACTATCTGGTGTCGCAGCAGAAAACCTGACCGGTTGTGCGTTTCCTGCATCTACGGGCCCGCTCTTGCGGGCTTTTTTCTGGGCAGGCCGAATCGACCGCTACAATCATGTGCAAGATTCGTGCCTCTATGAAAAACGCCTACCACACTCTCCTACTCTTGTTGCTGTGCGCTTGCGCGGGCGGCTCTGCCTGGGCTGAAAAAGCCGATCGCCTCAAGCCCATGAACGTCGAATCCGATGCCATGCGCTACGACGATCTGAAGCAAACCAATGTATTTACCGGCCGCGTGGTCATGACCAAGGGGACTATCGTCATCCGGGGTGCCCGCGTGGATGTGCGCCAGGATGCCGAGGGCAACCAGTTTGGTGTGGTCACCGCCGAGCCGGGCAAACTGGCTTACTTCAAGCAAAAGCGCGACGGCGTCGATGAATACATCGAAGGCGAGGGCGAAACCATCGAGTACAGCAGCAAGCTGGACAACGTGCGGTTCATCAAGCGCGCCGTGATGCGCCGCCTGCTGGGCAGCAAGGTCAACGACGAAGTCACCGGCGGTGTCATCGTCTACGACAACACTACCGATGTTTTCACGGTAGACAACGGCACCCCCGCCAACAACCCGGGCGGCCAGAACGGCCGGGTCCGCGCCATGCTGACCCCCAAGGTGGTGGTGCCAACCGAGTCCGCCCCTGCGGGCACCACCAGCCCCGCACTGCGGTCCACCACCACGCTTGAGGGGCCGCAGAAGTGACGGCCGTGGCGGAAGTCGTAGAAAGTCGCCTGGAGGCCCGCCATCTGCAAAAGACCTATGGCAGCCGCAAAGTCGTCAAAGACGTGACCCTGGCGGTCAAAAAAGGCGAGGTAGTGGGGCTGCTGGGGCCTAACGGCGCGGGCAAAACCACCTCGTTTTACATGATTGTGGGCTTGGTGCGGGCCGATGGTGGCAGCATCTCCATTGACGGCCAGCCGGTCGAGCACATGCCGATCCACCGCCGCTCGCGCCTGGGCCTGAGCTATTTGCCGCAAGAGGCCTCGATTTTTCGCAAGCTCACGGTGGAAGAAAACGTGCGCGCCGTGCTGGAGCTGCAGCACGACGCAGCGGGAAAATCGTTGACCAAGCCGATGATTGAGGAGCGCCTGACCGCCTTGCTGGAAGACCTGCGGGTTGAGCACCTGCGCCAGTCCAGCGCCATGGCCTTGTCTGGAGGCGAGCGCCGCCGGGTCGAAATCGCCCGTGCGTTGGCCACCCAGCCGCGCTTTATCCTGCTGGACGAACCGTTTGCCGGTATCGACCCGATCGCCGTGATCGAGATCCAGCGCATCATCGGCTTTTTGAAGTCGCGTGGCATCGGCGTGTTGATCACCGACCACAACGTGCGCGAAACCCTGGGTATTTGCGACCACGCCTACATCATCAGCGACGGCAACGTGCTGGCCGAAGGCACGCCGTCCGAGATCGTCGATAACGCCGATGTGCGGCGCGTCTACCTCGGCGAACATTTCCGGATGTAGTGCTTAGATGAAGCAAGGCCTCTCCCTACGCGTCTCCCAGCACCTGGCGCTCACGCCCCAGCTGCAGCAGTCCATCCGCCTCTTGCAGCTGTCCACCCTGGAACTGAGCCAGGAAGTGGACCAGATGCTGGACGACAACCCGTTTCTGGAACGTAACCTGGACGACGCGCCGCGCGAAGAGTTCGGCCTGGCCCAAGCCGACACGCCCGTCAGTGCGGGCGATCGTGAAACCGAGTCTGCTCCTACTTCTGTAGCTGAGTACGCAGGTGAATCCAGCGCTGAGGCCTCAAATGACTCTGAAACGCCGCTCACCGGCGGCGACGACACCAGTTGGGACGGCGACGGCACCTCGGAAATGAAACCCGACGACAGCGAGTGGGGCGGCGACGCACCCGCGCGCCAGAACAACCTGGGCGAAGACGGCGAGGCCGATGCCACCGAGCTGGCCCGCAACCAGGAATCGTTGACCAGCTTTCTGCACCGCCAGGCCCTGGCGCTGCGCCTGGGCGAGGTGGACCAGGCGGCGCTGCGCTTCCTGATCGAATCACTGAACGACGACGGCTACCTGGAAGACGATCTGCCCACCCTGGCCCAGGGCCTGGCTGGCGACGATGTGGAAGCCCAGGAGGAGCTGGTGCACCGCTTCACCGTGGCCCTGCGCCTGCTGCAAAGCCTGGAGCCCGCTGGCGTCGGTGCCACCCATCTGGGCGAATGCCTGGTGCTGCAGCTCAAGGCGCTGCAAGCCACCATGGGCGACGACCCGGCACGCAAAACTGCGCTGCGCATCTGCCGCCAGCCCATGGATCTGCTGGCCCGGCGCGACGTAAAGCGCTTGGCGCAGCTTTGCCACGCCACCGATGCCGACATCAAGCTGGCCATCGCGCTGATTGCCCGCCTGGAGCCCAAGCCTGGTCGCCGCTTTGTGGATGTGGAGCGCAACATCGTGGTGCCTGACGTGATCGTCGCCAAGGTCGGGCGCGGCACCAGTGCCAAGTTCCGGGTGGTGCTGAACCCCGAGGTGATGCCGCGCCTGCGCGTGCACGACATCTACGCCAACGCCCTGCGCCAGCACAAGGGCGGCGGCAGGGATTCGTCGAACAACGCGGCGCTGCAGCAGCGGCTGCAAGAGGCGCGCTGGTTCATCAAGAACATCCAACAGCGCTTCGACACCATTTTGCGGGTTAGCAACGCGATCGTGGAGCGGCAGAAGAACTTCTTCAGCCACGGCGCGCTGGCCATGCGCCCGCTGGTGCTGCGCGAGATTGCCGACGAGTTGGGCTTGCACGAGTCCACCATCAGCCGCGTCACCACTGCCAAATACATGGCCACGCCCTACGGTACCTTCGAGCTGAAATACTTCTTTGGTTCGTCCTTGGGCACCGAGACCGGCGGCAATGCGTCCAGCACGGCGGTACGCGCGCTGATCAAGCAGTTCGTGGCCTCCGAAGACCTGAAAAAGCCGCTCAGCGACAGCCAGCTATCGGACATGCTGAAAGAGCAGGGCATTGAATGCGCCCGCCGCACGGTGGCCAAGTACCGCGAAGCCCTGCGGATTGCACCGACGAATCTGCGCAAGGCCCTGTAACCGGCATCTGGCCGATCCCCGGTCCGTGCGGGCTCTGGCCAGGGGCGCTGGCAAGCCCAGGTGCCCCTATGGGATACTCCATGCCTCCCAGCGGACCCGCTCCGCGCCCCACTTTGGCACCGACTCCATGAACCAACTCCAATTATTTTTACCCTGCGCCGCTGGCGTGGAAGAGCTGCTGGCCGAAGAGGTGCACGCGATTACCGGGCTGCAAGGCGAGGATTTGCGCTCGCACCGGGGTGGTGTGCTGGTGCGCTCGTCGTGGCGCGACGCGATGCGGCTCAATTTGCACAGCCGCTTGGCGCAGCGGGTGCTGATCGAGCTGTCCAGCACGCCCTACCGCAATGAGCAAGACCTGTACGAGGCCGCCAGCAACGTGGCTTGGGAGATCTGGTTCACGCCCAAACAGAGCTTCAAGATCGAAGTCACCGCGCAGCACAGCCCGCTGACCTCGCTGAACTTCGCCGCCCTGAAGGTCAAGGATGCCGTGGCCGACCGCTTCCGCTTCAAAACCGGTGTGCGCCCCGATGTCAACGTGCAGTGGCCCGACGCACGCATCTACCTGCATCTGACCACCGAGCACGCCACCATTTACATCGACACCTCGGGCGACGCGCTGTTCAAACGCGGCTGGCGTGAAGACAAGGGCGATGCCCCGCTGAAGGAAACCCTGGCCGCCGCCATGATTGCCGCTAGCGGCTGGGACGGCACCACGCCCTTCTACGACCCCTGCTGCGGCAGCGGCACCATCGCCATCGAGGCCGCGCAGATCGCCTGTAATATCGCGCCGGGCAGCCTGCGCCGCTTTGGTTTTGAGAAATTGCTGCCGTTCCAGCCCCATGTGTGGTCGGCCATCCAGGACCAGGCAGCCGAGGCCGAGCACGAGCCACAGACCCAGATTTTCGGCAGCGACGTGGCCTTCCGGATGGTCGATTTTGCCACCCGCAATGCCGAGCGCGCCGGGGTCACGGGCGTGGTCGAGTTCCGCGGCGGTGATGCCTTGCAGCGCATGCCGCCCGCGCCATCCGGCGTGATGCTGCTGAACCCGCCCTACGGCGAGCGGATCGAGGTGGCCGGTGTGGCCGGTCGCCGCGAAGCCGCAAAAACCGAGGACGGCGAGGCCGGTAACAGCGAATTCTTCCCCCAGCTGGCCACCCACTGGAAGCGCAACTACGCCGGCTGGACCGGTTGGATCCTCACCCCCGACCTGAAACTGCCCGGCAAGATGCGCCTGAAGGAATCGCGCCGCGTGCCGATGTGGAACGGCCCCATTGAATGCCGTTTGTTCCGCTTCGACATGGTCGCCGGGTCGGCGCGGCGCGGTGCCGATGCCCCATAAGCCGCTGGAGCTGGGCGCAGGCCCGCACACGGTGGTGATCGACACCAACATCGTCCTGGATGTTTTTATCTTCGACGACAAGATCTCCAAACCCTTGCAGCCCGCGCTGGCCAGCGGCCAACTGCGCTGGCTGGCCACGCAGCACATGCGCAACGAGCTGGAGCGGGTGCTGGACTACGCGCACCTTATTCCCAAGCTGGCTTTTTACCAAACCAGCAAAGCCGATGTGCTGGCCCAGTTCGACCGATACGCCACGCTGGTGGAGGTGGCCCCCCGCACCACCGCTATCTGCAAGGACCCGGACGACCAGTGCTTCATCGACCTGGCCGTGGCCCACCAGGCGCTGCTCTTGAGCAAGGATAAAGCCGTACTTTCTATGAAAAAAAGGCTTCTAGCCCAGGGCGTATCTACACAAGTGGCTATTCTATTTGTAGCGTAAAGCTGTCGGCGCTGGCGCGTGGCCAGTAGAACTTGTAGACATTTGGCAGGGCGCTGATGTCCCGGTCCAGCAGGGCATCCATGGGCAGTGGCGGCATCAGGCTGACCAGCAGCTTGACTCCGGTTTCGTTCACCCGGCGCACGATGTGGTGGGCGGTGATGTCGCCCGGGTGCATCAGCCCGGCGGCCTGCACCATCTCTTTCAGCGCCTTCAGCGTGTTCTGGTGGAAGTTGAAGACCCGCACCGCTTTGTCGGGCACGATCAGCGCCTGCTGGCGCACGGGGTCTTGGGTGGTCACCCCTGTGGGGCAGTGGCCGGTGTGGCAGGCCTGGGCCTGCAGGCAGCCCAGCGCAAACATGAAGCCCCGGGCCGAATTGCACCAGTCGGCCCCCAGCGCCATCATCCGTGCGATGTCGAAGGCGCTGACCACCTTGCCCGCGCAGCCCAGTTGGATGCGGCTGCGCAAACCCACGCCGCGCAGGGTGTTGTGCACCAGCTGCAGGCCCTCTTGAAGCGGCGCGCCTACGTGGTCGGTGAATTCGAGCGGTGCCGCGCCGGTGCCACCCTCGGCCCCGTCCACCACGATGAAGTCGGGCGTGATGCCGGTGACCTGCATGGCCTTGACCATGGCAAACCATTCCCAGGGGTGGCCGATGCACAGCTTGAAGCCGGTGGGCTTGCCGCCCGACAGTTCGCGCAGCCGGGCGATGAACAGCATCATTTCCACCGGGTTCGTGAAGGCGCTGTGGGCGGAGGGCGACACGCAGTCCACCCCCTCGGGCACGCCGCGGGCCTCGGCAATCTCGGCGCTCACCTTGGGGCCGGGCAGCACGCCACCGTGGCCGGGCTTGGCCCCCTGGCTGAGCTTGAGCTCAATCATCTTGACCTGCGGGTTGGCGGCGTTGGCGGCAAAGCGCTCGGGGTTGAATGTGCCGTCGTCGTTGCGGCAGCCGAAGTAGCCCGAGCCGATCTCCCACACCAGGTCCCCGCCATGGGTTTTGTGGTGTACCGAGATCGAGCCTTCGCCCGTGTCGTGCGCAAAGTGGCCTTGCTTGGCCCCCTGGTTCAGTGCCAGGATGGCGTTGGCCGACAGCGCGCCAAAGCTCATCGCCGAGATGCTGAACACGCTGGCGCTGTAGGGCTGGGTGCAGCTGGAGCTGACGGCCTGCAGCCCGGTGCGGCTGTCCAGCCCGATGGTGGTGCGAAAGTCGTGTGTGGGGCTGACGGTGGGGGCCACCGAGTGGTTGATCCACTCATAGCCCTCGGCCAGCACGTCCAGCTGGGTGCCAAACGGGCGCTTGTCAATGTCGCTCTTGGCGCGCTGGTACACCAGCGAACGCTGGGCGCGCGAAAACGGGTTGGCATCGTTGTCGGCTTCGATGAAGTATTGGCGGATTTCGGGGCGCACGTACTCCAGTATGTAGCGCATGTGGCCGATCACCGGGTAGTTGCGCAGCACCGACTTTTTGGTCTGGCGCAGGTCAAAAATCCCCAGCACCACCAGCCCCCCAAACACCAGCAGCGGCAGCAGCCCGGTGTGGAAGGCCACTAGGCTGAACAGGCTCAGCAACAGGCCCATCACGCACAGCCCCATGGCGGTGTAGCGGATGGGGTAGACCGTATTCAAGTATTCCAGCATAGACATTTCTCCTGGGCGCGATGCTACTGGCTAAACTGGGGGTTTGCTACCAGTGATCACCATGACTTCGACCTCCCTACCCCCCCTGCAGCCCGACGACTTTGATGCCCTGGATCTGATCCTGGAAGACCTGCGTGAGCGCTATGACGAAACTCCGCAGTGGGAGTTTTGTGAGGGCTTCATGGCCGCCGTCATTTGTGGCCGCAAGCCCATCGCCCCCAGCGAGTACCTGTCGGTGCTGCTCGACATTGGTGAAGACGGCGAAGGCAGCTTTGCCGACGAGGCCCAAAAAGAAGCCTTCATGTCCCTGTGGATGCGCCGCTTTGCGGAAGTGACCACGGCGCTGGACGAAGAGGATGTGCGCAACCTGTCGGACGAAAAAGCTTACACCCCTGAGGTGCTGGACGTGCGCGCCATGATGCTGTCGCTGAGCCCCGAAGAACGTGCCGAAGCCATGCTGGGTGAAGAAGACGAAGGCCCGCTGCCCGCGTTCGGCCAGGTGTGGGCCTTGGGCTTCATGTTCGCGGTCGAATCCTGGCCCGAAGAATGGGTGGCCCCGGCCAAAGACAAAGAAGCCGTGAAGGCGCTGGATGCGGCGCTGGATGCCATCGTGGCACTCACCGAAGACGACACCGGCCCGGCCGAAGTCTCCGCCTTTGGTCCGGATGAAGAAGGTGGCGAAGAGCCACCCCCCAGCATGTCCATGGCCCGCATGGAGGCCTTTGGCGAGGCCATGTGGGCGGTGTACGACCTGCGCGGACTCTGGCGCAGCATTGGCCCGCGGGTGGAAACCGTGCGCGTCGAGGCCACGCCAGGTCGTAATGACGCATGCCCTTGTGGCAGCGGGAAAAAGTACAAGAAGTGCCACGGCATGACCTGATCGCACACCCCCAGGCTACAGCGCAAGCGCTTTCCGTTAACTCCTTCGTATCGGTTTGAAAAACCGATACGACATACAGGGGCGATGCTGGTGGCCTGGCAGAGCCAGTTCCACGGCCTCCTGGGAGCGCGCGTCCTGTCTGAAAGTTGGGTGAGCTACGAGTGAGCCTCTACGGCACTTGGTAGAAGTTCAGGCTCACGGCCTCGCCAGAAACTTCTTTAAATTAGCGGCGGCCTGTCGGCGTACCTTGGTGAGCAGAAGCGGGGTCCAGCCCAGTAGCAGCCCTGGAGTGCCCAATGCCTGGCGCGACCAGCGCCAAAAATCAAACCGGTCCACGTGGTTCACGATCAGCCCTGCCGGGTTAAAGCTGAAGGCGCTGTCAATCCGGTTATGCACCAGTCGACCCGTCGTGCTGAACCGGTAGTGCGCCTCCCAGTGGGCCTTACCAGTGCTGGCATCGGCCTGTAGGCCACTGGATTCCAGCTCCCATACATCCCGGCCCTGGGTGCGGGTAGCGGCGCACAGCATGCGCCACATGCCGCCAAGCTCCCGCTTTCCATGCAAAGAAAATACTTCATCGTCAAACTGCGCGTCCTCTGCATAGCAGGCAGCCATGGTGTCGGCGTCGAGCTGGGCAAAGGCCGCATAAAAACGTTCCAGCGTTCGTTGGTTAGGGTGCATGGCGTCCTTTTATTGTTTCAAATAATTACATTCTGAGTGCTCTGGCCTTGTATAGACTACACATTGCTTACGCACTGTGTGCAGCTGTTACAAGCGGGGAGTTTGGGGGCTTGATTGGAGCTTTGCAGAATGCGTGAACTGAAAGAATACGGGCGTAAATCGTGTGGCACGCGCCGTATTGGGGGCGTATGCCAATCGGTAGACCGTCCATATCCATCCTGGCTCTCCATGCGCGGCACGTACTGCGTTTTGCCCATGGGAAGTTGGTCCACGTTAACCGATAGCCTGTGCAGCGCTGCAGGCCGATCCTTTTTGAGTGCCCTATCCCTGTGCAGTCTTTAAGCTCCATCCATCCGGTTATCAGTTTTCGCAACAGCAAGCATGAAGCCGTTCGCGGTACCCTCGTCAGCCACCAGCGGGGCTCTTTGGTCATGGAGGTGTACAACCCGGATGCCTTGGTGCAGATCAGCGAAATGCTGCACGACCTCACTGTGCGCTCCGCCCAGCAGACGGTGTACCAGGGCAAGGCCGTGGTTGTCAGCTTGGTCAATACCGGCCTGATGGTGGTGGTATCTGTAAATTTGATGGACCAGTGGAACGAGGTGGGGCTGATGCAGCCCGGCTCCGCCGCCGTCGGCCAGGCCGCCAGTGCCTTTGTGCAGGACTGGGGCAGCCGCTTCAATGTACGGCGCGAATACCAGGTGGTGGTGAGCGAAATGCGGGCCTATTTTTCCGAGGTGTCGCGCTGGGTGGACCAGCTCGACGTGGCTGGCAGCCTGCCGCGCGATGCCGACGGGCGGATCCAGCCCGAGGTGTTTGTCGAACTGGGCACCCCGCTGCTACACAAGGGCCGCGAATATCTGCTGTGGTTTGACCGGGAAGCCGCCCTGGTGCCGGAAGACTTGGTGCCCATGCACCGCAGCTTTGCCCAAACCGCCATCCATCCGCTGATATTGCGGGCCCCATTTGTGCACCGCACCTTCTCCAAGCCCATGGGCTACGCGGGTGATTACGAGATGGTGAACCAGATCGTGGGGGACCCCCGGCAGGGCCCCACCAGCTATTTCCAGTTGGTGAACTTCATGTTTTTGCAGGCCGGTGTGGCCCAGGCCCACCGCAACCGCATTGATATCCTGCTGGAACGGCTGGAAAAACTCGCCGCGCAGGCAGTGCAACTTGGGCGACCAATGCGGGTGCTCAATATCGGCTGCGGTCCGGCCCTGGAAATCCAGCGGCTGGTGCAAAAAAATCCGCATTTTGATAGCCTGGAATTCGTGCTGGTGGATTTCAGCGAAGAAACCCTGGACTACACCCGCAAGCTGCTGGAGGGGCTGCAGCAGGGCACGGGCAGAACCCTGCGCCTCACCATGCAGCACGCGTCGGTCAACCAGTTGCTCAAGCGCGCCACCCTGACCCAGCCCCTGGCCGATGCCGACCGGTTTGATTACGTGTACTGTGCGGGTTTGTTTGATTATTTGACCGACAAGGTGTGCAACCGCCTCATCAAATACATGGCCAGCCAGTCGCGCGTGGGTGGCAAGCTACTGATCACCAATGTGCATTCCAGTAACCCTGAGCGGCGCTGGATGGAGCATTTTTTAGAATGGCATCTGGTGTACCGCGATGAGGCCGGTGTGCAAAAAATCCTGCCGCCTGGGCTGCGCGATACCCAGGTCTATACCGATGTCACGGGGGTGAATGTTTTTGTCGAGTCCACCGTGGGTGAACTAGGCACATGATGCGATTCATCCAGCCGCGCAAAAATGCAGCCTACCGTAAAGAGCTGCACGGGTATTTGATTTTTAACAGCCGCGCGGCCTGCCTGATGACCATGGCTCTGGTGCTGGCCGGGCTGGCGCTGGACCATATTTTTTACCCCCAGTTTGCCCCTGAGTTTTTTGTGTTGCGCATCGCCGTCTGTGCGTTGATCGGGCTGGTACTGCTGAGCTACCGGGGGGCTTGGGGCCGCGAGCACATCAAGGCGTTGACGTATTTCTGGATTTGCATTCCCCAGGCCATGGTGTCCTGGATGATTTTCAAAACCGATGGCGAGCAGTCGATCTATTTCGTGGGTCTGACCTTTGTTTTGAGTGGAATGGCGTTTTTCTTACCGATCTCTTTTCTGGAAGCTACCTTTTTTGGCACCTTGACCCTGGTGGCTTACTGTGCGGCCTGTATTTGGCGCAAAGGCGGTATCCAGGACTTTCACGCCTTTTGGGGCAACGCCTTGTTCATGCTTTTTTACGCCATCATCGGAGTGTCTTTGGCCGTTTACAACGAGCGTTGGCGCTGGCTGTCGTATCGGCTCAAAAAAGAAATCGAGCAGAAAAATATCGCCCTGCAGCAAACCAACCGGGCTCTGGCCGAGATCAAGGGCCACATGATGCAGCAGGAAAAAATGGCCGCTCTGGGCACCCTGGCCGCCGGTTTGCTGCACGAGGTCAACAACCCGGTCAACTACAGCCTGATGGCGCTCAACATGTCCTTGATGGACCCAGGGGTGCTGAAAAGCGCCGACCTGCAAGAAAGCCTGGGCGATGCCAAAGAGGGCATGCAGCGGGTGCAAAGCATCGTCTCCGACCTCAAAACCTTTGCCTACCAGCAGCCTGGTGACACCAGCAACAGCCGCATCTTCCTGTTTGAAAAAGCCCTGCAGTCGGCCCTGCGCCTGACCGGCTTTGAGCTCAAGGGTATCGCCGTGCCGGTGGACCTGCCCCTGGACACCCATGTGCGTGGCGACGAGCCGGCACTCATCGGCGTGCTCATCAATCTGCTGGGCAATGCCGCGCTGGCCTTGCACAAAGCCGGCCGCGCCGCGCCGTGCATCGTTGTGCGGGCCGTGCACGTGGGTGAGCGGCTGGAAGTCACCGTGCGCGACAACGGCACCGGCATCCAGCCCGAGCACCTCGCCCGCGTGTTCGAGCCGTTTTTTACCACCCGCGACGTGGGCAAAGGCCTGGGCCTGGGCCTGAGTGTCAGCTATGCCATCGTGCAGCGCCACGGCGGCTCCCTGCGTGTCAGCAGCGAGCCTGGCGCGTGGACCGAATTTGCGTTTGACTTAGGACTTGCCCATAAAAATGTCTGAATTTGCCCCGTTCGTGCCACCCGCCACCACCATCTTGTACGTAGATGATGAGCCCCAGTCTTGCAAATGGTTTGCCCGCAGCCTGGCAGACGAATTCACCATACTCACCGCCACCAGCGTAGATGCCGCGCTGGCCATACTGCAAGCCCACGGGTCTGAGATTGCCGTGGTGGTCACCGACTACCGCATGCCCCAGCGCGACGGCATGGACCTGCTGCGCGTAGTACTGCGGGACTACCGGCCGCTGGTGCGCATGCTGGCCACCGGGTATGCCGACAAATCGCTGGCCATCACTGCCGTCAACGAGGGGCAGGTGTTCCGTATTTTGGAAAAACCGCTGGCCATTGAGTTCACCCGCCAAGCCTTGCGCGACGCACTGGCCCTGTACCGCCAGCAGACGCTGCAGCACCTGGTGCATGCCAGCCGCGTCACCGCCATGCGCGACACCCTGGGTTTTTTGGCCCACGAACTCCATACCCCGCTGGGCACTGTGCGGGGCTACATTGCGGCCTTGAAAGAGCGGCACCTGGCCCCTGAGTTCACCCCGGCAGACAAGGCCGGCGTGGCGTTGTTTGCCGAGGGGGTGCCGGGCGAAATCATGAAGGCACTGCTATCGGCCGAGCGCCAGGCCCTGTACTGCCAGTCGCTGGTATCCAGCTTCGTGCAATCGGCCCGCGATGCCTACCCCGATGCCTCTGGTACTCCCCAACCTCTGATGGCCAGTAGCCTGCTCAAGGCCTTGCTGGACGAATACCCCTTTAGCGGTGATGAGCGCACATGCGTCAGCATCCAGGTCGAGGCCGATTTCGTGCTGCCGGGCCGCCGCGACCTGCTGTACCTGGTGCTGTGCACCCTGACTAAAAACGCCTTGCTAGCCCTGCGTGGCTGGCCCCAGCCGCGTCTGCTCATCTGGCTAGGCTTTGATGCAGACACCCAGCGTACCTGCATCCGCTTTGCCGACAATGGCCCCGGCATTGCGCCCGTGCTGCTGGAGCGCCTGACCCTGCAACCCACGGCCCCGCGCGCCGACACCGGCCGCCACGGCATGGGCCTGGTGCTGTGCCGCCGCGTGCTGCAGTCCATGGGTGCCAGCATTGCGATTACCTCCGTCGCTGGACAAGGGGCGTGCGTAGCCCTGTATTTCTAGTCTTTTTCTGTTGACAACCCTGGCAAGGCCCCCCTATGAGACCCGACAAGATTCTGTACGTCGATGATGAACCGATGGCACTCAAATACTTTGAGCGTTTGATCAACCCCATGGCCCCGGTGCTTACCGCCTTGTCGGTGGAAGAAGGCAAGGCCGTGTTGCGCGCGCGTGGCGCAGAAATCGCCGTACTGATCTCCGACCAGCGCATGCCGGGTGCCCTGGGCAACGAGTTACTGCGCTACGCCCGCGACCACCATCCCCAAATGGTGCGCATGCTTACCACCGCCTACTCCGAGCTGGGCGAGGCCATCGAGGCCATCAATACCGGTGAAATCTACCGCTACGTCACCAAGCCCTGGGACCTGGAGCTGCTGCGCGCAGATATGCGCAACGCCTTGGAGCTGGCCGAAACCCGCTGCGAGCGTGACGACCTGCTGCGCGAAAAAATGGCCGTGCAGCGCCAGCAGCTGCTGGCCAGCCGCGTCTCGCAACTGGCCATCATCTGCGCGGGTTTTTTGCATGCCGACTACGCGCGCGGCTTGCAGGCCTACCTGCAGGCGGCCGAACTCAGTGGCTGCACGCTGCCGCCCATCGACTGGCGCAGCATGGACCACGCCGAGCTGATGCAGTACGAAGCCCAGCGCAGCGTGGCCATCGGCCAGGCCCTGGCAGGCTGGCAGCCGCGCTTTGCCGCCATTCACAGCGCCGCTGATGCCCTACAGGCGCTGGCCGATGCCTTGCCGGGCCAGGTCGAACTGCTGGACGGCACCGCCACCGTGGTCGACCGCAGCGCACTCACCTGGCTGCTGGATGCCGCCTCGCACGAACCCCCATCCCCCCCCTTGGTGGCGTGGCTGGCGTGGTTGTCGTACTGGGGCGGTAGCGTGCAATTGCGGGCCAACCCGGCGGGCCTGGAAGTGCATTTGCGGTCTGGTGGCGCACCCGCGGCGCTGCCGCCAGACTGGATGGCCGACGCGATCGAACGCATTAGCCACCTGGCTAAGGACGCGGAGTAAGGTGCTCCGTCAGCCGCCGCAGCACATGCTGCACCGTGGCTGCCCGCACGGCGGCCCGGTCGCCGGGGAAGTGCTGGCATTCCGCATGCACCTGTCCGGCCAGCGCACCACCGAACGCAAACCCCAGCCACACCGTGCCCACCGGCTTGTCGGCACTGCCGCCGCCGGGGCCTGCCACGCCGGTCACCGCCACCGCTACCTGGGCGTGCGAATGGGCCAGTGCCCCGGCCGCCATGGCACGCACTACGGCTTCGCTGACAGCACCGTGCTGCTCGATTAGTGTGGCATCCACCCCCAGCATCTCGGTTTTGGCGGCGTTGGAATAGGTCACAAAGCCGCGGTCAAACCAGGTGCTGGACCCGGCCAGGTCGGTACAGGCGGCGGCGATCATGCCACCGGTGCAGCTTTCGGCGGTGGCCAGGAATAAACCCCGTTTGAGCATCAAATCGGCCACTAGCGCAGGTAAGGTATGCATGAGCTGCTATCAAAAGTGTAGTTTTATAGAGAGCGCCACAGCGCGATCACCAGCAGCGTGCAAAACGCCGCCACCAGGTCGTCAAAAATGATCCCGAAGCCGCCGCGCGCGTTCAGCCCCTTGAACGCCTGGTCGGCCCAGGCCACTGGCCCCGGCTTGGCCGCATCAAAGTAGCGGAACAACCCAAACGCCACCACCTGGCCGAGCAGCCCGGTGGGCATCACCAGCCACAGCACCAGCCAGAACGCGATGATCTCGTCCCACACAATTGCCCCGGGGTCGGCCACATTCATGTGCCGTGCGCACACCGTACAGGCCCACCAGCCGATAAAGAACGAAGCCACCAATAGCCAAGCCATCTGCCCCTGCGTCAGCAGCGGCTGGATCACCAAAAACGCCAGCCAGGCCCACAGCGTGCCCGCCGTGCCGGGGGCCACCGGGCTTAG
Organism: Rhodoferax sp.; assembly: GCF_025354435.1. Lineage (GTDB taxonomy): Bacteria > Pseudomonadota > Gammaproteobacteria > Burkholderiales > Burkholderiaceae_C > Rhodoferax_B. Next base: position 108,589 of record NZ_JANXMU010000073.1, read on the forward strand.
GCCCGAGCCGAAACCCAGGGCGATGAAGTGGGCCGGGTGCGACAGCAAAAACCGTACAGTCGGGCGGCGAATCGAGGGGCGGGGAGAAGGGGAGTCCATGCTAGCGATTATCGGCTCCGCGCACATAATCCCTGGATGAACACCCTGCACATTTCCAGCCAGTTCGATGCGGGCGCGATCACCGTGGTCAGCCTGGCCGACCCGCAAGACATCCAGCTCCAGATCCGCCCTGACAACGCCAGCGCCTTCGCCCAGTGGTTCTATTTCTGCCTGCAAGGCGCAGCAGGTGTGCCGGTAGTGCTACGCTTTTTGAACGCTGGCCAAAGCGCTTACCCCCCCGGCTGGGACGGCTACCAGATGGTCGCCAGCACCGATCGCCGCCGCTGGTTCCGCGTGCCTTGCACCTATGACGGCCAAGTCATGACCGTGCGCACCACGCCCACGGCCAACCGCATCTACTTCGCCTACTTCGAACCCTACTCGTACGAGCGCCACCTGGACCTGCTGGGCACCGCCTCCCTGTCCGACCTGGTGGACGTGCAGCACCTGGGCGCCACCCACCAGGGCCGCGACATCACCCTGCTGCACATCCGCGACGTGGCTGCCACCGGTACAAAAAAGAAGGTCTGGCTCATCGCCCGCCAGCACCCTGGCGAAACCATGGCCGAATGGTTTGCCGAAGGCTTCTTGCAGCGCCTGCTCGACCGCGACGACCCCACCAGCCGCAGCCTGCTGCAGCACTGCGAATTCTTCGTCGTGCCCAATATGAACCCTGACGGCGCGGCCCTGGGCAACCTGCGCACCAACGCCGTTGGCACCAACCTGAACCGCGAATGGCAAGAGCCCAGCGTCGAGAAGTCGCCCGAAGTTTTTCACGTACGCCAGAAGATGCAACAGGTGGGTTTGGACCTGTTTTTAGATGCACACGGCGACGAAAACCTGCCCTATAACTTCGTCGTCGGCACTGAAGCCACCCCCGGCTACAGCCCGCGCATCGAGGCTCTGCAAGATACTTTCAAAGCTGCCTGGCTCGCCGCCAGCCCGGATTTCCAGACGGCCATCGGTTACCCCCGCGCCGCGCCAGGGCAAGCCAATTTGAGTTTGGCGACCAACTGGGTGGGGCAGAACTTCAATTGCCTGGCCTTCACGATCGAAATGCCGTTCAAGGACAACGCGAATTTGCCGGATGCGCGTAGCGGGTGGAGCGGGGCTAGATCGAAAAAATTGGGAGCCAGCGTGCTGTCGGCGGTGCTAGCGGTCACTTCTGCATAAAAAGTGGCTCTAGCGCACGTCGTACCTGCGCTAGTAGCTATTAAAAATAGAGTAAACCGTGCAGAGGACTCCGCCCATGCCAACCCTAGAAACTGCTGGCGATCTCGGCCACCTCGGCCATTTGCAGCAATTCGTCAACACCTGGTCCATCCCCAACGACACCCGTGTGGTCACCGACGTGCTGCCGGGTTTGCTGGGCGATTCCGCTGCGTGGAATGCGCTCTTCCCCTTCGCTCTGGGTGCGCAAGACAGCCATGCCGCGATGCTGCGGCTGCGGGACGATTTGCGTGCCACCATTGCCGACCCCAGCTGCCTGCAAGGCACGCTCAATGCCTGGCTGCAGAAGGCTGCGCTGGGCATGGCAGTGAAAGTACAGGACGGGCTGCCGGTGCTGCACACCACCAACCCCCGCCACAGCGCGCAGGGCGCTATTTTGGTGATCGCCATGGAGGCCATCGGGCGCGGCGATTGGGTGCGTCTGAAATGCTGCGCCGATTGCCAGTGGTGCTTTTTTGACAGCTCCAAGAACCGCAGCAAGCGCTGGTGCGGCATGTCCAAGGGCGGGCCCGAGGGGCGCGCCTGCGGCACCATCGCCAAAGTACGCAGTTTCAGGGAGCGGCAGAAGGGCGCTTAGGCCGTGGCGGCTTCACTTGGTAGCGGGCCTGCTGTGTGGGCGTGCAAAACCAAGGTCAACACCACGCCCAGCGCCCCTACCGTGCCAAACACCAGCCAGGCCGTAGCCCGCGCGCCATCCACCACCAGCCAGCTCCCCACGTAGTAGCCCGCCGTACCGGCCACTGCGCCCGCCACACTCAGCACACCGAAGAACGTGCCCTGGCTGCCGTCGGGTGCCACGGTCGAGGTCAGGGTTTTCAGCGCGGGCAGGATGGTGGTTTCCACCACGGTGTAGCTCACCACAAACAGGTAAAACCACAGCAGGCTGTCGGTCAGCGCCACGCTGGCAAACAGCAGGGTGGCGGCGGCGTAGGCCAGCAGCAGCAACTGCCGGGGCGGCGTGTGCACCAGCCACTGCCGGGCCAGCACCATGAAGCCCACGCCGACGATGCCGTTGACCACGTAAATGGGGGCCGTGCTGCCGCTTTCCGACAGGTTCTTCAGGTAAATCGGAAACGCCACATACAGCTGGGGAAACAAGAAATACCAGGGCATCGCCGCGCACACCAGGAGCTGAAAGGGCCGGTGGGTCAGCGCGGTGCGCAGGCCGCACCAGTCGCCCGATGCCGGGGTGTGTGCGCTGTCCATCGCCGGTTGCCGCCAGGCCCGCAGCGACAGCATGCCAAACAGCACGACGCTGACCGCAAAGCAGGCCCGCACACTGAAAGCGCTGCCCACGGCCCCCAGGATGGGGCCGACGATGACCCCCAGGTTCAGCATCTGGTTGTTGGCGGCAAACACCGCCGACAGCCGCTCTGGCGGCTCGCGGCCCAACACCCCAAACAACGCCGACTCGTACACCGCCACCCCTGCGCCGCACAGGCATGCAGACAGCACCAGCAGCGCCGTGTCGCTTTGGCTGGCAAACCCGGCCAACCCCAAGCCCCGCAGGCACAGGCCCAGCACCAGAGCCGGTTTGGCGCCGTACCGGTCCACCAGCGGGCCTGCCAGCAGCGGCAGCGACTGGGCCCACAGCAGGTTGGCCCCCATCACCGTGGCCAACGCCGCAGGGCCCAGCCCCAGATCCCGGCTCAAAAACACCGCCAGTAGCGGCACGGTCATGAAGTGCGACGCGTTCATGCACAACTGCCCCCACAGCAAATGCCGGATGCGCGGGGGGAAGTGCGCCCACGTTCCGAGTATTTTCGCGTGCATGGGGGCTTTCTGGTTGTTGGTTTTAACTCGTTAAATTGTAACCTTCTAAATATTTTTGATGGTTACTTATTGGTGAAAAAGAGCTTCTCGAATTTCCCAGTGGAAGTGGGCACGGTTGAAGAGGATGCGCCGGCGTTTTGATGGCGGTGGTATGTATCAAGAGCGGCTTGCGTGCTTATTGCACCAGCACAGGCAATTTAATCTGCACGATGGCGTTGCGCCCGCACCGCACGCCAGCCCATCACGGCCAGGCCAACGCCCCCCAGCGCGACGCACAGCAGATGTAAATACCCCAGTGGAATGGTGTCCAGCAGGGCATTCGCCTGGCTGAATGGGGCAAGGGGCCGGATGTCCTCGTGCATCACACTATCGAACACGATGTGCGAATACGCGCCCAGTGCCGCTCCGGCTGCCACCTGGCGTGCTGACAGCGTTTGCCAGCCAAACAGGTTGGGCAGTCGGCGGCGGGATGCCAGCCATCGCAGGCACAGAAACAGCCCCACCGTAGCCCCGAAGATGCAACTGGCGCCCACATAGGTGTGCAAAAAAGCGTGTACGGGATAGCGGCCGTACCATAGGTTGTACGCAGACTCCAGGTCGATCAGTACATTGGCGGCGCAAAAGGCGATGAAGCTCACGCGCCTTGGGGCAGCAGCATGCACAGCGGCTCCGAGGCCGAAGTGAAACGGTGTGACGGGCATGGTATGGGTGTTCCGAGTGGCGTGGCGGAGACGGGATGCCTGACGAACCGTAGCAAAAAATGCACTTGTTTCAGCGGTAGGAGGCTTTGACTTCTTGTGCCACCAGGTCGCGCAGGCCTTGTTCGCTGATCTCCAGCAGGGGTTTGCCGTTGACGAAGAAGGAGGGGGTTTTGTCGACTTTCAGCGCCACCACGTCGGCCATGTCCTGGACCAGGACGGCGGCAATGGTGGGGCTTTGCATGTCGGTTCGGGCTTTCTCGGTATCCACGCCGATAGGTTGTAAAAAGGCCCAGACCATCTCCACTTGCGGATTGCCATGTACCGCCCATAAGGGTTGCGATTTAAAAACAGCGTCCAGGCTTTGCCAGTACAAGCTTTGGGCCTTGGTGGCCTCCAACATCTTGACCACGGTATCGGAGCCCGGGTGAAAAGCGGTGTAGCGCAGTACCAGGCGCACTGTGTCGGGGTTGTCGTCCAATACGGATTTGACGACCGGGTAAAACGCACGGCAGGCCTTGCAGGACGGGTCCATGAACTCCACGATGGTCACCTCGGCATCGCTGGGGCCGGTGCTGGGGGAGTGGAACTTCACCAACGAACCCGGATTTTGTACCAGTGCATCGGCGCTCTCTGCGGCCTGTTGGTGTTGGTGCAACCGCATGCCGGCCACAAACAGCACTGCCACCGCTACCGCACCGCCGATCAGGCCCATCACTTTCGCCATACAGGTCTCTTTTCTTCACTTAAAAACAAGCCCATCCACAGGGCGATAAATGCCAGCAGCGACACCAATGGAATCGTCACAAAGCCCCAAAGTTCCAGCTTCACCTCGGCACAGGACGGGCCTTTGCCGCAGGGCTGGATGCTTTGGGGGATGAAGCCTAGGTACAGCAGGCAGTGGTAAGCCGCCAGCACTGCGCCGATGAGAGCTAGCGGTTTGGCGTACTGCACCACGCCCGGGTCTTGGGCGTGCAGGCCGACCGCTAACACCACGACCAGGGCCACCATGGGAATGCGCTGGTACCAGCACAGCACGCAGGGCACGTAGTCCATCACCTCGCTCAAGAATAGGCTGCCTGCGGTGGACACCAGGGCCAGCATCCAGCAGGCGAAGAGCCACCGCCATTGGCGTGGGCTGGTGGCCGGGCATCATGCGCGGAACCGCACCAGCCGCAGGCCATTGGCGACCACCAGCAAACTGGCCCCCACGTCGGCAAACACGGCCATCCACATGGTTCCCGAGCCCATCAACGTGAGCACCAGAAACACCGCCTTGATGCCCAGGGCGAGAACGATGTTTTGCACCAGCAGCGTGTGGGTGGCGCGCGACAGGCGGATGAAGCGGGGGAGTTTGCGCAGGTCGTCGTCCATCAGGGCCACGTCGGCGGTCTCAATCGCGGTGCCGCTGCCCGCTGCGCCCATGGCGAAGCCGATGTCGGCGCGGGCCAGGGCGGGAGCGTCGTTGATGCCGTCGCCGACCATGCCCACGGCTCCATCGGGGCCGATCTTGCCCTCGATGAACTTCAGCTTGTCTTCGGGCAGCAGGTCGCCATGGGCCTCGGTGATGCCGACCTGGGTGGCAATCGCCTGGGCGGTGTGGGGGTTGTCTCCCGTGAGCATCACGGTCTGGATGCCTAGTGCGTGGAGTTCCTGGATGGCCTGGCGGCTGCTGTCTTTGACGGTATCGGCTACGGCGAACAGGGCGATGACCTGCTTGTCGTGGGCCAGCAGCACCACGGTTTTGCCCTGGGTTTCCAGGGCGGCCAGACGGGCCTCCAGCGCGTCGGAGCACAGGCCTTGCTCGTGGATGAGGCGGTGGTTGCCCAGCAGGTAGCGCTGGCCGTGGATGTCGCCTTGCGTGCCGCGGCCCGGCAGGGCTTCAAAGTTGGCCACCTCGCGCAGAGCGATGCCGTCGCGCTGCGCGGCATCGGCCACGGCGCGGGACACGGGGTGGTCGGAGCGGCTGGCCAAGCTGGCGGCCAGGCTGCGGGCCTCGGTGTCCGCACTGCCGTCCAGCACGGCAAAGTCGGTTTGCACGGGTTTGCCGTGGGTCAGGGTGCCGGTTTTGTCCAGCGCCAGCCAGCGCAGCTTGCGGCCCTGCTCCAGGAACACACCGCCTTTGACCAGCAGCCCCAGGCGTGCCGCTGCGGCCAGGCCACTGACGATGGTGACCGGGGTGGAAATCACCAGTGCGCAGGGGCAGGCAATCACCAGCAGCACCAGGGCCTTGTAGACCCAGGCAAACCAGTCGCCGCCTGCCAGCAGCGGCGGCAGCACGGCCACCAGCACGGCGAGTACGAAGACCACAGGGGTGTAGATCTTGGCAAACTGGTCCACAAAGCGCTGCGTGGGCGCGCGCGCACCCTGGGCGGCTTCCACAGCGTGGATGATGCGGGCCAGCGTGCTGTCGCCCGCCAACGCGCTCACCTGGTACTCGAACGAACCGGCGGCGTTGACCGTGCCCGCAAACACGCTGTCGCCCACGGTCTTTTCGACCGGCAGGCTTTCGCCGGTGATGGCGGCCTGGTCGATGGTGGAGCGGCCGCTGGTGATGCTGCCGTCCAGCGCCAGACGTTCGCCGGGCTGGATGCGCACGCGAGCCTGCAGGGGGACGGCTTTGGCCTCGACGGCCAGCCAGCTGCCATCGGCCTGCTGCACGGTGGCGCGCTCGGGGGCCAGTTGCAGCAGGCCCTGGATGGCGTTGCGGGCGCGGTCCAGCGACAGGGCCTCGATGCGCTCGGCCAGGGTGAACAGCACCATCACCATGGCCGCTTCGGGCCACTGGCCCAGCAGCAGCGCGCCGGTGACGGCAATGCTCATCAGCGCGTTGATGTTTAGGTTGCGGTTGCGCAGCGCGACCCAGCCTTTTTTGTAGGTGGTCAGGCCGCAGGTGGCGATGGCCATCAGGGCCAGCAGGGCGGGCACCCAGGAAGGCAGGGCGGCAAAGTGCGCGGCTTCGGACGCAACTGCGGCCACCCCGGCCAGAATCAGCGGCGACCAGGGTTTGGCGGGCTCCGGCGTGGGCGGCGTGCTGCCCTGGGCCAGTTCGGGCGTGTAGCCCAGCGAACGCACGGCGGCCAGGATGGGCTCGATCGCCTCAGGGGCGTGGGTGACGGTCAGCACGCGCTGCATCAGGTTAAATTCCAGCCTGGCCACTCCGGCCATGCCGCCCAGCTTGCCGCGCAGCAAGGCTTCTTCGGTAGGGCAATCCATTTGCAGGATGCGGATGGGGGTGAGCACATCGCCGCTGCTGCTGTTGGCCGGTGCGTGGAGCGGGGCCAGCACGGGCTCGGCGTGACTGCCGCAACAGGCTACATCGCTATGTTCTTGGCCATGCTCATGGCCATGGTCGTGCGAATGTTCGTGGTGGTGGGTATGGTCGGACATAGGGCTTTCTGGATGCAGGTTGTGCCCATTAAGCAACCTGAAGCTACTATAGAGTCAACTGCTATTTGGGGAAGACCTTATGAAGATTGGCGAATTGGCGCAGGTGGCCCAGTGCACGGTAGAGACGGTGCGCTACTACGAAAAAGAGGGTTTGCTGGCCGCGCCCGCGCGCACGGCGGGCAACTTCCGGGTGTACGGCCCGGCGCATGTGGAGCGACTGCGGCTGATCCGCAATTGCCGGGCGCTGGACATGAGCCATGCAGAAATCCATTCCCTGCTGGCGCTGGCCGATGGGCCCGCAGACGATTGCCGTGCGGTCAACGCGGTGTTTGACCAGCACATCGCCCATGTGGATGAGCGGATTCGGGAGCTGGCGCAGTTGAAGTTGCAGCTGGCCGCCCTGCGCGAGCGCTGCGGCTCGGAGCAGGCGGTGGATGCCTGCGGTATTTTGCAAGGCTTGGCGGCGATGGATCTAGCCGCCTCACCCGCGCGGCACACCCATTTAGGATAAGCATGAACGCCCTACACCGCGCAGCCCTGCCTGCCTTGGGCGCGGCCCTATTGTTCGGGGCCAGCACGCCGCTGGCCAAGCAGTTGGTGGGCGGGGGCTTGTCGCCGTTTTTGCTGGCGGGATTGCTGTACCTGGGCAGCGGTGGCGGGCTGCTTCTGCTGCGGCTGCTGCGCGACCGGGGCTGGCGGCCCGCAGACTTGCCACGCGCGGAATGGCCGTGGATGGCCGGTGCCATTGTGTTTGGCGGGGTGCTGGGGCCGCTGCTGTTGATGCTGGGGCTGGCGCACACCACGGCGGCGAGTGCGTCGCTGCTGCTGAATTTTGAGTCGGTGCTGACGGCGGTGTTGGCCTGGCTGGTGTTCCGCGAAAATGCCGACCGCCGCATCGTGCTGGGCATGCTGCTGATCGTGGCGGGCGGGGCCGTGCTGGCGTGGTCGGGCCGCAGCGCGGCGGTACTGGGATGGGGGCCGCTGGCGCTGCTGGGCGCCTGCCTGGCCTGGGCCATCGACACCAACCTGACCCGCAAAGTATCCGCCTCGGACGCGGTGTGGGTGGCCGGCTGCAAGGGGCTGGTGGCCGGAGCGGTCAACACCGGGCTGGGCTGGGCGCTGGGCGCGGCGTGGCCCAGCGGCGCAGTGCTGGCCTCGGCCCTGGGAATTGGCTTTGTGGGCTACGGGCTGAGCTTGGTGCTATTTGTGCTGGCCCTGCGCGGGTTGGGCGCGGCCCGCACCGGGGCGTATTTCTCGGTCGCACCGTTTGTGGGTGCGGCAATAGCGGTGCTAGTGTTTGGCGAGCCTACGACCGGGGCGTTTTGGATGGCTGCGGCCCTGATGGCGGCGGGCGTGTGGCTACACCTGACCGAGCACCACGCGCATGCGCACACCCATGTAGCGTTAGAGCATGCACACCGCCACAAGCACGACGGACACCACCAGCATGCGCACGACTTTGCGTGGGATGGCGTAGAGCCACACACCCATCCGCATCCGCATGTGCCGTTACAGCACAGCCACGCGCACTTTCCAGACATCCATCACCGCCATGGGCACTGAGCGCTTCGCGGTGTAGAAATTTATAGAAAAGTGCCTCTTGTGTATATTCAATATGCACAAGTAGCTACTAAAAAAGTAGCAGAATAAAAAAGGAGGCAAGCCTCCTTTTTGGTGGGTGTGCGCTTATTACCGGTTTGCCATTTCGTGGCGGTCGGCGGCGGCGAACAGGTCAGCGGCAAAGCCACGGTCGCTGTCGGCGTAGGCTTCGGCCATCTTGCGCACTTGTTCGGCTTCTTCAAACACTGTCAGGGCGCGGGGCTCGGCGGTTTTGAACAGCGTGGCAGACAGGGCGGCGACCAGGTGGCCAGCGGCGGTGAAAAGTTCTTGCAGAGCAGAACTGACAGGGGCATTGTTGGCGCGGGTCAGTTGCAGGGTATTGGTGGACATGGTGTTTACTCCTAGACATCGGGTTGACGTTGGAGTGAATTATAGGGTTAACCCTAGTCATGCGCCAGCACAATTTTAGGGTTAACCCTCTATTGTCTTTTCTGCCGGCGAATTTAGTGGTTATTCCAACACTGTCTGTCGTACCGCGTGCTCCCAGCGGGCCATCAACTCCGTAGCACGTTGTGTGCCCAGCGTGGGCAGAAAGCGCCGCTCGGCCCGCCACAGCGCGGCCAGTTCGTCGGTATTGCGGTACACGCCCACCGCCAGCCCGGCCAGGTAGGCGGCACCCAGGGCGGTGGTTTCGGTCACGGCGGGGCGGATCACCGGGATGCCCAGCAGATCGGCCTGGAATTGCATCAGCAGGTCGTTCACGCAGGCCCCGCCGTCCACCCGCAGCTCGGCTACGGGCATGCCCCCGGCCTGCACCGCGTCGCGGCCCATGGCCAGCAGTAGGGCGGCGGATTGATAAGCAATGCTCTCCAGTGCGGCGCGGGCAATATGGGCCAGCGTGGTGCCGCGGCTCAAGCCGGTGATGCTGCCGCGCGCCTCGGGCTTCCAGTAGGGCGCACCCAGGCCGGTGAAGGCGGGCACAAACATCACGCCGCCCGAGTCGGGCACGCTTTGGGCCAGGCTTTGCACTTCGCTGCTGCTGGGGATGGCCTTGAGCCCGTCGCGCAGCCACTGCACCACCGCGCCGCCCACGAATACGCTGCCTTCGATGGCGAATTCGGGCTGCGCCGACGGCTGGGCCGCACTGGTGGTGAGTAGGCCGTTATGCGAGGTCTGAAAGGTGCTGCCGGTGTGCATCAGCATGAAGCAGCCGGTGCCGTAGGTGTTCTTGGCCATGCCGGCCTTGAAGCAGGCCTGGCCGAACAGCGCGCTCTGCTGGTCGCCTGCCACACCGCCGATGGGGATGGCGTGGCCCAGCAGGGCCGGGCTGACTTCGCCGTAGAGTGCACTGCTGGGTTTGACGCTGGGCATCAGGCTGGCGGGGATGTCCAGCGCTGCCAGCAGCTCGGCATCCCACTGGTTGCTGTGCACATTGAACAGCATGGTGCGCGATGCGTTGCTGACATCGGTGGCGTGCACCCGGCCCTCGGTGAGCTGCCACATCAGCCAGCTGTCGATGGTGCCAAACGCCAGCTCGCCGCGCTCGGCCTGGGCGCGAGCCTGGGGCACTTGGTCCAGCAGCCATTTGAGCTTGGTGCCCGAGAAGTAGGCATCCACCAGCAGCCCGGTTTTGCGCTGGATCACATCGGCCATGCCATCGGCGCGCAGTTGCACGCAGGTGGGCTCGGCGCGCCGGTCTTGCCAGACGATGGCGTGGTGGATGGGTTGGCCGGTAGCGCGGTTCCACACCACGGTGGTTTCGCGCTGGTTGGTGATGCCGATGGCGCGGATGTCTTTGGCCGCCAGCCCGGCCTGGGCCAGAGCGGCACGGGCGGTGGTGAGCTGGGTGCGCCAGATCTCCATGGGGTCGTGTTCCACCCAACCGGGCTGCGGAAAGATTTGCGGTAGTTCGAGCTGCGACTGGCTGACGATGTGGCCGTCGGCGTGGAAGACGATGCTCCGCGAGCTAGAGGTGCCTTGGTCAAGGGCGAGGATGTAGGTCATGGTAGATCTAGTGGCTTGCAATATGGTTACGTACCTGGGCATCACGCAGCAGGGCGGGGAAGGGGTCGGGTACCGGGCCGTCGGTGAACAGGCGGTCAATTTGCGACAGGCGGGCCACTTCAACCATGGCGGGGCGGTTGAACTTGCTGCTGTCGGCCGCCACCCAGACCTCGCGGGCCTGCCGGATGATGGCCTGCGACACCTTGACTTCACGGTAGTCAAAGTCGCGCAGCGTGCCGTCGGTTTCTATGGCCGAAATGCCAATCAGCGCAATATCCACCTTGAATTGGCATATGAAATCGATAGCAGCCTCGCCGACCACGCCGCGGTCTCGGCCGCGCACCACGCCGCCAGCAATGATGACTTCGCATTCCGGGTTGGCGCTGAGGATCGTGGCCACGTTCAGGTTGTTGGTGATGACGCGCAGGCCCTTGTGCTGCATCAGAGCCTTGGCAATGGCCTCGGTGGTGGTGCCGATGTTGAGGATCAGCGAGCAGCCATTGGGTACCTCGGCCGCCACCGCGCGGGCGATGCGGGCCTTGCCGTCGGCGTGCAGGTTTTCGCGTTGCGGGTGGGCAATGTTTTCGATGGTCGAGCTGGGTACGCGCACGCCGCCGTGAAAACGGGTGAGCAGGCCGTCGTCGGCCATGCGCTGCACGTCGCGGCGCACGGTTTGCAGGGTCACACCCAGCGTATCAGCTAGTTGGTCCACGGTGACGGAGCCTTGGCCTTGCACGGCTTGCAGCAGCAGTAGTTGTCTTGGGTTGGGGTTCACAAATGTTTGTTTTTTCGTAAATGTCGTAGTGGCGACTTTAAAACGAAAGACAAAGAACTTATTAAGGGTAAATCCTAGGAAAAAAGAAACGCAAACGAACAATAATTATCAAATTCGAAGATTTGGGTAAATTTAAGTAAAGAAACTCGATGCAGTTAAGCTTGAAAAATGTCAGCAAAAAGGTGGGGGCGCAAACGTGGCTGTACGAGATGGGTATTGCCCCCCAACCTGGCGCGGTCACCGTGCTGCTGGGTGCCACCCAGGCGGGTAAAACCAGCCTGATGCGCATCATGGCGGGCTTGGATGTGCCGACCCATGGCCGGGTCAAGGTGGACAGCGTGGACGTAACTGGCCAGTCGGTGCGCGAGCGCAATGTGGCCATGGTCTACCAGCAGTTCATCAACTACCCATCACTCAAGGTGCGCGACAACATTGCCTCGCCACTCAAGCTGCGCGGTGAAAAAAACATGGACCAGCGCGTTCGTGCCCTGGCCGAAAAGCTGCACATTGAGATGTTTCTGGACCGCTATCCGGCAGAGCTGTCAGGCGGACAACAGCAGCGCGTGGCCCTGGCCCGTGCGCTGGCCAAAGCCGCGCCACTGATGCTGCTGGACGAGCCGCTGGTCAACCTGGATTACAAGCTGCGCGAGGAACTGCGCGACGAGCTGAGTTCGCTGTTTGCTGCCGGGGAATCCACCGTGGTCTACGCCACCACCGAGCCGGGCGAAGCCTTGCTGCTGGGCGGCTACACCGCGGTAATGGATGCCGGTGAGTTGTTGCAGTACGGCCCTACCGCCGAGGTGTTTCACCAGCCCAAGTCGCTGCGTGTGGCCCGGGCATTCAGCGACCCGCCGATGAACCTGATTGCCGCACACACCGCCTCGGGTGGGGTGCAGTTACAGGCTGGCCCGCTGCTGGCGCTGGCTTTGCTGCCGACCACCCCGGGAGGCCTGTTGACCGTGGGTTTGCGCGCCAGTGCGCTGCGGGTGCACGCCCGTCCTGGCGACGTGGCGTTGACCGGGCATGTCGAGCTGGCCGAGATATCGGGCTCCGACACCTTTGTGCACGTCTCCACGCCTATCGGTGAGCTGGTGGCACAGCTCACGGGCGTGCATTATTTTGATTTGGGCACGGCTTTGACTTTGTACTTCCATGCCACCCAGGCCTACGTGTTTGATGCCCAGGGCGCTTTGCTGCTGGCCCCTGTACGCCACGTGAAAGTAGGGGGACCCATCTAATGGCCCGCATTGAATTGGATCTGGCGCACGCTTACCGCGCCAACCCCACGCAAGACAGCGACTACGCGCTGCTGCCACTGAAGATGACATTCAACGACGGTGGTGCCTATGCCTTGCTGGGCCCATCGGGCTGTGGCAAAACCACGATGCTGAACATCATGTCCGGCCTGCTGGCCCCGTCGCAAGGGACGGTTTTATTTGATGGCAAAGATGTGACCCGCGCCTCCCCGCAAGAGCGCAATATTGCCCAGGTGTTCCAGTTTCCGGTGGTCTACGACACCATGACGGTGGCCGAAAACCTGGCTTTCCCGCTGCGCAACCGCAAAGTGCCGCAGGCGCAGATCGACAAGCGTGTGGGCGAGATTGCCGAGATGCTGGAGATGAGCGGCCAGTTAAACCAGCGCGCGGCAAATTTGGCGGCCGATGCCAAGCAGAAAATTTCGCTCGGCCGTGGCCTGGTGCGGCCAGACGTATCGGCCGTGCTGTTTGACGAGCCGCTGACCGTCATTGATCCGCACCTGAAATGGCAGCTGCGCCGCAAGCTCAAGCAGATCCACCGTGAACTCAAGCTCACACTGATCTACGTAACGCACGACCAGGTGGAGGCGCTGACCTTTGCCGAGCAGGTGGTGGTGATGACGCGCGGCCGTGCTGTGCAAGTGGGCTCTGCCGATGCGCTGTTCGAGCGGCCCGGCCACACGTTTGTCGGCAACTTCATTGGCTCGCCCGGCATGAACTTTTTACCCGCCCAGGCTGCCTCGGGCCATTTGCGGGTGGCGGGCGCGCAATGGGTACTGCCTCGCGCTTTGCCCGATGGGGCGCTCAAATTGGGTGTCCGGCCCGAATACGTCATGTTGGCACAGCCCGCCGCCCCTGGCGCGCTGCTGTGCACCGTATCCAAGATCCAGGACGTGGGCACCCACGTGATGTTGACGGCCACCGTGGATGGCCAGGCGCTCAAAGCCCGGCTCAGCCCAGAAGTCCAACTGCCCGCCGTGGGCGAAGTTGTCTGGCTGCAGGTACTCGGTGAGCACACCTGCTTCTACCAAAATGAGGAAATCGTCGCATGAGCACTACCACCAAACCGGTGAACCAGAAGGCCTGGTTCTTGATACTGCCGGTGCTGATCTGTGTGGCGTTTTCCGCCATCATTCCGTTGATGACCGTGGTGAACTATTCGGTGCAAGACATCATCTCGCCCGAGCGCCGCGTGTTCGTGGGCACCGAGTGGTTTGTGGCCGTGATGCGCGACGAAGAGCTGCATGCCGCGCTGTTGCGCCAACTGACGTTCTCGCTGTCGGTACTGGCGGTGGAACTGCCACTGGGTGTTTTGCTGGCCTTGGCGATGCCTGCCGATGGCTGGAAGGCTTCGGTGGTGCTGGTGATTGTCTCGCTGTCGCTATTGATCCCCTGGAACGTGGTGGGCACCATTTGGCAGATTTTTGGCCGCTCGGACATTGGGCTGCTGGGCGCGACGCTGCTGTGGCTGGGTATCGACTACAGCTACACCGGCAATGCCGCCCATGCCTGGTTGACGGTACTGATAATGGATGTGTGGCACTGGACGCCGCTGGTGGCCTTGCTGGGCTATGCGGGCTTGCGCTCTATCCCCGATGCGTACTACCAGGCCGCGCGGATTGACGGAGCCAGCAAGTTTGCCGTGTTCCGCTACATCCAACTGCCCAAGATGCGTGGCGTATTGATGATTGGCGTGCTGTTGCGCTTCATGGACAGCTTCATGATCTATACCGAGCCGTTTGTGCTGACGGGCGGTGGGCCGGGCAATGCGACCACCTTCTTGTCGCAGTTTCTGACGCAGAAAGCCGTGGGCCAGTTTGACCTGGGCCCGGCCGCAGCGTTTTCACTGATCTACTTTTTGATCATCCTGCTGCTGTGCTTTATTTTGTACAACTGGATGCAGCGCGTCGGCACCCAAGAAAAAGAAGGCGGCCATGAATAAGCCCAAGTTTCAAAAGCGGACGATCTTTCTGTTCGCCTACATCCTCTTCGCGCTGCTGCCCATCTACTGGATGGTCAACATGTCGTTCAAGACCAACCAGGAGATTGTGGCCAGCTTCTCGCTGTTTCCCCAGCACTTCACCTGGGACAACTACCACACCATTCTGACCGATCCATCCTGGTACTCGGGCTACATCAACAGCCTGATCTACGTCAGCATGAACATGGTGATCACACTCACCGTGTCGCTGCCTGCAGCCTATGCGTTCTCGCGCTACAGCTTTCTGGGCGACAAGCATGTGTTCTTTTGGCTGTTGACCAACCGCATGACCCCGCCTGCGGTGTTCTTGCTGCCGTTCTTCCAGCTCTACACCACGGTGGGCCTGATGGACACGCACCTGGCGGTGGCGCTGGCGCATTTGCTGTTCAGCGTGCCGTTGGCGGTGTGGATTCTGGAGGGCTTCATGAGCGGCATTCCGCGCGAGATCGACGAGACGGCGTACATCGACGGCTATACCTTTCCGCGCTTTTTCCTCACCATCTTCCTGCCGTTGATCAAAGCTGGTGTGGGCGTGGCGGCGTTCTTCTGCTTCATGTTCAGCTGGGTCGAATTGCTGCTGGCCCGCACCCTGACCAGCGTGAACGCCAAGCCCATCGTGTCCACCATGACGCGCACCGTGTCGGCATCCGGCATGGACTGGGCGACGTTGGCCGCCGCGGGGGTATTGACCATCGTTCCAGGTGCCATCGTGATCTGGTTTGTGCGGAACTACATCGCAAAAGGTTTTGCGATGGGCCGTGTGTGATCCGACCAACAGGAGATTTGTATGTTTGAGTGGATGGCGTGGACCTTGCCGGTCGCAGTATTTTTTATCTGTATCGCTTTAATGCTGGCGGGTATGACCGTGTGGGAGATCAAGTCGCCCACCACCTTGCGGCGCGGCTTTTTGCCAATGGAAACCACCCGTGGTGACCGCCTGTTCATTGGCTTGCTGAGCGCGGCCTATGTGAATCTGGCTTTTGTGGGCCTGAGCGGTAAGTTTGCCGAGTGGTTCCAACTGGACGGAGATCCGTCGATCTGGATCAGCTTTGTGGTGTCCATGGCGGTTTTGGCGCTGGTCATGCGCAAGGGTTAAACAAGAAGTTTCCAGGATTCGGCTTTTATTTCCCCCAGAGCCGAGCAAGCCTTTTGTCGAAATGGGGGTACACCAATGAGGAGACGAGACATGAAGATGCGTTATTCCATACTGGCCATTGCAGCGGCTTGCGCGCTGACCGGCCACGCTTTTGCCGATGAGGCGGCGGCCAAAAAGTGGATCGACAGCGAGTTCCAGCCTTCGACCTTGAGCAAGGACAAGCAAGCGGCTGAAATGAAGTGGTTCATTGAAGCCGCCAAGAAGCTGCAAGCCAAGGGCGTGAAGGAGATTTCGGTGGTGTCCGAGACCCTGACGACCCATGAGTACGAGTCGAAAACCTTGGCCAAGGCGTTTGAAGAAATCACCGGCATCAAGGTCAAACACGACGTGATCCAAGAGGGCGACGTGGTCGAAAAACTGCAGACCTCGATGCAGTCGGGCAAGTCGATTTACGACGGCTGGATTTCGGATTCGGACCTGATCGGCACACACTACCGCTACGGCAAGATTCTGGCGTTGTCCGACTACATGACCGGCACCGGCAAAGAGTTCACCAATCCAGACCTGGATTTGAAGGACTTCATCGGCACCAGCTTCACCACTGCGCCCGACAAGAAGATGTACCAACTGCCAGACCAGCAGTTTGCCAACCTGTACTGGTTCCGTGCCGACCTGTTCGCGCGCCAGGACCTGAAAGACAAGTTCAAAGGCAAGTACGGCTACGACCTGGGTGTGCCACTGAACTGGAGCGCTTACGAAGACATCGCAGCGTTTTTCAGTGAAGACGTGAAGACCATCGACGGCAAGCCTATCTATGGCCACATGGACTACGGCAAAAAAGACCCGTCCCTGGGTTGGCGTTTCACCGATGCCTGGCTGTCCATGGCCGGTGCGGCCGACGTAGGCATTCCCAACGGCATGCCGATCGATGAGTGGGGCATCAAGGTGGCCGACGACAAGTGCACACCGGTGGGCGCATCGGTTTCGCGCGGCGGTGCCACCAATTCGCCCGCGGCCGTGTATGCCTTGACCAAGTACATCGACTGGATGAAGAAGTTCGCGCCCAAGGAGGCCATGGGTATGACCTTCGGTGAGTCTGGCCCGGTGCCTGCGCAAGGCCAGATTGCCCAGCAAATCTTCTGGTACACCGCGTTTACCGCCGATATGGTCAAGCCCGGTCTGCCCGTGGTGAACGCCGACGGCACACCCAAATGGCGCATGGCCCCCGGCCCGAATGGCCCGTACTGGAAGCCCGGCATGCAAAACGGCTACCAGGACGTGGGTTCGTGGACCTTCTTCAAGGACCACGATGCCAACAAAGTGGCGGCTGCCTGGCTGTACGCCCAGTTTGTGACCAGCAAGACCGTATCGTTGAAGAAGTCCATCACCGGCCTGACCTTCATCCGCGACAGCGATATCCGCGCCGACTACTTCACACAAAACGCCAATAAATATGGTGGTTTGATTGAGTTCTACCGCAGCCCGGCGCGCGTGGCCTGGACTCCCACCGGGACCAATGTGCCTGACTACCCCAAGCTGGCGCAGCTGTGGTGGAAGAATGTGGCCGAGGCTGTAACGGGCGAGAAGACGCCGCAAAAAGCCATGGACAACCTGGCCGACGAGATGGACAACGTGATGTCCCGCCTCGAACGTGCGGGTATGGCCCATTGCGCCCCCAAGCTAACCCCCAAGGGCGATCCGAACAAGTACCTGAGCGATGCCCATGCCCCATGGAAGAAGCTGGCGAACGAAAAACCCAAGGGCGAAACCATTGCCTACGACACGCTGCTGAACGCATGGAAGAATGGCAAGGTCCGTTAACGTGCAAGCACTTTCATGCCTTGGGATGCTTTGCACCCAGTGCATGCAGTGGAAAGCGTTAACACAGATGCCATAAGCTTTATGCGTCTCGCCGCGTGGACTCTGTACACGCGGCTTTTTTTTGAGCCCGGCATGCTTCGCGCTTGGTGGGTTTGTTTGATTGGTGAAATTTAGGTTATGACACTCGCATCTCCACCCCTGGCTACCTTGCGTTCTGCATTGATGGCGCAATTGACCGCCCCCGCCCGCTTTGATGTGGTGGTGATTGGTGGTGGGGCCACTGGCCTGGGCGTGGCGCTGGATGCCGCTGCGCGGGGCTTCAGCGTGGCTCTGGTCGAGTCACACGACTTTGCCAAAGGCACCTCGTCGCGGGCGACCAAGCTGGTGCACGGCGGCGTACGCTATCTGGCCCAGGGCAACATCGCCTTGGTGCGCGAGGCGCTGCACGAGCGCACCACGCTGCTGCACAACGCGCCGCATCTGGCCCAGCCGCTGGCCTTTGTGATGCCCTCGTACAAGTTACTGGATACGCCGTTTTACGGCATTGGTTTGAAGATGTACGATGCCTTGGCAGGCAAGGCTGGCTTGGGCCCCACAGAATTTTTAGGGCGCAATAAAACCCTGCAGTACTTGCCTACCGTCCAGGCCCAGGGCCTCAAGGGCGGCGTAAAGTACTGGGATGGTCAATTTGACGATGCGCGGTTGGCCCTGGTGCTGGCCCGCACGGCCGCCGCCCACGGTGCGGTGGTGGTCAATTACTGCGCCGCCACCGGTTTGCTGCATGAAGACGGCAAAGTTGCCGGTGTGCACTGCGAAGACCGTGAAACCGGTGCCAAGATCACACTGCGGGCGGGCTGCGTAGTGAACGCCACCGGTGTCTGGGTCGATGCATTCCGCCAGCAAGACGGTGAAGCTACGGGCCGGGTGGCCAAACCCATGGTGGCCCCCAGCCAGGGCGTACACATCGTGGTGGACCGTGAATTTCTACCCGGCGACCACGCCATGCTGGTACCCAAAACGGCCGATGGCCGTGTGCTGTTCGCCGTGCCTTGGCTAGGCAAAGTCATTCTGGGCACCACCGACACGCCGCGCGAAGACCTGGCTCGCGAGCCGCGGCCTTTCAAGGAAGAAGTGGAGTTCATCCTGAGTGAGTCCGCCCGCTATCTCAGCCGCGCCCCTACGCGTGCCGATGTGAAAAGCGTCTGGGTCGGCCTGCGTCCGCTGGTCAAGCCACAGGATGACGATGGCGGTAACACCAAAGGTATCAGCCGCGAGCACACGGTATTGGTCAGTAAAAGCGGCCTCGTCACCGTGACCGGCGGCAAGTGGACTACCTACCGCGCCATGGCCGAGGACGTGCTGGACAAATGTTTTGACGCGCATCTGCTGCAACCGCGCAAGCCTGGCACAACTTCCACTTTGCGCTTGGTGGGGGCCGGTGTGGCCGTAGATGCCCAGCGCCCCAAAATCAGTGACGCGCCCGGTCTGCATGCCTACGGCACAGAGCAGCCCATCGTCCAGACCTTACCCGGTGGAGATCGTTGGCTGGGCGGTGGGGTCACCGAGGGCATGGTACGTTTTGCGGCGCGTTTTGAATACGCCCGTACCGTGGAAGATGTGCTGGCTCGGCGCAGTCGCTTGCTCTTCCTCGACGCACGGTTGGCCGCCACGTTGGCCCCGGCGGTAGCCGCAATCCTGCAAGAAGAAACCGGTGTCGATCCTCAAACCGATGCATTTGTTGCTTTGGCGCAACTCTATGTGACCCTGCCCGCGTGAAGCCCCTGGCGCAATGGCCGCTGGCGGCGCGGCGTGGCCTGGTGGGCGTACTGACCGACATCGACGACACCCTGACGACCGATGGAGCCATCACCGCCGATGCACTGCAGGCCTTGGCGGACCTGAAGGCAGCGGGTTTAGTCGTGATTGCCATCACCGGCCGCCCTGTGGCTTGGAGCGAGCCCTTTGCGTGTACCTGGCCGGTCGATGCGATCGTGGCAGAAAATGGTGCTGTTGCGCTTCAAAATTTAAGCCAAATCGGCCTCCAGCATAGGTGCTGTCTGCACGAACAGCTATCAAAACTGTATATCCAGGATGCCGCTACGCGTCGCACCAACTTTGCACGCATGCAGCAAGTTGCGCAGCGGGTACTGGCTGAAGTGCCCGGGGCCCAGTTGTCAGAGGACTCCCTAGGGCGTGAAACCGACATCGCCATCGACCACAGCGAATTTACCCAACTGCCATCCGACAAGATCGCCCAGGTCGTGGCAATTTTGCAATCTGAGGGCATGCACGCCACGATCAGCTCCATCCATATCAATGGCTGGTATGGCGGGCATGACAAATGGGTGGGGGCATGCTGGATCGTCAAGACCTTGCTGGGGCGCGACATGGCCGCAGAGCGCGATCTCTGGGCCTACGTGGGCGACTCCACCAACGACCAACGTATGTTTGACGCCTTGCCAAACAGTATCGGTGTCGCCAATGTGCGCAGATTTGAATCGCAGATGGCTTGCAAACCCCGTTACATCACCTTCAAGGAGCGGGGTGCGGGCTTTGCAGAGGTGGCTTTTGCCGTGTTGGCCGCGCGCTGATGGCGCTCATTGGTGGTTTTTCTTGGCAGGGTGTTGACGTGTTGTCAAATACTCTGCATAATCGAAGGCTTCGCTCCTAAAAAGCGATGCTTCTGCCCAAAGGAAGCGCTATGAGTGGTTTGTAGCGTGGACGACGGGCCCAAGACTGATCAGGCGAGCTGGTGATAAACCGGTTCAACTGATGCAAGTTGGGAAAACATAGACATGATCCAAACTGAATCCCGGTTAGATGTTGCCGACAATACTGGCGCGAAATCCGTTCTCTGCATCAAGGTGCTGGGCGGGTCCAAGCGTCGCTATGCAAGCGTTGGCGACGTCATCAAAGTGAGCATTAAAGAAGCCGCTCCACGTGGTCGCGTCAAAAAAGGCGAGATCTATAGTGCAGTGGTGGTGCGCACGGCCAAAGGCATTCGTCGTGCAGACGGTTCGCTGGTCAAATTCGACGGCAACGCAGCAGTGTTGCTCAACGCAAAGCTGGAGCCCATTGGCACCCGCATCTTTGGACCCGTGACGCGTGAATTGCGTACCGAAAAGTTCATGAAGATCGTGTCCCTGGCTCCTGAAGTTCTGTAAGGACGCAACATGAACAAAATTCGCAAAGGCGACCAAGTCGTTGTGCTCACCGGCCGCGACAAAGGCAAGCGCGGCACTGTGGCGCTGCGTAAAGATGACTCGTACCTGTTGGTCGATGGCATCAATATGGTCAAGAAGCACGCTAAACCGAATCCCATGAAGGGCGAGGCAGGCGGCATTATTGAAAAGAATATGCCCATTCACCAGTCCAACGTAGCCATCTTTAATGCGGCTACCGGCAAGGCTGATCGTGTTGGAATCAAGTTGCTGGCAGATGGCAAGCGCACACGCGTTTACAAGTCTAGCGGCGAAGAAATCAAGGTTGCATGAGCATGGCACGTCTACAACAACTCTATCGCGACAAGGTTGCTCCTGATCTGATGGCCAAGTTTGGCTACACCTCGCCGATGCAAGTTCCTCGCTTTACCAAGATCACCCTGAATATGGGTGTGAGCGAAGCGGTATCCGACAAGAAGGTCATTGACAACGCAGTTGCCGACTTGACCAAGATTGCCGGCCAGCGCCCAGTCGTGACCAAGGCTAAGAAGGCTATTGCGGGTTTCAAAATCCGTGAAGGCCAGGCCATCGGTTGCATGGTGACTTTGCGCGGCGTGCAGATGTTTGAGTTCCTGGATCGTTTCGTCACCGTGGCTCTGCCCCGTGTACGTGACTTCCGTGGTATCTCTGGTCGTGCTTTTGATGGCCGTGGTAATTACAACATCGGCGTGAAAGAGCAGATCATTTTTCCTGAAATCGAGTACGACAAGGTTGATGCCTTGCGCGGTCTCAATATCAGCATCACGACAACGGCCAAGAATGACGAAGAGTGCAAAGCACTGCTCGCCGGGTTCCGTTTTCCGTTCAAGAACTGAGGTGACGTGTGGCTAAACAAGCTCTGATTCAGCGTGAACTCAAGCGTGACCAATTGGTTGCCAAGTACGCAGCAAAACACGCAGAGTTGAAAGCAATTTCGACCGATGCCAAGAAGACCGACGACGAGCGTGCTGCGGCGCGCTTGGCTTTGCAAAAGCTTCCACGCAATGCAAACCCGACGCGCCAACGTAACCGTTGCGCCATCACGGGTCGTCCTCGTGGAACATTCCGTCAGTTTGGTCTGGCTCGCGCAAAAATTCGCGAACTGGCTTTTGCTGGCGATATCCCCGGTATGGTCAAGGCCAGCTGGTAAGTAAGGCAGGAGAACCTAAACATGAGTATGAGTGATCCCATCGCCGACTTGCTGACTCGCATCCGCAACGCGCAAATGGTGGCCAAAACGACTGTATCGATTCCTTCATCCAAAGTGAAGGTCGCGATTGCCCAAGTCTTGAAAGACGAGGGCTACATTGACGGCTTCCAGGTGAAAACCGAAGCTGGCAAAAGCGAACTAGAAATTACCTTGAAATATTACGCCGGTCGCCCTGTGATCGAACGTATTGAGCGCGTTAGCCGTCCCGGCTTACGTGTTTATAAAGGCCACGGCGCCATTCCTCAAGTCATGAATGGCTTGGGTGTGGCAATTGTTACCACTCCGCAAGGCGTGATGACGGACCGCAAAGCCCGCGCAACCGGTATCGGTGGCGAAGTCTTGTGCTACGTCGCTTAAGCAGGAGAACTAGCAAATGTCTCGCGTAGGAAAAATGCCTGTTGCTATCCCCGCTGGTGTGGATGTGGCAATCAAGGACGACCAAATTAATGTCAAGGGCACCGGCGGTTCGCTGTCGTTGACCCAAAATGCGCTGGTGACCGTGACCAATGATGCTGGCAAACTCACGTTTGCCCCCGCCAACGAGTCCCGTGAAGCCAATGCCATGTCGGGCACCATGCGTCAGCTGGTGAACAATATGGTCGTCGGTGTGACCAAGGGTTTCGAGAAGAAGCTGAACCTGGTTGGCGTGGGCTACAAAGCCGCCGCCCAAGGTGCAAAGCTGAACTTGGCCGTGGGTTACTCCCACCCCGTCAATATCGACATGCCTGCTGGCATCACCGTTGCGACCCCCACCCCGACAGAAATTCTGATCAAGGGTGCGGACCGCCAACGTGTGGGCCAAGTGGCTGCTGAGATTCGTGCGATCCGTCCTCCCGAGCCTTACAAGGGCAAGGGCATCCGTTATTCGGATGAGAAGATCACGATCAAAGAAACCAAGAAGAAATAAGGAGCCGCAACATGTTGACCAAAAAAGAACAGCGTCTCCGTCGTGCGCGTCAAACCCGCATCCGTATTGCAACCCAAGGCGTTGCACGCCTGACGGTGAACCGTACCAACTTGCACATCTACGCCAGCGTTATTTCTGGCGACGGTGCCAAGATTCTGGCTAGCGCATCGACCGCCGAAGCGGCTGTGCGCAAAGAGCTGGGCGGCGCTGGCAAGGGTGGCAACACCACCGCAGCACAAGCCATTGGCAAGCTGATTGCTGAAAAAGCAAAAGCAGCTGGTGTTGAAAAAGTAGCGTTTGATCGCTCAGGTTTTGCGTACCACGGACGCGTCAAGGCGCTTGCCGATGCTGCCCGCGAAGCTGGCTTGCAGTTCTAAGCAGATCGGAATAAATCATGGCTAAAGTTCAAGGGAAAATGCAGGGTAAGGCTGAAGGGCCTGAAGACGGCCTGCGTGAAAAGATGATCGCGGTCAACCGCGTTACCAAAGTGGTCAAGGGTGGCCGTATTCTTGGTTTCGCAGCTTTGACCGTGGTAGGTGATGGCGAAGGCCGCGTTGGTATGGGCAAGGGCAAGTCGAAAGAAGTGCCTGCTGCTGTGCAAAAAGCGATGGAAGAAGCCCGCCGCAATATGGTGAAGGTCACACTGAAAAACGGTTCCGTTTTCCACAAAGTGACTGGCCAACATGGCGCAGCCAACGTGATGATGGCGCCAGCCCCCAAGGGTACCGGCATCATTGCAGGCGGCCCTATGCGCGCAGTGTTTGAAGTGATGGGTATCACCGATATCGTGGCCAAGAGCCATGGTTCGTCGAACCCTTACAACATGGTGCGTGCCACCTTGGATGCATTGCGTAATTCGACCACTCCCTCGGACATTGCTGCCAAGCGCGGCAAAAACGTCGAAGAAATATTCGTCTGAGCAAGGTTATCCAAATGACAACGCAACAAACACTCAAAGTGACGCTGGTTCGCAGCCCGATTGGTACCAAAGAATCGCACCGTGCAACCGTTCGTGGCTTGGGTCTGCGCAAGATTCGCAGCGTAAGCGAACTGCAAGACACGCCCGAAGTCCGCGGCATGATCAACAAGATCAGTTATCTGGTCAAAATCATCTAAGGATTGACGATGGAACTCAATGGCATTAAGCCCGCAGCGGGTGCAAAGCACGCCAAGCGTCGCGTTGGTCGCGGCATTGGCTCTGGCCTGGGCAAGACCTCTGGTCGTGGCCACAAGGGTCAAAAATCCCGTGCAGGCGGCTACCACAAGGTCGGTTTTGAAGGCGGTCAAATGCCTATGCAACGCCGTTTGCCTAAGCGTGGTTTCAAATCGCATTTGCTGAAGTACAACGCCGAGGTCACTCTGGAAGCGCTGGAAAAGCTGGGCTTGTCTGAAGTAGACGGTCTGGCACTGAAGCAAGCAGGTTTGATCTCTCAGATGGCTAAGGTCATCAAGGTGATCAAGACCGGCGAACTGACTAAGGCGATCAAGTTCACAGGTATTGGTGCTACGGCAGCAGCCAAGGTGGCTATTGAAGCCGCCGGTGGCAGCCTGGTTTAAGTTTTTGTTGAAGGAAACGTTCGGTGGCAACTAGCGCTCAAATCGCAAAGACTGGTAAGTTCGGCGACCTGCGTCGTCGCTTGGTGTTTTTGCTGCTCGCGCTGGTTGTTTATCGTGTCGGTGCACATATTCCTGTGCCTGGCATCGATGCAACGCAACTGCAGCAACTTTTCAAAGGCCAGCAAGGCGGCATATTGAGCTTATTCAATATGTTTTCTGGCGGTGCGTTGTCTCGGTTCACGGTATTTGCCCTGGGCATCATGCCTTACATCTCGGCCTCCATCATCATGCAATTGATGGGTTATGTAGTCCCGATGTTTGAGCAGATGAAGAAGGAAGGTGAGTCTGGTCGTCGCAAGATTACCCAGTACACCCGCTATGGCACTTTGGGCCTTGCGTTGTTCCAGTCTCTGGTGATTGCTACGGGGCTGGAAAGTTCGCCAGGCTTGGTGTTGTCTCCTGGATTTGGTTTCCGGATGACAGCAGTAGTAAGTTTGACTGCTGGAACCATGTTCTTGATGTGGTTGGGTGAGCAAATTACAGAGCGTGGTTTAGGGAATGGTATTTCTATTCTGATCTTTGCTGGTATTGCGGCTGGTTTGCCTGGATCGATTGGTGGTTTGCTTGAGTTGGTGCGTACCGGTGCGATGAGCATCATTGCCTCCATCTTTATCGTAGCTGTGGTTGCCTTGGTTACTTACTTTGTCGTGTTTGTAGAGCGCGGTCAAAGAAAGATTCTGGTGAATTACGCACGACGACAAGTTGGTAACAAGGTGTATGGCGGTCAGTCTTCGCATCTACCCTTGAAACTGAACATGGCGGGTGTGATTCCTCCGATCTTCGCTTCGTCGATTATTTTGTTGCCAGCAACGGTGGTGAATTGGTTTAGTGCTTCTGAATCGCTGCGTTGGTTGAAAGATGTTGCAGGCATGCTGAGTCCTGGGCAGCCGGTGTATGTGTTGTTTTATGCCAGCGCCATTGTGTTTTTCTGCTTTTTCTACACGGCCTTGGTATTCAATAGCCGTGAAACTGCAGACAACCTGAAGAAAAGCGGCGCGTTTATTCCTGGTATTCGCCCTGGTGAACAAACTGCTCGCTACATCGACAAGATATTGCTCCGGTTGACTTTGGCAGGTGCTGTCTATATCACCTTTGTGTGCTTGGTTCCGGAAATATTGGTTTTGAAGTACAACGTGCCGTTTAATTTTGGTGGAACGTCATTGCTGATTATTGTGGTGGTGACCATGGATTTCATGGCCCAGGTTCAAAACTACATGATGTCTCAACAATATGAGTCATTGCTGAAAAAGGCGAATTTCAAGTCTTCTGCCAATGCGTAATTGGTAGGCTAAAGTTGGTCATGGGTTCTGGTGTTTTGTTCCAGAGAATTCAATCGCACGGTATTCAGAGTTTTAGGAGAATTAAATGAGAGTTTCAGCTTCGGTTAAGAAAATTTGCCGCAACTGCAAAGTCATCCGGCGCAAGGGCGTGGTTCGTGTGATCTGTACAGATCCACGCCACAAACAGCGTCAAGGTTGATAGAAAAGTTTTAGAGGACGCACATGGCACGTATCGCTGGTATTAATATTCCGCCGCAAAAGCATTCCGAAATCGGCTTAACCGCTATTTTTGGAATCGGTCGCACTCGCGCTCGCAAGATTTGCGAAGCTTGCGACATTGCATATTCCAAAAAGGTCAAAGACTTGACCGATGCAGATCTGGAAAAGATCCGCGACCAAATCGCTCTCTTCACCATTGAAGGCGATTTGCGTAGAGAAACCACGATGAACATCAAGCGATTGATGGACATCGGCTGCTACCGTGGTTTCCGCCACCGTCGTGGTCTTCCCATGCGTGGCCAGCGTACGCGTACCAACGCACGCACGCGCAAGGGACCGCGCAAGGCTGCGGCTTCATTGAAGAAATAAAGGGATTGAGAAATCACTATGGCTAAAGCTCAACAAAGCAACGCATCGCAGCGCGTACGTAAGAAGGTTCGAAAGAACGTGTCTGACGGTGTCGCACACGTGCACGCATCATTTAACAATACAATCATTACGATCACTGATCGTCAAGGCAATGCGTTGTCTTGGGCTTCTTCCGGTGGCCAGGGTTTCAAGGGTTCGCGTAAATCGACTCCGTTTGCTGCCCAGGTTGCTTCCGAAGTGGCTGGTCGTGCTGCCATTGAACAAGGTATCAAGAATCTTGATGTCGAAATCAAAGGCCCGGGTCCTGGCCGCGAGTCTTCGGTTCGCGCTCTGGGTGCACTCGGTATCCGCATTACCTCGATTGCAGATGTGACTCCCGTTCCACACAACGGTTGCCGCCCTCAAAAGCGTCGTCGCATCTAATCTGGCCGGAATTCATTTCGGTCCGGTTTTTATAAGCCCACCGCCATCTGCATTGCGCAGATGGCTCCCACGTTTCTGCGTGGAAGATAATATTTAAGGACGCTCAAGTGGCACGCTATCTCGGTCCCAAGGCCAAACTCTCCCGCCGTGAAGGCACTGATCTTTTCCTGAAGAGCGCTCGCCGTTCGATCAGCGACAAGGCTAAATTCGACTCCAAACCAGGTCAGCACGGCCGCACTTCCGGTGCCCGTACGTCTGACTTCGGTTTGCAGCTGCGCGAAAAGCAAAAAGTAAAGCGCATGTACGGTGTGTTGGAGCGTCAGTTCCGCCGCTATTTTGAAGAAGCCGATCGCCGTAAAGGTAATACCGGTGCCAATCTGCTGTTCCTGCTGGAATCGCGTCTTGACAATGTCGTATACCGCATGGGCTTTGGCTCCACGCGCGCTGAAGCACGCCAGTTGGTCTCGCACAAGGCGATGACGGTAAACGGCCAGTGCGTGAATATCCCTTCGTACATGGTCAAGACCGGTGACGTAGTGGCTGTTCGCGATAAGTCGAAGAAGCAGAACCGCATTGTTGAAGCCCTGCAATTAGCACAACAAGTGGGCCTGCCGGCCTGGGTTGAGGTCAGTATTGAAAAGACCGAAGGTATTTTCAAGAAAGTACCAGACCGTGATGAGTTCGCTTCTGATGTCAACGAATCGCTGATCGTTGAATTGTATTCGCGTTAATTCCGCATTTTTCGTTTGATTTTGTTCCTAGGCTGCGGGGCACTGCAGTCTAGAACCAACACTTGCCTTACCGGTGTAACGAGCTGGGGGTACTGAGAGGAAGCATGCATGCAAACTAATTTGCTGAAACCCAAAGCCATCAACGTCGAACAACTGGGCCACAACCGTGCGAAAGTTGCGTTAGAGCCGTTTGAACGCGGCTACGGGCATACATTGGGCAATGCACTACGCCGTGTACTGTTGTCGTCCATGGTGGGTTATTCGGCAACCGAAGTGACTATTGCAGGCGTGCTGCATGAGTACTCTTCGATTGACGGTGTTCAAGAAGATGTTGTGAACATTTTGTTGAACCTCAAAGGCGTTGTTTTCAAACTGCACAACCGTGATGAAGTCACCCTGAGCCTACGTAAAGACGGCGACGGCGTGGTCACTGCAGCTGACATTCAGACTCCGCACGATGTTGAAATCATCAACCCAGACCACGTGATTGCGCATTTGTCGCAAGGCGGCAAGCTGGACATGCAAATCAAGGTCGAAAAGGGCCGTGGTTACGTTCCAGGTAGCATGCGGCGCTATGCGGATGAGCAAACCAAGTCGATCGGCCGTATTGTGCTGGATGCTTCGTTTTCACCCGTCAAGCGCGTGAGTTACACCGTCGAAAGCGCTCGCGTTGAGCAGCGTACCGACCTGGACAAGCTGGTGGTGGAGATCGAAACCAATGGTGCGATCTCGGCGGAAGATGCCGTGCGCGCATCGGCTAAAATACTGGTTGAACAGCTCGCAGTGTTTGCGCAGTTGGAAGGCAGCGAATTGGCCGGCGTGTTTGAACAGCCAGCTCCGCGTGGTAACACGCAGTTTGACCCGATTCTGTTGCGTCCTGTGGATGAGCTTGAATTGACGGTTCGCTCTGCGAACTGCCTGAAGGCTGAGAATATTTATTACATCGGTGATCTGATCCAGCGCACCGAGAATGAATTGCTCAAGACCCCTAATCTGGGTCGCAAATCGCTGAATGAAATCAAGGAAGTCCTCGCTTCGCGCGGTCTGACCTTGGGTATGAAGCTTGAAAGCTGGCCACCGGCTGGCTTGGATAAGCGTTAATTGGAAATATGGCCGGTGCCGCACCTTGGTGTTGCGCTGGTCTTTGAAAATGTCCTGCAAAGGACACGTGCAACGTGCAGTACCTGATCCGGCTGTGCGTCAAAATAATTGAAAGGAATGCACCATGCGCCACGGACACGGACTTCGTAAACTTAACCGCACCACTTCGCACCGTCTTGCGATGTTGCGCAACATGATGAACTCGTTGATTGAGCACGAGGCCATCAAGACTACTTTGCCTAAAGCAAAGGAATTGCGGCGCGTGATCGAGCCTATGATCACTTTGGCTAAAGAAGCGACTGTGGCTAACCGCCGTCTGGCTTTTGACCGTTTGCGTGACCGCGATAGCGTGACCAAGTTGTTCAATGACCTGGGCCCGCATTTCAAGGCTCGTCCAGGCGGCTACACCCGCATCTTGAAGATGGGTTTCCGCGTGGGTGACAATGCACCTATGGCATTCGTGGAACTGGTTGACCGTGCTGATGTAAAAGAAGCTGTAGAAATATCTGCAGACCAATCATAAGCTGCTATAATAGAGATACACCGCGCGATGGAGCAGCCTGGTAGCTCGTTGGGCTCATAACCCAAAGGTCGTAGGTTCAAATCCTACTCGCGCAACCAATCAGTAGTACTTCGGTGCTACGAGTTAAAAAACCCGCCTTGTGTGGGTTTTTTAATTTCTGCCGTATGACAAATGCTTCTCAGCGCCAGCTGGGTGCTTTCTATGTCGTGGCAACAGTGAAGGTTTCCTCACCCTCACCAGGCTTCGTGGCGCAAGTATGCTGCGCCACGGTTCTCGGGTCTATTCTGCTTGCTTGGTGGCTCGGTCTTGTTTGGCTTGTTCCAGCGAGCTTTCTGTGCTGGCTTGGTCCATCCCGTACATGTCGGCAAACTGCATCAAGGTCTGGCCGCTGCTTTCAAAGGCTTTCAAAAGTGCTTCTCGTTTTGCTGCCGCGGCACCGTCTTCGGTATAGGCGTGGTCCAGCAGGGCATTCCATGCTTCCAGCGGTGGTTTGACCTGCTCTGCATACGCGCTACGGCTCAATCCTGAGGCTTCAAAGGCATTGCGCAGCCGCATACGTAGCTTGGCTTGTGCTGCGGGGCTGTTGCCTGCACGGTCCCGGCGGGCAACTTCCATGATGGCCTGGTGCACATGCTCCGGTGCCAGCGTTTCCACAGGGTTACCTTGCAGGTCGTGGCGCTGCACACCAGTGGCGACTTGCTCCAGGTAACGGGTGGACCGGGTGTGTTGCCCCAGGGCTTCGCGCAAAGCCTTGGCTTCCAACAGATC
The DNA here is from genome assembly GCF_025354435.1 of Rhodoferax sp. Classification (GTDB taxonomy): domain Bacteria; phylum Pseudomonadota; class Gammaproteobacteria; order Burkholderiales; family Burkholderiaceae_C; genus Rhodoferax_B. The sequence goes on from NZ_JANXMU010000073.1 coordinate 138,620, forward strand.
GGGGTGGTTGGCGACGAGTTCGTGAAAGATGCCGAGTTTTAATGGCAACGCCTGGGCGCCAAACAGCTTGGGATACAGGTCATACAGCTTGTGCAGTAGGGGGTGCACCTCTCGGATGTGTGGGGCGTGCTGCTGCTTGGGGGCGCGCGGTTTCGACGTTTTAGTGTTGGGTGCGAGGGGAGTGGTCACGGTGATGAGGGTGTGCGGTGGGGAACAGGCGCAAAGAGTGCGCGAACAAGCTGTATTTTCATCGAAAACACAAGTGACCTACCTTTAACGTCGCCGGGGTGTGGCGCAGGACCACGCCGTATTTGTAGCTTGGTTACAACGCCACGGTACGGGGAAGGCGTAAGAGTGTGCATTCAGCGCGGGTTTACACGGTGCTGCTGCGACAATCGGCCCTCCCGAAATTTTGAAAGTGCTCATGGCTAAGAAAGCTCCTGCGGTTGTCGTCACTCCTCCTGAGGTAGCGCGTACCAAACCTTTGCAGATCCCCGACACGGGTTTTAAAACGATCTGGCAAGTAGTTGGTGCACCGCCCGTGGTGGCCAAGGCGAAGGGCGACAAGTCCACCGTTTCGGCTTAAGTTGAAACAACTTTCATGGCTGGCGGTGCCTTGCACCCTGGCCCATGGAAGTCAGGTTTTCTCTGTCTCCGGGGGGCGCGTCTAATGCGACCTCGACCCAGCAGTCATAGAACGTAGGCGCACGGCCTAAATCGGTCAACTGCTGGCTAGTGAGCTGGTTCACATTGCTGCCATCCAGCCCCAGTTTGCGCCACCACACCCCCAATCCATTGACTACGCCGACCCGGGCTCTGGCCGATACCTTGGCTTTGCACCGGTACGTGCCGCGCTGGTTAAATATGCGCACCACCGCTCCGGTGGTGATACCCCGCTGTTGGGCATCGTCGGCATGGATTTCCAGCAGTGGCTCGCCCTCGATGTGGCGCAGGCTGGTAATGTTGACGAAGCTGGAGTTCAAGAAGTTGCGGGCAGGCGGTGAAATCATCGCCAGCGGAAAGTCTTTGGAAGTGCCTGCCGCCTCGTAATTGGGCAGGTAATCCGGCAAACCATCCAGCCCCTGCGCTGCCAGCCGATCGCTGAAAAACTCGCACTTGCCCGACGGTGTGGGAAATTGCCCTGTGGCAAACGGCGCATCGGGCAGGGGAATTGTGGCAAAACCGTGCTCCAGCAACGCAGCAAAATCCACTTGGGCACCATACGCGGTACGGCACAACTCCCCATCGCTCTCGCTCAGGCAGGGGTCGGTCAAGCCCATACGGGCCGCTAGCTCTCGAAAAATCTGTGTGTTGGTTTTGGATTGGCCCAGTGGCGCAATCGCGGGCCGGTTCAGCAAGGCATCGGTGTGGCCATAGCCGCTGTGTACGTCCCAGTGCTCCAACTGCGTGGTGGCGGGCAGGATGTAGTCGGCGTAGTCGGCGGTATCGGTCTGGAAATGCTCCAGCACCACAGTGAATAAATCCTCGCGGGCAAAACCCTGCACAACTTTGCCCGAATCGGGAGCCACGGCCACGGGATTACTGTTGTAAACCACCAGCGCCTCGATCCGCGGTGCTGTTGCGTCCAGCAAGGCATCGCCAATCGTGCTCATGTTGATGGTGCGGGGCCTGCGCCCGGCCAGCAAGTCCGGCCGCTGCAAGGCCGCGCGCTGTACCGGGAACTGGCCCGAGCTGCTCATCAGCACGCCACCCGCACGGTGCCGCCAGGCCCCGATCAGTGCGGGCAGGCTCACCACGGCGCGGGTGGCATTGCCGCCACCCCGGGTGCGCTGCATGCCGTAGTTCAGGCGGATGGCGGCGGGCTCTCGGTTCACAACGCACTGGCCGTAGTCGCGCGCCAGCGACACGATCTGTTCCACCGGCACGCCGCACACCTCGGCAGCGCGTTCGGGCGGCCACTGCAAGGCGCGTTCGCGCAGCGCAGGCCAGCCAACGGTGTGCTCGGCCAGGTAGGCGTGGTCCAGCCAATCGTGGGTGATGAGTTGGTGCATCAGTGCGAACGCCAGCGCGGCATCGGTGCCGGGGCGCAGGGCGATGTGCTCATGGCACTTTTCGGCGGTTTCGGTTTTGCGCGGGTCGATACATACCAGCCGCGCGCCATTGCGCTTGGCCTGCTGCACGTAGCGCCAGAAGTGCAAATTGCTGCCAATCGAGTTGCTGCCCCAAATCAAGATGAGCTTGGATTCGGCAAAAAACTGCACCTGCATGCCCACTTTGCCGCCCAGCGTGTGCACCAGGCCCTCGGCACCGGCCGACGCGCAGATCGTGCGGTCCAGCAGCGAAGCGCCCAGCGTGTGGAAGAAGCGGGCGGCGATGCTCTCGCCCTGCACCAGCCCCATGGTGCCCGCGTAGCTGTAGGGCACGATGGCTTCGGGGTTGTTGTGGGCAGCAATGGCTAGCAGGCGCGCGGCAATGTCGCCCAGCGCCTCGTCCCAGCCCACGGGGGTGTACTGGCCCGAGCCCTTGGGGCCGCTGCGCTTGAGCGGCTGCAGGATGCGTTCCGGATGGTAGGTGCGCTCGGTGTAGCGCGATACCTTGGTGCACAGCACGCCGTCGGTGTGCGCATGGGCCGGATTGCCCTGTACCTTGATGGCGATGCCGTCCTGCACCGTGGTCAGCAGCGCACAGGTATCGGGGCAGTCGTGCGGGCAGGCGCCCCGTACCCGTTGCACGGAGCTTGTCGCGGAGTGGTCTTGGTCTGGCATGGGAGGCTTCCTGCACGTGACAAAATGTATCAATGATAAATCGCCGCCGTTTTTCTATCGCTTCCGGTTTCGCTGCTGTAGCCGGTTTTCCATCGGTACATGCGCAATCGGGTGGCAAGATTCTGCTAGGCCAGTCGGCGGCCTTGACCGGGCCTGCAGCCCAGTTAGGCATCCAGTATGCCCAAGGTGCCAAACTGTATTTGGACTGGGTGAATGCGCAGGGCGGCGTGGACCACCGGCAGATCGAATTGCGCACGCTGGACGACGGCTATGAGCCTGACCGCTGCCTGGACAACACCCGCAAGCTGTTGGCCGCCGACGCACTGGCCTTGTTTGGCTATGTGGGTACCCCCACCAGCCTGGCGGCCTTGCCGCTGGCCATACAGGCGAAAACCCCGTTTGTGGCACCGCTCACCGGGGCCATGGCCTTGCGCGAGCCGTTCAACAGGTATGTCTTCCACGTGCGGGCCTCGTACCAAGACGAGACGGCGCTGATCGTCAAGCAACTCACCCAGCTGGGCCTGGACCGCATCGCCGTGTTCTACCAAAACGATGCCTACGGCAAAGCCGGCTTGGACGGGGTCACGCTGGCCTTGTCCAAACTGGGCCGCAAACCGGTGGCGCTGGTCACGGTGGAGCGCAATTCGGTCGATGTGGCCGCCGCCGCCCAAACCCTGCGCGCGGCCGAACCGCAGGCGATTGTGCAGATTAGCGCCTACACCGCGTGCGCGGCCCTGATCCGGGCGGCACGCAAGCTGGGCTACGGCGGGCAGTTCTTCAACGTGTCGTTTGTGGGCACCCAGGCCTTGGCCGACGAACTGGGTAAGGATGCCGCCGGCATTGTGGTGTCCCAGGTCATGCCGTCCCCCTACAGTGCCGCCAGCCCGCTGGCGCGCAGCTTGGCCGAGGCGGTGAAGGCCACCGGTGGTACCGCTCAGGCCAATTTCTCCAGCATCGAGGGCTATCTGGCCGCCAAAGTGCTGGTCGATGGCCTGCGGCGGGCCAGCGCGGCCAAAACCTTGAACGGCGAGGCCCTGGTGGCCGGGTTGGAGTCGCTGGGCGCACAGTCTTACGGCGGTTTTGCGGTCAAACTGTCGGCAACCGACCATGTAGGATCGGGTTTTGTGGAGCTGTCCATGCTCACCGGAGATGGACGCATCCGCATGTAAGGAGAATGGCATGCCCGTGATCGACAAACTGGTGGAGCAAGCCCCCGGCATCGCAGCCCTGCGCCGCGAACTGCACGCCCACCCGGAACTGAGTTTTCAAGAGGTGCTGACCGCCGACCTGGTGGCGCGCCAGCTGACCGAATGGGGCATCCCCATCCACCGGGGCCTGGCGGGCACCGGCGTGGTCGGCATCCTGCAAAACGGCAGCTCCCAGCGCGCCATCGGCCTGCGCGCCGACATGGACGCGCTGCCGCTGCAAGAGTTCAACACCTTCGCCCATGCCAGCCAGCACCCCGGCAAGATGCACGCCTGCGGGCATGATGGCCACACCGCCATGCTGCTGGCCGCGGCGCAGTACCTGGCCGAACACCGCAACTTCGACGGCACGGTCTACCTGATCTTCCAGCCTGCCGAAGAGGGCGGTGGCGGGGCCCGCGAGATGGTGCAGGAAGGCCTGTTCACCCGCTTTCCGATGGACGCGGTGTTTGGCATGCACAACTGGCCCGGCATGCAGGTGGGCCAGTTTGCCCTCAGCCCCGGCCCGGTGATGGCCTCCAGCAGCGAATTCAAGATCACCATCCACGGCAAAGGCAGCCACGCCGCCATGCCCAATATGGGTATCGACCCCGTGCCTATTGCCGCCCAGATGGTGCTGGCCTTCCAGACCATCATTAGCCGCAACAAAAAGCCCATCGACGCGGGCGTGGTGTCGGTCACCATGGTGCACGGCGGCTCGGCCACCAACATCGTGCCCGACAGCATGGAGCTGCAGGGCACAGTGCGCACCTTCACGCTGGAGGTGCTGGATTTGATCGAAGCCCGCATGCGCCAGATTGCCGACAGCCTGTGCGAAGCCTTTGGGGCCCGTTGCGACTTTGAATTTGCCCGCAACTACCCGCCCACCATCAACCACGTCGCCGAAGCCGCCTTCGCCCGCCAGGTGATGGCCGACATCGTGGGGCCTGCCAACGTGGTCACCCAGGAACCCACCATGGGCGCGGAAGACTTCGCCTACATGCTGCTCGCCAAGCCCGGGGCCTACTGCTTCATTGCCAACGGCGACGGCGACCACCGAGCCCTGGGCCACGGCGCAGGCCCCTGCACCCTGCACAACCCCAGCTACGACTTCAACGACGATCTGATCCCGCTGGGTGCAACGTACTGGGTGCGTTTGGCCGAAGCCTGGTTGAAGTCGTTGTAAGTGATTGCTATTAAATTAATAGCTACTAGCGTATGTGAAATATGCGCTAGAGGCCTAAAAAGCTTATAAAACTAGCGCTTTGAAACGCTCAGCCGCCATGGCCAGCAGGCCGTCGAAAATCAGGTTGTCCACCAATTCGCACTGCACCGACATGCTGGGTGCCATCTTCCAGCCTGCGCCGCCGGTCATGTAGCAGGCGGGTTCGGCTCCGCAGTGCTGGCGCACGTGCTGCACCATGCGCTCCACGGCTCCGGCGATGGCATAGGTGCCGCCGCTAGTCAGCGCGTCGCTGGTGTTGGTGGGGAACACCCGCACCTCGCCGGTGGGCACGTGCAACCCGGCGGTGCCGGACTCCAGCGCGCGCAGCATGATGCCGTGGCCGGGCAGAATCAGGCCGCCGAGGAACTTGCCGTGGGTGTCCACCGCCTCCACCGTCACCGCCGTGCCTACCATCACCACCACCATGGGCCGCTCGGGCCCCTGGGCCAGCATGCGGTGGCGTGCGCCCACCATGGCGACCCAGCGGTCGGCCCCCAGACGGGTAGGGTGGTCGTAGCCGTTGGTCAAACCGGCCTCGGCGGGGCTGGACACCACCCACTGGGGGTGTACGTCCCACAGCTCCAGTTGCTCCAGCACGCGCCGTTTGATGGCGTCCCCGGCTACGATGCAGCCGAGGATGGACGTGGGTGTGGGCAGCTCGGCCCAGGGGCCGTCGGCCAGCTTGTCGATGTTTTCCAGAAATTCTGCGCCATGGGCCAGCAGCGCGGCCCCCGGGCGGGGCGCGTCGTACAGCGACCATTTGAGACGGGTGTTGCCAATGTCGATGGCGAGAAAACTCATCCTGCGTCCTGAAGTTTTGTTGAACACCCCCAGGCTGCAGGGCTACGCCTCTTTCGCCACCCCCCTTGCAGGGGGCGATTCCAGTGGCCTGGCGGAGCCAGTTCCACGGAATCCTGGGGGGCGTGCGTTCCGGCTGTAGCGTGGGTGCGTCGTTGCTTATTTTGGGCGCATTATCAACTGCGGCCTGGCTCTGCACGCTGGTGTTTACACCTTGATGACAATCTTCCTGGCGCTGCGCCTAGCTTTGCCGCCAGGGCAGGTTATGGAAGCGCCAGCCGCCTTTGCGGCCGCGGTGGGCTTCGGTGTCGGGGTCGCCTTCGAAGCCTTCCAGGATGTTGTAGGCCTGCAGCCCCAGCTCGGTGGCGCGCTTGGCGGCGGCCACGGAGCGCACGCCGCTGCGGCACAGCAGCACGGCTTTTTTGCCGCCTGCCAGCGCGGCTTGCAGGCCGGTGTCGAAATCGGCGTTCAGGGCCATGCCGGGCCATTGCTTCCAGGCCAGCGGCACGGCACCCGGCACCTCGCCGACCCAGGCGCGCTCGGCATCGGTGCGCACGTCGACCAGCACCGCCTCGCCCGCCTGCCACCAGGCGCAGGCCAGCTGGGGCGACACGTCGCCCGCATAGCCTTCGGCGGGGCGGACCAGGGGCGGCAGCGGGCTGGCTTCGTGCGGCAGGCCCGAGGCCTGGTTGGCGGGCACGGCTTGGTCCATGCGTTGTGGGCGGGGCAGGTTCAGGGCTTCCATGGTGGCGATAAATTCCGGTAGGGTTTTGTGGGCGATGCGCGGATTGTGGGACTTCTCGGCCCCGATGCTGGACTGGGTTTTACCGTGGTAATCATGCCCCGGCCAGACCCGCGTCATGTCGGGCAGGGCAAACAGAATCTGGGTGATGCTGTGGTACAGGGCTTCGGCGCTGCCCGACTGGAAATCGGTGCGGCCACAGCCGCCGATGAGCAGGGTGTCGCCAGTGAACACATGGTCGCGCCACACAAAACTCATGCTGCCCGCGGTATGACCAGGTGTGTGCAGTGCCTGCAGGGTTTCGCTGCCAAAGCGCAGCAGGTCGCCGTGCTGCAACTGCATTGCCGCACCCTGGATGCCGCAGCCCGCAGGCACTGCCGTCTGGGCCCCGGTGTGTTCGGCCAGCCGGCCCGCGCTGGTGATGTGGTCGGCGTGGGCATGGGTTTCCAGCGTCCATACCAGCGACAGGCCCTGGGTTTGCAGCAGCGCCAGATCGCGCTCCAGCAGGGTGTCCACCGGGTCGATGATGGCGGCGGCGTGGCTGAGTGGATCGACCAGCACGTAGGTGTAGGTGTGGCTGGCGGGGTCGAAAAGCTGGATGGGTTGCATGGCGGGCTCCGGGGTGTGTTTCGGCGCTATTTTGAGGCTTGAGGCGAACCGCATGCATCCATTCCTGCAGGCCACCGTGGGGGGCAACGCCTCTAGTCGTCCTTGCGCGTCCACACGCCGACCAAGGCTTTGCCCTTTTGCCACATCGACAGGCGCTCGTCGGACAGCACGTCCAGAAAGTCCGACAGGCGCTTGGACTTGACCATGGTGTAGACCGTCAGCACCGTGGTCAGGATAAAGACGATGGCAAAGATGGCCAGCCGCCGCTCCATCGGGGCATCGGCTTCGGCCATCAGGTTCATGCCCAAAAAGCCAGTGGTCACGGTGCCGATCAGGCCAAAGATGGTGACCACGGTGAGGCGCACCACGGTATTGGCCTGGCGGCGCAGGCTGTCGGCCTCCAGGTACTGGTTCATCTCGGCGATGCGTTCCTTGACCTCGGCGTGCAGCGGCTCCAGCCCCAGGTGCTGGGAACACATGTGGAACAGCGCGCGCACCTGGGCCTGCTCGGACAGTTCATGGAACCAGTAGCGGTGGGTGAAGCGCAAGAAGCTGCCAAAGCCGTAGCGGATGGAGCGCTTGAACTGGCGCACGCTGGCGGCATCGCTGATGTCCAGGTTTTTCAGCGCCTCGGCCAGCCGGTCGGAGTACATCAGCAGAGCGGCTTTCTGGAAGTGGGCAATCAGGAAGACCAGGAAATGCTGGTGCCGGAACTGCGCCAGCACGCCCCGGTCGCGGCAGCCGTAGAACTGGCTGCTGGCATCGCCCACCACCAGGGCGTGGCCGTTGCACAGGTAGCGGGTGTTGGGGCGGCACCGCCTTCGGTCCAGAAGCGGTCGTAGCAGTATTTGTGCTCAAAGTCGCTCAGATGCTGGTCGCCGTAGGGCAGGGCGCAGCCCCCGGCGGGGTCGCGCGCGCCCGAGCCGGTGACCAGGCCCAGGCGTACAAAGTCGCTGCGGGTCAGGTCGCGTGGCCGGTCCATGGCCAGGTAGGCCATCAGCGGCATGCGGTAGTACTCGATCTGGCGAAAGCGCAGCGCACCGGGGTGGTCCGAGTGGTCGCCCACCAGCGGCTGCATCATGAAGTCCCAGTGGGCCGAGATGCGTGGCGCGCGCCGGGTGCTGACGTGGGACAAAAAGGCATCGCGCTGGTTGGCATCGGACGCGGCCAGCACCTGGCCCTGCGCGCCCAGCCACTCGGCGCTGGCCAGGCAGTGCAGGGCTTGGCCCGCATCGTCCCAGCCTGCCGGGTAGGCACGGCCAAAGCGGTACATCAGCTCCTGCGCCGTCTCCAGCGGCAGGTGGTTGGCGGTGACCTCCACGTTCAGCAGCACCAGGTCCACGTCGAGGAAGAAGTACGGGTCTACGTGCACCGTGTCCAGTGTGATGGGCGCGTCGCCAGGGCGCGGCGGCACCCGCACAGCGGTGATGTCGTGGCGGCGAAAGACCCGCATTGGCGAGCCTTGCACCTTGTGCGATTCGCCGTGTTTGGGCAGACCTTCGCCGTACAAAAACCGCTGTACGTAGGGCAAAAAGGTCACAAATTCGTTGTAATGCCGCTCGTGGAAGCTGCTGCTGTCGCCGGTGAATTCGTCCACCACTTCGCGCCAGGGGGATGCCTCGCCCATGTCGGCCAGCACCTGCCAGGGCTTGGCCACCGTGCCCTCGCTGCCGCGCACCGGCATGAGCCGCACGGGCCACAGCAAAACCTGGCGGAAGTGCTCGACAACAGGGGGCACGGTGGAGGCTGTGTCTGGGCGCATGGGCGATCCGTGGGCAGTAATAGCCCAAAGTGTAGAGGAACCCAAGCGCCCCGTGGCGTGGAATCTACGTAGCCGATTTAGTGAAAATTGCTATATAAATAATAGCTTTAGGCGCATATTGCATATGCGCTAGAGGTACTATTTATACTTATTTAGTATCAGGGCTATAGCCGCCCATGAAAACCCGTACCGCCCGGGCCACCTTGCCTTGCACCTGTTCGGGTGTCAGTTCCGGGTTTTCGCGGTAGAAATAGCGGTGGTCGATCTCGGAGTGCATCAGCGCGCCAAAGTGCCGGGCGGCCACCAACGGGTCGGCCTGGCGCAGCAGGCCCCGGTCCATCACCGACTGCATGTACGCCGCCATGGCCTGCTCGCCCTGTTGCTGGCCGGCTTCATAAAACAAACGCCCCACCTCGGAGTGTCCGGCTTCGGCCAGCACCAGGCGGTACGAAGACATGGCCGTGGCCGAGGCCAGAAACACCAGCAGGCGCTCGCCAAAGCGTTGCAGCAAGCTGGGCAAATCGTCGTCCTTGGAGGTGGTTAACTCCTCCAGCGCCGGGTCGATGTGCTCGGCCCCGAACTGGCGGGCCAGCGTCAGGAAGATGGCTTCCTTGGACGGGAAGTAGCCGTACAGCGTGGCTTTGGAGCCGCCAAGGCGGGCCGCAATGGCCGCCATGGAGGCCCGTTCGTAGCCCATTTCCAAAAACACCTCGGAGGCGATTTTCAGGATCGCATCGCGCTTGGCATCGGTGCGGACTTTCATGGGCTGCCTCTTTTAAGTGTACTCATGTGTACATTTTTGCTTGACAGACGGTAAATGTCAAATTTAAAATAAACCGTACAGTACAGTTATGGATAACGCTTTGATCCATCGCAAGCCATCGGCAGATGCCTTGCCACCCAGGAGGTTTTCCATGCAGATCCCTTATTTTTCGCACCGGCCCACAGCGGCCTGGATGGCCGTGTCGGCATTGGCCATGGTGCTGGCTTTGGCCGCCTGCGGCCAGGCGGCTTCCAACGCAGCCCCGGCTGCGGCCCCAGCGGCACCCCAGGTCAGCTACATCGTGGTGCAACCCCAGCGCGTAGCGCTGACCAGCGAGCTGCCCGGTCGCACCTCGCCAGTGGAAGTGGCCGACGTACGGCCCCAGGTCACCGGCCTGGTGCAGACGCGCAAGTTTGTCGAAGGCAGCGAGGTCCAGGCCGGTACGCTGCTGTACCAGGTAGACCCCGCCAGCTACCGCGCCACGGTTGACAGCGCGCAGGCCGCGTTGGCCAAGGCGCAGGCCACGCTGGTGTCCACCAAGCTGCAGGCCAGCCGCTACAAGGAGCTGGTGGCCATCAAGGCGGTAAGCCAGCAAGAGGCCGACAACGCCGCAGTCACCGAGCTGCAGGGCGAGGCCGATGTGGCTTCGGCCAAGGCAGCGCTGCAAACTGCCAAGATCAACCTTGACTACACCCGCATCGTCGCGCCCATCAGCGGGCGCATCGGCAAATCGGCGGTGACGGTGGGGGCCTTGGTCACCGCCAACCAGACCACCGCGCTGGCCACGGTGCAAAAGCTCAACCCCATCTACGTGGACATCACCCAGTCCAGCAGTGCCTTGCTGGCGCTGAAGCGGGCACTGGCGCAGGGCACGCTGGGCAGCGGTACGGCCAAGGTCACGCTGCGGCTGGAAGACGGCAGCACCTACCCGCTGGACGGCAAGCTCAAATTCACCGACGTGACGGTGGACCAAACCACCGGCGCCGTCACCCTGCGCGCCGAGTTCCCCAACCCCCACGCTGAGCTGCTGCCCGGCATGTACGTGCGCGCCGTGCTGGCCCAGGCCGTGGCCGAGCAGGCGCTGCTGGTGCCACAGCCCGCCGTGAGCCGCGACAGCACCGGTAAACCGGTCGCCTTTGTGGTGGCCGCCGACGGCAAGCTGGAGCAGCGCACGCTGGTGACCGACCGCGCCATTGGCGACCAGTGGCTGGTGACCAGCGGCCTGCAAGCGGGCGACAAGCTGGTGGTCGAAGGCCAGCAAAAAGCCCAGCCCGGCGCGGCAGTCGATGCCAAACCCCTGACGGCGAAGCCTGCCGTTGCCGCAAGCGCCGCTGTGGCCCAGAAGTAATCCCGGAGAATTTTCATGGCCCGTTTTTTCATCGACCGCCCGATCTTCGCCTGGGTACTGGCCATCGTCGTGATGCTGGCCGGCATCTTGTCGATCACCAGCCTGCCCATCGCGCAGTACCCCACCATTGCCCCACCGTCGGTGGGTATCAGCGCCAGCTACCCCGGCGCATCTGCCAAAACGCTGGAGGACACCGTCACCCAGATCATTGAGCAAAAAATGAAGGGGCTGGACGGACTGGACTACATATCGTCGACCAGCGACGCGTCGGGTAGCGTCAACATCACCCTGACCTTCGAGAACGGCACCAACCCCGACACCGCCCAGGTGCAGGTGCAAAACAAGCTGGCCCTGGCCACGCCGCTGCTGCCGCAAGAGGTGCAGCAGTAGGGCGTGCAGGTCACCAAATCGTCCGCCAGCTTTTTGAGCGTGATCGCTTTCGTGTCTGAAAACGGCAAGATGAACGGCGCGGATTTGGCCGACTACGTGGCCGCCAACGTGCAAGACCAGATCAGCCGCGTGCAGGGTATGGGCGACACCACGCTGTTTGGCGCGCAGTACGCCATGCGCGTCTGGCTGGACCCGAGCAAGCTGAACAACTTCAAGCTCACCCCGGCCGATGTGAGCACCGCCATCAGCGCGCAAAACGCCCAGGTGTCGGCCGGCCAGCTCGGCGGCTTGCCGTCGGCGGCCGGGCAGCAGCTCAATGCCACCATCACCTCGCAAACCCGGCTGCAGACCGCGGCAGAGTTTGAAAACATCATTCTCCGCACCCAGACCGACGGCTCCAACGTGCGCCTGCGCGACGTGGCCCGCATCGAGCTGGGCAGCGAGAACTACGGCAGCGTGGCCCACTTCAACGGCAAGCCCGCCACCGGCCTGGCCATCAAGCTGGCCACTGGCGCGAATGCTCTCGACACCGTGCGCGGTGTGGATGCCAAGCTGGACGAACTGGGCAAGTTCTTCCCCGCCGGTATGAAGGCCTACAAGCCCTACGACACCACGCCGTTTGTGCGCATCTCCATCGAAGAAGTGGTCAAGACGCTGATCGAGGCCGTGGTGCTGGTGTTCTTTGTGATGTATTTGTTTTTGCAGAACTTCCGCACCACGCTGATCCCCACCATCGCCGTGCCGGTGGTGCTGCTGGGCACCTTTGGCGTGCTGTCGGCGTTTGGTTATTCCATCAACACCCTGACCATGCTGGCCATGGTGCTGGCCATCGGCCTGCTGGTGGACGATGCGATTGTGGTGGTGGAAAACGTGGAGCGGGTGATGACCGAAGACGGCTCCACGCCGCTGGAGGCCACGCGCAAATCCATGGGCCAGATCACCGGCGCGCTGGTGGGTGTGGCCCTGGTGCTGGCGGCGGTGTTTGTGCCGATGGCGTTTTTTGGGGGCTCTACCGGCGTGATCTACCGCCAGTTCACCGTCACCATCGTGGCGGCCATGACGCTGTCGGTGCTGGTGGCGATGATCCTCACGCCCGCCCTGTGCGCCACCTTGCTCAAGCCCGTGGCCAAGGGCCATGCGCTGACCAACACCGGCTTTTTTGGCTGGTTCAACCGCGTGTTCGACCGCGGCAGCCAGCGCCACCAGGGCGTGGTGCGCCACATGCTGGGGCGCGGCAAGGTCTACATGCTGGGCTACGCGGTGGTGGTGGCTTTTGTGGGCTATAGCTTCACCAAGATCCCGGCCAGCTTCTTGCCCGACGAAGACCAGGGCAGCCTGTTCACCCTGATCCAGTTGCCGCCCGGTGCCACGCAAGAGCGCACGCTGAAGGTGATCGACACGGTAGAAAAGCACTTTCTGGAAGACCAGAAGGACGCGGTCGAATCCGTCTTCTCGGTGGCTGGTTTCAGCTTTGCCGGTAGCGGGCAGAACGCGGGCCTGGCCTTCGTCAAGCTCAAGTCCTGGGACGAGCGCACCGCCGCTGCGTTGAAGGTCAGCGCCGTGGCGGCCAAAGCCTCGGCGGCGTTTGCCAGCATCCGCGACGGCTCGGTGTTTGCCGTGGTGCCGCCCGCCGTGTCCGAGCTGGGCAACGCCACCGGTTTCGATTTGATGCTGCAAGACCGCGGCAACGTGGGGCATGCCGCCCTGATGCAGGCGCGCAACCAGTTACTGGGCGCGCTGGCGCAAGAAAAAGGCCTGGTCGGCGTGCGCCCCAACGGGCTGGAAGACACGGCCGAGTTCAAGCTGGAGATCGACGCGCAAAAAGCCGGTGCTCTGGGCCTGGGCATGGCCGACATCAACGCCACCTTTTCTGCCGCCTGGGGTAGCAGCTATGTGAACGACTTCATCGACCAGGGCCGGGTGAAAAAGGTCTTCTTGCAGGCCGACGCGCAGTTCCGCATGCTGCCCAGCGACATCGACCGCTGGTTCGTGCGCAACAGCAGCGGAACCATGGTGCCGTTCAGCGCGTTTGCCACTGCCGCCTGGACCTCCGGTTCACCCCGGCTGGAGCGCTACAACAGCGTGCCCTCGGTCGAGATTCTGGGCATGGGCCTGCCCGGCGTGTTGTCCAGCGGCGAGGCCATGGACCTGGTGGAAAAACACGCCGCCGCGCTGCCCGCGGGCATAGGCTACGAGTGGACCGGCCTGTCCAAGCAAGAGCGCGCCTCCAGCGGCCAAAGCAGCATGCTGTACGCCGTGTCCATCCTAGTGGTGTTCCTGTGCCTGGCGGCCCTGTACGAGAGCTGGGCCATCCCGCTGTCGGTCATCTTGGTGGTGCCCCTGGGCGTGCTGGGCACCCTGCTGGCCGCCATGCTGAGCTTCAAGATGAACGACGTGTACTTCCAGGTGGGCCTGCTCACCACCGTGGGCCTGGCCTCGAAAAACGCGATTTTGATTGTGGAGTTTGCCAAGGACCTGGTGGCCGACGGCATGGACGAGGTGCAGGCTGCGCTCACTGCCGCCCGCATGCGCCTGCGCCCGATTCTGATGACCTCACTGGCCTTTGTGCTGGGCGTGCTGCCACTGGTGCTGAGCTCCGGTGCCGGTGCCGGTGCGCAGAACGCGCTGAGCACGGCGGTGGTGGGCGGCATGCTGTCGGGCACCGTGCTGGCCATCTTCTTTGTGCCGCTGTTTTATGTGGTGGTGGTGCGTTTGTTCAAGCGCAAGCCCGCCGCCGCCCCTGTTTTGTTGGAAGGTCACTGAAATGCCATTTTTTAAACTGACCAGCCTCGCGCTCGCCGTCGTTTTGGCGGGCTGCAGCAGCCTGGCACCCACCTACGAACGCCCGGCGGCCCCCGTGCCTGCCGTGTTTCCCACCGCCTCGGCCAGCGGCCAGGCCGCCGCCGAGATTGATTGGCGCGACTTCTTCGCCGACGCCAAGCTGCGCAGCCTGATCGATCTGGCCCTGGCGAACAACCGCGACCTGCGCGTGGCCGTGCTGAACATCGCCCAGGCCCGCGCCCAGTACCGGGTGCAAGATGCGGCCACCTGGCCCACGCTGAACGCCACCGGCAGTGGCAGCGCCAGCCGCACCCCGGCCAGCCTGTCGGGCACCGGCCAGGCCGTGGTGGGCCACCAATACAGCGCCAGCATCGGCACCAGTGCCTACGAGCTGGACCTGTTTGGCCGCGTGCGCAGCCTCAACGCCCAGGCCCTGGAGTCGTACCTGGCCACCGCCGAGGCCCGCCGCAGCACGCAAATCAGCCTGGTGGCCGAAGTGGCCAGCGCCTACCTCAGCTGGTCGGCCGACCTGGCCCGCCTGGCCCTGGCCCGCCAAACCCTGCAAAGCCAGAGCGACACCTATGGCCTCACCCAGCGCCGGTTCGAGCTGGGCACCGACTCGGCCCTGCCCCTGCGCCAGCAGCAAACCAGTGTCGAATCCGCCCGCGTCGATGTGGCCAGCTACACCGCCCAGGTGGCGCTGGACCAGAACGCCCTGGCCCTGCTGCTGGGCACCGCCGTGCCTGCGGATCTGGCCCCCACCGGCCTAGCCCAGCGCGTCAGCGCGCTGCCCGATTTGCCCGCAGGTTTGCCGTCCGACCTGCTGCAGCGCCGCCCCGACATCTTGCAGGCCGAGCACAGCCTGCAAGCCGCCAGCTACAACATCGGTGCGGCCCGCGCCGCCTTCTACCCGCGCATCAGCCTCACCGCGTCGGCGGGTACGAGCAGCAACGACCTGGCCGGCTTGTTTAAAGCCGGTGCCGGGGCCTGGAGCTTTGTGCCGCAAATCACCCTGCTGCTGTTCGATGGAGGTGCGAATCAGGCCAACCTGGACATCGCCACCGTCACCCGCGACATTAACGTGGCCCAGTACGAAAAAACCATCCAGACCGCCTTCCGCGAAGTCGCCGACGCACTGGCCCAGCGCAGCAACCTGGGCGACCAACTCAGCGCCCAGCAAGCCTTGGTGGATGCCACGGCGGACAGCTTCAAACTGTCCGACGCCCGCTACCAGCGCGGCGTAGACAGCTATCTCGACGTGATGGTGACCCAGCGCAGCCTGTACACCGCCCAGCAGGGTTTGATCGGCACCCAACTGTCCCGCCTGGCCAACGAGGTCACGCTGTACAAGGTATTGGGCGGCGGCTGGACCGGGGAGGCCGTGGTGGGGAAGTGGGGTCTGCTATTTAAATGGGAGCTACTAGCGTAGGCGAAATATGCGCTAGCGGCCTATTTTGCTTAAAAATCTATTTCACCAGCCCGCCGGGTCCACCCGGTAGTAGCCGCTGAGTTCCTGGTACAGCGCAGGGTCGTAGTCTTGCAACTCCGCCGCCTGCTCAAAGAACACCTCGGACACCACGGCAAAAAACTCGGCCGGGTCTTGCGCGCCGTAGTGGTTCAGCAGGCCGGGTTCGCCCACATGGGCCTCGCGCCGCAGTTTGGCGTAGGCCGCGTGGAACACCTGGGACCAGCGGGCCGGGTCGGCATTTCGGCTTCGGTGGGGTGCACCATTGGCATGGCCTTTTTCCTGGTCCAACTGGTGGGCAAATTCATGGATCACCACATTACCCCCATCGCCCGGCGTGGTCGCCCCTTCCAGCGCGTCGTACCACGACAAAATCACTTGCCCTTGCGACCAGGATTCGCCCAGCAGCGCCTGCCGTTCCTCGCGCTGCACTACGCCATCGGTGTGCGTGCGCTGCACTGCAAACGCCCCCGGGTAGACCAGAATTTGCCGCAGGTGCGGGTACAGGCCGGTGGGCCGGTTCAGCACCAGCAGGCAGGCCTGGGCGGCAATCACCACCCGCATCTCGTCGGTAATGACCAGACCCGCACAGCCCAGAAACGCCTTCTCGGCGATGAAGACCTGCATTTGCTGTTTCAGCTGCAACTGCAGGTCGGCGGGCATGCGCCGCACCAGCGGCACGCGGCGGCGCAAGATCGTGCGCCACGCCGCCGGGAAGGGCTGCTGCCGAATCTTGCGCCTGCGCCGGGCCACCCACCATTTGGGGGTGAACCAGCCCAGGATGCAGACGGCGGCGAGGAGCAGGAGGGCTAGGAAGGTGGCGGTGGGGGTGTCCATGTCACTACTGTAGCTGGCACCCAAGTGGGGGATTGCAAGTCCGGCTGTGGGTGTGCAGACTGACCCGTGGCTCCATGGCGTCATCGGTTGGCACACGGTGCCGTAGGCCAGATACGGTACCGTGCGACGAAGCTACGATATCAGAGGGCCTTGTTCGCTGTGACGGCAACTAGGGGTGCCGGTGGTACGGGGTGGCCTTCTTTTTCGTCGCGCCGGTCAAATGCCAGCGTCTTGCCGAAAACCAGTTGGATCCAGGTCGGGTACGTATACGCCGTGCCTCTGTTGTGGTCGACGATCATGCCAATGCCACCACCCAGAAGAATGTTTCCAAACATTCCGCCATTCACGCGAGACGTAGCTTTGGCGACCGCGTCAGGGTTTGTCGGGTGTTGGCATGTGATTTCGAGATCGGCGTTAGAGCGGCGAACATTGGCAATTTCCCCGGACTTGACGGTGATGGATGCTTAGTCATTGACCAGTGTGCAGTCCGCTCCTTTGACCAATTCACCTGTCTCTGTTTTGGTTTCAATTTTGACGGGATTGGTGTTGTCGTTCATGACGGATGCGCAGCCTGAGAGGACTAGGACTGCTGCTGAGAGATAGAGAAACTTCACTGGTAATTTTCCTGAGTTTATGCGTGGGGGGATTCGTCGATGACAAAGGCGGATAAGCCTTGTGGGTAGGCGCAAAGCCTTTGCGCGCCAAGGGTTGCGGCGCGCAAGGTTTGAGGGCACTGAACTGGAAAATTATGACCGGTGCTGGGTGCGATGCAGCTCGGTATTTTTGTGACGTATGACCCAAATCACCGTTTTCAGCTGGGTGGTGTTTGGGGTTATTCCTGCCCCAACGGCGCCGCCCCTTCGGGCCGGTAGTCGAAGGGCATGGCTTCCTGCATGCAACTGCTTGGGGTCACTTCCCGTGGGCTGGCGCGGATGTGGCAGCCGTATTGGTGTGGGGTCAAGCGCCGATGCGAACGACTGTGCGCTTGGTCATTGACTTCACATCCATGGCGAGTTTTCCCGCAAAGGTTTGTCCGCTTTTGCTGAGGTAGGGGGCGATGTCTTTGGTGGCTTGGTCGATGGCATCGGGCACCCTGGCCGCGAGTTCCTGCGCTACCGATTGCAGGTATTTCGCCCCCATGCCGATCTGCGCCGCCAGGTCTTGCACCTGGGCTTTGCCGATGTCTCCAGGGAGCAGGGTGCCGCCAATATTGAATGCGAATTCTCTGGACAGGCCGGGGTAGATGCGGGTGCACATCAGGTCGTAGAACGGGGTCAGGCGCATCCCTTCACCGGGCCGCTCATAGACCGAGAGGTTCTTGGCGTGGCTGTCGTTGTTGCCCACGTAGAGGTTGAAGAAAATCCACTGCGCGAAGGCCAACAGGTCCAGGGCGGCACTGGCGCTGTACTGGCGGATGGTCTGCGCGCATTGGGCCACGCCAGGGCCGCCTTCTTTTTCGTATTTCCGCTCCGAGCTAGTGCCCGTGAGCTGGCAAAAGTCGTATTGGACCAAGCGGCCCAAGCTGCCGTCGGCGCGTGTGAGTCGGTCGAAGCGCTCGACAACGCAAGCGCGGGTCTGCGACTGGTAGAAGACCTTGGCGGTGTTGAGCCCGCAGTAGGCCGCCGTGCGCATGGTGATGGCCTCGTTGGCCGCAGATTCCCGGACCTTTGCTAGCCGCCGGATGTCGGGCTTGAGAATGTGCGTGGACGGGGCCGAGCCCTGGGGCAGGAGGGGTGTGGTGCCGTCGAAGAGGGCAATGGAGGCCTTGTCCTGCGCGCCCGCCAGGGAAATCCGGGTGTTGCCACTCTGTGGCCCCTGGAGTTGGATCGCGGCGGCGGACTGGTTTTGGATGGTGCGGGCCAGTGCCTGCCAGGTGGTGGGCGTGTACGCGGGTGGCTCCGGCGTTTGCCCATGGGGCAGCATGACAAACGCCCCGGCCGTATCGCCCGCGACTTCTAGCAACAAGGAGAACAATGTAGACGCCTTGCGCTGCTCGGCCAGGTACACGCGCAGTTCGCCCTCGGGCAGCAGGTTCTCAAAGAAAGCCTGCACCTGCGGGGTCGTGACCATGCCGACCTGCAGGGCGATGGCGGACAGGGGGAATGCAGCTTGGCGGTCCAGCCAGGTCTGCGCGTAGGCAAAAGCCAGGGGCACGGTGTCATGCACCGAGCCCATGCACTCCGTGCCGTAGAAAACATCCAAGGTGGTGGTGCGTGGCTTCACAGCGGTCCTGGCGGTTTTGGCCGGGTTTTCACGTTTACGGTCAATTCCAGGCCCAGCAAGTCCAGCATGTCGAGCACCTTTTGGAGTTGCACCGTGGGCTTGCCTTTTTCGATGTCCACGACCAAGCGGTTGCCGGTGTTGCCGATGCCTGCCAGGTCGATCTGGCGCAGACCCAGGGCGCGGCGCTGGGTGCCCATGACCTGCCCGATGTCGGCTGCCGTGCGGATGGCACAGGGCAGTGTGACGTTACCGGAGGGTAATTCTGAAGGGAGTTCTGGCATGGTGGGTGACAAAAGTTACCGATTGGTAATTCTGGCTGAACCCAGCCGTAAGTCAAGCTAAAAATTACCGAAAGGTAATTGATGGTTGCGGAGCTGTGATTGCTCTATTTTTAGGAGCGACCTGCGCAAGTGTTATGTGCGCCAGGGCCCTATTTCATAAAAATTTTTAATTCCCATCCGTCTGCCCAAACCCCAATGCCACCTCCACCATCCGCCGCAAATGCGGCTGGATGCCCGCCGCCACCTCGGGCAGGTAGTCGAAGGGCATGGCTTCTTGCATGTAGCTGCTTTGGGTCATTTCCAGCTGGATGGCGTGGATGTTGTTTGCGGGCTGGCCGTAGTGGCGGGTGATGTAGCCGCCCTGGAAACGGCCATTGAGCACGGCGGTGTAGCCGGGGGCGCTCTGCGCGACGGCCAGTAACGCGGCGGACATCGCGGGGTCACAGCTTGTGCCGTTGCCGCTACCCAAATTCAAATCCGGCAGCTTGCCGTCGAAGAAGCGCGGCACCACCGAGCGGATGGAGTGCGCGTCCCACAAAACGGCTTTGCCGTGGACCGCCTGGATACGGGCCAGCTCGGCATGCAGTTGCTGGTGGTAGGGCTGCCACAGGGTGTCGCGGCGCAGGGCGATCTCGGCGGTGGTGGGCACGTCGGCGGGGTCCTGGTACAGGGGCTGGTTGTCGAAATCGTCCACCGGGCACAGGCCGGTGACGCTCTGGCCGGGGTACAGGCTGGCCCCCGACGGGTCGCGGTTCAGGTCGATCACGTAGCGGGAATGGGTCGCTATCAGCACCGATGCGCCCAGCTCCTGGGCGAAGCTGTACAGGCGCTCCAGGTGCCAGTCGGTGTCGTGCACCTGCCGGGCGGTGGGGGTCAGGCGGGCGGCCAGCGCGGGCGGCAGGTAGGTGCCGACGTGGGGCATGGAGATCAGCAGTGGCTGGGTGCCTGGGATGAATGTGAAGGCTTGCATGGTTACCCTTGGGTGAGTTGGGTTCGGGCTTGGATGAAGGCCGCGGCGGCTGCGTCGTGCAGCGGGTGGCGGCCTTGCCGGGTGCGCTGTTGGCCGCCGACCCAGACGGCATCCAGCGCCGACGTGCGGTGGCTGGCGAAGACGTGGGCTGAGAGCATGTCGGGGGCTGCCAACCCGGCCAGCGCCAGGTGCTGCGCGTCGAGTACGCAGAAGTCGGCGCGCTGGCCTACGGCAAGACCCTTCGCAGCGCGGCCCGAGGCCTGCGCCCCCCCAGCCACGGCCTGCAACAGGGTGGCGGTGGCGACCTGGCTGTGGTCTGTGCTGGCCAGCACGTTGCGCTGGCGAAACTGCAGGCGCTGGCCGTATTCGAGCAGCATCAGTTCCTCGGCGGCGTTGACGCAGGCGTGGCTATCGGAGCCGATGCCCCAGGCGCCGCCTGCACCACGCCAGCGCGGCATGTCGAACAGGCCGTCGCCCAGATTCGCCTCGGTGCTGGGGCAGATGCCCGCCACCGCGCCGCTGGCCGCTGCGCGCTGGTATTCGGTGTCCACCATGTGGGTGGCGTGGATGAGGCACCAGCGCGCATCGACCGGCGCGTGGTCTAGCAGCCATGCCACCGGGCGCTGGCCGCTCCAGGCCAGGCAGGCATCGACTTCGGCGGTTTGCTCTGCTATGTGGATGTGGACGGGGGCGGATGCGTCGATGGCGTGCAGCCCGGCCACCGCCTCGCGCAGGCTGTCGGGTGGCACGGCGCGCAGGGAGTGGGGGGCTAATCCCAGCCGTGCGCCTTGTGCGTCGCACAGGGGCTTCAGGGTGTCCAGCAGGCACAGCATGGAGTCGGTGGAGCGGATGAAGCGGCGTTGGCCTGCGGTGGGCGGTGTGCTGTCGAAGCCGCTGGTTTGGTACAGCACGGGCAGCAGTGTCATACCGATGCCTGCGGTGTGTGCAGCGCGCAGCAGGGCCTTGGACAGCTCCGCGTCGTCGGCGTAGGGCGTGCCGTCGGTGCTGTGGTGAAGGTAGTGGAATTCGCAGACCGACGTGTAGCCGGCTTCCAGCATTTCGATGTAGAGCCAGGTGGCGATGGCCTCGACCTGCTCGGGGGAGAGGCGGGCGGCGAACTGGTACATCAGCGTGCGCCAGCTCCAGAAGCTGTCTTGGGTGGCACCCCGGAATTCGGTCAATCCACCCATGGCACGCTGGAAGGCGTGGGAGTGGAGGTTGGGAAGGCCTGGGGTGACGGGGCCTGCCGTCTTGGGGGTGTTGCCTGGTGGGGTGTCGGGGGTGACGGTGGTGAGTTCACCCTTGGCGTTCCATTGCAGCAAGACGTTGCTTGCCCAGCCGGTGGGGAGAAGGGCGTTTTTGGCGTGGAGGCTTGTCATGGTGTGGATGTGTCTATGGGCATGGTCAGCCGGGATGCGCGCCCGGCGGCGCAGGAAAGCCAGCGCGCAATGGGGATCTGGCCCCTGGTGGTTACGCCCCTCATGGCCGCAGCAACCCAAGGCTGTCGATGACCACACGCCCTTGCCGGATGACGGTGCGGGGGGGGTGCTGGGCCAGCCAGTAGACGAGTTCGGCGGGTTCGTTCAAGTCCCAGAGGATGACGTTGGCAGGCCGCCCCACCGCCAGCACACCGTGCGTGTCTTGCAGGCCCAGCGCACGGGCGGCGTGCGTGGTGATGCCGGCCAGCGCCTCGGGCACGGTCAGGCGGAACAGGGTGCAGGCCATGTTGGCCATCAGCAGCAGGCTCAAGGTGGGCGAGGTGCCGGGGTTGTGGTCGGTAGACACGGCCATGGGCACACCGGCGGCGCGCAGGGCGGCAATCGGCGGCAGGTGCGTGTCGCGCAGCGTGTAGTACGCGCCGGGCAGCAGCACAGCCACGGTGCCAGAGGCGCGCATGGCCTCGATACCGGCTTGCGACAAGTGCTCGATGTGGTCGCAAGACAGTGCCCCGTACCGGGCGGCCAACGCCGAGCCGCCCATGTCGGACAGCTGCTCTGCATGCAGCTTTACCGGCAGCCCCAGCGCTCGCGCGGCTTTAAAAACCTGTTCTGTCTGGGCCAGCGAAAACGCGATGCGTTCGCAGAACACGTCCACCGCGTCCACCAGCCCCTCGGCGGTAAGGGCGGGCAGCATTTCGGTGCACACCAGGTCGATGTAGTCCTGGCTGCGCCCCGCGTACTCGGGCGGCAGGGCGTGCGCGCCGAGGAAGGTGGTGCGCACCGTCACGCCAAAGTCCACGCCCAGACGACGGGCCACGCGCAACTGCTTGCGCTCGTGCTCCAGGCTCAGGCCGTAGCCGGATTTGATTTCGATGGCACACACACCATCGGCCAGCAATTGCTGCAGGCGAGGTGCAGCTTGGGCGTACAAATCGACTTCACTGGCGGCGCGGGTGGCCAACACGGACGACACGATGCCGCCGCCCGCTTTCGCCACCTCTTCGTAGCTGGCACCCGCCAAGCGCATGGCAAATTCGTTGGCCCGTTGGCCGCCGTAAACCAGGTGCGTGTGGCAATCGACCAGGCCGGGTGTGGCCAGCGCATTGCGGGCATTGATGCGGGGCAGGGCGGACAAGGCGGTTGGCAGGGCTGCTATGTCGCCTATCCAGGCGATATGGCCGTGCTGCACCGCCAGGGCGTTGGCCGCGCCGCCATCGGCCAGCCGCAGGTGGTGCCAGATGCCGTCGGCGTTAGGGGTGTTTTGCATGGTGTGTTTGCTATTAAATAAAGAGCTGCTTGCGCAGGTGTAATATGCGCTAGAGGCTTATTTGGCTTAAATTTACCGCGACCAACATGGCATCTTCCGTTTGCGGTGCGGCGTGTAATTGCGCCGGTGCATCCCACCACAGGCCGTGGCCGGGGGCGCAGGAAAGACTGCCTAACTGCCAGATGCCACGCACCGCCAGCAGCAGGCCGCTGGTGGTGGAAAACTCTTCGGTGGCGTGCACCACCCGCACCTCGGCCTGTACCCGCCCGCGCCGAGTCATCAGGTTGAAGTCGGTCGATGCACCGCCCAGCAGTTCACAGCCCAGCGCCACGTCGCCCGAGAACACGAACGGCACGCTAGGCGTGTCCAGCCGGTGGTCTATGGCACCACCAAACAGCCGCACACCCGCACCGTCCAGCAACATGATCACCCGGTCCACGCCGGGAAAGGCCGAGAACGGACCGGCTGCGGCGATGGTGGCGATGCTCACGCGCCAGTCGAAGCTGTCCATGCCTGCACCGGGCGGCTGGCAGACGACCTCAATGGTGGTGCCGCCGCCGTTCTTCCACGGCGTGGCGGGCAAGGTGGCGGTGTTGAAGGTGTGGATCATGGGAATGGCGAAAAAGGCGTTCGTAAGAGGGCGGCGGCCTGCGCAATGTCGGGGGCCAGGAAGCGGTCGGCATCGAAAGATGGCACGTGCCGGCGCAGCAGTTGCCACGCCTGGCCCGTGCCTTCGCCGAATTTTTGTGCTTTCAAAAACTCCAGCGCCTGGGCGGCCAGCAGGTATTCGATGGCCAGGATGTGCGTGAGGTTCTCTAGCGACTTGTGCAGGTCTAGTGCGGCGGTGGTGCCCAGGCTCAGGTGGTCTTCCTGCCCACCGGAGGTGACGAAGTTGTCCACCACCACCGGCTGGGCCAGGCGGCGGTTTTCGCCCACCAGCGAGGCGGCGGTGTACTGCGCAATCATCAGGCCCGAATTCACGCCCGGCTCGGCCACCAGAAACGCGGGCAGGCCGCTCAGCACCGGGTTGACCAGCCGGTCCAGCCGCCGCTCGGCCACACCGCCGAGTTCGGCCGCAGCGATGCGCAGCAGATCGCAGGCCATGGCCACCGATTCGCCGTGCGGATTCGCTTGCGACATGACGCGGTAGGCATCTGGCGTGCCCAGCAGCAGCGGGTTGTCGGTGGCCGAGTTGAGTTCGGTTTCGATCTGCCGGGCCGCGTGGGCGATCTGGTCGCGGCAGGCCCCGTGGATTTGCGGCATGGAGCGCAGGCTCAACGCATCCTGCGTGCGCAGGCCCAGGCTACTGGCAATCACCTCGCTGCCCGCCAGCAGGCTGCGCAAACGCTGGCCCACCCGCTGCATGCCGGGGTGGGGTTTGAGGGCCAGGATGTCGGCATCGAAGGCGGCAATTTGCCCTTTCAAGGCTTCAAAACTCATGGCCCCGGTCACGTCGGCCCAGTCGACCAGGCGCTCCACGTCGGCCAGGGTCAGCGCGGCCAGGCCGGTCATGCAAGGGGTGCCGTTGACCAGGCACAGACCGTCTTTGGCGCCCAGCACCAGGGGCTGCAGGCCGTTGGCGGCCAGGGCCTCGGCGGCGGGCAGGGTGCGGCCCTGCCAGCGCACCTCGCCCACGCCCAGCAGCGCCACGCTGATGTGGGCCATATGGGTGAGGTAGCCCACCGAGCCCTGCGAGGGCACACAGGGGGTGATGTGTAAATTCAGCAGCGTCTGCAGCCCTTCGACCACCTGGGGCTGCAGGCCCGAATAGCCCTGGCAGAAGTTGGCCAGCGCCGCGACCAGGATGGCGCGGGTCTGCGCCTCAGACAGCAGCGGGCCAACCCCGCAGGCGTGGCTGAGCAAGGTATTTTTGGATAACTGCGCCAGTTGCTCACCGTGCAGCAGCACCTGGCTCAAGGCCCCCAGCCCGGTGCTGATGCCATAGGCCCGCTCGCCGCTGGCCACGATGCGCTGCACGATGGCCTGGGCGTTGGCGATGCGGGCCCAGGCGGCTTCCGATATCTCCAGCTGCGCACCGTCACGGGCCACGGCCACCAGGTCGCGGAAACCCAGGGGCTGGTCACCCAGGGTGATGCTCGTCACGGTCATGCGGCGGTCCTTTCCTGGTGCCCAGCCGTGAACTGCCTAAACCGCTCTGAACTTTGCGCGCCAAACACATCGCCAGGAGCACCTTGCACGTCGATCTGCCCCTGGTGCATGAAGACCACCTTGTTCGATACATTGCGCGCAAAGCCCATTTCGTGCGTCACCACCAACATGGTGCGACCTTCTTCGGCCAAGGAGCGCATCACCTTCAGCACTTCACCGACCAGTTCGGGGTCAAGCGCCGAGGTGGGTTCGTCGAACAGCATGACCTGTGGGCGCATGGCCAGCGCGCGGGCAATCGCCACGCGTTGCTGCTGGCCGCCGGACAGATGCGCCGGGTAGTAGTCGCGCCGCTCGAACAGGCCGACGCGTTGCAGCAGCGCTTCGGCCTCTTCCACGCATTCGGTGCGTGGGCGCTTCTGTACCCGCATCGGGCCTTCGATCAGGTTCTGCAGCACGGTCATGTGCGACCAGAGGTTGAAGCTCTGGAACACCATAGCCAGTTGCGAGCGCATGCGTTCGACCTGCTTGCGGTCCATGGCCTCCATGCGGCCGTCTTTGCGTTGGCGCATTTTGAGCATCTCGCCGTCCAGGTGCATGCTGCCTTCGTCCGGGGTCTCCAGCAAGTTGATGCAGCGCAGGTAGGTGCTCTTGCCCGAGCCGCTGGCCCCCAGGATCGAAATTACATCGCCCTTGTGGGCATCCAGGGAGATGCCCTTCAGTACGTGGTGGCTGCCAAAAGACTTGTGGATGCCGGTGGTGGAGAGCGTAGGAGTGGTCATGGCGGTAGGTGGATTTAGGCCGTTTGGACGGTGGGGGTGCTGTGGGGCCGTTTGCGCAGGTGCGGTGACAAGCGATGCTCCAGCAAAGCCACGGCGCGTACCAGCAAAAAGTTCAGTACCAGGTAGATGGCGGCGGCGCAGATAAACACCTCCATGGTGCGGTAGGTGCGCTGGATGATCTGCTGGGCCACGCCGGTGACATCCCATACCGTGACCAGGCTGGCCAGCGCGGTGGATTTCACCAGCAGCACCGCTTCGGTGGAGTAGGCGGGCAGGCATTGGCGTAGCGCGATGGGGGCGATCACGCGTTGCACCAGTGTCCAGCGCGACATGCCGGTGGCCAGTCCGGCTTCGATCTGCCCATGCGGTACGGCCAGCAAGCCGCCGCGCAAGATCTCGGCCGTGTAGCCAGCCGTGCACAGGGCCAGGGCCAGCACGGCGCAGGCATAGGGCGAGCGCAGCACGATCCAGAAGACGCTGTCGCGCACGACTTCAAACTGGCCCAGGCCGTAATAGACCAGGAACAGCTGGATCAGCAGCGGCGAGCCACGGAACACCAACACATAGCCGCGTGCGAACCAACTGAACGCCGGATACGGGCTGACACGCATGGCCACGATCACCAGCGACAGCAGGCCGCCGCACAGCAGCGACAGAAAGAACAGGCCCAGCGTGGTAGGCACGGCGGCCAGCAGCTTGCCCAGGGTGTCTAGAAGGAAGTCTATGTCCATATCAGTGGCCTCCCGCCAAACTACGGCGTTGCGATTTGTTCATGTGGCGTTCGGAGCGGCTGAAGACCTGGTTCGACATGCCTGTCAGTACCAGGTAAATCATGCCGCCGACGATGTAGAAGGTGAAGTACTGGCGTGTCGAGCCGGCACCGATCTGGGTGGTGCGCATCAGTTCGGCCAGGCCGGTGACCGAGATCAAGGCCGAGTCCTTCAGGCTCATCTGCCAGACGTTGCCCAGGCCGGGCAGCGACAGGCGAAAAATTTGCGGCAGCAGGATGCGCCGTGCCAGCATCAGCGTGGGCATGCCGATGGACCGCGCTGCTTCCAGCTCGCCTGGCACTACGGCCAGGTAGGCGCCGCGGTAGACCTCGGCCTGGTAGGAGCCGGAAATCATGCCGACGGCCAGCGCACCCACCAGGAATGGTGGCGTGGCGATGAACCCCTCTGCGCCAAACCACTGGCCAATGGCGGTGATGGCCGTGGAGCCGCCGAAGTAAAACAGGTAGATCACCAGCAGCTCCGGGATGCCCCGGAACACCGTGGAGTACAGCTCGCCCAGTGCGCGTAAACCGCGCCGCGGCGACAGCTTGGCGGCGGCGACCAGCGCGCCGAACACCGCGCCCACCAGCAAGCCGCATAGCGTCAGGGCCACCGTCAACAGGGTGGCGAGCAGCAGGGCCGAGCCCCAGCCTTGTTCGCCAAACCCCAGCATTTCGAACAATTCCATCATGGTCTTTCGGTCATGGTTGTCGCGGTGGCCGCAGCGTGGACTACAGCGTGCCAGTCAAATCAGTTTTGAACCACTTCAGCGACAGCTTTTTCACCGTGCCGTCGGCCAGGGCGGCCTTGATGGCCACGTCGAACTTGGCTTTCAGGTCGCCGTCGGCCTTGCGGAAGCCCAGGGCCTCGCCTTCACCAAACACCAGGCCGCCGATCTTCGGGCCGGTGTAGGCCAGGCCCTTGCTGTCGGGTTTTTCCAGGATGGAGTTGATCAGGGTCACGTCGTCGAATGCGGCATCGATGCGGCCAGCTTTCAGGTCCAGCATGGTGTCGGCCGAGGCGCTGTATTCGCGGACGGTGGCGATGTCCTTGAAGTGCGCGTCCATGAAGGCGGTGTAGACGGTGCCCGAGGCGATACCAATAGTCTTGCCCTTGAGTGCAGCACGCAGGGGCTCGATGGCGGCGCGCACGGCTTTCGGGTCGGTGCCCAGCTTCATGGTGGGGCCCTTGGCTTCGGGCAACAGCTTGCCGCTGGCGGCCACAAAGCTGGCCGAGGTGGAGGCGTAGGGGACCGAGAAGGCGATTTCTTTTTTGCGCTCATCGGTGATGACGATGGAGTCCATCATCACGTCGTATTTGCCAGCTTTCAAGCCAGCGATCATGCCGTCCCAGTTCTGCACCACCAGCTTGCAGGTGATCTGCATGCGCTTGCACAGGTCTTCCACCATCTCGACTTCGAAGCCACCGAGCTTGCCGCCGGGCAGGGTCAGGTTCCAGGGGTCGTAGGCACCTTCGGTGGCGATGGTGACGGACTTCCAGTCCTTGGCCTGGACGGGAGCGGTGCTGGTCAGAAAGCCCAGGGCGAGCAGACTGGCGGAGAGGAGGTGCGAGGTCTTCATGGTTTCACTTTCAGAGGGTTGAGGGACAGGCGAAAGATTTGAATAAAAAGCGCCACTGGCGCAATATGTATAAGCGTAAGCAGCTATTAATACCGTAGCAATTTATGTTGCACCCCTTCCAGGGATACCGCGGAACCGGCTTTGCCGGGCCGCTGGTATCGCCCCCGAGGGGTTGGCGAAGCGACATGCGGAATCTGCTTTACAAGCAGATTCCGGGGCAGTGCGCGAAGCCTGGGGGGAACATTTACTTCACCATGGGCAGGTTCAAACCTTGTTTCTTGGCAGTGGCGATGGCAATGTCGTAGCCGGCATCGGCGTGGCGCATCACGCCGCTGCCGCTGTCGTTGACCAGCACGCGGGCCAGGCGTTCGGCGGCGGCATCCGTACCGTCGGCCACGATGACCATGCCGGAGTGCTGTGAATAGCCCATGCCGACCCCGCCGCCGTGGTGCAGGCTGACCCAGCTGGCACCGCCGGCGGTGTTCAGCAGCGCGTTGAGCAGCGGCCAGTCGCTAACGGCATCGGTGCCGTCCATCATGGCCTCAGTCTCGCGGTTCGGGCTGGCGACGGAGCCGGTGTCCAGGTGGTCACGGCCAATCACGATGGGGGCTTTGAGTTCGCCGTTGCGCACCATCTCGTTGAAGGCCAGCCCGGCGATGTGGCGCTCGCCCAGGCCCAGCCAGCAGATGCGTGCGGGCAGACCCTGGAAGGCGATGCGTTCGCGCGCCATGTCCAGCCAGCGGTGGGTATGGTGGTTGTCGGGGAACAGCTCCTTGATCTTGGCATCGGTCTTGAAGATGTCTTCCGGGTCGCCCGACAAGGCCACCCAGCGGAACGGGCCCTTGCCTTCGCAGAACAGCGGCCGGATGTAGGCGGGCACAAAGCCGGGGAAGTCAAATGCATTCTTCACGCCTGTGTCGAATGCCACCTGGCGGATGTTGTTGCCGTAGTCCACGGTGGGGATGCCCATGGCCTGGAAGTCCAGCATGGCTTGCACGTGGACGGCGCAGCTCTGCGCGGCGGCGGCGGTCAGCGCGGCGTGCTGGGCCGGGTTCTTTTGCGCGGCCTTCCAGTCGGCCACGCTCCAGCCGGTGGGCAGGTAGCCGTTGACCAGGTCGTGGGCTGAGGTCTGGTCGGTCACCAGGTCGGGGCGGATGGCACCAGCCTTGGCGCGGCGCACCAGTTCGGGCAGGATGTCGGCGGCGTTGCCGAGCAAGGCGATGGATACGGCCTCTTTGCGTTCGCAGTGGTGGGCGATGAGTGCCAGTGCGTCGTCAATGTCCTTGGCCTGCTTGTCCACGTAGCGGGTGCGCAGGCGAAAGTCGATGCTGCTTTGCTGGCACTCGATGTTCAGCGACACGGCACCCGCAAGGGTCGCGGCCAGGGGTTGTGCGCCGCCCATGCCGCCCAGGCCGGCGGTCAGGATCCACTTACCAGCCCAGTCGTTGTTGAAATGCTGGCGACCGGCTTCGACAAAGGTTTCGAACGTGCCTTGCACGATGCCCTGGCTACCGATGTAGATCCAGCTGCCAGCGGTCATCTGGCCGTACATGAACAGGCCTTTGCGGTCCAGTTCGTGGAAATGTTCCCAGTTGGCCCACTTGGGCACCAGGTTGGAGTTGGCGATCAGCACGCGCGGGGCGTTGGCGTGGGTTTTGAACACGCCGACCGGCTTGCCGGACTGGATGAGCAGGGTTTCGTCGTCGTTCAGCTCTTTGAGCGAGGCCAGGATCTGGTCAAAGCAGGCCCAGTTGCGGGCCGCGCGGCCAATACCGCCGTAGACCACCAGGTTCTTCGGGTCTTCGGCCACCTCGGGGTCGAGGTTGTTTTGCAGCATGCGGTAGGCGGCTTCGGCGATCCAGTTTTTGCAGCTCAGCGTACTGCCACGGGGGGCACGGATTTCGCGGCTGGCATCGAAACGGGGGTCTTGGAGGGTGGTCATGGCAGCTTTCTAAAAAAAAGGGAATGGAAGGGGTTCAAGCGCGGGCTGGGCTCTTGTGCAAGGGCGGGGGAGACGAGTGCGTGGCGGGGTCGCGGGGGTAGGCCATGGCATCGGGAACCCGCATGGTTTTCTTGGCCAAGGGGTAGTACACCAAGGACGTGACCAGCAGGCCGACGATCCACGAGATATCCGCACCGTCCAGCATTTTGGCGATGGGGCCTACGTACAGGGACTGGTTCAAAAACGGGATTTGCACCACGATGCCCAGCAGGTAGCTGCCCAGCGCCACGCTGTTGTAGGCACCGTAGCGGCCCTGGCTGTCGTACAGCGCGGGGATGTCCACTTTTTCTTTGGACACCAGGTAGTAGTCCACCAGATTGACCGCGCTCCAGGGCACAAATACCGCCAGCAACAGCAACACGAAATTCTTGAAGTTGTTCAAAAAGTCGGAGCTGGCGGCCAGGGCAATCACCATCGACAGCAGCACAAAACCGATGATGTACAGCATGCGGGTGCGGGGCGATACCTGCGACTTGTGGTTGAAGGCGCTGACGGTGGTCAGGATCGACATGAAGCCGCCGTAAGCATTCAGGCAGTTGACGGTGAGCTTGCCCACCACAATGACTAGGTAGATCACCACGGCCAGGTTCGGCCCGGCCAGGTCACCCATGAAGCCCACCTGGTTTTTCAAAAACTTGCCGCCGGTGGCCGCAACCAGCACGCCAAAGGTCATGGCCAGTTGCGCTCCGGTCACGCTGCCCGCAAAAGTGGACCAAAAGGTGGCGGCGGGGCTGGTCTTGGACGGCAGGTAGCGCGAGTAATCGGCCACATACGGGGCAAACGTCATTTGCCAGCCTGCAGACAAGGCCACCGTCAGCAGCAGCGAGGCCACCGAAAACGGCTTTTGGCCAAAGGCCGCAGCCACGTCGTAGTGGCTAAACAGTTGTACCGCCAAATAGCCAAAGCCCAGGATGCCGACCACGGTGGAGATGCGCCCCACCACGTGGATCAGTTTGTACCCCACCACGGCCACGATGGCGGTCAGGCTGCCGAATACGATGATGCCGATCTCGGGAGCGGTAAAGCCGAACATGCGGTTGATCGCCTGGCCCGACAGCACGGTGCCGGTGGCGGCAAAGCCCAGGTACATCAGCACCACCAGTACCAAGGGCAGTGCGGCACCCTTGACCCCGAACTGCACCCGGCTGGAAATCATTTGCGGCAGCCCCAGGCGCGGCCCTTGGGCCGAATGCAAGGCCATCACCGCGCCGCCCAGGATGTTGCCTATCAGCAGGCCGACGATGGCGGTGAGCGCCTCGGCACCAAAAATAATCGCCAGGGCTCCGTCCACGACGGCGGTAATTTGCATATTGGCTCCGAACCACAGCGTGAGCTGGCTCAGTGCCGAGCCATAGCGCTCCCGTTCGGGAACCATGTCGATGGTGCGGGTTTCAACCGTTTGTGCTGACGGTGGCGCGGGGTGGTGCAGGCTCATGGGGTCGTTTCCAGGTGGCGAAGCGCTATACATTTTTACAATACAACTTATGCAATTTATCGCTAAAGTTGTATAGACAAATATATCCGGCGCGATTTGTGATGTCAATACAATTGCCGAATTCAAATCCCAGTGAAAACCCTATGCCCGCACCACGTAAGTTAGATTTACCCGATGGGGGCAGCGATGCCTCGGAAGACGCAACGCTGCCGGCTTTTGAGCGCATCAAACGCCATGTGCTGGCGCAGATCGCATCGGGGGTCTGGCGCGAAGGGGATGCCATCCCGGCCGAAGAGAGTTTGGCCAAAACCTTTGGCGTGTCGCGCATGACGGTGAACCGCGCCCTGCGCGAGTTGAGTGCCGAGCAGGTGCTGCGCCGGGTGCAGGGGTCGGGCACCTTTGTGGCTCCACGCAAATACCAAGCCATGCTGCTGCAACTCCACAACATTGCCGACGAGGTGGTGGGGCGCGGCCATGTGCACCGCAGCGAACTGCACCGGCTGGAGCGCTGCAAGGCCGACGAGGTGTTGGCGGCGCAGTTTGGCGTGCCGTTGCAGAGTACGTTGTTCCATTCGGTGGTGGTGCATTTTGAAAACGACCAGGCCATCCAGGTCGAAGACCGGTATGTGAACCCCATCGTCGCCCCCGATTATTTAAGCTACGACTTCCAGGGCCACACGCCCAACGAGTACTTGATGCGGGTGGCACCCCTGCAAGCCGTGCGCTTCACCATCGAGGCCAATATGCCCACCGCCGCCTTGTGCGGTCTGCTGGACATGGCCGCCACCGACCCGTGTCTGGTACTCAAGCGCCAGACCCAGTCGCAAGGCCATGTTGCGTCTTGCGCCACGCTGTGGCACCCGGCATCGCGCTACCAGTTTGCGGGGGCCTTTTGAGCCCCCCCGGCCGGGCAGCGTCCGTTCTGCGGTGTTTTAGCTGGTCACCGCATTCCCATCGGTACGGAAACGGCTGCCCAGGCGGTAGCGCGCGCCGGGGTGCAGGCAGCGCACCAGGGTGATGGGCACGTCGCGCATCCAGGTGCGGCGGGTCAGCAGCAGGCAGGGCTGGTGGGCATCCATTTGCAGCAGAGCGGCCTGGCCCGAGGTGGGCAGCACGGCATCCACCACGTGCTCCATCTGGTCGAACAACACGGTGCGCACCAGGTAATCGGACGGCTGCTCGGTCTGGAAATCCTGGCTGCCAAAGTCGGGGGCCATGCGCGGGTTGACGAAGCGGTCTTCGAGTTGCATGGCCACGCCGTCTTCCAGATGCACGCAGACGGTATGGAACACCGACTCGCCGGTGTGCAGGCCTAAAGCGGAGGCCACTTCCAGCGTGGCCGAAATGCGCTCGTTGGTGACCATCTGGCACTGGTAGTCGTGGCCGCGGCGGCGGATGTCGTCGGCCAGGCGGGCGATCTGCAGCAGGTTGGCCTGGGGTTTGTCGTCGGCCACAAAGCTGCCCACACCGGCCACCCGGCGGATGCGGCCCTGCTCTTGCAGCTCCCGCAGCGCGCGGTTGACGGTCATGCGCGACATACCGAACTGCAGTACCAGGTCGTTCTCGGACGGCAGGCGGTCGCCGGGGGTCCAGGTGCCGTCCTGGATCTTGCCAGCCACAAAGTCTTTGATGTGCTGGTAGCGCACCATGGGCAGCGTGGGGGCAGGGGAGACCAGCGAAGAGGTGCGTTTTGCGGGCATGGGGTGACGATAACAGGGCGGGGTTCAGTGGCTTGCGGGATCGCTCGCCATCGACTCGGCGCGGATCTCTTCGGTGAGCCGCGCCTTGAGCTGCATGAAGGCGGGCGTGGTTTTCAGCGTGTAGTGGCGCGGGTGCGGCAGGTCTACCGCGATATCGGATTTGATGCGGCCCGGCCGGGCGCTGAACACCGCCACCCGGTTGGCCATGAAGATGGCTTCGTCGATGTCGTGGGTGACGAACAGCACGGTTTTACGCGCAGATTCCCAGATGCCCAGCAGCAGCTCCTGCATCAGCACCCGGGTCTGGTTGTCCAGCGCACCAAAGGGCTCGTCGAGCAGCAGGATCTTCGGGTCGTTGGCCAGGGCGCGGGCAATCGCGGTGCGCTGCTGCATGCCGCCCGAGAGCTGTTTGGGGAAGTGGTTTTCAAACCCGCGCAGGCCCACCTTGGCGATGAAGAAGTCGCTGCGTTCCTTTTGCTGCGCCTCGGGCAGGCCGCGTTCGCGCAGGCCAAAGCGGATGTTTTGCGCCACCGTGAGCCACGGGAACAGGGTGTAGCTCTGGAACACCATGCCCCGGTCGGCCCCCGGGCCGTTGACCGGTGCACCGTCCAGCAGCACCTGGCCGGTACTGGGCCGCTCCAGCCCCGCCACGATGCGCAGCAGGGTGGATTTGCCGCAGCCCGAGGGGCCGAGGATGGTGACGAAATCGTTGGTTTGCACCGCAAAGTCGATGGGCTGCAGCGCCTGGGTACGCTGACCGTTCGGGGATTCGAAGACGCGGGACACGCCCTGGACGGCCAGCTGGTCCATCAAAGTACGCTCCAGGCAAACAGGCGGCGGTTCAGCGACTTGAACGCGAAATCCGACACCAGCCCAATCAGCCCGATCACGATGATGCCGAAGATGATCTGCCCGGTGTTCAGCAGCGCCTGGCTGTCGGTGATCATGTGGCCGATGCCGCTGCTGGATCCGATCAGCTCGGCCACGATCACTTAGGTCCACGCCCAGCCCAGCACCAGCCGCAGCGTCTCGGCAATGCCGGGGGCAGCACCCGGAATTAACACGCGGGTGATGATGCCCCGGTGGCCCGCGCCCAGGGTGTAGGCGGCCTCCACCAAGTCGCGCCGGGCCCCGCCTACGGTCACGGCCACCATCAGCACCAGTTGGAAGAAGGAGCCGATGAAGATCACCAGCAGCTTTTGCGCCTCGCCAATGCCCGCCCACAAGATCAGCAGCGGGATGAAGGCCGACGCAGGCAGGTAGCGGCAGAACGACACAAAGGGCTCAAAAAACGCCTCGATGCCCTTGTAGGTGCCCATGGCAATGCCCAGCGGCACGGCCAGTACGGCGGCCAGCGCAAAGCCGCCCAGCACCCGCCACACCGTCATGCCGATGTCGAACGCAAAGTTGTACTGGGTGAACAGCAGCCAGCCCTCGCGCACCATGGTGACCGGGCTGGCCAAAAACGTGGGCGACACGTAGCCGCCCAGGGTAAAGCCCGCCCACACCGTCGCAAACAGCACAAAAAACGCCAGCCCCAGCTGCCAGCGCGCGCGGGCGCTGACGGGTTCCAGTGGGGCCATGCTTCTGGTTTTACTTGATGAAGCTGGCATCGAACGTGGCAGCCAGGTTGTCGGGGGCTTTGCGGATTACGCCGGATTCGAGCAGGATTTTCTCTGCCTCTTTCATGAAGGCGGTGATCTCACCGGCAAAGAACTTCTGGTTCGCGGCCTTGTCTTGCCAGCGCAGGTAGGCGGCCGATTTGGCGAACTGCTCACCGGTTTGCTTGACCGCAGA
The DNA here is from genome assembly GCF_025354435.1 of Rhodoferax sp. Lineage (GTDB taxonomy): Bacteria > Pseudomonadota > Gammaproteobacteria > Burkholderiales > Burkholderiaceae_C > Rhodoferax_B. The sequence goes on from NZ_JANXMU010000073.1 coordinate 173,602, forward strand.
GCCCATCAGCTCGTTGGACTTGGCGGGGTCGGCCTTGATCATGGCCAGCGCGTCAAAGTAAGAGTCGGTCAGAGCCTGGGCCGCAGCCGGGTTGGCCTTCAGCCAGGTGGGCGCGCAGCCCATGGTGTCCATCACCATGGGGTAGTCCAGCGTGGTGGCCAAAATTTTGCCCGCCGCCGGGTTGTCGCGCACCGAGGACAAATACGGTTCGTAGCTCATGGCGGCATCGTTTTGCCCGGCCACAAATGCCTGGGCGGCGGCTTGCGGCGACAGGGTGGTGGTTTTTACGTCCTTGATGGTCATGCCGTTTTTGTTCAGCATCCAGGCCAGGCCAAAGTAGGGCGAGGTGCCGGGCGCGTCCACGCTGACGGTTTTGCCTTTCAGGTCGGCAAAGCTTTTGATGTCGTTGCGCACCGCAATGCCATCGGCACCATAGGACTTGTCGAGCTGGAAAATCTGCACGATGGGCACGCCGTTGGCGTTCCAGGCCACATGGGTTTCCACCGTGGTGGCCGCGCACTGGATGGCCCCGGAGGCCAGCGCCAGGTGGCGGTCTTTTTGCGGGATGAACTTGATCTCCACATCCAGCCCGCGTTTCTTGAAAATGCCCGCCTTGTCGGCCAGCGACAGCGGTGCAAACCCGGTCCAGCCCGAGATGCCCAGCACCAGCTTGGTGTCTTCCGCGTGCGCGGCGGTGACCAGACAGGCCCCCATGGCCCCCACGGCCAACACCGACACCCATTTTTTGGCAAAAATCAACATGCAAAGCTCCTGTGGGGTAGAAGAAACACTTTCTGCGACGCCCGATTATTGGTCGTCCGCCGCAACCTGTGTAGACAGGTTCACCACTAGCAACATCGGGGCCAAGTGGTTAGAGGGTGTTTGCTCTGCTTTCAGGAGCTACTAGCGTAGGTGGAGTATGCGCTAGAGGCCTATTTTTTATATATTTAAGCCAATAAGCTCCGCGCCACCGCCTCGGCCACTTTGATGCCGTCCACCCCTGCCGACAGGATGCCACCCGCGTAGCTGGCGCCTTCGCCAGCCGGGTACAGGCCGCGCACGCTCAGGCTTTGGAAGTCGTCGCCGCGGGTCATTTTGATGGGCGAGGAGGTGCGGGTTTCTACACCTGTCAGCACAGCATCCTGCAAATCAAAGCCTTTGATCTTGCGGCCAAAGGCAGGCAGGGCCTCGCGGATGGCTTCGATGGCGTAGCCGGGCAGGGCGCTGTGCAGGTCGCCCAGCTTCACGCCGGGTTTGTACGATGGCTCCACGCTGCCGAGCTGGGTGGAGGCGCGCCCGGCGATGAAGTCGCCCACCAGCTGGCCGGGGGCTTCGTAGCTGCTGCCGCCCAGCACGTAGGCGTGGGATTCGAGCTGGCGCTGCAGGTCGATGCCCGCCAGCGCGTGCGTGCCGGGGAAGTCTTCGGGTGTGATGCCGACGACGATGCCGGCATTGGCGTTGCGTTCGTTGCGCGAATACTGGCTCATGCCGTTGGTGACCACGCGGCCCGGTTCGCTGGTGGCGGCCACCACCGTGCCGCCGGGGCACATGCAAAAGCTGTAGACGGCGCGGCCATTGTTTGCGTGGTGCACCAGTTTGTAATCGGCTGCGCCCAGCAGCGGGTGGCCCGCGTGGCGGCCCCAGCGGGCACGGTCGATCAGGCTTTGCGGGTGCTCGATGCGGAAACCAATGGAAAACGGCTTGGCTTCGACGTACACGCCGCGCGCATGCAGCATGGCAAAGGTGTCGCGGGAGCTGTGGCCCAGGGCTAGCACCACGTGGTCGGCGCGCAGCTCGGTGGTTGCACCGGTGGCCTGGTCCAGCACGGTCAGGCCGCGGATGTGGCCGTCCACGATGTCCACGTCGGTCACGCGTTGCTCAAAACGCACTTCGCCGCCCAGCGCGATGATTTGCTCGCGCAGATGCTCCACCACCTTGACCAGCTTGAAGGTGCCGATGTGCGGGTGCGCGGCCACCAGAATTTCTTCGGGCGCACCGGCTTTGACGAACTCGTGCATCACCTTGCGGCCCAGGAAGCGCGGGTCTTTGATCTGGCTGTACAGCTTGCCGTCGGAGAAGGTGCCTGCGCCGCCTTCGCCAAACTGCACATTGCTCTCGGGCTTGAGCACGTTCTTGCGCCACAGGCCCCAGGTGTCTTGCGTGCGCTGGCGCACCGTGGTGCCGCGTTCCAGCACGATGGGTTTGAAGCCCATTTGTGCCAGCACCAGCGCCGCGAAGATGCCGCAGGGGCCAAAGCCGACCACTACGGGGCGGATCGCAAGATCGGCAGGGGCCCGGCCTACGGGGACGTAAGCCATGTCGGGGCTGGGCCGCAGGTGCGGGTTGTCGGGGTGCTGGCGTAGCAACTCGGCCTCTTGGGCGGCATCCACCAGGGCCACATCCACGATGTAGACCTGCATCAGCGTGGCCTTGCGGGCATCGAAGCTGCGTTTGAAGACGGTGAAGTGCGCAATCTGCGCGGGGGCCAGGCCCAGCGTGTGGGCGACCAAAGCGGGCAGGGCCTCTTCAGCGTGGTCGAGGGGGAGTTTGAGTTCGGAGATGCGGATCATGGGGGGTAGCCTGGTGGCTTGTAGTTATCAAGCAGGAGCCTTCGATTTTAAAGCTGCGTCGGGCCCCTGACCCGCCACGCCGACGGCTTGTCCGTGGTGGTGCGGCGGGCCAAACCGGGTGTTGCGCATCCAGGGGGCTTCATCGGACTTTTGTGCGGTCTTGGCTTGCGTGGCAAACATCCCCCAGATGGCGAGATGAATCGGGGTGGGTGTCGTCTGCCGCGCTAGAGGCAGAACGCTATGATTTTTAGATAAATATTTGATAGCTACTGGCGTATATTTAAATTGCGCTAGTGCCCTATTTGGCATCTAAAAAATGACCAAAAAATGTAAATTGCATGGAGGGGGAAATAAGCGCCTGGGACACGCCGCGTCCCGGGGTTTTGGCGACACCAGCCCGCCGCAGATGCGGGTGGATTAACGGTGTAGGGAGGGCATCCCGCTAAAATCGGAGGTGTTTACGCCCCCTTCCTGCGGCCCGCCGCCCCTCTCTGAAGATTTCCCCATGTCCGCACTCCCTCCCCCCACCTTGCCCGCAACTCCCCTGGTCTCCGCCGACACCGCCTTGCTGCGCGAAGTCGCTGAACTGGTCGTGACCGCGCTGAACCTGGAAGTGGCCGCCGCCGACATCGCCCCCGACGCACCCTTGTACGGCGACGGCCTGGGCCTGGATTCGATCGACATCCTGGAGGTGTCGCTCAGCGTGTCCAAGCAATACGGCCTGCAACTGCGCGCCGATCACGAAGACAACGCCCAGATTTTCAGTTCCCTGCGCAGCCTGAGCGACCACATCGCCGCCCAGCGCACCAAGTGATTCCGCCGACCATTGCCCGCTGGAAGCGCTGGGGCAAGGTCGCCGGGGGCGTGGGCCTGTGCCTGGCCTATTCGCTGCTGGCGCACCTGGCATCCATCCACCCCGCACCTGGCGTGTGGCAGGTGCTGATGGCCCTGTCTTTGGTGCTGGTGTTGGCCGTGTCGCTGGTTTGGCGGTCGACGCACCGACCGCTGCTGCTGTCGCTGTGCCTGGCCGGGGTGGTTGGCCTGGTCAGCATGGGTGACTGGCTGCGGCTGCACTACCAATGGCTTTTTTTTCTGGAACACGCGGGCGTGCAAAGTCTGCTGTGCATCGCCTTTGGACGCACGCTGGCCGCGGGCCAAACACCCCTGGTGTCGCGCTTTGCCGCCGTGGTGCATGGCCCGCTGTCGCCGCAACTGCAGCGCTACACCCGTGGTGTCACCTGGGCCTGGACGCTGTACTTTGGTCTGATGGCCAGCCTGTCGGTGCTACTGTTCAGCTTTGCGCCCATGGCCTGGTGGTCGGCCTTTGCCAATCTGCTGGACATGCCCTTGGTGGCGCTGATGTTTGTGGGTGACTACCTGGTGCGCCGCTGCGTGCTGCCGCCAGAGCAGGTTGCCGGCCTGTGGCAGGCCGTGCGGGCTTACCAGCAGGTGGGCATGCGGCCGTTGCCGTGATGGAGCAGAGTCTGCCGATGTTGCGCTTTCCCCTGGTGGCACACGCCCAGTTGACCGATGTAATGGCCATGCGCCGTTTCAGCGCGGCCCCCCGCCAAAGCATTACCGTGGCCCGGTTTTTGGCCGATGTGGCGCAGCTGGTGGCCCTGCTGCCCGCAGGTGGCCACGTGCTCAACGCCTGTGTTGACCGCTACCACTTCGCCGTGGGCCTGGCCGCTGCCATGGTGGCGCAAAAGACCAGTCTGCTGCCGTCCACCCACACGCCAGAGATGGTGCGCCAGATGCAGGTGTTTGCCCCCGACGTGTTCTGCCTGAGCGACGGTCCCTGCACCATCGATTTGCCGCAATGCGCGTACCCCCTGGCCCGGGCCGCTGCCGACGCGCCCGCCACGGCCGTGCCGCAGATTCTGGCCGACCAAACCGTGGCCTTTGTGTTTACTTCTGGCTCCACCGGCCTGCCGGTGCCGCACCGCAAAACCTGGGGTGCCCTGGTGCGCAATGTGCGCGCCGAGGCCGAGCGGCTGGGTCTGCTGGGGGTGGCGCACAGCATCGTTGGCACCGTGCCGCCGCAGCACATGTTCGGCTTTGAATCCACCGTGCTGTTGGCCTGGCAAAGTGGCTCGGTGCTGAGCGCCGACCACCCGTTTTATCCGGCCGACATTTGCAGCGCGCTGGCCCAGCTAGACCGGCCCCGCATGCTGGTGACCACCCCGGTGCACCTGCGCGCCTTGCTGGATGCAGGGATGGAGGTGCCGGCGCTGGACCTGGTGGTATCGGCCACGGCACCCTTGTCGCCCCAACTGGCGCAGGCCGCCGAGGCCGCGCTGCACATGCCGTTGCTGGAGATTTATGGCTCCACCGAAACCGGCCAGGTCGCCACCCGGCGCACCGCCCAGAGTGCCGAATGGCAGTTGTTTCCGGGCGTGCAACTGACCGCGCAAGACGGCAGCACCTGGGTGTCGGGTGCCCATGTGGAGCAGCCTGTGCCCATGGGTGACGTACTGGAGCCGCTGAGCGCCACGCATTTTTTGCTGCACGGGCGGATCGCCGATTTGGTCAATATTGCGGGTAAACGCAGCTCGTTGGCCTACCTGAACCACCAGCTCAACGCCATCGAGGGGGTGCGGGACGGTGCGTTCTATATGCCCGAAGAGCGCGACCGCGACGGCGTGACCCGGCTGATGGCCTTTGTGGTCGCTCCCGGTTCTACACCGGCGGCCCTGCTCAGCGCGCTGCGCGAGCGCATCGACCCAATTTTTCTGCCACGCCCGTTGCTGCTGTTGGACCAGTTACCCCGCAACAGTACCGGCAAGCTGCCGCGCGAAGCCTTGCAGGCGCTGGCGCACAAGCTCCAAAGACCCCCGCATGCTGTTTGAAACCACGTGGGTCGTGGACTCCCACCACCCCGCGTTTGCCGGGCACTTCCCCGGCGCGCCCATCCTGCCCGGCGTGCTGCTATTGGACGCGGTGCTGCTGTGGGCTGAAACGGTCACCGACAGCGTGGCGGGTCAGATCGGCAACGCCAAGTTTTTAAGCCCTGTACAGCCCGGCGAGCTGCTGACCCTGGCCCTGGTGTCCACCACGCCTGGCAGCGCCCGCTTTGACATCGCCTGCGGCAACCGCAAGGTTGCGACGGGGCAACTCAGTCTGACCCCCCACGTTCAGCCATGAGCGACCCGTCCACCCACTGGAAGCAGCACCCGGAGCGCAGCAATATGCCGATGCTGCGGCTGATGACCTGGATCTCGCTGCGGCTGGGGCGGCGCGTGGCGCGCGGCATTCTGTACGGCATTGCGGCTTATTTTTTGCTGCTGGCCCCTGCGGCGCGGCGGGCTTCCAAGCAGTACCTGGGCCGGGTGCATCCCGGCCAGCGGGTCGGTTGGCGGTTGCAGTTTCGGCACTTCATGGCCTTTGCTTCGGTCATCCACGACCGGGTCTACCTGGTCAATGACCGCTTTGATTTGTACGACATCCGCCTGCATGGCCAGCAACGGGTCCACAGCGTGCTGGAGCAGGGGCGGGGTGCGTTCCTGCTGGGTGCGCATCTGGGCAGCTTCGAGGTGCTGCGCGCCGTGGCCCAGCAGCAGCCAGGCCTGCGGCTGGCGATGGTGATGTTTGAAGACAACGCCCGCAAGATCAACGCCTTGCTGCACGCCATCAACCCCGCCGCCCATAGCCACATCGTGCCGCTGGGCAAAGTGGATTCGATGATGGTGGTGCACGAACTGCTGGAGTCGGGAGCGGTGGTGGGCATTCTGGCCGACCGCTCGCTGGGTAACGACAGCACCCGCAGCCTGCCATTTTTGGGCGCTCCGGCGGCGCTGCCGGTGGGGCCATTTCGCATGGCCGCCATATTGCGCCGCCCGGTGCTGTTCATGGTGGGCCTGTACGGCGGTGGCAACCGCTACGACATCCACTTTGAAACCGTGGCCGATTTCTCGCAGATTCCCGCGGGCGGGCGCGAAGCCGCCGTGCATGCCGCCATGGCGCGGTATGTGGAATTGCTGGAAAAATACTGCCACGCCGCACCGGCGAACTGGTTCAATTTCTTTGATTTCTGGCAACCCCCAGCCACCCCATCCTGAGCCCATAATGCACACATTCTTTCGATCGGTTGCGGCCCTGGTCTTGGGCTGCGCAGCGCTGTCGGCCCACGCGTGGGACCTGGAGCAACTCATGCAGTCGCTGGCCCGCAACACCTCGGGGCGGGCCACCTTCACCGAGCAGAAATTCATCGCCCTGCTGGACAAACCCGTGCTGTCCTCTGGCGAATTGCTCTACACCGCCCCCGACCGGCTGGAAAAGCGCACCCTCAAGCCCAAGCCCGAAACCTTGGTGCTGGACCACGACACCGTGACGGTGGAGCGCGGCAAGCGCCAGTACGTGTTGCGCGTCAAAGACTACCCCGAGCTGGGCGTGTTTGTGGAGAGCATCCGCGGCACGCTGGCGGGCGACCGGGCCTCTTTGGAGCGCCTGTACCAGCTGACGCTGGACGGCAGCGAAGCCCGCTGGACCCTGGTGCTGCGCCCGCTGAATCCCAAGATGCTGGCCGTGGTGCAGCGCATCACCATGCAGGGTGAGCGTGCCGAGCTGCGCAGCATCGAGGTGGAGCAGGCCGACAAGGACCGCTCGGTGATGCAGATCGACAACGCCGCCACGCCGTGAAGCAAGGCATAAATCAACACATGACGCAGCGCATTTTCAGCCGCAGCTTCCTGCCCGTATGGCTGGCCCTGGTGGCTCTGCTGCTGTGCGGTGCAGTGGTGCGCCAAACCCGTTTTACCGCCGACATGTCGGCTTTTTTACCCCAGGCCCCCACGCCCGAGCAGCAATTGCTGGTGGACCAGTTGCGCGACGGCCTGGTGTCGCGCCTGGTGCTGGTGGGCGTGGAAGGCAGCGATGGCCCGACCCGCGCCGTCCTGTCCAAAGCCGTGGCCCAAAAGCTGCGCGAGGAGCCACAATTCAGCAGCGTGAGCAATGGCGAATCGGTGTCCCTGGAGCGCGACCAGGCGTTTTTGATGACCCACCGCTACCAGCTCAGTCCTGCCATGCTGCCCGCGCACTTCACGGTGGACGGCCTGCGTGCGGCCCTGGGCGACACGCTGGACCTGCTGGCTTCGCCCGCCGGGCTGCTGGTCAAATCGCTACTGCCCCGCGACCCGACCGGCGAATTGCCGTTGCTGCTCGATAGCCTGGGCCGTGGCGGCACCGGCCCGCGTAACGCCGATGGTGTGTGGGCATCGCGCGACGGCGAACGGGCCTTGCTGCTGCTGCAAACCCGCGCCGCGGGCTCGGACACCGACGGCCAGCAACAGGCCATGGACCGCATCCGCGCCGCATTTGCCGAAGCCGTAGCGGCCCAAAAAGGCACTGCGGCCAGCGCCCGCCTGGTGCTCACCGGCCCGGGTGTGTTTGGCGTGAATGTGCGCAACACCATCGAGTCCGAGGTCACCCGCCTCTCCATCATCAGCCTGGGCCTGATCGTGCTCTTGCTGTGGCTGATCTACCGCTCGGTGCGCACGCTGGCCCTGGGCCTGCTGCCGGTGCTGGTGGGTGCCGTGGCAGGCATTGCGGCAGTCAGCCTGGGCTTTGGCACGGTGCACGGCCTCACGCTGGGCTTTGGCACCACGCTGATCGGTGAGGCGGTGGACTACTCCATCTACCTGTTTGTGCAGTCGGACGCGGCCACCACCGACCGCGACCGCGGCGCCTGGGTAAAGCGCTTCTGGCCCACCATTCGGCTGGGTGTGATGACTTCGATCTGCGGCTTTGCGTCTCTGCTGCTGTCGGGCTTTCCGGGTCTGGCGCAACTGGGCTTGTATTCGATGTCCGGGCTGGTGGCTGCGGCCCTGGTGACCCGGTTTGTGCTGCCACAGTTGCTGCCTGGCAGCTTCAAGGTGCGCGATGTGTCGGCACTGGGCGCGCGGCTGGCGGTCGTGGTGCGGCGGGCGGCGGCTCTGCGCTGGGCCGTGCTGGGCCTGTGCGTGGTGGCGGCGCTGGCACTGGCCGTGCAGCGCGACACGGTGTGGAACCAGGAGCTATCGGCGCTGAGCCCGGTATCCGCATCGGACATGGCCCTGGACGGCACGCTGCGTGCCGACCTGGGTGCGCCCGATGTGCGCTACCTGGTGGTGGTGTCGGGTGCCAGCCAGGAAGCCGTTTTGCAGGGCGCTGAAAAAGTCGTCGCCCGTCTGCAGCCGCTGGTGGACGACCACAGCATCGCCGGGGTCAACAGCCCCACCACCTTGCTGCCCAGCCTGGCCACCCAGCAGGCCCGGCAGGCCAGCCTGCCCGCCACCGCCGAGTTGCAGGCGCGGCTGGTCGAGGCATTGGCCGATATGCCGCTGCGCGCCGAGCGCCTGGCTCCGTTTGTGCAAGAGGCAGAGGTGGCGCGGCTGGCCCCGCCTTTGCAGCGGGCCGACCTGGTCGGCACGTCTTTGGCGCTGGCGGTGGACGGCATGCTGTTGCCGCAAAAAACCGCCGATGGCACGCCGCGCTGGAGTGTGTTTTTGCCGCTGCACGCTCCTGCCTCGGGCGATATCGACCCGGTCCGCATCCGCCCGCTGTTGGACGGTACCGGCGCCTTGTTTGTGGACATGAAGGGCGAAACCGACCGGCTGTACCGCAGCTACTTGCATGAAGCCGTGCGGTTGTCGGGGGCCGGGCTGCTGGCCATCGTGCTGCTGCTGGTCGTCGCCCTGCGCTCGCCCACGGCGGTGCTGCGCGTTTTGGCTCCCTTGGTGGGCGCGGTGCTGTGCGTGGCGGCGGCGCTGGTGTCGACCGGGCAGAGCCTGACGATTCTGCACCTGGTCGGGTTGCTGCTGATCGTGGCGGTGGGGTCCAATTACGCGCTGTTTTTCAGCTCTGGCCAGGGGGCGATCACGCCGCGCACGCTGGCCTCTTTGTTATTCGCCAACATGACCACGGTGGCGGGCTTTGGCATCCTGGGCTTCTCGCAGGTGCCGGTGTTGCAAGCCATTGGCCTGACGGTGGGGCCGGGGGCGATTCTGGCCCTGTGCTTCTCGGCGGTGTGGGCCCACACACCCAGGTCTGCCTGATGCGTGTGCGGCGGACTCCCCTGGTGTGGTTCACCCTGGCGTGGCACGTGTGCGTGCTGGCGCTGTGGGTGTGGCAGCCCGCGCTGTGGCGTTGGGCCGTGGCCGCGCTGGTGCTGAACCATGCCGTGCTATCGCTGGCCGGTTTGCTGCCGCGCTGCGCGCTGCTGGGCTCCAACTGGACGCGTTTGCCCGCAGCCGCTGCCGCACGCGGCGAGGTGGCGCTGACGATCGACGATGGCCCCGACCCGCTGGTCACGCCGCTGGTGCTGGACCTACTGGACCGGCACGCCGCCCGTGCCACATTCTTTTGCATTGGCGCGCAGGCGGCCCAGTACCCCGACCTGTGCCGCGAGATCGTGCGCCGCGGCCATGCGATAGAAAACCACAGCCAACAGCACCGGCACAATTTCTCCTTGCTCGGCACGGCCAAGCTGCAGTGTGAATTGCAGGCGGCACAAGACACTTTGGGCCAGCTGAGTGGCACGCCGCCCCGCTTTTTTCGGGCACCCGCCGGGCTGCGCAACCCGTTTTTAGACCCGGTGCTGCAGCGCATGGGCTTGCAACTGGCCAGCTGGACCCGGCGCGGCTTTGACACCCGCAACGGCGATGCCGCCGCCGTGGCGCGCATCCTCACCCGTGGCCTGCGCGCGGGCGATATCCTGCTGCTGCACGACCGCCACGCCGCCGTCACCGCGCAGGGCGTGCCGGTGATTCTGGAAGTGCTGCCGTTGCTGTTGGCCGCCATCCAGGCTGCGCATTTGAAGCCTGTCACCTTGCGTTCGGCTTTGCAATGACCTCTTTTACGGCTGTGCGCACCCTGGTAAAGCCGCTTGCCAATGGGTACGCAGTGGCGGCCCGTCTTTAGAATCCGCTTAGCTTTTTTTGTTTTTTCGCCTGTGCACGCACTATTACTTACCCATTTCACCGCCACCAGCGCGATCGGTCACGGGCTGGCTCCGACGTTGGACGCTTTGCGAACGCAGCGCAGCGGTTTGACATCTTGCGACTTCGGGGCCGCTGCGCTAGACACCTGGATAGGCCGGGTCAATGGGGTGGACGACGAGGTACTGCCAGCGGATTTGCAGGCCTTTGACTGCCGCAACAACCGGTTGGCGCAACTCGCCTTGCGCCAGGACGGCTTTTTGGCCGCCGTGCAGGCCGTGGCGGCGCGCGTGGGGCCGCAGCGGGTGGGGGTGTTTCTGGGCACCAGCACCGCTGGCATTTTGCAGACTGAGCTGGCCTACCAGCAGCGCGATGCTGACACCGGGGCCTTGCCCGCCGATTTTTGCTACCCGCAAACCCATAACCCGTATTCGGTGGCCGACTTTGTGCGCCGCAGTTGCCAGCTCAGCGGCCCGGCGATGGCCGTGTCCACCGCCTGCTCGTCCAGCGCCAAGGTGTTTGCCTCGGCCCAGCGCATGCTGGCGGCAGGCTTGATCGACGCGGCCATTGTGGGCGGTGTGGACAGCCTGTGCCTGACCACGCTGTACGGTTTCAATTCGCTGGGTTTGTTGTCCAACAGCCCCTGCCGCCCGTTCGATGCCGCGCGCAACGGTATTTCGATCGGCGAGGGTGCAGCCTTTGTGCTGCTGGAGCGTGCGCCCGAAGTGCTGCCCGCCAACGCCGTGCTGCTGCTGGGCCTGGGCGAGTCCAGCGACGCGCACCACATGTCGTCGCCGCACCCCGAAGGCCTGGGCGCGCAGCTGGCGATGCAGCAGGCCTTGCGCAGCGCGGGACTGCAGTCGGGCGACATCGACTACATCAACCTGCACGGTACCGCCACCCAGAGCAACGATGCCGCGGAAGGCCTGGCGGTGCAAGCCGTTTTTGGTGCGCGCGCCACCCCGTGCAGTTCCACCAAGGGCGCAACCGGCCATACCCTGGGCGCGGCAGGCGGGCTAGAAGCTGTGTTCTGCGCGCTGGCCTTGCAACACGGCCTGCTGCCCGGCGGCGTGCATACCGAGGTGCGGGATACGCGGCTGGAGGTGGACTATCTGCTGCAAAGCCAAACCCGGCCGCTGCGCCATGTGCTCAGCAATTCCTTTGGTTTTGGCGGCACCAATTGCAGCCTGGTTTTAGGGGCTGCCCTATGACCGCGCTCACCGTATTTATCGACGGCGTGGGTTTGGTTGGCCCCGGCATTGCCGACTGGGCGCAGGGCCAGGCGCAACTCGCAGGCTACGCACCGGGGCAGTGGCAGAAAACCGTGCTGGCCGCGCCCGCGCATCTGCCGCCCGCCGAGCGCCGCCGGGCTGGGGCTGTCATCCGGGTCTCGCAAACCGTTGGGTTTGAGGCGGTTGCCGCAGCCGGGATAGCGGCCCGGGGGCTGGTGTCGGTGTTTACCTCCTCGGGCGGCGACGGGGTCAACTGCCACGAGATGTGCACCGCGCTGGCCTCGGACGATCGCTTGATCTCGCCCACCCGTTTCCACAATTCGGTACACAACGCGGCTTCGGGCTACTGGGGCATCGCCACCGGGGCCATGGCTGCGTCCACCGCTCTGTGCGCGTTCGATGGCAGCTTTGCCGCCGGGCTGGTGGAGGCGCTGACGCAGGCGGTGGTGCAGGCTGAACCGGTGCTGCTGGTGGCGTTTGATACCGACTACCCCGAACCCCTGCGCGCCTGCCGCCCGGTGCCCGACACCTTTGGCCTGGCCCTGGTGCTGTCGCCCGTGCGCACCGCCCACAGCCTGGGCCAGATCAGCCTGCACCCTGCCAGCTACCTCAGCCCCGGCCCAGCCGACGTGCTGGTGGATGCTGTGCTGGAATCCCAGCGCCAGAGTATTCCCGCCGCGCGCGGCCTGCCTCTGCTGGCTGCACTGGTGCGCCAGCAGTCAGGCCTGGTGCGGCTGGACTATCTGGACGACTGCCGCCTGGCGCTGGAGTTCAGCCCGTGCTGAACGCTGCCGACATCGCCCGGCGCATTCCGCACCAGGGCGCCATGTGCCTGCTGGACTTTGTTATGCAGTGGGATGACAACACCATCGTCTGCACCGCCAGCAGCCACCGGGCGCTGGACAACCCGCTGCGGGCGCATGGGCGGCTGGGTGCCGCCTGCGGCGTGGAATATGCCGCCCAGGCGATGGCCGTGCATGGATCGCTGCTGGCACAAGCTGACGGTGCGCCGCGCGTGGGCTACCTGGCCAGCGTGCGCTCGGTAGAGCTGCTGGTGCCGCGCCTGGACGACCTGGCGGGCGACCTGACCATTACCGCCGAGCGCATCACCGGCGATGCCAACAACATCCTCTACCGGTTCACCGTGGCCGCTGACGGTCAGACCCTGTTGACCGGCCGGGCGGCCGTGGTGCTGGATGCCACGCTATTCAAGGACTCCCCATGACGGATACAAAACGCGCGCTGGTCACCGGCGGCAGCGGGGCGATTGGCGCGGCCATTTGCCGCCAATTGGCCCGCGATGGCTTTGCGGTGGTCGTCCACGCGAACCGGGGCGTGGCGGCGGCGCAGGCACTGGTGGATGCCATCATTGCCGAGGGCGGGCAAGCCCAGGCGGTGGCCTTTGACATCACCGATCCAGCCGCCACCACGGCGGCGCTGGATGCGCTGTTGGCCGACGGCCCGATCCAGGTGCTGGTCAACAACGCGGGCATCCACGAGGACGTGGTGTTCCCCGGCATGCAACTGGCGCAGTGGCAGCGGGTGCTGGATGTGTCGCTGAACGGTTTTTTCCACGTCACCCAGCCCTTGATGATGCCGATGATCCGCACCCGCTGGGGCCGCATCATCAGCATCACCTCGGTGGCGGCGCTGATGGGCAACCGGGGCCAGGTGAACTATTCGGCGGCCAAGGGGGCCTTGCATGCCGCCACCAAGTCGCTGTCGTTGGAGCTGGCCAGCCGGGGCATCACGGTGAATGCGGTGGCCCCGGGCATCATCCAAAGCGCCATGAGCGATGCCGCGTTCGATGCCGCCCGTATTGCGCAGATGGTGCCCATGAAGCGCGCGGGCCAGCCGGAAGAGGTGGCGGATTTGGTCAGCTTTTTGGCCTCCGACCGCGCCGCCTATATCAGCGGCCAGACCATTTCCATCAACGGCGGCATGGCCTGATCGCGTAATTCCACACTGCGGCTCCAAAAGTCTTTTTGCTATTATATTAGTAGCTAATAGTGTATGTGGAATATGCGCTGGAGGCCTAAAAGATGCATAAATCAAGCAGCGACCGGCGTTGCCCCTTGCACGGGCCTTAGCTTTTAAATTTTCGCGCCAGCAGCCGTGGCAAGCGCAGCACAAAGCCTGCAAACAAACGGCTGTGCATCCAGGTCAGCAGGCAGTTGTCGCGCAGGTAGTTGAAGTGCGACACGCCGCCCTCGGCCACGGTGAAGTACTTCACCGTGGCGGGTAAGTTGACCACCGGCACGCCGTGCCAGCACATGCGCACAACGGCCTCGGGGTCGAAGTCGAAGCGCCGCATCCAGCGCTGACCCTGCATCACCTGGCGCAGCGGCGCGATGGGGTAGACCCGAAAGCCAAACAGCGAGTCGCCAATACCGGCCCACAGCGTCTCCAGATTGGCCCAGCCGTTAGAGATCTTGCGGCCCTGCACGCGCAGTTGGGGCGCATCGGCGGCAAACACCGGCACGCCCAGCACCATGGCGGCAGGTTGTTGCTGCGATGTGGCCATGAAGGACGGAATCAACTCCGCCGGGTGCTGGCCGTCAGAGTCCATGGTCAGCACGTGGGTGAAGCCCTGTGCGGCGGCCCGGTCCAGGCTCTGCAGCACGGCCGCGCCCTTGCCCACGTTCTGCGGCAGCACCAGTACCTGCAGGCCGGGGTCGGCGGCGGCCATGGCTTGCAGCAGGGCGGCGCTGCCGTCGGTGCTGCCGTCCACCACCACCCATACCGGGTTCCACTGGGCGCGGGCGGCGCGCACGGTGTCAGCGACCTTGCTGCCGGGGTTGTAGCTGGGGATCAGTACGAGGTGGGTGGGGGAGGCAAAAGTCATCAGCGGGAATATTCGGTCACAGGCAGGTCGGGCAAGAGGGCGTGGGCCAGCTCGGTCTGGAAATACTGCTCCAGGGTGCGGGCGAAGGCTTCCACGTTGTCTGGCGGGTCAAAGCGTTTGCCCAGCCGCACCCGGTACACCACGGGCATGGCCGGGCAGCGCAGCAGCGGCCAGTCCTTGCCCAGAAACGGCGAGTTGGTTTCGATAAAAACGGTTTGCACCGGCACCTGGGCCTGCTTGGCGATCAGCCCCACCGTGCCTTGCAGGCGATTGACTGGGGTACGGGTGGTGCGTGTGCCCTCGGGGAACAGCAGCAGGTGGTTGCCTTTGCGCACATCGGCCACGGCCAACTGCACCATGGAACGCAGTGAGTCGTTGCGGATATAGCGCGCCAACCTGGCACCGGATCCCAGCAGCAGGTTGTCCATCAGCTCGGCTTTCATCACGCACGACACATGGGGCAGCCGCGAAATCACCAGCACCGCGTCCAGCAGCGAAGGGTGGTTGGGGGCAATCACCAGGCCCGGATCGTCCCGCAGGGCATCCAGCGCCGACAGGTCGAACTGGCAAATCCCCATCCACTGCAGCCCGCGCACATACTCGCGGAACACCAGGGTGATGCCCCAGCGCCCCACCCAGGTGCCCAGTTTGCGCGGCAGCAGCCAGTACAGGGGCAGGGCCAGCACCGTCCAGTCCATGCACACCAAGGCAAACAGCAGCATGCCCAGGCGCAGGCGCAGCGCGTCCACCCCGCGGCGCAGGGCGCGCCAGAGAGTGTGCGGATGGCGGGTGCGTACGTCTGCCTTCATGGGTCCGGGATGTTCGGCGGTTTACACGCCGCTTGTCAGCGTGTCTCGCACAGCGGCCGCCGTAGAGCCTGCCGGGCCGCCGCCGACCACCAGGACATTGCAAAGGGCCGGAGAGGGTGCAGGTTTCAATTCGGTCATGGGGCGGCCTTCAAAGTGCACAGATAACAAAGGTCTGGACGGGCATCGGCCGCAATAGAAAATTAAGATTTTACTAGGGCACCGGGGGTGCCGCACCCCAGTGTCTGGTGCGTCTTCCACCGGGAAAACGGGGCTTGAATGCGTTTATTATGGAAACCAGAACCGCTTGCATCCCCTCTTTTTAGGCCCAAAACGCTTGCCCATTTATGCCCTTGAGTCTGGCTACCGTTGACACCTCCGGCACGCCGCTGTCTTTGCAATACTGCTCCGGCGGTGCCACGCCGCCCCCTGCGGCCCTGGCAGCCGTGCGGTTTGGCAGCGCCGTGTCGCCAGCCTCTGCGCTGGAAATCGCCACCCCCGTACTCGGCCAGGCGGCAGATGCCCTGGAGCTGTGGCACACCGACCAGCCCGTGCGCACCGGTACCCAGGGTTTGCTGCACTACGCCATGACCGACGACGTGCTGTTCGGCGCGATCTGCATCCCCGACACCGACAGCGATGTGGGGCAGTACCCCGGCGGCGGCTACGACCCGCTGCGCCCGAGCTTGCTGCAACAGGCCTCCGAGCAGGTGTATCTGGCCGTGTTTAGCGCGCTGGAGTCGCTGGGCTACCTGCACCCGCTGCGGGTGTGGAACTACTTTTCGGCCATCAATACCGAGACCTGGGGCATGGAGCGCTACCTCCAGTTCAACATCGGGCGACAAGATGCTTTTCGCACAATGGCCCGGCCGTTTCTGGCCAACGCCCCGGCGGCCTGTGCACTGGGTACCCACGGCGGCGGGCTGAACGTGTATTTTCTGGCCGCCAAAGTGCCGCCCTTGGCGATAGAGAATCCGCGCCAAGTCAGTGCCTACTTCTACCCTGACCAATACGGGCCGCGCACGCCGTCGTTTTCACGGGCTGCACTGGCAGCCCTGCCGGGCCAGCGCTGGCTGTTCCTCAGCGGTACCGCCAGCATCGTGGGCCACCAGACCCTGCACGCCGGGGACGTGCGTGCCCAAACCGAAGAAACTTTGCGCAACATCGCCGCACTGCTGGCCCAGGCCAACCGTGCGGAGGGCTCGCAGGGCAAGGAGGGGTGGACCCTGGCCGCCGTGCAGTACAAGGTGTATGTGCGCCACACGGCGGATTTTGAGGCGGTGCGGGCGGTGATCGACGTGCATCTGCCGCCTGCCGCCGTGCGCATTTATTTGCAGGCCGACGTGTGCCGCGACGACCTGCTGATGGAAATCGAGGCCACGGGCTGCCTGCCCGCGCCAGGGGTTTAGGCGGGCAAGAACCCGTCTACCGACAAGTAGCGCTCGCCGGTGTCGTAGTTGAAGCCCAGCACCCGCGCGCCTGCGGGCAGTTCGGGCAGTTTTTGTGCAATCGCCGCCAGCGTGGCACCGCTGGAGATACCCACCAGCATGCCTTCTTCGCGGGCGCTGCGGCGGGCCCATTCGCGGGCCGGTTCGGCATCCACCTGGATGATGCCGTCGAGCAACGACACGTCCAGGTTCTTCGGAATGAAGCCAGCACCAATGCCCTGGATCGGGTGCGGTGCCGGTGCGCCGCCCGAGATGACGGGCGAGGCCGTGGGCTCCACCGCAAACACTTTCAAATTCGGCCAAGCCGCCTTCAGCACCTGGGCGCAGCCGGTGATGTGGCCACCGGTGCCCACGCCGGTGATCAGCGCGTCCAGCCCGTCGGGGAAGTCGGCCAAAATTTCCTGCGCCGTGGTGCGCACGTGCACCTCGATGTTGGCCGGGTTTTCAAACTGCTGCGGCATCCAGCTGCCGGGCGTGGCCGCCACCAGTTCCTGGGCGCGGGCAATCGCGCCCTTCATGCCTTTTTCGCGCGGGGTCAGGTCAAACGTAGCGCCGTAGGCCAGCATCAGGCGGCGGCGCTCGATGGACATGCTGTCGGGCATTACCAGCACCAGCTTGTAGCCCTTGACCGCCGCCACCACCGCCAGGCCCACACCGGTATTGCCGGAGGTCGGCTCGATGATGGTGCCGCCGGGTTGCAGCACGCCGGATTTTTCTGCGTCTTCGATCATGGCCAGGGCGATCCGGTCCTTGATGGAGCCGCCCGGGTTGCTGCGCTCGGACTTGATCCAGACGTTGGCCCCCGGGCCAAACAGGCGCTGGATGCGCACGTGTGGGGTGTTGCCGATGGTTTGGAGGATGGTTTCGACGGGCATAGGTCTCCTTTGGGGTCTGGAAAAATAAATCATTGTGGCACTGCGATAATGCACCTGTGAAGCCCGCCAGACCGCCGCTGGTGCAATCTGGGAAACCAGGCACTGGAGGAACGTCCGGACTGCATAGGGCAGCGTAGCAGCTAATGGCTGTCCACCGTGAGGTGAGGATTAGAGCAACAGAGACGAGTCTTTGCAGGCAACCCCCGCGGGTGGTCTGTGCGGTGTCAGCGCAAGCTGGCACGCGGGTGGCGTAAGCCGCACGCCCACGGCGCAAGCCGTGGATAGCACAGCACCCTTTGCGGGCAGAGCCCGCAAAGGGTGAAACGGGCAATCTCTACGCGCAGCAATACCAAATAGGCACACGTTGACGGGACCCCCTGAGTGTGCGGGTAGGTAGCATCGAGCCGTTCGGGTGACCGGCGGCCCAGATTAATGGTGGTCACATGGGGGGAAACCCCCGTGCACAGAATCCGGCTTATCGGTGGGCTTCACACTTTTACGACCCTTTTTGCGGTATGGTTAGTCATCCGTCCACCACTTTTCGGAGGAACTATGCGACCTGTACACGCACTGTTGAAGAACCAGACGACGCTCTGGAGCATCAAGCCCCAAGACAGCGTGTTTGACGCCCTGAAAACCCTGGCCGACCACAACGTGGGTGCGCTGATGGTGATGGAGCACGGCAAGCTGGTGGGCATTCTTTCCGAACGCGACTACACCCGCAAAATTGCGCTGGCCGGACGGGCTTCCAAAGACACGCTGGTGAAAGACATCATGACCAGCAAGGTGCTCACGGTGGACGCGCA
>NZ_JANXMU010000029.1 GCF_025354435.1 Rhodoferax sp.
GACAGCGAAGACGACTACGTTGAAAAAGTACTGGCTTTGGCGGGTGACCTGCCCGCACTGGCCCGCCAACGCGCCACGCTGCGGGCCCAGATGCAGGCCAGCCCGCTGATGGACGAAGAGGGCTTTGCCCGCACGGTGGAAGCCGCTTACCAGGACATGTTTGCCCGCTGGCAGGAGACGCAAAAATGAAAGCTGTGATTTTGGCCGGGGGCTTGGGTACCCGGATTTCCGAAGAAACCCATCTCCGTCCCAAGCCGATGATCGAAATCGGCGGCAAGCCCATCCTGTGGCACATCCTGAAGATGTATTCCGCCCATGGCGTGAACGACTTCGTGATCTGCTGCGGCTACAAGGGCTACATCATCAAAGAGTACTTTGCCAACTACTTCCTGCACATGTCCGACGTGACCTTTGACATGGCCAACAACCGCATGGAAGTGCACCACAAGCATGCCGAACCCTGGAAGGTCACGCTGGTCGATACCGGCGACGACTCCATGACCGGTGGCCGCCTGCGCCGCGTGGCCGACTATCTGAAAGACGAGCAAGCTTTTTGCTTCACTTACGGCGACGGCGTGTCCGATGTGGACATCACGGCCAGTATCGCCTTCCACCACCAGCACGGCAAGCTGGCCACCGTCACCGCCGTTCAGCCCCCTGGCCGTTACGGAGCCCTGAGCATGCAAGGCCCGGTGGTGCAAGGTTTCACCGAAAAGCCGCGTGGTGATGGGGGCTTGATCAACGGTGGCTTCTTCGTGCTCTCGCCCCAGGTGCTGTCACGCATTGGTGGCGACAGCACCAGCTGGGAAGGCGAACCCCTGGCGGGCCTGGCCGCCGAGGGCCAGCTCATGGCCTTTGAGCACACCGGCTTCTGGCAACCCATGGACACCTTGCGCGAGAAGAACTTGCTGGAAGAACTCTGGTCGTCCGGCAAAGCCCCCTGGAAAACATGGTGATGTGGCAGGACACCCCTGTTTTCCTCACCGGCCACACCGGCTTCAAAGGTGGCTGGCTGGCCCTGTGGCTGCACGCGCTGGGGGCCAAAGTACATGGCTATGCGCTGGACCCGAACACCACGCCGAATCTGTTTGACGTAGCCCGCGTGGCCGAGGCGCTGGCCAGCGACACCCGGGCCGATTTGGCCGACCGCGCAGCTTTGCAAGCCGCGTTGTCCGCCGCCCAGCCCACGGTGGTCTTTCACCTGGCCGCCCAGCCGCTGGTGCGCGCCAGCTATGCCGACCCGCTGGGCACCTTCGCCACCAACGTCATGGGCACAGCCCACCTGCTGGAAGCCGTGCGCAGCGTGCCCAGCGTGCGCGCCGTGGTGGTGGTGACCACCGACAAGGTCTATGACAACCGCGAATGGGTCTACCCCTACCGCGAAAGCGATGCGCTGGGCGGGCACGATCCCTACAGCGCCAGCAAAGGCGCGGCCGAAATCGTCACGGCCAGCTACCGCGCCAGCTTCTTCCACGCGCCCGGGTCGGCGCAGATCGCCACCGCCCGGGCGGGCAACGTCATCGGCGGCGGTGACTGGGCGGCTGACCGGCTGGTGCCGGATTGCCTGAAAGCCTTTGCCGACCAGCAGCCGGTACCACTGCGCTTTCCCGGCGCGGTGCGGCCCTGGCAGCACGTGCTGGAGCCGTTGTCGGGCTATCTGCGCCTGGCCGAAGCTTTGCTGGAAGGCCAAGCCGCCAGTGGCTGGAACTTCGGCCCCGATGCCCGCAGCGATGCCACTGTGGGCCAGGTCGCCCAGCGCCTGGCCGTGCTGTGGGGGCAGGGTGCGCGGGTGGACATTCCCGAGGGCGGTAACCACCCGCACGAAGCGGGGCAGTTGCGCCTGGACATCACCCGCGCACGTGCCGAACTCGGTTGGCAGCCGCGCTGGAGCCTGGACGATGCCCTGGCCCACACCGTGGCCTGGCACCTCGCCTGGCTGGCTGGGGACGACATGGCGGTCGCCAGCCGCGCCCAGATAGCTGTATTTGGTGGCATTCAGTGATTGCTATATTATTTATAGCTACTAGTGTATATTGAACATACGCTAGAGCCCAATTTAATGCTTAAAACTGTATGAGCCGCTTTATTTTCCATCCCACCCCCATCGCCGGCCTGGTCGCCATCGAGCGCCTGCCGCTGGGCGATGCACGCGGTTTTCTGGAGCGGCTGTTCTGCGCCGACGACCTGGCCCCCGCAGGCTGGACCGGCCCCATGGCCCAGATCAACCATACCTTCACCGCCGAGCCCGGTACGGTACGCGGCCTGCATTACCAGCGCGCACCGCACGCCGAGACCAAGCTGGTCAGCTGCCTGGTGGGCGCAGTGTGGGATGTGGCGGTGGACCTGCGGCCAGGTTCGCCCACCTATTTGCAGTGGCATGCCGAAGCGCTGTCGGCCGACAACCACCGCGCCCTGCTGATCCCCCCCGGCTGCGCCCATGGTTTCCAGACCCTGAACGCCGGCGTGCAGATGCTGTATTGCCATTCCCAAGCCTACGCCCCGCACAGCGAAGGCGGCCTGCACCCCCAAGACCCGCGTCTGGCCATTCCGTGGCCGCTACCGGTACACGGCTTGTCGCTCCGCGATGCCAGCCATCCATACATCCAAGGAGAGTCAGTGTGAAATGCCGCCACTGCGCTACTGAACTCAGTTTGCCCTTCCTCGACCTGGGCAGCGCCCCGCCCAGCAATGCCTATCTGACCGCCACCACCGTCAACGCCCCCGAGGTCTGGTATCCCCTGCGCCTGCTGGTGTGCCAAAACTGCTGGCTGGTGCAAACCGAAGACCATGCCGGGCGCGAGGCCCTGTTTACCGACGACTACGCCTACTTCAGCAGCTTCAGCAGCTCCTGGCTGGCCCACGCCAAAGCCTATGTGGAGGCCATGCAGGCGCGCTTTGCCCTGGGTGCCGACAGCCGGGTGGTGGAGATTGCCGCCAACGACGGCTACCTGCTGCAGTACGTGCAGGCCGCAGGCGTGCCCTGCTATGGCATTGAACCCACCGCCAGCACCGCAGCCGCAGCCAAGGCCAAGGGCATCGCGGTGGTCGAGCGGTTTTTTGGCGTAGAGCTGGCGCAAGAACTGGCCGCCCAGGGCCAGCAGGCCGATCTGACAGCCGCCAACAATGTGCTGGCCCATGTGCCCGACATCAACGACTTCGTGGCCGGGTTTGCCGTGCTGCTCAAGCCCCAGGGCGTGGCCACCTTCGAGTTTCCGCACCTGCAGCAAATGGTGCAGCAGTGCCAGTTCGACACCGCCTACCACGAGCACTATTCCTACCTGTCGCTCACTGCGGTGCAGCGCATCTTTGCGGCCAACGGCCTGCAGGTGTTTGACGTGCAAGAGCTGCCCACCCACGGCGGCAGCCTGCGCGTGTTCGCCCAGCGCGTCGACACCGGGCAGCAGCCGGTCGCCCCCGCCGTGCAGCAGGTATTGGTGGCCGAGACCGCTGCGGGCATGCAAACGGCAGATTTTTATAGCCAATTTGGCCTTCAGAGCATGCGGATAGTGCGTGAGTTGCTCTCATTTTTGGTAAGTGCCGCGCATTCAGGCCACCCAGTGGCCGCCTACGGTGCCGCCGCCAAAGGCAATACCTTGCTGAACTTTGCCGGGGTGCGGCCGCACCTGCTGCCCTATGTGGTGGACAAAAACCCGGCCAAGCAGGGCAAGTTCTTGCCCGGCAGCCGCATTCCCATCCTGGACGATGCCTTTCTGCGTGCCCAGCAGCCGCGCTATGTGCTCATCCTGCCGTGGAACCTGCAGGCCGAGGTGATGGAGCAGCTGGCCTACATCCGCGAATGGGGTGGCCGCTTTGTCACCGCCGTGCCGGGCCTGGCCATCCACCCATGAAGATTCTGCTCACCGGTGCCAGTGGCTACCTGGGCCGCCATGTGCTGGCCTGCCTGCGTCAGCAGGGTGCCGACGTGGTGGTACTGGGGCGCCGCCTGCCCGTGGGGTTTGAAGATGTGCCCCTGGTGCATTGCGACTTGCTGGATGGCGTGAACCTCACGCAGGCCGTGCAGGAGGCCGGGGCCACCCATCTGCTGCACCTGGCCTGGACCACCGAGTACGGTGTCTATTGGACATCCCCCCTCAACTTCCGCTGGGCCGATGCCACGCTGCGCCTGCTGCAGGCCTTTGCCGATGCAGGCGGCCAGCACGTGGCCATCGCGGGCACCTGCGCCGAGTACGACTGGGCGCAAGGGACTTTGGTGGAGAACGTCAGCCCTTACGCCCCCGCCACCCTGTACGGCGTGGTCAAGGATGCCACCCGCCGCATGGCCGCCGCCCTGTGTGCACAGCGCGGCGTGTCGCTGGCCTGGTGCCATATCTTCTTTCCGTTTGGTCCGGGCGAAGCGCCGCAGCGCATGCTGCCCTCGCTGGTGCGGGTGTTCCAGGGCCAGGTGGCACCGTTTGGCGTGAACACTGCCGCCTACCGGGGCATGCTGCCGGTGACCGACGCGGCCAGCGCCTTGGCTACGCTGCTGGTGCAGGGCTGCAACGGTAACTTCAATATCTGCTCCGGCCAGCCTGCGCTGATCGGCGACGTGGTGCGCACCCTTGCCCGCCTGTGCGGTGCCGACCCCGGCCCCGTGTTGGCGCTGGCCTCTGCCCGTGCGGGCGACCCGCCGGTGCTGGTGGGTGACATATCCCGGCTGCGCGCCACAGGCTGGCGGCCACAATCCACGCTGGAGCAAGGCCTGGCGGCCATGGTCCAGCCCCATCTGGTTTAACGAGGACTCCCCCATGACCCCCGAACAACAATTTGCCGCTGAACGTGCCGAGCGCCTGGCCGCCTATGCCCAGGACGGCGCTTTCAAAGACCTGTCGCGCCAGTGGCTACAGACCTCGATGGACAAAAAGTATGTCTACAACTACGACTGGCTGGGCCGCCCCATCATCCAGTACCCGCAGGACATGGTGGCCATCCAGGAACTGGTGTGGACCGTACGGCCCGATCTGATCATCGAAACCGGCATTGCCCACGGCGGCTCGCTGGTCCTCAGTGCGTCCCTGCTGGCCATGTTGGACATGTGCGATGCCATCGAGAGCGGCAGCACCATCGACCCGCGCCAGTCGGCCCGCAAGGTGATCGGCATCGACATCGACATCCGCGAGCACAACCGCGCTGCCATCCAGGCCCATCCCATGGCCAGCCGCATCCAGATGGTGCAGGGCTCGTCCATCGCGCCCGATGTGGTGGCCCAGGTGCATGCTGCCGCCCAAGGTTTCAAGAAGGTTATGGTGTTCTTGGACTCCATGCACACCCACGACCATGTGCTGGGCGAGCTGAATGCCTACGCACCCTTGGTTACCCCCGGCAGCTACTGCGTGGTGTTCGACACCTTTGTGGAAGATATGCCGCCCCAGTTCTTTGCCGACCGCCCCTGGGACGTGGGTAACAACCCCAAGACGGCCACCCGCCAATGGCTGCAGGGCCACCCCGAGTTTGTGGTGGATCCGGCCATGGAGTCGCGCCTGATGGTGACGGTGGCCCCCGAGGGCTTTTTGAAGTGCCATGGTTGATCTGATTGTCGGGCTGGACCCGGCCCAGGTGGTTTTGCTGGCTTTGCTGGAGGGCGAGGCCTGCGAGGCGCGGCAGGACTACCAGCGCGCCATCCTGCATTACATGGAGGCACTGGCCGTCAACCCCCAGCACGTAGATGTCTGGTGCCGACTGGGCCGCATCTTCATGCTGGGCCCGGATTGGAACCGGGCCATCGAGGTGCTGGAAACCGCCTTGCATCTCAGCCCTGGCCTACCGTATGCGCAGAAATTTCTGGCCTTGGCCCACTTCAACCTGGGTCACCGGGATCTGGCGATCACGCTGATCGAAGAGGCCGCCCGGCACAGCCACGAGTCGAATATCTGGGTGCTGCGGGCCTGGATCCGCTGCAACATCGACAAAGACCCCGCCCGCACCCTGGCCGTGTTCCAGGACTGGGGCCGCCGCTTTGCCGACCCGCTGACCCGTAAGGCTGTGCCGTTTCAAAAACAAGACCGTCGCCCGGGTAAAAAGCTGCGCGTGGGCTACGTGACGGCCGACTTCCGGGTGCACTCCATCGCTTTCTTCATGCAGCCAGTGCTACAGCACCATGACCCGGAGCAGGTAGAGATTTATGTGTACTCGGGTGGCAAGCACGACTACATCACGGAGGCGATGCAGCAGGATGTGCCGCACTGGCACGACACCATGGGCATGTCGGACGATGCGCTGTACCAGCTCATCCGCTCTCACCAGATCGATGTGCTGGTGGATTTGTCGGGCCACACCGCCGAAAACCGCCTGCTGGTGTTTGCCCGCCGGGCTGCACCTGTGCAGGTCACCTGGCTGGGCTTCATGAATACCCTGGGCATGAAGGGTATGGACTACCGGCTGACCGATGGCGGGACGGACCCGTTGGGCAATGAAGTGCTTTATACCGAAAAGCTGTTTCGTTTGCAGTGCATGGCCAGCTACGTACCACCGCGGCACGCACCGCTGCTGCAGCAACTGCCCATGGAGACCAACGGCTACCCGACCCTGATTTCACTGAACAACTCGTTCAAGGTCACCGACGCCATGCTGCGTGTGTGGGCCCGTATCCTGGCGTTGTGCACCGATGCCCGGCTGCTCATCATGGTCAAGGAATCGACTCCAGATGCGGCCCAGGCAGCCATGCAGCCGCGGGTGGAGGAGGCCGGCCTGCCGATAGAGCGGGTGTCGGTGGTGCCGCAGTTGCTGCTGGAGCAGTTTATGGAATTGGGTTTTGTGGCCGATGTGGCACTCGACACCTCCCCTGTGTCGGGCGGTACCACCACATTGCATGCGCTGTGGATGGGTTTGCCGGTGGTTGCGTTAGACGCACAGCGGGCTATCGACTCGTCTAGCGCCCGGATTTTGGGCGGCATTGGCTTGGGCGAGCTGGTGGCGAGTGACGAAGACGCTTACGTCAGGCTCACGGTCGAGCTCTTGCAAAATCCGGAACGTCTGGCGGGCTACCGTGCCAGCACCCGCACCTATTTGACCCAGAGCGTGCTAATGGACTACCCCAGCCGCACCGCCGAGGTGGAGGCCGCCTACCGCCTGATGTGGCTGAACTATCTGTGCAAGGCGCCGCGCTACCTGGACAGTGGCTGCGATGTGGCGCAGGCGTTGCGTGCGGCAGAGGGTTTTCAGGCAGGTAAGTAGGGGGCTATTCTGGCCATTTCAGCCGGCCTCTGCGTGTAGACTGACCAGATGCATTTAGAAACCTCTGTTCCCCTGCTGGTACCGGATTTGCCGAGTCCGCAAGAGCTGATGCCCTATTTGCAACGCATGCACGCCGCCCGGCACTATTCCAATTTTGGCCCTTTAGTGTGCGAACTGGAGCAGCTGCTGGCGGCCCGCTTCCAGGTGGCCACACCCGCAGCGTCCGTCACCACAGCCAGCAGTGCCACGTTGGCACTGGAGCTGGCCTTGACCGCTTTGGCCTTGCCTCCAGGCTCCAAGGTTCTGGTGCCCGCCCTCACTTTTGTCGCCACTGCTACGGCCGTGGTGCGCGCAGGCTATGTGCCGGTGCTGGGCGATGTAGATCCCGATAGTTGGCTGATGACCCCTGGCATGGCCTGGCAGATGCGCCAGCATGTGGCGTTTGACGCGGTGGTTCCCGTGGCCACCTTTGGTGCGCCGCAGGACATGGCTGCCTGGAGCTTGTTTGAACAGTCCACCGGCTTGCCGGTGATCGTGGATGCAGCAGGGGCTTTTGGCAGTCAGTGGCTGCACGGCAGCCAGGGCACGTTGGTGTTCAGCTTGCACGCCACCAAGTCCTTGCCCGCAGGCGAGGGCGGGCTGGTGGTGTCCACCAATACAGCGCTGGTGGCCAAGGTCCGGCAAATGTCTAATTTCGGTATCAATTTGCAGCCTGGTGCGCGCGTGCCTACTGGGGTGCTGGCCAGCATTGGCACCAACGCTAAAATGAGCGAATACCACGCAGCCGTGGGCTTGGCATCGTTGTCCCGCTGGGACGCTGGTGCGCAACGACGGCGCGAACTCTACAGCGCCTTGCGCTCCGGTCTGGATGCGGCAACCGGGGATGCCTTGCGTTGGCAAACCACCCTACCAGGCGGCATTGTGGCACCGGGATTGCTGTGCGCCCGCATGCCCAGCGCCGCCGACCGGTTGCGCCTGGAGCGTCTGTGCCAGAAATTGAAAATTGGAACCCGGCGGTGGTACCAGCCTTTGCTGGGAGAGATACGCGGTACGGCTGCGCGCTGGGAGTCCGCGCCTACTCCGAACGCCAATGCGATTGCCCGTGATTTGATCGGATTGCCGTTTTTCCCGTCCATGACGGCACCGCAGCTGAATGCGGTGGTCGAGGCGGTGGGCCAAGCTGTGGTGTCAGACCGGGTTAAGGCATTGGTCTGAATTTGTTTGATTTTTAAGGGAGAGATGCCTGTGAGCACCGTGAATGCATTCGTAGAAAAATTTTTGGAAGCCGTTGATTTTCAAGACCCCGTAGCCGTCACCGGTGATACCTTGCTGGCCAGCTTGCCCGAATGGGATTCACTGGCCGCCTTGGGTGTCATCGTGATGTGCGATATGGAATATGGCAAAACCATCTCTGGCAATGATCTGAAAAACTGCGCTACGGTAGCCGACATCCACGCTCTGCTGGGCTAAAGCAGATGGGCACTTCCACTTTGCACCATGTTCGCTATGCCGGAATGGCCTCGTGCGTGCCCCGCACGGTGCTGTCGAACGTGCAAGACTGCCCGCCCGCCATGCGTTCCGAACGTGAGCGGCTGGTGCGCAACATCGGCATCCATCAACGGCGCATGTGCTTTGGGTGGCAATGCTTCTCGGACCTGGCGGTGGAGGCCACCGGCGTGCTGCTGGCCGACCTGGGCTGGGCGCGCGAGGAGGTGGACGCAGTGATTGTGGTCACCCAGTCGCCCGACTACCTGATTCCGGCCACGGCCATCATCTTGCAAGACCGGTTGGGCCTGCCCAAGACCAGTATCGCGTTCGATGTGAATCTGGGCTGCTCGGGCTATACCTATGGGCTGCAGATACTGGGCAGCCTGATTGCCTCGGGGGCGGTGAAAAAAGGCCTGCTGATGGTGGGCGACAAGTCGGCCACGGTGGTGGACCCGTTGTTTTCTGATGCAGGCACCGTCACTGCGCTGGAGTACGTGCAAGATGCCCCGCCCATGTACTTCGACATGAATAGCGACGGCAGCGGCTACAAGGCCATCATGCTGCCCGTCGGGGGCCACCGCGAGCCCTACGGCGTGGAGCACACCACCCCTCGGCGCGATGAGTTCGGTGTGCTGCGCTGGCTGGACGATCTGGTGCTGGATGGCCCTGCCGTGCTGAGTTTTTCTACCCAACAGATTCCCCCGGCAGTGCGCAGGTTGATGGAGTTCAGCCAGATGGCAGATACCGATATTGACTACTTTTTGTTCCACCAAGCCAACAAGCTCATCAACGAAACCATCCGCAAAAAGTTGGGTTTGTCGCCGGAAAAAGTGCCGTCTACCCTGGCCGATTTTGGCAATACCAGCGGAGCCTCGATTCCCGTCACCATGACCGCACGGCTGCGTGAGGCCTTGTTGGGCGGGCGCAAACGGCTGCTGATGTCGGGCTTTGGCATCGGTCTGTCCTGGGGTTCTTGCATTGTGGATATTGAGGGGGCCAAGTTCCCGGAGATGGTGGAGCTGTGAGTTCGGCTTTCAGTTTGGCAGGCAAGGCGGTGCTGGTGACAGGCGCATCGTCTGGTATTGGCCGGGCTACTGCGGTGCTGTGTGCGGGCATGGGGGCTGCCGTGTGGCTGACCGGGCGCGACCCGGTGCGCCTGCAAGCCACGCTGGACAGCTTGCCCGGTGCCGGCCATGGGCAGTACGTGGCGGATCTGACCGATGAAGCCGCTCGCAACGCTCTGGTAGATAGCCTGCCAGCGCTGGACGGCTGCGTGTTCTGTGCCGGAGCGGTCGAATTGGTGCCTGCCCGGTTGGTGTCTGAAAAGCATCTCAACGACATGATGCAAATCAACTTTAATGTGCCGGTGTTGCTGACGCAGCGCCTGCTGGCCCGCAAACGCGTTCGCGACGATGCTTCGCTGGTGTATGTGACCGCGGTGGCTGAGCGCATTGCGCCCGTGGCCACCAGTATGTACTCGGCGGCTAAAGCCGCGTTGACTGCCTATGTGCGAACCCTGGCACTCGAGCATGCCAAGCGGCGCATCCGCGCCAACTGCGTATCACCTGGGTATGTGGCCACCCCCATGTTGACTGCGCTGGCTAGCACGGCCGATATGCAGGACAAGCTGGACCTGACCCCGTTGGGCACGATAGAGCCGAGCGATGTGGCCCATGGCATTGGTTATCTGTTGGCCCCGGCCAGCCGCTGGGTGACGCGCAGCTCTCTGCTGATTGATGGTGGCCTGTCGCTGCCCATGCGCTGATGTCCAGCCCCTTCCATGACCCCTTTCGCCTGGATGGCAAGACGGTGCTGGTGACTGGCGCTTCCAGTGGCATCGGACAGGCCATTGCCGTACAAGCGGCCCTGGCCGGTGCGCAATTGGTGCTGAGTGGCCGCGACACAGCACGGCTGGAGGCCGTACATGCCTCCCTGGCGGGCTCTGGCCACCGCTGCTTGGCGGCCGACCTGACCGATACCGCGCAGATCCAGACCCTGGCGGATGCCGTGGGTGCCGTCGATGGCGTGGTGCACAGTGCGGGCGTCGATGGCGTAGCCCCCATGCGCATGCTCAACGCGAAAATGCTGGACCGGGTGCTGCAGACCAATTACTACGCGCCGATGCTGCTGACCCAGCGCCAGTTGGCCCGGCAGTGGATCCGCCCCGGTGGCTCGGTACTGCTGCTGGCTTCGATTGCCGCATTGACGGGCAAGGTCGGTGTCGGCCCCTATTCAGGTTCCAAAAGTGCCTTGATTGGCAGCATGCGCTGCCTGGCACTGGAGGTGGCCAAGCGCGGTATCCGCGTCAATGCACTTTGTCCCGGTCTGGTGGAAACACCGCTGCTGAATATGCACCGAGACTTGCTGGAAAACGCCGACAAAGCCTACCCGCTGGGTTTGGGGCAGCCTGAAGATATTGCCTATGCCGCCATCTACTTTCTGAGCGATGCCAGCCGCAAGGTCACTGGCACCACGTTCAGCCTAGATGGTGGCATTCCGTTTACCTGAACCGTATGCAAGATATTTTGGTGGTTAACGCGGGCGGCTTCGGTCGCAACATGGCGGCGTTGGCGCGGGCCGAGCACCGGCATGGTGTGGAATGGGCCGTGCGCGGTTTCCTGGATAGCCGCACCCACTTGGCAGTACCCCCCGATTTGCCCATTCTGGGCGATCCATTTACCCATGTTTGCCAGCCGGGGCAGCTGTTTGTGTGTGCGCTGGGCGATCCGCACGCGCGCCGTCGTTTTGCTGCTCCGTTGTTGGCTCAAGGGGCGGAATTCATGCATTTGGCACCCGGCATGCACCGAGCTGAGCGCGTGCAGATCGGCCGAGGCTGCATGTTTGAACACAGCGTGTCGCTGGGCGCGGACACCGTCTTGGGCGACTTTGTGGCGATGCTGTCGACCAGCATCATTGGCTATGACGTGCGCATTGGCTCCTACAGCACGGTGGGTAGCTTTGTGTTCATGGGCGGCGGCGTGCAGATTGGCGAAAACGTGGTGGTGCACCCGCACGCCACGATCCTGCCCGGCGTGAAGGTTGGCGACGGCGCGGTGATCGGCGCGGGCAGTGTTGTCATTGGCAATGTGCCCGCCGGGGTCACGGTGTTTGGCAACCCGGCCAAGCGGTTTGAGTTTAAGTGACGGTGCGAAGGGTGTTATGCAGTCACGCCTGACCGCCGAGGCCTACCAGTCGGAAGAATGGTTTGCGCGCGAACGCGCGCTGTTGTTCAAGCCATTGTGGCAGTTTGTGGGCTTGCTGTCCATGCTGGACCGCCACAACGCGTTCATTACCCGCAGCGTTTGGGGTGTGCCGGTAGTCGTACAAAACTTCCATGGCGAGTTGCAGGCATTTGAAAACCTGTGCTTGCACCGGCAAAACCCGTTGCAAACAGAGTCTCAGGGGGTACGCCCGCTGGTGTGCAGCTACCACGGTTGGGGTTACGGGGCCGATGGCGCCGTGCAGCACATTCCGTTTGAGGCCGATGTTTACCGTTATCCCGCTGCTGAGCGGGCCTGCCTGCGGCTGCGGCGATATGCCTTGGAAGTGGTGGGTGGCTTGGTGTTCATCAACCTGTCGGATACGCCGCTGCCGGTCACCGACCAGCTCAGCCCGGAGCTGCTGGACTCGTTGCGCGGCGTGTCGATGGCCTTTGATGGCGAGGTGCTGCAAGCGACTTTTTCGACACGGATGAACTGGAAGCTAGCCTACGAGAACTTGCGCGATAGCCACCACCCCCGCTATGTGCATGCCCAGTCGCTGTACCAGAAAGTGAAATTTGCGGTCAGTCTGGATGGGGCTGGTGTGGCCTTGTCGCAGCGTTTGCGCCAGCAAGGGGTGCCGGGACGCGACGAAGCCCTGTCCTTGATGCGTGGCTTCAGCTGCGGCGGCCCGGATGCACCGATGGAGTCATTGCCGCCTTACGCCTGGCATGCCAAGGTAGAGCGGTATGGCCATCTCGACTGGTATTACAACTGGCTGGTGTTTCCCAATTTGCATATCGCCTCAGGTTCGGGGGGCTACTCTTTCATCATTGAGCACCACGTGCCGGTGTCTGCGGGGCGCACCGACGTGGTGGTGCATTACGTCACCGCCAAGAAAAAGGCCAAATATGCAGTGTCGGCAGCGGTGCTCTTGGCCCATCTGCAAGGTGCTGAAACGGTGTTGCGCGAAGATTTTGCAGTGATGGAACGTATCCAGGCCGGACTGCACGCACAGGCCCCCACGGCGGTGTTGGGCGATTTTGAGTCGGCCAACCAAACTATTGAACACTGGTATCTTGGTCTGATGGACGCGCGATTTTCTTTATAACGCGAGCAGCAAGTTTTCGAACTTTTACCAGAGAAATATTGATGAATACTTACCCATTCTTATCAGAAGAAGTATTAACGAAAAATTTATTGTCTCTGAGGGACTCGTATGCAAAAGAGTCGTGTTTCTTTCTGGCGTGGATGGACCAAAGCTCGCAGGATTTGATGGCAGAGAAGAAATTTGTGGTTTGTGGTTCGGTGTGCCGTTCTGAAATAAAGGTGTTGGCACGCAATGCAAATGTAATCGCCATTGTGGATGATTTTTTATCCAAAACCCAGAAGGAAATATTCGGCATACCCGTGATTGATGCAGATGCTTGGGTTGAATTGTCCAGAGGCGATAGAAGCATCGTTTCATGTCTGTTGCTTCCTGGTCCCCGTGCTTACCAATATTTTATTAAATTGGCAGTGCAATGGGATGTGAGAATTATTTTGCCACTACAGTTTTTGCACATATTAAATGCGTGCAATGTTGACAAGAAAAATGAGCCAGGGCGGTTCTTTTTTTATGGAAGTGAGTTTTTCCATCGAACATACGAAAACCTCGATGCACTTTTGAGTATAAAAAATATATTTGAAGATCGCTATTCGAAGATAACTTGGCTGCATATGTTGTCATATCGGATGACCTTGAATCCCTATTACTTAGAGGCTTGCTCTGTAGGGCACTTAGGGGAAAAATTCAATCTGAATTCATATTCAACAAACAGGCAGTTCTTTAATTTTACAGAGAGTGAAGTGTACGTAGATGGTGGGGCCTTTAACGGGGATACGCTTGAAGGTTTTCTGCAGGCGGTTTCTGGAAAATTCAAGCATATTCATGCATTTGAACCATCTCTTGAAAACAACAAAGAAATTCGTAACCGGTTACGCCGCCTGCAGGACGAGTATATAAAGCCGCTGTCTAGCAGTATCACTTTGCACGAGCAAGGTTTGTGGGACTCTTCTGGCATTCTTGAATTCAATCAAAATTTCGGTGTGGATGATTTTGGGGATAAATCTCCGGTCTATGCTTTGGCTGCACACATGGTGGACTCTGGGTTCGTTGGGCATATTTATGATGCAGTGCTGGAAAAAAAGGCTTCCATCCAAGTACCAGTGGTTAGCATTGATGGTGCCACTGACCAATCTGCCACTTTTATCAAACTCGAAATTGAAGGTTCTGAGCTAAAAGCTTTACACGGGGCAGTCAAAACAATTGAAAAGAACAAGCCAAAAATGGCTATTTCTGTTTACCACAAACCAGAAGATTATGAAACCCTAACTGATTTTGTGTTGAAAACTGGCCAAAATTACAAATTGGGATTTCGGCAGCACAATCCTTTTTGTCCAGATGCCACGGTACTGTATTGTTATTAACGGACCCATACTGTGCCTCGTAAATATGTGATTGGTATGGGGTCCATGCTGGACTGGGCGTTGTCGGCATGGGCTGAGTTGGCTCCCGAGTTGGAGTTGCGAAAAATTGTTTTGTCGCAAGACAAATCGCACGCTTTCGACCTGTCGGAACTACAGGCCTTGCAGTCCGAGGATGGCACGGCATTTGTGGCCATGGGCCACCAGTTTCTTAATTACCGGCGGTTTGAGCTCATGGGCATGTTGAAGGCCATGGGTTTCAAGATGCCGCCTTTGGTGTGTTGCGGCGCGGTGGTCGCGGCCAGCGCGCGGGTTGGGGAAAATAGTTTTATTGGTTCGGGTGCGTTGGTCGGTGTGGATGCGGATATTGGTTTTAATTGCGTAGTGGGGGCTGGGGCCAATATTGGGGCCAGTACCAAAATAGGCAATTCCGCATGGCTTGCTCCAGGTGTGTTGGTGGGGGCGACCAGTAGCATCGGGGCCCATACCATTGTGGGTATGGGGGTGCTGGTGCGGGACGGCGTGCAGATCGGTAAGCAATGTGTGCTGGAAAAGCACGGGCCGGTAGCCACAGATGTGGTGGCTAAAACCTTCCATTTGGCATCGTTTGCCGACCCGGTGGTGATTTTTGGGTCGTGATTTGATTTCAGAAAATAGAACAGCCCCTATGACGGATAAAAGCAAGAATCTCAAAAAAGCTCTGCTGGACTTGGCGGCCCAGGGCACCGACCCGGTGGACCACTACAGAGCGCTGATGGCCCAGCGGCCTCTTTTTGTGCTGCAGCCGCTGTCGGGAATCGGGCGCAGCCGCTGCAAGTATTTGCTGACCTTGATGCTTGGCGTGGTGGCGCTGGTGGACGATGGTCTAACGGAGCCAGAGATGTTTGGTGTGCCCTGCTGGACGACGACCCGGTTCATGCAGCAGGCCCGCCAGCACCCTGGTGCCTTGGCGATTGATTTTTCGGACGATGCCTGGGGTCGTGGGCTGACGGCGGCCCGTTGCCTGCAGGCGGGTGTGGCGCTGGTGGATTGCATCCCGGTGCTGGCTGTGTACGGCCTGTTTTCGGTGTACGAGACGGTCAACGTCTACCGCAGCAAGACGCTGGAGCGGCTGGACGACTTTGTGCGCCTGGCAGACCGGCTGGACGACTCGCTGAGCCGCGAAACCCTGTACGCCAATCTGCTGTTCCGGCTCAGCTATGACCGCAATTGGCTGCGGTCCATCGGTACCGATGCTTCGGACGAGTATTTTTCGATGGCAGGTCAGCCCAGTACCTTTACCCTGGGCACGCAGGAGCATTTTTGCGACTGTGGTGCTTTTGAAGGCCCGGTGGTGCGCAAGTTTTTAGCGGCCAGCCAGTGGCAATACGGCAGCATCACTGCGTTTGAGCCGGACCGGACGAACTTTGCCGTGCTGTCCCAACTGTCGGATTTCCCGGTGCCCGACTTTCGGCCGGTCAATAAGGCGGTGTCAAGCCGCTGTGAAACGCTGTATTTTGAAGAAACCGGCACTATGTCCAGCCACATCGTGGACCAGGGCAGCGTCACCGTCAAAACGGTTCGGCTGGACGACGAACTGGAGCGCCTGAGCTTTTTGAAAATGGACGTGGAGGGCTTTGAAGCCAAAACCCTGCACGGTGCAGCGGGGTTGTTGGCAAAGCAGCGACCCCGTATCGCCGCCTGCGTGTACCACTACGCGCAGGACCTGTTGGACGTGGTGGAGGCGATAGACCAGCATGCGGGCGACTACCATTTCCGGTTACGCCAACACAACGTGGGCTACTACTACGATCTGGTGCTGTACGCATCGCCAATAGCTGGGTGTGAGCCATTGCCTGCATCGGCGTAATTCAACGCACTACGTCACAGTTTTCAACTTGCTATGTATTAAATAGCTACTCGTGTAGGCCGAATATGCGCCAGAGGGCTATCTTACGCACAAAAAAGGCCCCGAAGGGCCTTTTTTGTGCGTGGGGTTGCTTACTGCTGTAGCAGCGCCAGTACACCCTGTGGCAGCTTGTTGGCCTGGGCGACCATGGCCGTACCGGCTTGTTGCAAGATCTGGTTGCGTGACAAATTGGCTGTTTCCATCGCGAAGTCGGCATCCACAATCCGGCCCTTGGCGGCCGCCAGGTTTTCGACCTGGATGCTGATGTTGCTGACAGCGCTCTCAAACCGGCTTTGCAAAGCGCCCAGATTGGCACGGGCCGAATTCACTTGGTCAATCGCTGCATCGATTTTCTTCAGCGCAACCCAGGCGTTGCGCTGGGTATCGACGGTCAGCGTGTCAATTCCCAACGCGTCAGTCGTGGTGTTCGAGGCACTGATGCTCGATTGCATGCCGCCCGCACCCACGGCCAAACCGGTGGTGCCAGCCGAGAAACCGGTGAACGTGACTGCCGAAGGATCGCCATTGGAGTCCAGCTTTTGGGACAGCAAGTCGAATCGGTAGGACTGGTCGGGGTTTTGCGAGAGGTAGGCCGTGATGCCCGTGTCGGATGATTTACGGTTGATGGCTTCCACCACCTGGCCCATGCGTTCTTCGCCGGAGCTAGCAGCAGCCAGGCTGCCCAGGTCGATCGCCGAGGCCGAGCCTGTCACGCTGATCGTCAAGGTATTGGCCGCAATGGATGTCAGTGTGCTGACGGAGCTGGCTGCCACTGTGCTGGCCGACTGGTCATAAGCGTAGGCGACATCGGCCAGGCCTTTGGCGGTCGAGTTGGTCAAAGCACCCAACGATGCGACATCGCCCGAATTGGCGCCCACCTGGAACACGGCTCCGGCAAACGAACCGTCCAGGATTTTCTTGCCGTTGAACGAAGTTTGTTTGGCGATACGGTCGATTTCATCGGTCAGCTGGCCCACCTCGGCCTGCAACGCAGCACGGTCGGCCTTGCTGTTGGTGGCGTTGCTGGACTGCACCGCCAGTTCACGCATCCGTTGCAGCATGTCACCGACCTTGCCCAGCGCACCTTCAGCCGTCTGCGATAGCGAAATGCCGTCATTGGCATTGCGGGCACCGACCGTCAGGCCGCGGATCTGGGTTGTCATGCGCTCCGAAATGGCCAATCCCGCAGCATCGTCCTTGGCACTGTTCACGCGCAAACCAGAGGACAAGCGCTGCATGGAGGTGGCGAGTGAACTGCTGGACGTGGCCAGATTACGCTGTGCATTCAGCGAATTGATATTGGTGTTGATCGTGGCAGCCATTACGGAGCTCCTTTGAGGATAAATGTTGGCCAAAGCCGGTTGTGGTCAGCTCAGCTGGCCAACGACCATGAGCGGTAACTAAATTGTGGTCATTCGGGTTCGCGCCGTAACCGGGATAAGCGGCGAGAAAACCCCGGTTATTTGCGCGCTAGCCCTAAAGTTTTCGCACGGACACCCGAAAACATACCCAACGGGCCTTTTCATTGGTTCGTCATTGGACCCAACCTTAGGAGCTTTGAAATGACCACCACCATCAATACCAACGTCAATTCGCTGAATGCCCAGCGTAATTTGATGTCGTCGTCGGCTTCGCTGGCGACTTCCATGCAACGCTTGTCTTCCGGCCTGCGCGTGAACAGCGCCAAGGACGATGCCGCCGGCTTGGCTATCGCTGAGCGCTTTTCCAGTCAGATCCGCGGCCTGACGGTCGGTGCCCGTAATGCCAATGACGGCATTTCGCTGGCGCAAACGGCTGAAGGCGCGTTGGGCAAGGTCGGCGACATGCTGCAACGGATGCGTGAACTGGCGGTGCAGTCCAGCAACGCCACCAACAGCAAGGCCGACCGCGCTGCGTTGCAATCTGAAGTGAGCCAGCTGACCGACGAAGTTGACCGCATTGCCAAGCAAACCACATTCAACGGCAGAAAACTGTTGGACGGCTCTTTTTCGGGAGCCGCCTTCCAGGTGGGTGCCAATGCAGGCGACAACATTACCGTGGGCGCACTGACCAATGCGGCTGCCAACGGTTTGTCCCAAGCTGCTTATGGTTTTGACTCTTCGGCTACCAGCATTGCCGCAAGCTCGGTCAGCACCCTGACCTCGATTGCATCGGGCCTGACAATTTCGGTGACTGGTTCTGGTACCACCATCGATATCGGTGCGCTGCAGGCTGCCAGCTCGGGTTCTGAGCGTATGGGCCAATTGGTTGCGGCCATCAACCGCAAGTCTTCTGATACCGGTGTGACGGCCTTCTTGTCGCAGAACGACGACCAGACCTACCGTATCGATGTTGTGTCGCAAAAGCTGGACACAGCGGGCAACGCGGCACAGGTTACCTTTGCGGGTCTGGCCGCTGGCACAACCGGCTTGGCGATCACCACCATGGCATCCCAGCTCAGCGCAACCAGCACCACAACGGATGCACTGGGTATTGATACCTTGACCATTGGCACACAGCGTGATGCCTGGGTCGCGATCAAGAAGCTGGATTCGGCAATCGACCAGGTGGACTCTGCCCGTGCAAAATTGGGCGCTTTGCAAAGCCGGTTCGACAGCGCAACAGGCAACATCGCGATCAACATCGAAAATCTGTCTGCCTCACGCGGCCGGATTGTGGATGCCGACTTTGCCGCAGAAACGGCCAACTTGTCCCGCACGCAGATTCTGCAGCAGGCTGGTACCGCGATGGTGGCCCAGGCCAACAAGCTGCCACAAAGCGTCTTGTCGCTGCTGCAATAAGCCGCAACGGCATCTCCTCCTACAAGCCAAGCGCACCATGCGCAGTTTGTAGAGAGGTAAAGAGGGTGCTAAAACTGAAAGGCGGATAAAGGAACCCCCTTTATCCGCCGTTTTGCCTTTTGGAATGCGGATACAAATACGGCTATTCGCAGCCACAACTACTGTGGCACGTCCTTGTTCTGGAGACCATCATGGGTATTACAACAACTGGCATCGGCAGTGGTTTGGATGTCGAAGGCATCATTACCAAGCTGGTTGCGCTGGAAAAGCAGCCTTTGACCTCGCTCCAGATCAAAGCGACCATCATCCAGACCAAGATTTCCGATTACTCGCAAGTCAAGGCGCTGATGTCAACCCTGACGGACACCGCGTCCAAACTGTCGCTGGACAGCGGGTGGAATAGTTTGTCGGTGGCATCTTCTGATAGCACGGCGGTATCGGCCACGGTAACCGGCATCGCCAGCGCCACCAGCTTCAGTGTCGGTGTGCAGCAATTGGCCAAGGCACAGTCCACCGTGTCTTCGGCCGTCACGGCTGGTGTGTCGGTGGGTTCGTCTGGCACCCTGACCTTGCAACTCGGCACCTGGACCAGCAATGCTTTCACGGCGGGCTCGGCGGCCAGCGTGCCGGTTACTGTTGCGGCAACCGACACCATGGCGCAAATCGCCAACAAAATTAACGACTCCGGGGCCGGTGTGATTGCCACGGTGCTGACCGACGCGTCTGGCGACCGCCTGATGTTGCGTTCATCCAGCACAGGAGAGTCGGCCGGTTTCCGCATACAAGCCACCGACGACGACGGCAACAACACCGACAGCAGTGGCCTGTCCAAGCTTGCGTTTGACCTGGCTGCCCCCACCGCCTATGGCATGGGGGCCAACACGTACCAAGCTGGGCAAAACGCCAAGGCCACCATTAATGGCATCGCGATCACGTCCACGACCAATAAATTTGCCGGTGCAGTTGCGGGTTTGACCATCAATGCAACCGAAGTCACCACCAGCAATGTAGAAATCACCG
This sequence comes from Rhodoferax sp., assembly GCF_025354435.1. GTDB lineage: Bacteria > Pseudomonadota > Gammaproteobacteria > Burkholderiales > Burkholderiaceae_C > Rhodoferax_B. Next base: position 20,013 of record NZ_JANXMU010000029.1, read on the forward strand.
CCACCAATGACAAGGCGGCCATTACGACCAACATCCAGGCGTTTGTCGATGCCTACAACGCGGTTAACAAGTATCTGGCCGATGCCACCGCGTATGACGCCACCACCAAGAAATCGGGCGACTTGCAGGGCGATTCCACTGCGATCGGCATGCGCAATATGCTGCGCTCTATGCTGGGCACCAGTGTGGTGGGCGGGAGTTTGACGCATTTGTCCGACATTGGCTTGAGCATTGCGCGCGACGGCAGCATGACCGTGGATGCCACCAAGCTCAGTACCGCTTTGGACAACCCCGCCAACGTGAAGACCTTGTTCGCCCAGAAGAACACCGACGCAAGCACCAACGGCATTGCCCGTAAGGTCAAGGCGTTTGCGGATGGTTTGTTGGCTTTCAGCGGAGGTTTGAACAACAAGGCCGATGCCTTGGCCGCCGAGGTCAAACGCAACTCCGATGACCAGGACAAGGTCACCGCCCGGGCTGCCTCTGTAGAGAAGCGCCTGCGCACCACCTACACCGCGCTGGACACCAAGATGGCGGGCCTGACGGCGCTCAGCACCTACATCACGCAGCAGGTGGAAGCCTGGAACAGCAGCAGGTAGGCGATGGTGTTGGCTACAAAACTTTGCGATATTTCAACCAGACGGGGCTTGAGTTTTTGAATGCACTGCCGATAACTAATACATCAAGTTCAAATGGATGCCTCCACCATGTTTACACCCGTAAGTGCCCGCGCCGCCTCCGCTTACAAACGCGTGGGTGCCCAAACCAGCATCGAAGGCGCAAGCCCCCACCAGGTGATTTGCCTGCTGTTTGAAGCGCTGGTGCAGTCCCTGCATGCTGCCCGTGGCTCCCTGGCGCGTGGCGATATCGAAGGCAAGGGCCAATCCATTGGCAAGGCCGTGCGTATCCTGGAAGAAGGCCTGAAAGCCGCTCTGGACATTGAGTCTGGTGGTGAGCTGGCGGTGAATCTGCGCGGTGTGTACAACTACAGCATTCTGCGGTTGACCACGGCGAATTTGAAGAACGACATTACTTTGATTGAAGAGGTGACGCAGTTGATCGTGCCCGTATTCGATGCCTGGAAAAGCATCCCTCTGCCCCATGTCGGCAATGCATAAGCCCCTCCCACCTTGCCGGACCCAGACCATGTCGCAAATTCTGATTGACTACTACAAAGCCATCGAGGACAGCAGCTTCAAGATGCTGAAGGCCGCCCAGATGGAAGACTGGGACGAGGTCGTGCGCTACGAAGGCGCTTGCGCCGTGCTCATTGAGCAATTGCGCCACCAGTCCATGGCCGACCAGTTGACCCCCGAGAACAAGACCGAAAAAGCCCGCATCATGCAACGCATTCTGCGCAACGACGCACAGATACGCTGCCTGACCGAGCCCTGGATCCAGCAGTTTGAGCAAATCCTGGAGTGTAAGCCCCAGTTGCTGCATTGATATAAAAATAATAGCGGCTAGCGTATATGGAACATACGTTAGAAGCCAATTTAATGAAAAAAAGCCCCGTTAGGGGCTTTTTTTCATTGGAATACCAGCCGCCTGTGGCGGTTAAGAATTCACTATGTATTTAATAGCTGTCTACGAAGGTTGGATATGCGCTAGCGACCTAAAAAGCACATAACCACCGCATAGCTGCTCCGTCCAGAACAGCGCAGGGCCGGCTTTGCCAGACTGCTGCTGTTGTCCCCTGCAAGGGGGTTGGCGAAAACACGAAGTGTGCAGCCTGGGGGGGGGTCACACCTGCATATTCATGATGTCGCTATACGCCTGCACCATGCGGTTGCGCACATGCAGCGTGGCCTGAAAGCCGATCTGGGCTTTCTGGATCGCCACCATGGTTTCTTCCAGACTCACGTTCGGGTTCTCCATCTGCACTTCATTTTGCAGTTGGGTGGCGTTGTTTTGTGCCGCACTCACCTCGGCCAGAGCGCCCTTGAGCGCGCTGGAGAAACCGGCGCTTTTCGCCTCCGAAGTGGGGGTGGTAGGCGTGCGCTGCACCATGCCCGTGCGGTTGGGCATGCTGGTCGATACGGGGGATAAGCGGAGATCCATGACAGTTCCCTCCAGGGGATGGATACGAATGCGCCAATCGTAGTGGGGCGCAGTCGGTGTATGGTGCTGAAAAGGCAGCCAAAACCCCGGCTTATCAGGCCGATGGTTTGGCGGCTTGCCCGAATAATCAAGCCCGTTAGTGGAGCAAGCTCGCGCCATACCGATCCGGAAAGCATGATGTCTGCAGTCGCCGAAATACCCGCACCGACCCTCTCGCCATTGACGCAAAGACTGGCCAATTTGGACCGTCCGCAGCGTATGCGCTTGGGCGCGGGTATCGCTTTGCTGGTGGTGGGGGCTTTAATAGCCGTACTGTTGGGGCGGCAGCCGGACTACAAGGTGCTCTATACCAACCTGGCCGACAAAGACGGTGGTGCCATCGTGGCGCAATTGTCGCAAATGAATGTGCCCTACAAGTACACCGAGGGCGGCGGTGCCATCATGGTGCCTGCCGATAAAGTGCACGACACCCGTTTGCGCCTGGCCTCCCTGGGTCTGCCCAAGGGCTCGGTGGTCGGCTTCGAGCTGATGGAAGCCAACCGCTTTGGCATGACGCAGTTCCAGGAGCGGCTGGCCTTCCAGCGCGGCTTGGAGGGCGAATTGACCCGTTCCATCCAAGCCTTGTCGTCCGTGTCCAGCGCACGGGTGCACTTGGCCCTGCCCAGCCAAAACGGATTTTTCAGAGAACAGCAAAAACCCTCGGCATCGATCTTGGTGAGCCTGCAGCCCGGCCAGTCGCTCGACCGCACGCAGCTGGCGGGCATCGTGCATTTGGTCGCCTCCAGCGTGCCCGAGCTGCTGCCCAGCGCCGTTAGCGTGCTCGACGACACCGGCAAGCTGCTGTCGCAGTCGCCCGACGGCACGGGCGGAGCCGATGCCGAGCAACTGCAGTACGTGCAACGGATTGAGCAACAGTACAGCCGCCGCATCCTGGACATGCTGGAGCCGATTGTGGGCCGCCAGAACGTTAAAGCCCAGGTCACGGCCGAGGTTGATTTTTCGCAAACCGAGTCCACCGCCGAATCGCACCGGCCCAATCTGGCTACCGATGCCAGCGCCGTGCGCAGCCAGCAGGTGGTAGAAACCGGTGGCGGGGCCCAGGGCTCGCCGCAGCCCAGCGGCATCCCCGGAGCCACCTCCAACCAGCCACCGGCTTCGGCCGCCGCGCCCATCAACGGCCCCGCCGTGGCCTTGACCGCTGCTGGCTCGGCCGGTGCGGCCGCAGCGGGCGGCCCGGCAGCCGGTGCCAAGCGCGAATCTGTGACCAATTACGAGGTGGACAAGACGGTGCGGGTGGTGCGCGGCGGCTCCGGTTCCATCAAACGGCTGAGCGCTGCTGTGGTGGTGAACCACGCCGTTGCTGCCGACGAAAAGGGCCAGCCCACCACCAAAGCGCTGAGTGAGCAGCAAATCGAGCAAATGACCGCCCTGGTGCGCGAGTCCATCGGCTTCAACAAAGACCGTGGTGATTCGGTCAACCTGATGAACGCGCCCTTCCTGGTGGACGTACCGGTGGTAGACAACACTCCGCTGTGGAAACAACCCGAAACCCTGGAGATGGCCCGTAACTTGGCCTGGCCGGTGGGCACTGTGCTGCTGGCGCTGCTGGTGATTCTGGGCCTGGTGCGCCCTGCTTTGAAAGCGATGGCGGAGCCCAAACCGGTGCCGGTGGAGCCTGCAGCCCTGGGCCCGGATGGGCAACCGCTGGCGCTGGGTATGGGGCCGCTGGGTGGCCCACTGGATGCGTTGGTGGCGGGAGATACGCCGCGCGGCACCATCATCGGCCCCGACGGCATCCAGATTCTGGCCCCCACCGACCACCAGTTGCGGCTGGAGGATGCGCGCCAACTGGCCCGCACCAACTCCACCGCTGTGGCCAATATCGTAAAAAACTGGATCAACGGCGAAGACTGAGGCAACCCCATGGACGAACAAGGTCTTACCGACGCGGCTATTTTTTTAATGTCTCTGGGCGAGGAGGAGGCCGCCGAGGTCTTTAAACACCTGTCGCCCAAAGAGGTCCAGAAGCTGGGCGAAACCATTGCTAAAACCAAGGTGGTGACCCGTGAAAAGGTAGACCAGGTGCTGGTGCGCTTTACCGCCGCCGCTGCGGCCCAGAGTCTGCTGGTCAACGACACGGCCGACTACGTCAAGGCGGTGTTGCGCCGGGCGCTGGGCGACGACAAGGCATCTTTGTTGATCGACCGCATCTTGCTGGGCGGCGATGTGTCGGGCATTGAAAGCCTGAAGTGGATGGACCCGTTGTCGGTGGCCGAACTGCTGCGCAACGAGCACCCGCAAATCGTGGCGGCCATTCTGGTCCACCTGGACTACGAGCAATCGGCCGCCGTGCTCAAGCAACTGACCGAGCGCCAGCGCAACGAGGTGCTGCTGCGGGTGGCCACGCTGGAAGGTATCCAGCCCACGGCCTTGAAAGACCTGAACGAAGTGCTGTTCAAGGTGCTGGCCGGTGGCGACAAGATCCGCAAATCCTCGCTGGGCGGTGTCAAGGCCGCGGCCGAAATCATCAACTTGCTGGGTGCCAACATCGAAGGCACGGTTATCGAATCCATCAAGGGCTTTGATTCCGACTTGGCGCAGAAGATCGTGGACAAGATGTTTGTCTTCGACGACGTGGCCAAGCTGGACAACAAGTCCATCCAGATGGTGCTCAAAGAGGTGGCCTCCGAGACCCTGGTCGTGGCGCTGAAGGGCGCTTCGCCCGAGCTCAAGGAGAAAATCCTGGCCAATATGTCCAGCCGGGCTGCCGAATCCATGCGCGAAGACCTGGAGTCGCGCGGGCCTATGCGCTTGTCCGAAGTCGAAGCGCAGCAAAAGGAAGTGCTCAAGATCGTGCGCCGCCTGGTAGACGAAGGCCAGGTGGTGCTGGGCGGAGGAGGCGACGATGGTTTTGTCTAACAACCGCAGTTCGTCCCGCGCCCACTCGCGCTTCATCCGCAGCGAAGAGCTGGGCGAGGTGTCGGAGTGGCGGTTTGGTGCGGTCGGCCCCCTGGTGCCGACGGTACTGGACCTGTTGCCCGAACCTGAACCCGAGCTGGAGCCAGAAGAACCCGAGCAGGTCCGCCTGGACCGTGCCTGGGCCGACGGCCACGCCGCCGGTCTGGCCCAGGGCTTGGCCGAAGCCACCCTGGAAGGCAACCAAAAACTCGATGCATTCGTGCAAGGGCAGGGCGCAGACACAGCGCACAGCCTGGCCGATCTGCTCGTCGCCATGCAAATGCGCCTGGCCCAGGTGGAGCAAGACATGGCCCAGCAGGTGTTGGCCCTGGCTTGTGGCCTTGCACGCCAAATCGTGCGCCGCGAACTGAGCGTGGACACCGCCGCTTTGGAGCCGGTTGTCCGCGAAGCGCTGGGCATGCTGGTCATGGACGGCAAGGCCGCTGTTATCAAGCTGCACCCGGAGGATTTGGCGGTGCTGCAGGCCCCGCTGAAAGAGGCTTTCCCATCACCCGCCCTGACATGGCTGCCCGATGCCACCGTGGAGCGCGGGGGCTGCATGGTCGAATCGGGCGGTACGGTGATTGACGGCACGCTGTCCAAGCGCTGGGAGCGGGCGGTGGCCAATCTGGGGCTGGCATCCGCCTGGACGGATGGGGATGTGGAAGATGGACGCTGACCACCCACAGGACAAGCATGTCTGGTCGCAATTTATGGCCGACGCGCAGCAGCGCGTCGATACCGGCTGCACCTTGGAAGTGCGGGGCACCCTGACCCGTTTGGCGGGTTTGGTGCTGGAGGCTGCGGGTGTGCGCAGCGCCGTGGGTTCGCAGTGCCTGGTCACCACGCCGGGACGCCCATCGGTGTTGGTGGAAGTGGTGGGTTTCTCCAATGACAAGGCCTTTTTGATGCCCGCAGGCGATGTACACGGCCTGAGCAGCGGTGCCAGCGTGGTGCCTGCGCCGCCGTTTGTTTCGGTGCCCCGTTTGGGCGATGGGCGGAGCGACAAAGCGGCGGGGGCGGCCGGTGTTTTGCGTTTGCCGATTGGTGACGGCTTGCTGGGCCGGGTGGTGGATGCCCAAGGCGTGCCGCTCGACCACGGTGGCCCTATCCGCAACGTGCGCTCGCAGCCGCTGGACCGCAGCCCTATCAACGCCATGGACCGTGACCCGGTGCGTGAGCCGCTGGACACCGGCGTGCGCGCCATCAACGGCATGCTGACCGTCGGGCGCGGCCAGCGCATCGGCCTGTTTGCAGGCTCGGGTGTGGGCAAAAGCGTGTTGTTGGGCATGATGGCCCGCTACACCCAGGCCGACGTGATCGTGGTCGGCCTGATCGGCGAGCGGGGCCGTGAAGTCAAAGAATTTGTCGAAGATATTTTGGGGGCTGATGGCCGTGCCCGTTCGGTGGTGGTGGCGGCCCCGGCCGACGCGCCGCCGCTGTTGCGCCTACAGGGTGCCGCGTATGCCACCGCCGTAGCCGAGTATTTCCGCGACAAAGGCCAGCATGTGCTGCTGCTGATGGACTCGCTCACCCGTTTTGCCATGGCCCAGCGTGAAATCGCCCTGGCCATTGGGGAACCCCCGGCCACCAAAGGCTACCCGCCCTCGTGCTTTGCCAAGCTGCCCCAGTTGGTGGAACGCAGCGGAAACGGCCTGAACGGCGTGGGCTCGATCACCGCTTTCTATACCGTGCTGACCGAGGGCGACGACCAGCAAGACCCGATTGCCGATGCCGCCCGGGCAATTTTGGACGGCCACATCGTGCTGTCGCGGTCCCTGGCCGAAGCCGGGCACTTCCCGGCCATCGACATTGAGCAATCGGCCTCGCGGGTGATGCACAACGTGGTTAGCCCGGCGCATTTCGAGGCGGCGCGGCGCTTTCGCATGGTCAACTCACGCTACCAGAAGGGGCGCGACCTGGTGCAGATCGGTGCGTATGCCGCGGGTTCCGACCCCGGGCTAGACGAAGCCATTCGCCTCAGCGGCGGCATGGCTGCATTTTTGCAGCAGGGAATGTATGAGGCATCTCCGTTGCCGCGCAGCCTGGCCGAGATGGAGCAGAGTATTTCCAAAGCAGCAGGTGCACGATGACTAGCTGGGCATTGCCATGTCCCTGCTGAAAACCCTGGCGGTGGCCGTGGATGTGGCCAGCTTGAAGCGTGATGCAGCCAGCCGTGCGGTGGGCCAAGCGCAGCAAAAATACATTGCCGCCCATGAGCAACTTACCCAGTTGGAAACCTACGCCACAGAAACCGAGGCGCGTTGGATGGCGCAGGCCCAAACCTGTGCCGTGCCCGAGCTGATGCGCCACCATTACCAGTTCATGGAGCGCCTGGCGCAGGCCATCCAGATGCAGCTGGGCATCCTGGCCGACAACGCCCGCTGGGTAGAGGCTGCAAAAAAACAGCTGACCGAGGCAGAAATCCGGGTGGCTACCCTGAAGCAGGTGTGCCGCAACAAACAAGTAGAAGCCGATCGGCTACAAAACCGCCGCGAACAGAAGCAAATCGACGAATTTGCTGCGCAGCGGTTTGGCAAATCAATAGACCAACAATTTGGTGAGGACTCCCATGGCCATTGAATCCGTTCCTATCGCACTGGCCCCCACCAAGCCCGTTCCACCTGCACCGTCGGCTTCGCAAGGCACAGGCAAGCCCACGGCCGAGAGTAAGGCAGCCGACAAGAGCACCCAGGAGTTCCGGGATTTGCTGGAGGGTCTGGATACCGATACGGAGGTGCCCACCGATGGCGCACTGCTTGCGCCCGATGCAACGGCGGCCGATCAAGGTCCTAGCCTGAAAAAGCCTGTGGGGGCGAACAAATCTACCGCTACCGGTACCACCAGCGCTGATGCCGCCACTTGGATGGCCGCCTATTTGCCACCGGTGCCGGCGCCACTGGCGGTACCCGTGTCCACCGCCGCGGCGTCCGGCGCATCCGGGACCACAGATGCACTCCAGGGCACGGGGCCCCTGGCGGCATTGAAGTCCGATGCTGCCGGTGCGGCAAGCAACGCTGCGGCGGCTGCCAACGCGGCCCTGCCATCGGTGGTGCCGGATGCGCGCACCCAGTCGGCCAGTTTGGCCAACTATGCGTCGGTGTTTGAGCAAATCCAGAGCCGGTTGGCGGCTGCAGGCAACGGTGCGCAAGATACAGCAGGCCAGGGCAGCAAAGGACTTGCCAAGCCCGTATTGGGTACGGCGGCGGCGGACGCGCGGGCCGACCAGGTGGCCACCATGGCCAGTGGCGGCGTGTGGACCATGCCCGTCACGGGTGCCACTGCGCTGCAGGCTGCGACCGATGCCACTGAGGCCATGCAACTGGCCATCCGTGAAACCAGCGATGAGCGCGAGGGCCTGGTTGTCGATAAAGCGCCCGAAGGCGGGATAAGCCACAGCCACTTTACCCCGACAGTCCATTTTGAGAGCGCCGCCGCCAGCGTGGATACCAGCCAACCCGCTCCTGAGGCGGCCGTGGCCGACCAAGTCAGCTATTGGATATCGCAGGGTATCCAGAATGCCGAACTAACCTTCGACGGGGTCGATGCCCAGCCGGTGCAGGTCAGCATTAGTTTGTCGGGCAACGAGGCGCATGTGGCGTTCCGGACTGACCAACTGGAAACCCGTGATCTGCTGACCGGTGCCGCTGCGCATTTGAAGGACCTGCTGCAAAGCCAGGGTATGGTGCTTTCGGGCCTGTCGGTGGGTTCATCCGGTGCCGGTGGTACGAACGCCCGGGAGCGCCGCGCACCCTCGGAAGGGCGGCAAAATACGGCTAGGTCGGCACCCGAAGTCGCCGCAGTGCGCCCCACTGCACCCAAAGGCACTTCTGGCCGTGCGGTCGATCTATTCGTATAGCGAGCCTGAGCCACGCGAATGCGGCGGTTTTGCACCGCTTATCTGGCTATTATCCGAAGCGTCTGGATGAATAATCCGGGCATAGGCTTTGAATTGATGGCGAACGTGGGCTGCAATCCGCCCCACCCCGGAAGGAATTATTGTGTCTGCACCTGCTGCCGCTGAAGCGTCTGCTCCCCCCAAGGCCAAGGGCAAGAAAATGCTCGTCATCATCATGGCGGTCGTTTTGCTGCTGGTACTGGGCGGTGGGGGCTGGTTCTTCTTCTTGCGCCATCCTGCCACCGAAGACGGGGAAGACGCGGCACCTGCATCCCATTCCTCGGCCAAGCCCACCACACCACCCGTGTTTTTGCCCATGGACAACATGGTGGTGAATCTGGCGGATGCCGGGGGCGAAAAATTTGCCCAGGTCGGTATCACCATTGGTGTGGTGGACCAGCACACCTCGGATGCCGTAAAAGCCAACTTGCCCATCATCCGCAGTGCGGTACTGCTATTGATTTCGCAGCGTACCTCGGATGAGCTGCTGACCAAGGAGGGCAAGGAAAAGCTGGCCCACGAAATCCTGCGGGAAGTGTCTACGCCCCTGGGCTACGAGGTGGACGAGCCGGACGACGAAGAGGCCGATGCAGCTCCCAAAAAGAAGAGCAAAAAGAAGCATGTCGCCGCCGCCAGCCCGATTGTGAGCGTGCTGTTTTCCAGTTTCATCATCCAATGACCGACCACCATGGAGTTGCTTCATGAGTGAATCATTCCTATCCCAAGAAGAAGTTGATGCCCTGCTCGAAGGCGTCACGGGCGAAAGCCAAAAAACGGTAGAAGCCGTTTTCGAGACCGGGGAAATCCGTAACTACGATATTTCCAGCCAGGAAAAGATCGTTCGGGGTCGCATGCCGACCATGGAGATCGTCAACGAGCGCTTTGCCCGTAACTTCCGCATCGGCTTGTTCAACTTCATCCGCCGCAGCCCCGAAATCTCGGTGGGGACGGTGCAGGTGCAGCGCTACAGCGCCTTTTTGCGCGAGCTGGCGGTGCCCACCAATTTCAACATCATGGCCATCCGCCCGTTGCGCGGCAGTGGCCTGATCGTTTGCGAGCCCTCGCTGGTGTTTGGGGTGATCGACACCTTGTACGGCGGCGTGGGCAAGTTCCAGACCCGTATCGAAGGGCGCGAGTTTTCGATGACCGAGCAGCGGGTGATCAACCGCATGGTCGATGTGATTTGCACCGAGTACAAAAAGGCCTGGCACGGCATTTACCCACTGGAGCTGGACTACCAGCGCTCGGAGATGCAGCCCCAGTTTGCCAACATCGCCACGCCCAGCGAAATCGTGGTGTCCACGGTGTTCCAGCTGGAGATTGGCGACATCACCGGCGCTATCCACATCTGCATGCCGTACGCCACCTTGGAGCCGATCCGGGACGTGCTGTATTCCAGCACCCAGGGCGATTCGGTCGAGGTGGACCGCCGCTGGATCACTTTGCTGAGTCGCGAAATCCAGTCTGCCGAGGTCACGCTGGTGGCCGAGCTGGCCCGGGCCGATGCCACGGTAGAGCAACTTTTGAGCATGAAACCAGGCGACTTCATCGAGCTGGAGCGTGAGCCGCGCATCCGGGCCTCGATCGGGGGCGTACCGATATTTGACTGCCAGTACGGAACCCACAATTCCAAGTATGCGATTCGCATTGAAGAATGCCTGCGCAAAGAAGATGGCAATCACCAGGGAGAAATGAATGGCAACGGATAAAAAGACAGAAGACGAAGAAGACCCGATGGCCGCCTGGGCCGAGGCCCTGGAAGAGCAAAAGGTAGCCGAAGCCAAGCCCGAAGACACCAGCCAGGGCGGACCTCTGTTTGGCAATGGTCCCATGTCCAAGGACAAAGACGGTGGCGGCGGATCGCAAGACATCAACATGGTGCTGGATATCCCGGTCACCCTGTCGGTAGAGCTGGGCCGCACCAAGGTGCCGATCAAATACATCTTGCAGCTGGCGCAGGGCTCTGTGGTGGAGCTGGATGCGTTGGCGGGTGAGCCCATGGACGTGCTGATCAATGGCTACCTGATCGCCCAGGGCGAGGTGGTGGTGGTAAACGACAAGTTCGGTATCCGCCTGACCGACGTGGTCACGCCGTCCGAGCGGCTGAAACGCCTCAGCAAAGGCTGATCCACCATGATGGGGCAGACCTTGCTGGTGGTGGTGCTGTTTGTGGCCGTGATGGCCATGCTGCCGTTGGCTATTAAATGGATACAGCGCCGCGCCCAGGGGGGCGGGGTGGCCACGTCTGGCAACGCCCGCGTGGTGTCGGCCGTGGGCGTGGGCCCGCACCAGCGCGTGGTGACGGTCGAGGTTGGTCCCGAGGGCGCGCGGACCTGGCTGGTGCTGGGGGTGACCGGGCAATCGATTACCTGCCTGCACACTGCGCCCATTGCCTCTGTACCCTCGGCCTATGCCACCGTGGCTGCCAAGCTGCAGGACGGGACGGACCATGTTTAAGGGCGGTCGCCTGGCCGCACAGGCCCGCTGGTGGCTACCAGCCTTGGTGGGCGTGGTGCATGCGCCGGTGTTTGCGCAGGCGGCGGGCACCTTGCCGCTGCTGATTGGCGCGGGCGGGCAGGGCGTGAGCTACTCGGTGCCTATCCAGACGCTGCTGTTCTTTACCGCGCTGTCGTTTTTGCCGGCGATTTTGCTGATGATGACGGGCTTTACCCGCATCGTCATCGTGCTGTCGCTGCTGCGCCAGGCGCTGGGTACGCAGTCGGCACCGCCGAACCAGATCGTGATCGGCTTGTCGCTATTCCTGACCTTTTTTGTCATGGGTCCGACCTTTGACCGGGTTTATAAAGAGGCCTACGCCCCCTACACCGCCAACACCATCAGTTTCGAGCAGGCGCTGGAGAAGGGCGAAGCCCCGGTGCGCCAGTTCATGCTCAAACAAACCCGGCAGTCCGACTTTGCGCTGTTTGCCAAGCTGGCCCGGCTGGAGCCCGGCGTGACCGCCGAGACCGCTCCGCTGCGGGTTCTGGTGCCTGCATTTGTGACCAGCGAGCTGAAGTCGGCGTTCCAGATCGGCTTCATGATTTTCATCCCCTTCCTGGTGATCGACATCGTGGTGGCCAGCGTGCTGATGTCGCTGGGCATGATGATGCTGTCGCCGGTGCTGGTGGCGCTGCCGTTCAAACTGATGCTGTTTGTGCTGGCCGACGGCTGGAACCTGTTGATCGGCTCTTTAGCAGCCAGCTTTGTCCAGTAGTAGAGGTACACCATGAACTCGCAAATGGTATTGACCGTGGGGCAAGAGGCCATGTGGCTGCTGCTGCTGGTGTCGGCTCCTATTCTGGTTAGCGTGCTGGTGGTGGGCTTGCTGGTGAGCATCTTCCAGGCCATTACGCAGATCCACGAGGCGACCCTGTCCTTTGTGCCCAAGCTGATTGCCTGCATGCTGGTGTTTGCGCTGGCTGGGCCGTGGATGCTGGCGACGCTGGTGGACTACATCCGCCGCACCATCGAATCCATTCCCACCCTGGTTCTGTAGCGACAGACTGCCTCGGTGCTTACCTTTACCGAAGCCCAACTGGCCGGGTGGCTGTCGCCCATCCTCTGGCCATTCTTGCGGGTGCTGGCCATGTTCAGCGTGGCGCCGGTGTTCTCGCTCAAATCCATCCCGCAGCGGGCCAAGATCGGCCTGGCCTTTTTTGTGGCCCTGGCCGCCCAGGCCAGCCTGGTCAACCAGCCCCAAATCAGCATGAACAGCCCGCAGGCGCTGGGCGCGGTCATCCAGCAGGTGGGGGTGGGCATGTCCATCGGTTTTGCGGTGCGGCTGGTGTTTGCCTCGGTAGAGCTGGCGGGTGAACTGGTGGGTTTGCAGATGGGGCTGAACTTCGCCTCTTTTTTCGATCCCGGTAGCAACACCCAGGTCAGCGCAGTGGCGCGCTTTCTGGGCCACATGTCGATGCTGTTGTTTGTGGTAATGAACGGCCATCTGATCGTGCTGATGGCCGTGGTCAAAAGCTTTGATAGCTTTCCCGTGGACGGCAATTTTCTGGAGGTCCTGGCCCAGGTCAAGCTGTACACGCTGGGGGCCCAGCTGTTTGCCAGCGCACTGTGGATGGCCCTGCCCATGGTGGCTATGCTGCTGTTCGTCAACTTGACCATGGGCGTGATCTCCCGCGTGGCCCCGCAGATGAATATCTACGCGATTGGCTTCCCCGTCACCCTGACCATGGGCCTGATTGGAATGACCGTGACTCTGCCGATGATGGACCAGCCGGTGATGGCGCTGATGGAACGCGCCATCGATCTATTTGCAGCCCAGCGCTAGCATTTTTACGACAATTTCTATGCCTTAAATTTGGCCCTAGCGTATATTAAGTCTACGTAAGGCGCTATTGTTTTTAGACTAAATTATTGCGAATCGCGTACACCGTGAGTTCGGCGTTGTTGGCCAGTTTTAGCTTTTCCAACACCCGGGTGCGGTAGACGCTGACGGTTTTGGGGCTGAGCAGCAGCTCTTCGGCGATGTCGGACAGGCGTTTGCCCGAGGCAATTTTCAGCAGAGTCTGCATTTCGCGCTCGGACAAGGCAGCGTGTGGCACTTCCAGCACCGGCTTGGACAGGCTTTCCACCAGCATCTGCGCCACCTCAGGGGTGACGTATTTACGGCCCTGCATCACCGTGCGCACGGCCAGCACCAGTTCCTCGGGGTCGCCCGCCTTGTTGACATAGCCTTGCGCCCCGGCGCGCAGGCAGCGAATCGCGTACTGGTCCTCCGGGAACATCGATACCACCAGCACCTTGATGGGCGAGTCGGCCTCACGCAGGCTGGCCAGCACCTCCATGCCGCCACGGCCGGGCATGCTCAAGTCCAGCACCAGCACGTCGCAGGTGGCGGTGCGCAGCAGTTCGCGCACTTCGGCATAGCCCGATGCCTCGCCGGTGACCTGGATGTCCACCGCCTCCGACAACATGCCCCGGATGCCGCGCCGCACCATGGCATGGTCATCGCATAAAACTACATGGATCATGGGGAGCTTTCTTGTGGGGCGGTATCGGGTACCAGCGGAAGTAGTGGCACCGACAGGATGATGGAGGTGCCCACCCCACCCCGGTTGCTGATGTCCAGCCAGCCACCGACGGTTTTGGCCCGCTCGTGCAGGCCGCGCAGCCCAAAGGCTTTGGGTTTGTCCAGCATGGCCTTGTTCAAGCCGCGCCCGTTGTCGGTAACTTCCAGTGTCAAAACGCCTTCGCCGTCGGTCAGCTCGATGCTCACCGCGCTGCATTCCGCGTGTTTGGAGATATTGGTCAACGCTTCTTGTGCGGTGCGATAGGCCACCAGCTGGATGGCTTTGTTGGCGCTGAACTGCTCAAACGTGGCGTGGAAGCTGGTGGCAATGCCGGTGCGTTTTTGGAAGCTTTGCGCCAGCCACTGCACGGCGGCGGTGAGCCCCTGGTCCAAAATCGGCGGACGCAGGTCCATCATGATGCGCTGGCTGGCGCCCAGGGCGTGTTGCAGCATTTCCAGTGCCGAGCCCAGGTGTGCGGCCGATGGTGCGTCCTTGTGGTGGCGCGCCAGCCAGGCTAGGTCCAGCTTGACAGCGGCCAGCGAGCCACCGATGTCGTCGTGCACCTCGCGGGCGATGGCGGCACGCTCTTGCTCAATGGAGCTTTGCAGGTGCTCGGCCAGCTCGGCCAGGCGGCGCTCGGACGCGGCCAGCTCGGCATCGGCACGCTCTTTGGCCTGGCGCACCTCGCGCACCTCGATGGCGCGGGCAATCACGTGCGCCAGCTTGTTGATGTCGTCCTTGAGCAGGTAGTCGCTAAAGCCCAGCCGGATGGCATCCACGGCTGCGGCCTCGCCGATGGCCCCCGATAGCAGCACAAAAGGGGGCTGCTGGGCTTGTTGCTGCAGCGCATGCCAGGCATCGATGGCTGTAAAACCCGGCAGCCGGTAGTCGGCCAGAATCAAATCAAAGCGGATGCTGCCGGTGAGGTCGGTAAACGCGGCCAGCGTCTCCACCCGCTGCAGGGTGCAGGACAGGCCTTGTTTGTGCAGGGCCCGCACAACGATCTGGTGGTCGATGGCCGAGTCCTCCAGATGCAGGATCTGGATCGCCTGGTGCTTCTGCCAGGGGCTCATGCGCGCTCCTGGGGCGGCATGGCGTGAGCTACATAAAAGGCGGATGTCAGCATGGTGGGCGTGCAGTTGCAGTGGGATGGCGGTCGATTTTGCAGAATGTTCGTAACAGGATGTGAAATAGAATTAACATTCGTTCAAACGAGGCAATTTGTCTAAGGCTTTCCTGCAGCGACGGAGAATACATGCAAACAGAGCCAACCTCACCGACAGGACCTGTAGTGCAACTACCGGTGATGTTGGTCGCTGAATTGCAAGATTCACTGATGGTGGTAATGCACGACCTGAGCCGACTGGAAAGCCTGCTCAGCCACACCATGGACAACCTGATGGCCCGCTTCAACAGCGTGAACCAGGGGCTCCAGGCGGCGGCTTTGCCCGATATGCCAGCCATGGACAGTGTGCGCAGTGACCTGCGCGCCGCCGTCACCGAGCTGCAATTCCAGGACATGGCTTCACAACTGATCGTGCACACCACCTTGATGCTGCAAGGCTGCGCATTCCGGTTGGCATCCGAAACCATGGGGCAGGACGAAGGCGAGGAGCCTGCGCCGTATGCGGCTCTGGCGCCGGACCGCCCCAACCCGGTGACCCAGAGCGAAATGGACGCGGGTTCCATCGAGCTTTTCTGACATGCCGGTTCCTCTCTATTTACGCGCACTCTCATCTTTAGCTGGAGCTTTTCATGCATTCGATTCTTGCCGTTGACGACTCACCCTCTATGCGAAAGATGGTGTCCTTCACGTTGACCGGAGCGGGCTACCAGGTCATTGAAGCAGTGGACGGACAGGATGCTTTCGAGAAAGCCCAGTCGCACTCTATCGACCTGGTGTTGGTGGACCAAAACATGCCTCGGCTGGATGGCATTGGCCTGACACGGCTGCTACGTGAGCATCCCAAGTACAAAACCATTCCAATTTTGATTTTGACGACCGAATCCAGTGACCAGATGAAGCAGGCCGGGCGCAGTGCGGGGGCCACGGGCTGGCTGGTGAAACCGTTCGACCCTGCCCGGTTGATCGAGGTCATCCAGAAAGTCATTCGCTGAACGCAGGCACCCAAGGAAACCACATGGCTGAAATGCACACCGACAATTCGAGTTCAGGCGCTGACTTTGACCTGACCCAGTTCTACCAAATCTTCTTTGAAGAGGCCGGCGAAAACCTGGACCAGATGGAGCAGATGCTGCTCGACCTGGATTTGGCCAATACCGACGACGAAGAACTCAACGGCATCTTCCGCTGCGCCCATTCGATCAAGGGCGGGGCCGCCACCTTCGGATTTGCCGATGTGGCCGAGCTGACCCACCAGATGGAGTCGCTGCTGGACAAATTGCGCCGCCACGAGCTAAAGCTGATTCCGCCTATGGTGGATGCGCTGCTGGAATCGGCCGACTCCTCGCGCAGCCTGCTGGCGCGCCACCAGGCGGGCGGTGAGGGCGAGGCCGTCAACACCTCGGCCTTGGTCAAACGCATCAGCGCACTGGCCTCGGGTGCCGTGCCTGTGGCAGCGCCGGCCCCTGCGCCGGTGACCGTTGCGGCCCCGGTGGCACCAGCCGCGCCTAAGGTCCCTGGTTCGCGCTCTTTAGTCATCCACATTGGCCCTTTGGACAAGCCGGAGCAGGCCGATGCGGTGAAAGAGCTGTTCCGCGATATTCCTGGTCTGGGCACGGTCACCACCCTGGCCAGTGAAAACGCCGACACCCGCGTGTTTGGGGTAGAAACCACCTCCACCGATGACGACTTGCTCGACCTGTTTGTGTTCCATGTCTCCAAGGATGTGGTACGCATCCACGATCTGGATGCCGAAGCCGCACCGGCTGCCGTCGCAGAAGTTGCTGCACCTGAACCCGTCGCTGGCGTGGCTGCGCCCGCCGTGTCGGTGGAGGAAGAGTACGGTTTCTTCGCCGGATCGCCCGGCCATCCTGGTGAGCACCCGGTGCCCACCCCCGCTGTCGTAGCCGCCAAGGCCGAGAAAGCCGCGGGCCAGACCCCGCTGGAAGCCACCACCATCCGGGTAGACATCAAAAAGGTCGATCAACTGATCAACCTGGTCGGCGAGCTGGTGATCACCCAGGCCATGCTGGCGCAAAACAGCCAGGGGCTGGAGCCTGCCATGCACCAGCAGCTGTTTGCCGGGCTGGCCGACCTGGACCGCAACACCCGCGACCTGCAAGAGTCGGTGATGTCGATCCGCATGATCCCCATGTCTATCGTGTTCAGCCGCTTTCCGCGCATGCTGCGCGACCTGGCCAACCGCCTGGGCAAAAAGGTGGACTTCGTGACCCAAGGTGAATCGACTGAACTGGACAAAGGCTTGGTCGAGAAAATCACCGACCCCTTGACCCACCTGGTGCGCAACAGTTGCGACCATGGTATCGAGATGCCCGAAGACCGTATCGCCGCGGGCAAGCCAGAAAACGGCACCATCACCCTGTCGGCTGCGCACCAGGGCGGCTCCAT
Source organism: Rhodoferax sp. (assembly GCF_025354435.1). Taxonomy (GTDB): domain Bacteria; phylum Pseudomonadota; class Gammaproteobacteria; order Burkholderiales; family Burkholderiaceae_C; genus Rhodoferax_B. The sequence goes on from NZ_JANXMU010000029.1 coordinate 37,486, forward strand.
CGTGATCGAAGTGCGCGACGACGGCAAAGGCATGTCGCGCGAGAAAATCTTGCGCAAGGCCCGCGAACGCGGCCTGGATGTGAGCGATGCCATGACCGATGCCGAAGTCTGGCAACTGATTTTTGCGCCCGGCTTTTCTACCGCAGATGTGGTGACCGATGTGTCGGGCCGGGGCGTGGGCATGGACGTGGTGAAGCGCAATATCGCGTCGCTGAATGGCACGGTCGATATCGAATCGGTCGAGGGCCTGGGCATGAAGGTGTCGGTGCGCTTGCCGCTGACCCTGGCCATCATGGACGGCATGTCGGTCAGCGTGGGCAACGAGGTTTACATCCTGCCGCTGTCGTCGGTGGTCGAGTCCTTCCAGGTGAATGACGAATCCGTCAGCACCGTGGCCCAGGGCTCGCAACTGGTGAAGGTGCGCGACGAATACATGCCGGTGATTGCGCTGGAAAAGATCTTCCAGGTGCCGATTGCCGATGCCGAAAAGGCCAACAACATCATGGTGGTGGTCGAGTCCGAAGGCAGCCGCGTGGCCCTGCTGGTCAATGAGCTGCTGGGCCAGCACCAGGTGGTGGTGAAAAACCTGGAGTCGAATTACCGCAAAGTGTCCAACGTGTCGGGCGCCACCATCATGGGCGACGGCAAAGTGGCGCTGATCCTGGATATTGGCGCGCTGGTGCGCCGCTCGCGGCATTGATCCACCGCCGTACGCCGCAGTTCAAATAGTTAGACGTTGAAGGAGATGGTTATGGGTGCAATGGAACGTTCGGGGGCTTTGGCCACTACCGCGGCCAGAGAGTATTTGACATTCCGGTTGAGCCAGGAAGAGTACGGCATTGATATTTTGAAGGTGCAGGAGATCCGCGGCTACGAGCCACCCACCCGGATCGCCAATGCCCCGACCTTCATCAAAGGTGTGGTGAATCTGCGCGGCACTATCGTGCCGATCGTGGACATGCGCCTCAAGTTCAACTGCTCCGAAGCCGAGTACAACAGCTTCACGGTGGTCATCATCCTGAACCTGCGCACCCGCATCGTCGGCATCGTGGTGGATTCGGTCAGCGACGTGTTGGAGCTGCAACCTGAGAGCGTCAAGGCCGCCCCCGACATCGATAGCGTGGTGGACAACAGCTGCATTCTGGGACTGGGCTCGGTCAGCGACCGTATGCTGATCCTGCTGGATATTGAGCGCTTGATGTCCGGGCCCGATATGGGCCTGTCTGCCGACTGAGCCACGCGCCCCCATGCGCCCATCTCCTGCTGCCGCCCCTACCGGTCCTGTTTTGGAAGGCCGCGAGTTTGTCTGGACCGATGCCGACTTTGAACGCGTCCAGTCGCTGATCTATAAGCACGCAGGCATCAAGCTGCACGACGGCAAGCATGCCATGGTCTACAGCCGCCTGTCACGGCGGCTGCGCGACACCGGGCACAACAGTTTCCGCGATTACCTAGGCTGGCTGGAGCACTCTACCGACGGGCCGGAGTGGCAAGAGTTTGTGAATGCGCTCACCACCAACCTCACGGCGTTTTTTCGCGAGCAGCACCACTTCGAGATTCTGGCTACGCTATTCAAGTCCAAGCCTGCCAACACGCCGTGGAATGTGTGGTGCAGCGCTTCGTCTACGGGCGAAGAACCGTACTCTATCGCGATGACCGCGCTAGAGAACTTAGGCCCCAGCCCGACTTTCAAGCTCACGGCCAGCGACATTGACTCCAAGGTGCTGGCCTCGGCAGCCCAGGGCATTTACCGGCTGGAAAACCTCAAGGGGCTGGACCAGGGGCGGATGCAAAAGTTCTTGTTGCGCGGCAAGGGCGACAACGCCGGGTTGGTGCGCATCAAGCCCGAGCTGCGCCGCATGATCGACTTCATCAGCGTCAACCTGATTCGCGACGACTGGCCGTTTCGCGAGCATTTCGACGTGGTGTTTTGCCGTAACGTGATGATTTACTTTGACGCAGCTACCCAGCGGGCGGTGCTGGAGCGCATCCACCGCGTGATGAAGCCTGGGGCCACCCTGTTCGTCGGCCATGCAGAGAACTTCAGTGAATCGCGTGATCTATTCATCTTGCGGGGGAAGACCAGCTATGAGCGTTGCTAGTTCTACCCTTCGCAACCCGCTTGGCTTTAGCGTGCGCCTTTAAAAACTATGGACATCCCTAGAACCACAGGCCCCTCGCTGTCCCAGCGCATGGCGGCGGGCGAGTTCCCTACTGGAGCCGATGCCGACCGGCGTCGCGCGTCCCGGGTGGGCGCGTTACCTGCCGGGCGGCCCGCCAGTGAGCGCAACAGCACCATTGAAGAGCTCAAGGCGCGGCCACGCAAGCCGGGGGAAGCCTCGTTTTTTTACCCCGACCACCACTTTCAGTACAACGCCGTCAAGGTGCTGCCGGGCGAATACTTCGTATCGGACGAAAACCTGGTCATCATGACGGTGCTGGGTTCCTGTATTGCCGCCTGCCTGTGGGACACGCGGGCGCAGATCGGCGGCATGAACCATTTCATGCTGCCCGATGGCGAAGACGGCATTGGTGCGGGCCGCTACGGTTCCTATGCGATGGAGTTGCTGATCAACGAAATGCTAAAAAATGGGGCTCGCCGCGAATCCTTACAGGCCAAGATTTTTGGTGGCGGTCAGGTCATGTCTAATTTCACCACCATGAACGTGGGCGAACGCAATACCCAGTTTGTGATTGATTATTTGCAAACCGAGCGCATTCCGCTGCTGTCCCAAGATGTGCTGGATATCTATCCGCGCAAAGTGTGCTTTTTTCCGGTTACCGGCAAGGCCATGGTCAAGCGGCTGGCGCACGCGCATCCCGACCAGGCTGTCAACGAGCGGCGTGGCAACGTGGCCACGGTGGTGCAATCTACGTCCGGCGGTTCGGTCGATCTGTTTTAAGTGCGTGCTGTGATAAAGAAAATCCGTGTACTGGTGGTGGACGACTCTGCGCTGGTGCGCAGCCTGCTGACCGAGATCATCAACCGCCAGCCCGATATGGAGTGCATTGGCGCGGCCAACGACCCGCTGATTGCCCGGGAAATGATCCGCGACCTGGATCCGGACGTCATCACTCTGGATGTAGAAATGCCGCGCATGGACGGCATCGACTTTTTGGGCCGCTTGATGCGCCTGCGCCCCATGCCGGTGGTGATGATTTCCACCATGACCGCCCAGGGGGCCGAGGTCACTTTGCGGGCTCTGGAGTTGGGCGCGGTGGACTTTGTGGCCAAGCCCCGCATCGGCCTTGCCAACGGCCTGCGCGATCTGGCGTCTGAAATCGTCGACAAAGTGCGTGTGGCGGCCGTGGCCAAGTTCCGTCGCCCCTTGTCGCCTATAGTGTCTGCGCCCGGTGCCGCCGTGCTACCACCGGCCTCGGCTGCGCGCTCTACCAATGCCCTGATTGGTCGGATATCCACTGAAAAGATGATTTGTATCGGCGCCTCTACCGGCGGCACCGAGGCCATCAAGGAAATTTTGGTCTGCATGCCGGCCGATTCGCCCGCCATCGTCATCACCCAACACATGCCGCTAGGCTTTACCACCAGCTTTGCCGCGCGGCTGAACAGCCTGTGCCAGATCACGGTGAAGGAGGCCTCGCACGGTGAACGCATCCTGCCCGGCCATGCCTACATTGCGCCGGGCGGCAAGCAGTTCCGCATCAACCGCAGCGGGGCCAACTACGTGGCCGTGGTGGAAGATGCCGAGCCGGTAAACCGCCACCGGCCGTCGGTGGAGGTGCTGTTTTTATCCTGCGCCGAGATGGTGGGGCGCAACGCCTACGGCATCATGCTGACCGGCATGGGCAACGACGGAGCCCGCGCCATGCGCGAAATGCACGATAAAGGTAGCTACAACTACGTGCAGGACGAAGCCAGTTGTGTGGTCTTCGGCATGCCGCGCGAAGCCATTGCCCATGGTGCGGCCGACGAGGTGCTGCCGTTGGAAAAAATTGCCCCCGCCTTGCTGGCCAAGCTGGGTGCCAGTGGCGATCGACTGCACAATCGAATCTAAGTGTGAAATAGGCCACTAGCGCATGTTATATATGCGCTAGTAGCTATTTTAACGATAGCAATCAGGCGCTCAGCATTTCCCAGCGTTCCAGCGCCGCCAGCAGTTGCTCGTCGATATGTGCATTGCGCTGGCCCAGGGTGGCGGCGCGTGCGGCATCCTTGCTGTAGACGCTGCCATCGGCCAGGGTGGCGGTGATGTCGGCTTGCTCTTTTTCGAGCGCAGCAATCTGTTCTGGCAGGCCGTCGAGCTCCCGCTGCTCCTTGAAACTGAGCTTGCGGGCCTTTGTGGTCACGGCGGCTGTCGCTGGTTTTTGCTCTGTATTTGAGAGCGATTCCTGCACATTCGACGCGCGCTGGGGCGTGTTTTTCTTATTGGTTTCGGCGATCAGCTTGGCGCGCTTGCTCTGGATCAACCAGTCTTGCACGCTGCCTTCGTATTCGCGCCAGAAGCCAGGCCGCTCCTCGGGTTCGTGGGCAATGATGCTGGTGACCACGTTGTCCAAAAAGGCCCGGTCGTGGCTGACCAGGAACACGGTGCCTTCGTAGTTTTGCAGCAGGTCTTCCAGCAGTTCTAGGGTGTCGATGTCCAGATCGTTGGTCGGTTCGTCCAGCACCAGCACATTGGCCGGGCGGGCAAACAGGCGGGCTAGTAGCAAGCGGTTGCGTTCGCCGCCCGAGAGTGAGCGCACGGGGGAGTTGGCGCGCGCCGGGGAGAACAAAAAGTCGCTCAGATAGCTCTTGACGTGCTTGCGTTGGTTGCCGATCTCGATCCATTCGCTACCGGGGCTGATGAAGTCTTCTAGTGTCGCGTCCAGGTCTAGCGCGTTGCGCATCTGGTCAAAGTAGGCCACCTGCAGGTTCGCACCCTGGCGGATCTTGCCGCTGTCGGGCTGGATCTCGCCCAGGATCAACTTCAGTAGGGTGCTCTTGCCAGCGCCGTTGGCCCCCAGGAAGCCGACCTTATCGCCGCGCAGAATTACATCGCTGAAGCCCTGCACGATGATCTTGTTGCCAAAAGCCTTGCTCACATCGGTCAGCTCGGCCACGATCTTGCCGCTGGACTGGCCCGAGGCCACATCCAGGTTCACGCTGCCTTGCGCATCGCGGCGCGCAGAGCGGCTGGAGCGCAGCGCTTCCAGGCGCACCACGCGGCTCTGGCTGCGGGTGCGGCGGGCGGCCACGCCTTGGCGCACCCAAATTTCTTCTTGCGCCAGCAGCTTGTCGGCCTTGGCCGAGATGACGGCTTCTTGGGCCAGTTGTTCTTCTTTTTGCAGCACGTACTGCTCGAAATTGCCGGGGTAGGAGTTGAGTTTGCCGCGGTCGAGTTCCACAATACGGGTCGCCACGCGGTTCAGGAAGCTGCGGTCGTGGGTGATGGTGATCAGGCTGCCGTTGAAGTCGATCAGCAGGTCTTCCAGCCACTCGATGGAATCCAGGTCCAGGTGGTTGGTCGGCTCGTCGAGCAGCAGCACGTCGGGCTTGGCCACCAGCGCCTGGGCTAGGGCCACGCGTTTCTTGGTGCCGCCCGACAGGGTGCCGACAATCGCTTCGGGGTCCAGATGCAGGCGGTGCAGGGTTTCTTCAACGCGCTGCTCCCAGTTCCAGGCATCAAACGCCTCGATCTGCGACTGCAAGGCATCCAGATCTACGCCATCGGCTCCAGACAAATACAGGTCCCGCGCCGCGATCACGCTGGCCAGGCCGACGCTGGCGGATTTGAACACCGAATCTTCCGGGTTCAACACCGGTTCCTGGGCCACGTAGGCAATGCGCAGGCCTTGCTGCACGTGCATCGCGCCGTCGTCAGGCTTCTCTAGCCCACCGAGAATCTTGAGCATGGATGATTTGCCCGCTCCGTTGCGGCCAATCAGACCCACACGCTCCGTGGTTTCAAGGGAAAAAGCGGCTTTATCGAGAAGTGCGACGTGTCCAAAAGCCAGTTGGGCGTCGAGTAGGGTAATGAGTGCCATGTTGGGGGGATTATCCGGCCTACGGGTTTCACCTCTTGGTAGCCGGGCCAAGAGGGACAGCATCCTCTCTATATAGAGCGCATGGCTACATGCCTGTACTCAGAATGCCATGGACAGCGCAACCATGCCTTTTGGGACTGTTCTCAATTTAAAAGTGCCGGGCAGTGGGATGCCGATGTAAACCGTGCTAAAGTCGAGGGCTGCGCTGATGACGCACAGCAATGTGCAAGATGCGAAAGCAAGGTCAGGAAGAAGTAGATGTTTCGGATACGGGTAAAAACCAGTATATAATTCGAAGCTCTGCTGAATACGGCGGCGTTAAGGTTTACTCCAAAACACGCTGCAGCAGATAAGCAAGAAGTCAAAAGCTTCTTGCGGCAAGCTCCAAAAAGCATGCTAGAATACAAGGCTTCGCTGATCACAGTGAGTCTGGCAAAGTGGTGTAAAAGCCGCGATGTTGATCCTTAAAAATATACAGCCGATAAGCGTGGGCGTTTGAATGCGATTGCCAAGTTCTTCGGAACTAGTGCTTAGCACTACAAACGCTCATGAAGTAAAAGAAGATGTGAATATCAGAAATGAAGTTCATGTCAATTCCAATTTATGAGTGGCCCCTGGTGGTAAAAGTCAGGGGCAAAAAAAATCAAGATCGAACTATAGAGTTTGATCCTGGCTCAGATTGAACGCTGGCGGCATGCCTTACACATGCAAGTCGAACGGTAACAGGTCTTCGGATGCTGACGAGTGGCGAACGGGTGAGTAATATATCGGAACGTGCCCAGTCGTGGGGGATAACGCAGTGAAAGCTGTGCTAATACCGCATACGATCTCTGGATGAAAGCGGGGGACTCGCAAGAGCCTCGCGCGATTGGAGCGGCCGATATCAGATTAGCTAGTTGGCGGGGTAAAAGCCCACCAAGGCGACGATCTGTAGCTGGTCTGAGAGGACGACCAGCCACACTGGAACTGAGACACGGTCCAGACTCCTACGGGAGGCAGCAGTGGGGAATTTTGGACAATGGGCGCAAGCCTGATCCAGCAATGCCGCGTGCAGGATGAAGGCCTTCGGGTTGTAAACTGCTTTTGTACGGAACGAAACGG
>NZ_JANXMU010000057.1 GCF_025354435.1 Rhodoferax sp.
CTGTTTGCCGTGACCGCCGGGCTGGGTGCCGAGAAGAAAGAGGCGCAGTTCCAGGCCGAGCTGGACGACTACTCCAGCATCATGCTCAAGGCTATTGCCGACCGGCTGGCTGAGGCCTTTGCCGAATGCCTGCACCACCGCGTGCGCACCGACTTGTGGGGCTACGCCGCGCAAGAGTCGCTGAGCATCGAGGAGATGATTGCCGAAAAGTACACCGGCATCCGCCCCGCACCTGGTTACCCGGCTTGCCCGGACCACAGCGTTAAGCAAGACATGTTTGCGCTGCTGCAATGCCATGACATCGGCATGGAACTGACTGAGAGCCTGGCGATGATGCCCGCCGCCAGCGTTAGCGGTTTCCAGCTGGGCCACCCTGCAGCCCAGTACTTCAACGTCGGCAAGATCGGCGAAGACCAGCTCAAAGACCTGGCCCAGCGCCGGGGTGTGCCCGAGGCGGACTTGCGGCGCTTTCTGGCTCCCAATTTGTAAGAACGCGCCCAGACCTGGGGTTTTCCCTATTGCTGGGGCTCATGGGGCTATGCACTTGTTGTTTGCTACATTTTGTAAGAGACTGGGCTCCTACTTTTAAGGTGGGTTTACCGCCCTACAGCCCATGGATGACGAAGAACTACTGGAATTCATAGACGGCCCTTTGCCTGCTGCTTCGGCGGCTCGGCGAGAGCCGTGGCGGATTCTGGTGGTGGACGATGACCCGGATGTGCACGAGAGCACGGCCTACGGCCTGCGCGGGCTGGAAATCGAAGGCCGGGGCCTGCAATTGCTGCATGCCCACTCTGCCGCCGATGCGCTGGCCTTGCTGCGCCGCGAGCGCGAAGTGGCGGTGATCTTGCTGGATGTGGTGATGGAGTCCGACGATGCCGGGCTGGCCACCGTGGAGGTGATCCGGGACGAATTGGGTCTGGTAAATGTACGCATCATCTTGCGCACCGGCCAACCGGGCCAGGCGCCGGAGATTGAAACCATCCGCCGCTATGACATCAACGACTACAAAACCAAAAGCGAGCTCACACGCACCAAGCTCTACACCACGCTGACGGCGGCCATCCGCTCCTACGACCAGCTGCGCCGTATGGATGCCAGCCGCCGGGGGCTGCAGAAAATCGTGGAGGCCAGCAACCAGTTCATCGCCCAGCCCGGTCTGCAAAGCTTTGCCGAGGGGGTGATCACGCAAATTGCGGGGCTGGTGGGCGTGGAGCCCGAGGGCGTGGTGTGTGCCTGTACGCCCAGAACCGAGTCCGGGTCGCATTGCGTGGTGATTGCTGCCGCTGGTCCGCTGGCCCACCTGATGCAGCGCCGCATCACCGATATCGACGACCCGTATATCGTGGCCAGCCTGACCCAGTGCCTGGCCGAGCGCCGCAACCTGCTGGCCGAACGCAGCGTGACCTTATTCTTTCCGGGCAGCGTGGGCGGTGACTTCGTGGCCTTTGTGTACGCATCGGCCCCACTGCGCGATGTAGATATGCATTTACTGGAAGTGTTTTGCACCAATATCGCTCTGTGCGCAGCCAATGTGGAGCTGGTGACCCGGTTGCGCAACCACGCCTTTGTGGACCGCATGCTGGGGCTGCCCAACCGCACCGCCTTCATCCAGCATCTGGACGAAGCGGTGGCCGCGGGCGCTATGGCCGGGCATGCCATTGGCCTTATGGACGTAGACCAGTTTGCCGAAACCAACGACATGTTTGGCCATGGCTATGGCGACCAGTTGTTGGCCGCTATTGCCCTGCGGCTGGGTGCGGTGCACGCCGGAGCCGGGTACCTGGCGCGGGTGGCGGGCGACACCTTTGGCCTGTTTGGGCTGGAGGCCAGCGTCAACCCTAAGCTGCTGCGTGGCGTGTTCGAGCAGCCGTTCGAGATCGAAAACGTGCTGCGCCCGGTGTCCGTCTGCATGGGCTTTGTGCGCTGCGACGACACCAGCGGCAACGGCCTGGAGCTGCTGAAAGACGCGTCCATCGCCCTTAAGCGTGCCAAAGAACTGGGCCAGGGCCGCAGCGCCTACTACTCGGCCGAGGTCGGCACCGTCACCCGCGAGCGCACCCGTATGCTGCACGGTCTGCAGCGTGCGTTTGACCATGAGCACCTGTTCGTGGTCTACCAGCCCCAGGTGAACCTGGCCGATGGCCGCCCGACGGGCGTGGAAGCCCTGCTGCGTTGGCGCACCGACGACGGCAAGTTTGTGCCGCCCGATCGCTTTATCCCGGTGGCCGAGCAATCGGGCCTGATCGTCACCATGGGGGCCTGGGTGCTGCGCTCGGCCCTGCACGCCATGGCCACGCTGCGCCAGCAGGGCAATGCGATGGGCATCCGGGTGGCGGTCAACGTGTCGTCGGTGCAGTTTGCCCAGCCGCAGTTTCTGGACGTGGTGGACGAGGCGCTGCGCGACTCGGGCATGCCACCCGAGAGCCTGGAGCTGGAGATCACCGAGTCGGTGGCCGTGATGGGCATGGAGCGCGTGGCCGCTCTGCTGCGCCAGATCAAGGCGCGCGGCATTGCGGTGGCGATCGACGACTTTGGCACCGGGTTTTCGTCCCTGTCTTATCTCGACCGCCTGCCCGCCGACCGCCTGAAGATCGACCGCGCCTTTGTGATGTCGCTGGACTCGGGCCGCCTGGGCGCGCGCATCGCCGAAATGATCGTGCCGCTGGGCCACCAGCTGGGCATGCAGGTGCTGGCCGAGGGCGTGGAAACCGAGGCCCAGGCCGATATTTTGCGCGGGCTGGGCTGCGACGAGGCGCAGGGCTACCTGTACGCCAAACCCATGCCGATCGAAGACCTGGGGCCCTGGCTGGCACAACGCCTGGCCCCGCCCCCGTGAACCGCTGGCTCTGGTTGTTGGCCCTGCTGCTGGCGGGGTGCTTGCCGGGATGCGGTCCGCCCAAAGCCATCCATCTGGGTTTTATCGGCAGCTTGTCGGACCGGGGCTCCGACACCGGGGAAGATGGCCGCAACGGCATGATGCTGGCGGTGGAGCAGCGCAACCAGGCCGGTGGCATCCATGGCCGCATGGTCGAGATTCTGGTGCAGGACGATGGCATGGACCCGGGCAAATCACATCTGGCGATCCAGACCCTGGTGTCGGCGCAGGTGGATGCGGTGGTGGGGCCTTTCAGCAGTGCGGTGGCCACGGTGGCGGTGCCGCTGAGCAACCAGGCAGGCATCGTCATGGTCAGCCCCACCGTGACCTCCACGGATTTTGTCGGCAAAGACGATTTTTTGATCCGCATCAACCGCACCACGCGTGACAACGCCAAAGACTATGCACAAGTGCTGTACCAGCGCGGTCAGCACCGCATGGCACTGGCCTATGACACGCGCAACGCCAGCTACTCCCTGGCCTGGCTGAACGCGTTCAAGCTGGCGTATGGCGCGCTGGGCGGCCAGGTGGTGGCCGCGGTGGCATTCGAGTCCGATGCGCGCACGGGTTTTGGCGACGTGGTGCGGAAGATGCTGGCCCAGCCCTCGCAGGGCCTGCTGTTCATCGGCAGTGCCATCGATGTGGCACGGCTGGCGCAGCAGGCCGAAAAGCTGGCGCCGCAGATGCCCAAGAGCGCCGCAGAAAGAGCCTCTACCGAACTGCTGCTGGAGCTGGGTGGCCGCTCGGTAGAGGGGCTGCTGATTGCCCAGGCCTTCAACCGCGACGACCCCTCCGAGCGCTACCTTAGCTTCCACCGGGCTTTTGTGGCGCGGTTTGCGCGGGAGCCCAGCTTTAGCGCGGTGTTGGCCTACGACGCTACCAATGTGCTGTGCCAAGCCCTGGCCTTGCAGGCACCGGGCCAGTCGCTGAAAGACAGCATCCTCCAGCATGGACCGTTCCAGGGCCTGCAGCAAAGCATCCAGTTCGATCGTTTTGGCGATACCGCGCGCAAGGTGTTTTTCACCGAAGTGCGTGGCGGCAAGTTTGTGTTGCTGAAATGAAAACGCTGCGTGTCTGGCGCTTGCGCAGCTATCTGGCCGCCCTGTTGGTGGTGACGATTCTGGCCACCTTTGCGATCGTCGGCTCCGGCATCCTGCTGCTGCGCATCCCCCAGATCGAAGATGCCAACAAAGAAGATGTGGTGCGCGACACCAATGAAATCGCCGACCGGGTAGAGATTTTGCTGGGCTCGCTGGAAGCCCGCATGCAGCTGCTCAGCGAAGCGGTGGAAACCCGGGATCTGCTGGAGACTACCGCGCTGCTGGAGCGCGCTGCCTGGGACGGTAAAGCCATCCGCGCCATCTACCTGGCCTCCAACGAGGGCACGGTGCTGGCCGCCGGTGTGGTGCCCGCGCTGCGCGAGCACCGCACCGATCTGCTGGGCAGCGACCTGTCGGCCAGCCCGCTGTTCCGCGCCGCGCTGGCATCGCGCCAGATGGTCTGGGGGGACAAGTTTTTGTCGGCCCTGTCGGGTGCGGTCACCGTGGGCCTGGCCTACCCGGTGGGCCGCGATCGGGTGCTGCTGGCCGAGGTGCCGCTGTCGTATCTGCTGGACACCTTCCAGCTGGCCGCGGGTAAGCACACCGCATCTATCTGGCTGGTGGACCGCACCGGTGAAATCGTCGCCGACACCGACGGCGGTCGGCATGTGGGTGCCGTGAATGTGCTGAACTGGCCGCTGATGCAGGCGGCGCTGAATTTTCAGCCCTTGCCCGACGAGTTCAGCTTCGATGGCCACAACTTCCACCCGGCGGTGTCGCATTCCAACGCACTGGACTGGTACTTTGTGGGCGGCATGCCCGCGGGTCTGGAAAACGAAGACATCCGCATGCTGGTGCTGGGTGTGGTGTCCGGGTTTGGCGGTGCGGTGCTGGTAGGGCTGCTGATGGCCCCGTTCTGGGCCTCGTGGTTGACGCGGCCTCTGCGCGGCATCGTGGTGCGTGCCGGGCAGATCACCCAGGGCGCGGTGGGCGGCCCGTGGCCCCGGGGGGCGATTGCCGAGTTCAATGGGCTGTCGGCCGACATCGAAAAAATGGCGCTCACCCTGCAAGAGCGGGAGCAGAAGTTTCAGGCGATTTTCAATGCCTCGCCGGTTCCCATGTCGGTGACCCAGACCGAGTTTCCGTACACGCTGCTGGATGTCAATGAAGCCTGGTGCCGCGACTTTGGGCGTGCGCGGGATGCCGTGCTGGGCCGGACCGCGACCGACATCGGGCTGTGGCGGTCGCCAGACGAGCGCGCCGCGATGCTGGACAGCCTGCAACAAGGGCATGCGGTGGCCGAGGCGTGGATGCTGCGCGGCGATGGGCTGGCGGTGCTGTTCCAGCTGTCCCGGCGGCAGGCGCAGGTAGGGGGGGCTTTTTTGATGGTGTGGGCGGCGGTCGACATGACCGACATGCGCCGCATCAGCAACGAGCTGCGCGAACTCAACACCGAACTCGAAGCCCGCGTGCAGCGCCGCACCGAAGCTTTGGCCGCCGCCAATCGGGACTTGTCCGGGGCGGTTGCCAATCTGCGCGACACCCAGAGCGAACTGGTGCGGGCCGAGAAAATGGCCGCCCTGGGCGGGCTGGTGGCCGGTGTGGCCCACGAGCTCAACACCCCGCTGGGTAACAGCCTGATGGCCGTCACCGCGCTGACCGACGAGGTGCGCCAGTTCCGCACCGCCCTGCACACCGGCCTGCGCCGCAGCGCGCTGGAGGGCCTGCTGGACAGCGCGGAGCAGGCCACCGACATCGCCGCCCGCAACCTGCACCGCGCGGCCGACCTGGTCACCAGCTTCAAGCAGGTGGCGGTGGACCAAACCAGTTCGCAGCGCCGCCATTTCGAGTTGCGCGAGGTGGTGGATGAAATGGTGGCCAGCCTGCGCCCCAGCTTTGCCCGCACACCTTACAAAATCCGGGTCGATGTGCCCAGCGGCCTGCGGCTCGACAGCTACCCCGGCGCGCTGGGCCAGGCCATCGGCAACCTGATCCACAACGCCGTGCTGCACGGCTTTGATGGCCGCGCCCATGGCCGCGTGCACATCACCGGTGCGCGCGACGACCAGGGTGCCGTCGTGCTGTGCGTGGCCGACGACGGCCTCGGCATTCCGGCCGATTTGCTGGGCCGCATCTTCGACCCCTTTGTGACCACCAAAATGGGCCGCGGCGGCACCGGCCTGGGCCTGCACATTGCCTTCAATGCCGTCACCCACGTGCTGGGCGGCAGCCTCAGCGTGCGCAGCGAGGTGGCGGTGGGAACCACGTTTGAAATTCGCTTGCCCGACACCGCACCGCGCAACAGCGATGTGGTGCCCTTGGTGTGAAAATATGCATCAAATGGGCTTCTGGCGTATATCTAATATGCGCTAGTAGCTATCAAATACATAGTAAATGACCTACCCCGTCGCTACGGCCCCCCGTAACGCCCTTCGGTACTGCACCGCTTCCGCCACATGCGCCACCTGGGTGGTGGCCGCGCCTTCCAGGTCGGCGATTGTTCGCGCCACCTTGAGTGCGCGGTGGATGCCCCGGGCTGACCAGCCGAGTTTGGCGGCGGCTACGTTCAGGAACTGGGCGGCGGCGGGTTCCAGGGCGATGGAATGGTCGATCTCTTGGCCTTGCAGCGCCTGGTTGGGTTTGCCCTGGCGGTCGATGGCGAGCTGGCGGGCGGCGGCGCAGCGCGCGCGGATGGCCGCGGTGGATTCGCCGGGTGGTGCGTGCAGCAAGTCGGCTGCGGGCAGGGCGGGTACCTCGATGTGCAGGTCGATGCGGTCGATCAGCGGGCCGCTGAGCTTGCCCTGGTAGCGCGCCACCTGATCGGGGCTGCAGCGGCAGGCCTTTTGGTACGAGCCCAGGTAGCCGCAGGGGCAGGGGTTCATGGCGGCGATCAGCTGGAACCGCGCCGGGAACTGGGCCCGCCGTGCGGCGCGCGAGATGGTGATGTGCCCGGTTTCCAGGGGTTCGCGCAAGGCCTCCAGCGCGGCACGGGGGAACTCGGGCAACTCGTCCAAAAACAGTACGCCGTGGTGGGCCAGCGATATTTCGCCCGGGCGCGGCGGCGATCCACCGCCCACCAGGGCCACGGCGCTGGCCGTGTGGTGCGGGCTGCAGGTGGGCCGGGTGGCCCAGCGCTCCAGCGCAAAGCTCCCGCCCAGGCTGGCGATGGCCGCGCTTTGCAAGGCCTCGATCACCGTCATGGGGGGCAGCAGACCGGCAAAACGCTGTGCCAGCATGGATTTGCCCGAACCGGGCGGGCCGACCAGCAGCAGGCTGTGGCCACCAGCGGCGGCGATTTCTAGCGCCCGCTTGGCCCCGGCCTGGCCTTTCACGTCGGCCAGGTCGGCGTAACCCTTGAGGTGGGCGGTGTCGGGCAGGGGGGTGCTGGCCATGCGGGCCCAACCGTCGCTGGCGGGGGCTTCACTATCCCCCACTGGTAGAAACTGCTGCACCACATCGAGCAGGTGGTGGGCGCAATACACCTGGGCATCGGGCACCAAGGCGGCTTCTTCGGCACTGCCGGGGGGCAGCACCAAGCGGGTTTGCACCTGTTGGGTGTGCAGAGCCAAGCTCATGGCCAGCGCGCCGCGCACCGGGCGCAAGGCCCCGGACAGCGACAGTTCCCCGGCAAAGACATACCCGGCCAGGCGCTCGCTGTCGATCTGGCCGCTGGCAGCCAAGATGCCCAGGGCAATCGGCAAATCAAACCGGCCCGAGTCTTTGGGCAGGTCGGCGGGAGCCAGGTTGACCGTGATGCGCTTGTTGTGCGGAAACTCCAGCCCTGCGTTCTGGATGGCCGAGCGCACCCGCTCGCGGGCCTCTTTAACCTCCACTTCGGCCAAACCCACCAGGGTAAAGCTGGGTAAGCCATTGGTTAAATGCACCTCGACGGTGACTGCGGGGGCATCCAAGCCCAGCAAAGCCCTGCTTTGCACCAAACATAAGCCCATAGCGGCAAGACTCCCCATATCGGTGCAAAAAATGGGCTTAACCAATAAACCCACCCGAATGCACCATTTGTGTGCGATAAAACCCTGCCCAAACCTGTGCATTGTGAAAAGGGGGGAGCTTGCTCTGAGGTGTAACGAAAGTAACACTTATTTGGCACGCAATCTGCTTTAACCCCTTCGCCGTTCCCCTTTTTCATTTTGGAGAAGCACATGACACAGCCCGTGCCCAAGGCCGCCCGCCTTGCAGCCCTTTATTGCGACAGCCTACTGAAAGAGCAGCCATGAAACTAGTCACCGCCATTATCAAACCCTTTAAGTTGGACGAAGTGCGCGAAGCCCTGTCCAGTATTGGTGTGCAGGGTATCACCGTGACGGAAGTCAAAGGTTTTGGTCGCCAAAAGGGCCATACCGAGCTGTACCGTGGTGCCGAGTATGTGGTGGATTTCTTGCCCAAGGTCAAGATTGAAGCCGCCATCTCCGACGAACTGGTAGACCGCGTGATCGAAGCCGTGGAAGGCGCAGCGCGCACCGGCAAGATCGGCGACGGCAAGATTTTTGTTTACAACTTGGAGCAAGTTGTACGCATCCGCACGGGTGAAACCGGCAAAGAAGCGCTGTAAGCAGCACCATCTTTCCTCTGAAAGTAAGTAAAAATGAAAAAACTACTAGCATCCCTGGCTCTCGGCTTGGGGTTAATGTGGGGCGGATCTTTCGCCCAGGCACAGGCTCCTGCCGCTGATGCTGCCAGCGCTCCGGCGATGGCGGCTTCTGCCGAGGCCAAACCTGCCGATGCGGCACCAGCACCTGCTGCTGCGCCCGCACCAGCGGCTGCCGAAGCCGCCGCATCTGCCCCTGCAGATGCCGCTTCTGCGCCCCCCGCTCCAGTTCCCAACAAGGGCGACACCGCCTGGATGATGCTGTCTACGCTGCTGGTCATCATGATGACCGTGCCCGGCCTGGCCCTGTTCTACGGCGGCCTGGTGCGCAGCAAGAACATGCTGTCGGTGCTGATGCAGGTGATGGTCACGTTCTCGATGATCATCGTGCTGTGGTTCATCTACGGCTACAGCCTGGCGTTCACCGAAGGCAATGCCTACGTCGGTGGCTTCGACCGGCTGTTCATGAAGGGCATCTGGGACAACGCTGCGGGCACATTTGCCAACGCCGCCACGTTCAGCAAGGGTGTCTACATTCCTGAAATCGTGTTTGCCGCCTTCCAGGCGACATTCGCCGGTATCACTTGCTGTTTGATCGTCGGTGCCTTCGCAGAACGTATCAAGTTCTCCGCGGTGCTGCTGTTCTCGGCCCTGTGGTTCACCTTCAGCTACGCTCCTATTGCCCACATGGTGTGGTTCTGGATGGGCCCTGACGCCTACTCCGGCAAGGAAGTTGTCGATGCGATGAACGCCAAGGCCGGTCTGATCTGGCAATGGGGCGCGCTGGACTTCGCCGGCGGCACCGTGGTGCACATCAACGCCGCTGTGGCCGGTTTGGTCGGTGCTTTCATGATCGGCAAGCGCGTCGGTTACGGCAAAGAAGCCATGGCTCCTCACAGCCTGACGCTGACCATGGTCGGTGCCTCCCTGCTGTGGGTGGGTTGGTTCGGTTTCAACGCCGGTTCCGCTCTGGAAGCCAACGGCTTTGCCGCTCTGGCCTTCATCAACACCCTGGGTGCTACGGCAGCTGCGGTGCTGGCATGGTGCGTCGGCGAAGCGCTGATGAAGGGCAAGGCTTCGATGCTGGGTGCCGCATCTGGTGCCGTAGCAGGCTTGGTGGCTATCACGCCAGCCGCTGGTAACGTCGGTATCGGCGGTGGCCTGGTGATTGGTTTCCTGGCTGGCTTCGCCTGCCTGTGGGGTGTCCATGGCCTGAAGAAGATCCTGGGTGCAGACGACACACTGGACGTGTTCGGCGTGCACGGTGTGGGCGGTATCCTGGGTGCGCTGTTGACCGGCGTGTTCAACTCGCCTAGCCTGGGTGGCCCATCCACCGTGGCTGACTGGGTGTCTGCTGGCATGACCCCTGCGGATGCTTATTCGGTAGGCGCACAGGTCTGGATCCAGCTGAAGGCCGTGATCTTGACCATCGTCTGGTCGGGTGTTGTGGCTGCCATCTCTTACAAGATCGTGGACCTGACCGTGGGTCTGCGTGTCACGGAAGAAGAAGAGCGCGAAGGTCTGGACATCAGCTCGCACGGCGAAACCGCCTACAACCGCTAAAACGTTCGATACCTGCGGCCCCGTGCCGCAGGGTCTTACCCGCAGAATCTTCCAAAGAGATTCGGCCCATTGGCAGCAATGCCGGTGGGCCTTTTTTTTGCCCGTTCACAATACGGGCATCGCAACCCCAATACAGAACTCCCATGACCTGGACCACCGTCACCACCGAACCCAACGCCCTGGGCGAATCGCCGTTCTGGCACCCGCAGGAAAAGCGCTTGTACTGGGTCGATGTGCCTGGCAAGCTGCTGCAGCGGCTGGACGTGGCCAGTGGCGTGGTGGAACGCTGGGCCATGCCCAGCGAGCCCGGCTGCATCGCCCCGGCCACCGGCGGCGGCCTGGTGGTGGCGCTGCGCGACGGCATCTACCGCGCGCCGGTGTGGGGGGGCGAAATGGCCCTGCTGGCCGCCGCACCGTACGACCCGGCCACCACCCGCTTCAACGACGGCAAATGCGATCCGCTGGGCCGCTTCTGGGCCAGCACCATCTATGAGCCGCGCGATGCCCGCAAGGCCGAGCTGTACTGCCTGGAGGGCAGCACGCTGCGCAGCCTGGCGGGCAACGCCATCACCGGCAATGGCCTGGCCTGGTCGCCCGATGCCAAGACCCTGTACTGGTCGGACACGCCGCACCATATCGTCCACGCCTGGGACTGGGATGCCGTGCCCAATGTGCTGTCGCACTACCGCGAGTACCTGCACATGGCCCCCAAACCCGCTGGTTGGCAGCCCGGCATGCCCGGCTACGGTGGCCGCCCCGACGGCGCGGCGGTGGACGTGCAGGGCAACTACTATTCGGCCCAGTTCGAAGGCCAGCGCCTGTGCAAGTTCTCGCCCGATGGCGACCTGCTCAACGCCTACCTGCTGCCGGTGCGCTGCCCCACCATGCCCTGCTTTGGCGGCGACGATCTGCAAACTTTGTATCTCACGACCGGCCGCCACGGCCGCCCGGCCGCCGAGCTGGAGGCCATGCCCGCGTCCGGCTGCGTGCTGTCCATGCGGGTCGATGTGCCGGGCCTGCCAGTCAACTTCTTCCACGGTTGATGCAGACCTGGATTTGCTATATTTTATGTAGCTAATAGCGTAGGTAGAATATACGCTAGAGCCCTATTTTTTATAAATTTATAGCCCATGCGCCGCCTTCGCCATTTGACGGGCCAGCACCGCACCGCTTCGACCAACCGGTTGCTGGGCGGCCTGCTGGCGTTCAACGCGGGGGCCATCAACGCTGGGGGCTTTCTGGTGGTGGGCATGTACACCTCGCACATGACCGGTTTTGCCTCCATGCTGTCCGACAACCTGGTGCTGGGCAACATCACTCTGGTGCTCGGCGCGCTGGGGGCTTTGCTGGCGTTTACCGCGGGCGCGGCGGCCACGGCGTTGCTGGTCAACTGGGCGCGCCAGCACCATCTGCGCAGTGAATACGCATTGCCTTTGCTGTGCGAGGCCTTGCTGCTGTTGGTGTTTGGCCTGCTCGGGGCTACGCTGAACCGGCAGACGCCGTTTGCCGTACCGCTTACGCTGCTGGTGCTGGCCTTCACCATGGGGCTGCAAAACGCCTTGGTGTCCAAGCTTTCGGCCTCGCAGATCCGCACCACCCACATGACTGGCGTGATCACCGACCTGGGTATCGAGCTGGGCAAACTGGTCTACATGAACCGGCAAGACAGCCCGCTGGCTTCCCGCGTGCGGGCCAACCGCGTCAAGCTGCGCCTGTACGCGACCCTGCTGTCGGCCTTTGTGGTGGGCGGGCTGGTGGGGGCGACCGGCTTCAAGTACGTGGGTTTTATCTGGGTGCTGCCGTTGGCGCTGTTGCTGCTGGGCTTGTCGTTGCCGCCGCTGGTGGCCGACCTGGTGCGGCCCCGGCGGCCCGCCCGCGTGGGTTAAGCGGGCCGGTCTTGCGGCCGGGGGTGGCCGGGCATCAGATCGTACGGGGCCACCCAGCCCGGCTGGCTCTGGATACGCTGCAGCCACGCGCCAATCGCCGGGTAATCGACCCAGTCCACGCCGTATTCCGCTGGCCAAAACAGGTAGCCGCAGAGCGACATGTCGGCCGTGGTCAACCGATCGGCCACCACGTAGGGGCGGTCGCCCAGGTGCTGGTTCAAGATTTTCAGCGCCGCCACCATGCGCCCGCGCAGAAAAACGGTGACGGGCGTTTCGCCGGTCTGGGCAAACTGCAGTTGGAAGCGCAGCGTGGCTATGTGGCTTGTCAGCTTGTGGTTGTCAAACAGCGTCCAGCGCAGAATTTCGCGGCGCTCCTCCTCGTTGCCGGGACCAAGCTGTGGGAATTGTCCCGCCAGGTAGTCCAGGATGACTCCCGACTGGCTCAGCCGCAGGCCACCGTGCTCCAGCACCGGCACCTCGCCCATCACGTTGACGGCGCGGTAGGCGGGGGTGCGGGTCTCACCGTTGAAAAAATCCACAAACCGGGGCGACCAGTTGGCCCCGGCGAGTTGCAGGGTCAATGCCACTTTGTAGGCGTTGCCCGACTGGGCAAAGCAATAGAGCTGGTACGGGGCCATGGGAATCTCCGGTGGAAAGAGCGGTGTTTTTGCCTGCTTATCGGAACTTCACAGGGCGACGTTGTGGCTATTGTTACCCAGGCGTAACCGCGTGTGGGTACGCACTACCGAGGCCCCCATGAACATCCAAGCCAGTCGCCTGCAGTCCGCCCTTGCCACATTGGCCAGCGCTGCGCCGACCCGGCTGGCCGCGGCTGCCAAGGCCACGGCGGCAGACACCCCCGCGGCTCCTGCCGCCACAGACACCGTCACCATCTCCCAGGCCGCCAAAGACCTGCTGGCCCAGTCCCAGGCCAGCGTGTCCCTGTCCAGCCGGGCGATGGACTTGATCCAGCGGCGCAACCCCTATGACAGCGCGCCCGGTAGCACCCTTGACAACACGGGCCAGCAAGCCCAGGTGCGCAAGGTGATGGACAACCTGACCACCCAGCACAACAACCGGCAGATCTCCGACACCCAGTACCAGCACGACATGGCCTTCTACACCCGCGTGGCGAACGCCATCGGTTAATGCTGCGGTTTTGATAGCTACTAGCGATGGTGGAATATGCGCTAGAGGCCGATTTCATCTAAAAAAATGCTGGGGCGCTTTTACACCACCACCTAGGGCAAGTCCTAGTCTGGCAATCTCCAAAATGCCGGATAGTTCGTCCGGAAGTCGAACTATCTGCCGCCACACGCTGCACTCGCCTTACCAGACCCGCTTACCAGCCCCGCCTTTTGCAGGCACCCAATGGAGACAAGCATGAAAAACACATTCCAAAAAACCCTGTCCGTTCTGGCCCTGGCCGCCCTCGGCACGGTCAGCACCGCCACGCTGGCGCAAATGACAGTGGGGGTGAGCTGGTCCAACTTCCAGGAGGAACGCTGGAAAACCGACGAAGGCGCCATCAAGGCGCAGCTGGAAAAGCTGGGTGCCAAGTACATCAGCGCCGATGCCGGTGGCTCGCCCGAAAAGCAGTTGGGTGACATCGAAGGCCTGATGACCAAGGGCGCGAAAGTGCTGATCGTGCTGGCCATGGACAAAGACGCCATCCTGCCCGCCGTCAACAAGGCCACCAAGCAAAAGGTGCCCGTTATCGCCTATGACCGCCTGATCGAAGCGCCCGGCGTGTTCTACATCACCTTCGACAACAAGGAAGTCGGCCGCATGCAGGCCCGCGCCGTGGTCAAAGCCCAGCCCAAGGGCAACTACGTGATGATCAAGGGCTCGCCCACCGACCCGAATGCCGACTTCCTGCGCGAAGGCCAGCAAGAGGTGATCGCTGCCGCCGTCAAGTCCGGTGCCATCAAGATCGTCGGCGAGGAATACACCGACGGCTGGAAGCCCGAAGTGGCGCAAAAGAACATGGAGCAAATCCTCACCAAGGTCGGCGGCAAAGTGGATGCAGTGATTGCCTCCAACGACGGCACGGCCGGTGGCGTGGTGGCAGCGCTCACCTCCAAGGGTATCAAGGGCATTCCCGTGTCCGGCCAGGACGGCGACTTTGCCGCGCTGAACCGCGTGGCCCTGGGCTCGCAAACCGTCTCGGTGTGGAAGGATGCGCGCGCGCTGGGCAGTGAAGCCGCCACCGCCGCTGTGGCCTTGGGCAATGGCAAAAAGGTGCCCGGTGCCGTGAGCTGGAGCGGTGGCGAGAAGAAGATTGCGCTGGAATCGCATTTCCTGGCCCCCGTGGCCATCACCCGCGACAACCTCGACGTGGTGGTGAAGGCGGGCTGGATCAAGAAGGATGAGCTCTGCAAGGGTGTGGATGCAGCAGCGGCTCCTGCCGCTTGTAAGTAACGTCCATCCGACGTAAGTGCGCTCCGTTCTCGGTGGGTACGGGCGCTAGCGTGCGAACTGTTCCCCTTCCTGGAAACCTGCAATGACCGATTCCCCCAACCCCTGGCGCAATGCCGCCATCGACTGGCGGCTGGTGCTGATGAGCCTGGTGCTGGCCGTGCTGGCGCTGGCCTTTGGCCTGATGTCCGACGGCCTGTTTTTCTCGCCGGAAAACCTCTACAACATCGCCCAGCAGACGGCGGTGGTGGGCATCGTTTCTACTGTGATGGTGTTGGTCATCGTGGCCCGGCACATCGACCTGTCGGTGGGCTCGGTGATGGGCTTTGTGGGCGTGCTCATTGCCTACTTGCAGTACAGCGCCAACTGGTCCTGGCCCGCGGCCTGCCTGGCCGGGCTGGCGGTGGCGATGGCGGTGTCGATCTACCAGGGCTGGCTTACGGCGGTGCTGGGCGTGCCCTCGTTTGTGGTCACGCTGGGCGGGCTGATGTCGTTTCGGGGCGCGGCCTTTCTGGTGGCCGACGGCAAGACCCAGCCGGTCACCAACGATTTCTTTTTGCGCCTGGGCGGCGGCTACGACGGCGGCATCGGCACTACTGCCAGCTGGGTGGTGGTGGGCCTGGTCAGTCTGGGCCTGCTGCTGCGGGCGGTGCAAAAGCGCCGCACCCGCCAGCACCACGGCGTGGCCACCGATCCGCTGTGGATGGAGGCGCTGCTGGTCGGCGTGCCCATCGCCTTGCTGCTGGCCTTTGCCAGCGCCATGAACCACTACCAAATATCGAGCAAGACCGAGCCGCAGGGCATCCCGGTGCCGGTGCTGATCTGGGCCGTGGTGGCGGGCGGTTTGTCGTTTCTGGTGCACCGCACCCGCTTTGGCCGCTATGTGTACGCCATGGGCGGCAACCCCGACGCGGCGGCGCTGGTGGGCATTCCGGTCAAACGCGTTACCTTGCAATTATTCGCCCTGCTGGGCGTGCTGATTACCATTGCAGCTATTGTTTCCATAGCGCGCCTGAATGCTGGCACCAATTCGCTGGGCAGCGGCATGGAGCTGTACGTGATTGCCGCCGCCGTGATTGGCGGCACCGCGCTGGCTGGGGGCAGCGGGTCGATCTTCGGCTCGGTGCTGGGCGCGCTGATCATGCAGTCGCTGGACAGCGGCATGCTGCTGCTGGATGTGTCCATCGGCAAGCGCATGGTCATCATCGGCCAGGTGCTGATCGTGGCGGTCGTCTTCGATGTTCTCTATCGCAAATTCACGGGAGATCGCTAAATGACCGACCTCTCCCAACCCCTGGTCCAGCTGCGCGACATCCGCAAAGCCTTTGGCGGCGTGGTCGCGGTGGACGGTGTCAGCGTCAACCTGTATCCCGGCGAAGTGGTGGCCTTGCTGGGCCACAACGGCGCGGGCAAGTCCACGCTGATGAAGATGCTGGCCGGGGCCTACCCCATCGACTCGGGCGACACCGTGATCGCCGGGCAAAAAGTGCACATCCGCACCCCCGCCGAAGCCCAGGCCCAGGGCATTGAAACCATCTACCAGACCCTGGCCCTGGCCGACAACCTGGATTCCGTGGCCAACCTGTTCCTGGGCCGCGAGAAGATGACCCGCTGGAACACGCTGGACGACCATTTCATGGAGGTCAACGCCCGCAAGGTCTTCGCCCGCCTGAACAAGAACTTCACCAACATCCGCGTGCCGGTGCGGCGGCTCTCGGGTGGCCAGCGCCAGGTGGTGGCCATCTCGCGGGCGCTGTACTTCAACGCCCGCATCCTGATCATGGACGAGCCCTGCGCCGCGCTGGGCCCCGAAGAAACCGCCATGGTCGGCCGCCTGGTGCAGCAGCTGAAAAGCGAAGGCGTGGGCATTTTCCTGATCACCCACGACATGCCCGACGTGTTCGGCCTGAGCGACCGGCTGGCGGTAATGAAAAACGGCAAGCTGGTCGGCACCTACGCTACCGCCGACGTGACCGAGGACGAGGTGCTGGGCATGGTCATCACCGGCAAACGCCCCGAAGGCAAGCCGCAAACCGAGCGCGCCAGCATCTAGACTTAGCGCTTTCCCCCACTCGGCAAGCCCTTATGAAAACCACCGGCGACCAGCAACTCGTCAAACGCATCAACCGCAGCGTGCTGCTGCGCTTGCTGCGCGCTCAGCCCGGCCTGTCACGGGCGCGGCTGGCAGCCGAGAGCGGCCTGACCAAATCCACGGTCAGCCTGCTGGTGCGTGAGCTGCTGGACGATGGCTGGCTCACCGAAGCCGTGGAAACCGTCAACGAAGGCCTGGGCCGCCCGTCCACGCCGCTGCGCATCCACGAGGGCAAGCGCGCGCTGATCGGGGTGGAAATCGCCGTCGAAGTGGTGCGCGTGGTGTGTGTCACCCTGCAGGGCGAAATCCTGCATTCCGAAGAGCAGCCCCTGGCCAGCACCAACCCGGCGCTGGCCAGCCAGCAAACCGCCTGCATGGTGGCCACGGCCTACGCCGAGCTGCTGGCGGTCGGCCTGCAGCTGGTGGGCGTAGGCGTGTGCACGCCGGGTGCCATCGACCACGCCAGCGGCCTGGTGCTGTTTGCCCCCAACCTGGGCTGGCGCAATCTGGACCTGCTCAGCCACCTGACCCAGGCCCTGGCCGAGGTCGGCCTGCCCCCGGTGCCGTTACAGCTGCAAAACGATGCCGACGCGGGCGCTTTGGGCGAATACGAATTTGCCGACGGCGAGGGCGAAGACCCGCTGATCTTCGTCAGCTGCGACGTGGGCGTGGGCGCAGGCATCGTCTCCAACGACCGGCTGTTCAGCGGCGCGCAGGGCATGGCCGGGGAAATCGGCCACACCATCATGCAGATCGACGGCCCGCTGTGCTCCTGCGGGCGCAAAGGCTGTGCCGAAGCCTTCATCGGCCTGCGCGCCTTCAGCGGCCTGGACGGTGCGGCGGTGGACCTGAGCCGCTCGGGCCACTACCTGGGTGTGCTGCTGCAAAACCTGTGGACCACCTTCAACCCCCGGGCCATCGTGGTCGGCGGCAAATCCTGCGACCACCACCCCGAATTCCTGCAAAGCGCCCTCGACACCGTAGCCCAGTACGCCGCCAGCGCCGGCATGCCTGCGCCCAGCATCCGCATGGCCCGTTACGGCCCCCTGGCCGCCGCTGTAGGTGCCGCGGCGCTGACGCTGCACGAGTATTTGCGCCCCATGCACCCCAACTCCGAAGCGCGAAGGGCTCGGGCGGGGAACGTGGGGGGGTGAGGTTGGGGTAGGGAGTGCTATGGAATTAGTAGCTTCTTGCGCTGGTGGAGTAAGCGCTAGCGCCCTATTTTTCGTGAAGCTTCAGGCCCTACCTCAGTGCACAATGGCCAGCTTGCCGAAGTGGCGCCCGCCAGCGATGAGCTCGGTATAGGCGGCGCTGGTGTCGGCGATGCCGAAGATGCGGTCGATCACCGGCACGATGCGGTGGGTGGCAATCGCGCGAGTGGCCTGGGCCAGGTCGGCCACCGAGCCGGTGCTGTTGCCGACGATGCGCAAGCCCTTGACGATGACGGGCAGCAGATCAACCGATGCGGCGGTGCCGGTAAGAAAGCCCACCGTGAACACCGTGCCGCCCATGGCGGTGGCGTTGAGCGAGCGGGCAATGGTGGCCCCGCCCACGGTTTCCACCACCAGGTCGACACCGCGCCCGTCGGTGAGTTTCAGCACTTCTGCGTCCCAGGCGGGGATGGCGCGGTAGTTGATCAGGTGGTCCGCACCGAGCTGGCGCGCGCGCTCCAGCTTTTGGTCGGAGGACGAAGCCAGGATCACCGTAGCGCCGGATGCTTTGGCGAACTGCAGGGCAAAGATGCTGACGCCGCCCGTGCCCAGCAGCAGCACCACCGAGCCCGGCCGCAGCGAGGCCGAACGCACGGCGTTCCAAGCGGTGGTGGCGGCGATCGGTAGCGCCGCACCCTGGACGAAATCCAGATGCGCGGGCAGGGCGACCAAGCTGTGGGCAGGTACGGCCACGTAGTCGGCCAGTGAACCCGGCAAGCTGATGCCGCGCATGCCGATCACCTTGCGCGGTGTCATCGGGCCGTCTTGCCAGCCGGGCATGAAGTGCGGTACCACGCGGTCGCCCACTGCCCAGCCGCTGACGCCTGTGCCCAGGGCCGCAACTTCGCCTGCACCATCGGCGACCGGAACCATCGGGAAACTGGCGCCGGGGAAGGCACCGGTGGCCACGGCCACGTCGGCGTAATTCAGCGTGGCGGCGCGCATGCGCACGAGTACCTCGCCATAGCCAGCCCGCGGGTCGGGCAGCTCGGTACTTTGAAAAGCGCTGAGGGAATGGGCTGTGAGTTGGATCGCGTGCATGGTGTTTTCCCTGGACTGAAGGAAGACTGCAGTTTTATTTAAAAACCATCCGAGATAAACTGCGGTTAAGTTGATAGATTTGAAATCAGGAGTGCTGAATGGATGTGTTTGACAGCATGCGGGTCTACGTACAGGCAGTAGAAAAAGGCAGCCTCAGCGCAGCTGCCACGGCCTGCGGCATTTCGGCGACCATGGCGGGCAACCACCTGCGCACGCTGGAAAAGCGCCTGGGCATGCAGCTACTGCAGCGCACCACCCGGCGGCAGCACCTCACGGCTTTTGGCGAGAACTACTACGCGCGCTGCAAGGAAATCCTTCGCCTGGTGGCCGAGACCGATGCGCAGGCGCAGAACCTGCAATTGGCGCCCGCAGGCAAGCTGCGCATCAGCGCGCCCGTGAGCTTTGGCACCGAAGCCCTGGTACCGGCCTTGTCGGTGTACCTGGCACGTTACCCCGAGGTGAGCGTTGACGTGGCCCTGTGCGACCGCGTGGTCGATCTGGTGGAGGAGGGCTTCGAGGCGGCGATCCGCATCGGCCCGCTGCCAGACTCGGCGCTGATCGCCCGGCCGCTGGCACCCTACCGGCTGATGATTTGCGCATCGCCCGAGTACCTGGCACGCCGCGGCACACCGGCCACGCCCGAGGACCTGGGCCAGCACGAATGCCTGTCGTTCTCGCCCGCCGCCCTGGTGCATTGGCGCTTGACGGACATGCAAGACGCCATCTGCCGCGTGCCGGTATCGGGTCGCCTGCAGGTCAATAACGGGCAGGCACTGCGGGTGGCGGCACTGCACGGCTTGGGTATCGTGCTGCAGCCGGCGATTCTGCTGCAGGCCGACGTGCAGGCTGGCCGCCTGGTGCAATTATTTGCCACCCATACGCTGCACAGTCGGCCGATGAGCGTGGTCTACCTGCCGGACCGTTACCGCTCGCCCAAGTTGCGTAGCTTTGTGGATTTTTTGGTCGAGCGGTTCAGCTAGTCGGATGCCAATTGCTATTGTAAATGTAGCTGCCAGCGTAGTTAGTCTGTGCGTTATTGCTCGATTTCTCTTAAATTTTCAGAGTGAGAAAAGCCGAAACTCGGTCAAGCGGTGGTGTTTGACTTATTGAGAAGAAATGGTCTGGCGGATGGTGACACCATGGCCCTTTGATCAGTGGGAGTTAAGAATAGTTTGGGGCTGCTTTGGGCCCGAAGCAGAAGTACATCCTGCCTAGAAGCGGACGTGCGCTTGTATCAGCGTAGCGGCTCGGGGTGTGTGTTTAGTCCCACCAACAGAAGAGCGGATTTCCGGGCTCGCGACACGCGCTCAGCGACTCTGGGCTGCTACCCCAAAAACAGTAGAACTCCGTCTTTTCCGGCACGTATGCCAGCCAGTAACCGCCCTGGTGGGCCAGGACATATGAACCGCCCCGTGTTTTGAGGAGGCTCAAATCTCTGAGAGGATTGAGCCATGAAGTCGAACAAGTTTTCCCCTGAGGTGCGTAAGCGCGCAGTGCGCATGGTGCAGGAGCACCGAGGCGAGTACCCGTCACTGTGGGCC
>NZ_JANXMU010000009.1 GCF_025354435.1 Rhodoferax sp.
GACAGCGAAGACGACTACGTTGAAAAAGTACTGGCTTTGGCGGGTGACCTGCCCGCACTGGCCCGCCAACGCGCCACGCTGCGGGCCCAGATGCAGGCCAGCCCGCTGATGGACGAAGAGGGCTTTGCCCGCACGGTGGAACAGGCTTATGCCCAGATGTTCGATCGCTGGTCAGCGCAACCGATGGTCCGCAGCAAGGCTCCCAAAGCCGTCCGCCAGGTGCTGGGTAGCCAGCCCAGCATGGACGACATGAAGCTATTGACTTCGTTTTTTGAGTCGCGCGACTATGCGGCAGGTATCCAGGCTGCCCGCGCCATGGTGCGGCAGTATCCGCGGCATGGTTTTGGCTGGAAGGCTTTAGGGGCCATGCTGCAGGCCAGTGGCTATGCACAAGAAGCCTTGGAGGCTAAAAAGCAAGCGGCTCAGTTGTTGCCACATGATGCCGAGGCGGCCTGCAATCTGGGCCATTCTCTGCAAGATCTGGAGCACTATGCGCAGGCCGAGGTGGCCTTGAAGCGCGCACTGGTGCTCAAACCCGCCTATCCCGAGGCGTTTAACAATCTTGGCATCACCTACCAAAAGATGGGGCGGCTGGATGCATCGGAAGCGAGTTTTCGCGCGGCTCTGGCACTCAATCCTCGCCACATCTCCATTTTCGACAACCTGCTGTTCACCCTCAATTACCACCCCGATCACCCGGCAGAATTGATTTTTGACAGTTACCAGGAGTTTGAGCGCCGGTTTGGCACGCCGCATCGGCAGAACTGGCTGCTCCATGGCAACGACCGCACTTTGGGCCGTCGCCTCAAGGTTGGCTATGTGTCGCCCGACTTCCGAAGCCATTCCTGCACCTTTTTCATGGAGCCCTTGCTCGCCCACCACGATTCTGCTGCCGTAGAAGTTACGGCCTATGCCGATCTGGTGGCCGAAGACGCGGTGAGCCAGCGTTACCGGGGCTACGTGGACCACTGGGTGCCCACGCGCGGCTTGTCCGACGCGGCGCTGGCCGAGCGCATCCGCGCCGATGGCATCGACATCTTGGTTGATCTGGCGGGCCACACGGTGGGCAACCGCTTGGGAGTGTTTGCCCGTAAACCCGCTCCTGTGTCCTTGAGTTGGATGGGCTACGGTTACACCACGGGCCTGCGCGCCATCGACTATTACCTGACCGATGCTGCCAGCGTGCCAGTGGGCAGCGAGCATGTGTTCTCCGAGGAACCCTGGCGCTTGCCTGGCTGTTACACCGCTTACCGACCCGGCACCGGGATGGGCGAGGTGAACGCCTTGCCCGCCGTGGAGCGCGGCTACATCACCCTGGGCACCTTGACCCGGGGCGTGCGTATCAACCACCGGACCATCCGGGTGTGGGCCCGCATCCTGCTGCGCCTGCCCACGGCACATCTGGTGATCGACAGCCGTTCGTTCCAAGATTCAGAGGTGCAAGCCGACGTAGTGGCGCAGTTTTCGGCTTTTGGCATTTCGCCCGAGCGGTTGCACATCGGCTTCAACAGTCCCCCTTGGGACGTGCTGCGCGGTATCGACATCGGTCTGGACTGTTTTCCGCACAATTCGGGCACCACCTTGTTCGAGACCTTGTACATGGGCTTGCCCTATGTGACCCTGGCCGACCGGCCCAGCGTGGGCCGCATCGGTAGCGCCATCTTGTACGGTCTGGGGCATCCGGAGTGGATTGCAAAGAGTGAGGATGCCTACGTGGACAAGGTCGTGGCTCTGGCCTCTGACCTGCCCGCGCTGGCCCAGTTGCGCGCAACGTTGCGTGCGCAAATGCAGGCCAGCCCGCTGATGGACGAGTCGGGCTTTGCCCGCCAGGTCGAACAGGCCTACGGCCAAATGTATGCCCGCTGGGCCACCGATGTGGCGCTGGATGCGGTAGAGGCGGCCCCCCCGGTGGAGGCCATGAACGATTTGGTGCGCTTGTTCCAGGAGCAGGCGTTTGCGCAGGGCGCACAGGCAGCACGTACCTTGGTGGACCGCTATCCCCGGAACGGCTACAGCTGGAAGTTGCTAGGCTCTTTTCTGCACAAGCAAGGGCAAATGCAAGAGGCTTTGCAAGCCAAGCAGCGGGCAGTGCAGTTACTGCCCGACGATACCGAAGCGCTGTTCAATTTGGCCCTGGCCTATGGGGAGCAAGGCCAGGTGCAGCAGGCCGAGCGTTGCTACCGGGCGGTGATTGCGCTGCAGCCGGACGATGCCGAAGCCCACCACAACCTGGGCAACGCCCTGTTCGGCCAAGGCCGTCGCGCCGAGGCCCTGCCGTGCTACCGCGAGGCCGTGCGCCTCCAGCCCGACTTCACCGCTGCGCACCATGGCTTGGGCGGCTTGCTGGCCGAGGTGGGCAACCTGGTAGAGGCCGAAGCAGTCTGGCGCAGCCTGCTGCGCTTGACGCCAGACGACATGCAGGTGTCGCTGCACCTCAGTCGGGCCTTGCAGCGGCAGGGTCGGCGGGCGGAGGCCGAGGCGTGCATCCGCAATGCCATGGTGGTGCGAGAAGATGATTACGAAACCTACTTCCACCGGGGTAACTTTCTGGGGGAGCTGGGCCTGCTGGCCGAGGCCGAGGCTGACTTGCGCCACGCCCTGGCGATCCAGCCCGGAACGGTGTCGGTGATGAGCAACCTGGGCGGCAACCTGAAAGAGCAGGGGCGCCTGACCGAATCCGAAGCCTGCCTGGCGCAGGCCGTAGCGATCGACCCCGCGTTCACCGCGGCCTGGGTCAATCTTGCCATTGCGCTGCTGATGCAAGGCCGCCTGGCCGAATCCCAGCGCAGTTTTTACCGGGCCCTGGAGCTGTGCAATTACGCGGCCCCGGTCTATTCCAGCCTGCTGTTCGCCTTGAATTACGACCCGGACAAAAGCGCAGAAGATATTTTTGACAGTTACCGTGACTACGACCGCCGCTTCGGCCAGCCGTACCGGGCAGCTTGGGCTCCGCACACCAACGTCCCCCGCGCTGGCCGCCGCCTCAAGGTCGGTTACATGTCGCCCGACTTCCGCAACCATGCCTGCACTTTCTTCCTGGAGCCGCTGCTGTCACACCACGATGTCAGCGTGGTGGAGGTCTATGCCTATGCCGAGCTGACCCATGAAGACAGTGCCACCCAGCGCTACAAACGCTATGTAGAGCACTGGGTGCCGACTCGGGGCATGACCGACGTGGCCCTGGCCCAGCGCATCCGGGCCGACGGTATCGACATTTTGGTGGAGCTGGCAGGCCACACCGCAGGCAACCGCTTGGGAGTGTTTGCACTCAAACCGGCCCCAGTGTCGATGAGCTGGATGGGCTATGGCTACACCACCGGCCTGCAGGCCATCGACTACTACCTGACCGACGCTGCCAGCGTTCCTGCGGGCAGCGAGCACCTGTTTTCAGAAC
>NZ_JANXMU010000034.1 GCF_025354435.1 Rhodoferax sp.
TACCCGCGTGCTGACAGGCCCGTCCAGAGCTCCGTCAACAACCGCGCGAACGCCTCGGGTTGTTCCACCGCGCTGAGGTGTGCGGCATCCAGGCTGCGCAGTTGCGCACCCGGGATTGTGTGTGCAATGGTTTGCGACAAGGCGGGCGGCGTGGCTTCGTCACGCGCACCGCAGACCACCAGCGTCGGGCAGGTGATGCGGGCATTGCCAGCGTCCAGATCGATATTCGCCACGGCGGCACAGGCGGCGGCATAAGGCGCTGGCGCGGTACCCTCCAGCACCTTGCGCAGGTTTGCCACCAGGACGCTGCCGTTCACGTCGCTGCGGAATTCTGGCGTGAACCAGCGCTGCAAGGCACCGTCTGCAATCGGTGCCACGCCCTTCGCTAGCACGGTGGCAATCCGGGTCTGCCACATCGTGCGGGCTGCTTCGTCGTAGTGGCTGGCCGAATTGGCGATGACCAGGCTGCGTACCAGCTGTGGGTGCCGCGCACCCAGTGCCTGGGCCGTCATGCCGCCCATCGACAGGCCCACGAAGTGCACCGGCCCCGTGGACTGGGCACGGACCAGTTCAGCCGCGTCTTCGGCCAGATCGTCCACGGTATAAGCCGCAGCGGAACCGGCAGAGCCGCCATGCCCGCGGTGGTCGTAGCGCAGCACGGTGTAGCGGTCCTGCAGCGCGGCAGCCACACCGTCCCACATGGTCAGGTCGCAACCCAGGGCGTGGCTCAGCACCACCAGCGGCCCGTGGCCTTGTTGCACAAAATTCAGATGCGGCATGGGATGGGTGTAGTGAGTTGAAACGGACGGGATTGTGCCCTTTTCATTTCCATGCGCCTGGGCTATGTCTGTGTTCAATTCGGGGCTATTTGCAGCACGCCAACCGGTCGACAAAAAGTAAAAACGTGAGTGAAATTGCTATTTTTTGCCCGTGCTGCACCGCAGCAAAAGATGCCGATTGTTCGAGTAGGTCGAATGGTCGGTTGAAAAAATGCCATTGAAAGAATGGCCGATACCCACCTTTTTTCTTCGGGCAGGGCGTTATGCCACAGCGCCTTCCAGGGGCGGTCTGCAACATATATGCGTACAAGATGCGGGTGGATATCTTGAAGGCGGCGGGCACAGGGTACCTGCTGATCTCTGGAATCGCCATCAAGTAAAGTCCGTGCTTTGCGGCAAGCCATTGCCAGTATCTCGCCATGAACAGATTGCAAGCTGAACTGCGTCGCCTATACCGCTTGGGTAGCCTAGAGGACGAGGGTAACAGGTCCGAAGACTTCGGTTTGATCAGCCCCGACGGTGGTGTACGGGCGATGGTCCTAGAACTTGCCCGTCCAGCGGACTGGACTGTTCTATCGACACTCTGGCAAGGGGTTCAGGTCGATCTGGAGCTGCCTGCACCGGCTATCGCTGTCTCCGGCATCGACGGTTACCAACTATGGTTCTCGTTGTCGGATCCCGTGCCAGTTGTGGAAGCGAGGAGCTTCCTTGAGTCGCTACGCCTGCGTTATTTGGGTAATATTGCCCCCGGGCGCGTTGCTATGAGGCCCTCTGTGGAGGCTTCGGTTTCAGGGCCTGGCCAGCACGCCAAAATGGTTCCCGCTCTATGGGCAGAAACCGGCCGATGGTCAGCGTTTATTGCCCCCGACTTGGCCGCAGTGTTTTCCGATGAGCCCTGGCTGGACATCTGCCCCAGTCCTGATGCCCAAGCCGACATCCTGTCGCGCATGGTGAGTATCAAGGCCGAAGATTTTCAAATGGTCTTGGGTCGGCTCAGTGCAGAGGCCAAAACCGCGCCATCTCATATGGCGTTAGCTGCCAACGAAAGAGGTGGCAGCAAAAGTGACCTCGATCCAAAACGGTTTTTACTTGATGTCATGGGCGACAAAACGATAGAACTGCACCTGAGGATTCAGGCTGCGCAGGCATTGCTGCCTTACTTCGAAAGCCGACCTCGCTCTGTAACGTGAGAGTAACCTTGGCCCATTCGTCAGACCTTTGGAATCTCGCCATCGTCCAATGGGAACCGCCTTAAGGCAATGCTGAACAAGGCCATTCAAAATGGCTCTTCCGGGGTACTGATAACAAGAATGCGCCGAATCCGGCCAAAACGAGTCGTTTTCTAACCCCTTGGGGCTAGGTTCGCGGGCCTTTGGGCCCACTTTGCGCC
>NZ_JANXMU010000040.1 GCF_025354435.1 Rhodoferax sp.
GTTTGCGGTGCTGGGCGAATCCCGCTTCTTGGTCGGCGGCCAGGGCCAGGGTGTGTTGCTTCATCTTTGTCGCCTTGTGAGGGATGACAATACCAATGCAAGTCACGCGCCAGGTCGGGACTTATTCAGCGTTGCCTTAACGAACCCTTGACCGGGCCGACAAATGGGCTGGCGTAGTAGACCGTGTTGTTGCCGCGTGCCAGGTAGTCGCTGCCGGCCACGGCGGGCAGACCGTTGGCGGCAGTGGTGCCGGCACCCCAGACCTGGCCGGTGGAGGCAAAGCCCGACGAGTCGTAGAGCTGGTTGGTGGAGCCGCGCAGTGCGTCGAACGCGGTCAGTATGCGGCCCAGGCGCAGTTCGCCGAAACCACCCGATATCCCGACATAGGCACCCCGGTTGAAGCCGATGTCCGAGTTGGACACCCGGGTCACCGTGCCGTTGTCGGCGTTGAAGCCTTGTTCCAGCACAAAGCTGGTTTTCAGGCCGCCACCCATGTCTTCGGTGCCGTGCAGGCTCCAGTGGCTGGCCTGTGCGCCGCCGCTGTCGACCACGGTGTTGTTGCTCAGCGGGGTTGCGCCCACTTTGTGCCGGGTTTGGCCGACCCACACATCGACGATGCCGGACAAGGTCACGCTGGATTGGGCCGAAGCGGCGCTGGCGCATGCGCCGAGGGCCAGCGCAACGACGAGTTTGGATTGCATGGGAATGGGTCTCCTAGGGTAAAAATGAAATTTTATTAGTCATACGTCAGTCGTCTGACGACTTGGCGAATGGTAAGAAAAAGACATTCCCTGTGGAATCAGTGAAAACCCTCGGTTTGTGGTTTTAAGCGCGCTGTGCGGGGCGATGCCTGCAGCTTTCGATGCGGACTGGCAGCTGCCGGATGCGGGGCGTTTAGCTGCCGCTGCTGTCCGTATTGGCGCGCATGCGCTCGCGGCTGTTGCTCAGGTGCATGAACATCGCCGCCCGCGCGGCGGCGGCATCGCCCCGGCGAATAGCCTCGTAAATGGCTTCGTGCTCGCGCTGGGTGATGGCCTTGCCACTCTCCAGCATGGGCTGGGCTTCGCCAAAGCGGGTTGCGGTTTTGCGGTCGCCTGCGGCACCCGTGGCTGCATCTGGTGCCGACCGTGGAATCGTGGCGTTGCCCAGACTGGTCAGCACTTCTTCGAAGTATTCGTTGCCGGTGGCGGCAGCGATCTGCACGTGGAACTGGAAGTCGGGTTCGGTGGTGCTGCCGCCTGCGCGGCGCTGCAGATCGAACGCGTCCAGCGCGGCGCGCATGGCCAGCAGGTGGTCTTCGCGGCGGCGCACGGCGGCCAGGCTGGCGGCTTCGGATTCGATGCTGATCCGCAGTTCCAGCATGGCCAGCTTTTGGCGCACCTGGAGATCGCGCGCGCCGATGGCCAGCAAAGGCTCGGGGGTGGCGGAGGCTAGTACAAAGGTGCCCACGCCCTGCCGGGTTTCGACCAGGCCACTGGCCTGCAGGCGGGACATGGCTTCGCGCACCACCGTGCGGCTGACGCCGAATTCCTGCATCAGCCCGGGTTCCGATGGCACCCGGTCGCCAGGCTTGAGCGCCCCGCTGTGGATGCGCTCGGAAACCCCGTCGACCACCCGCTGCGGCTGGCTTTTGGTCCGCGTAGGAGGGTCTGGCAGCGTAGGGCGCATGGTGGGGTGGGGCTGTGGGGGAGCTGGTGACTATAACGCGGCCTGGTGTCTCACCTGACGACTGATGCCACTTGGGAGGCAGCAGAGAAAAATAAGTAATTTAAGGGTTTCTACTTATTCAACACGTCTGACGTGTTGCTTAAAATTCACTCCAGTCTGACGACCGATGACATAGAAAGAGTCTTATGAAAATTGCAAGCGTACGCGGTACCGAATTCACCTTCCCGACCCGCCGGTCGGTGGACACGGCGGGCCATTCCCACCCCGGCCCTGAGGGCCTGGGCAAGATGGCCTTGTTGACCATCACCACCGACGAGGGGCACAGCGGCTACGCGTTTGCGCCGCCCGAGGTGATCCGCCCGCATGTGCTGGAAGCCTTTGTGCGCAAAGTACTGGTGGGTCAGCACCCGTTCCAGCGCGAGCAGCTCTGGCATGGCCTGGAGCACTGGCAGCGCGGCAGCGGCGGCCAGTTGACCGACCGCGCCCTGGCCGCCGTAGACCAGGCGCTGTGGGATTTGGCCGGCCGGGTGCTGGGCCAGCCGGTGTACCGTCTGATTGGCGGCTACCGCGACAAGGTGCCTGCCTACGGCAGCACCATGTGCGGTGACGAGCTCAAAGGTGGCCTGTCCACGCCACAGGAATACGGCGACTTCGTCCTGAAGCTGGTGGCGCGCGGCTACAAGGCCATCAAGCTGCACACCTGGATGCCGCCGGTGTCTTTTGCCCCCAGCGTGCCCATGGACATCCAGGCCTGCGCCGCCGTGCGTGAAGCCGTAGGCCCTAACGTTCCGTTGATGCTGGACGGCTACCACAACTACAGCCGTATCGACGCGCTGACCATTGGCCGCGCACTGGAAAAGCTCAACTTCACCTGGTTCGAGGAAATGATGAACGAGCAAAGCATGGCTTCGTACGCCTGGCTGGCCGACCAGCTCGACATCCCCATCGTCGGGCCCGAAAGCCTGTCGGGCAAGCACCACAGCCGGGCCGATTGGGTCAAGGCCGGTGCCTGCGACATTCTGCGTGCCGGGGTGCCGGGCGTGGGTGGCATTTCGCCGACGCTGAAGGTGGCGCACCTGGCCGAATCCTTTGGCATGCAGTGCGAAGTACACGGCAACGGCGCGGCCAACCTGGCGGTCTGCGCAGCCATCAAAAACTGCCGCTGGTACGAACGCGGCCTGCTGCACCCCTTTCTGGAGTACGACGAAGTGCCCGCCTACCTGAACACCCTGGCCGACCCCATGGATGCCGACGGCTATGTGCACCTGTCGCAGCTGCCCGGTCTGGGCGAAGACATCAACTTCGCCTACATCGAAGCCCACACGCGCAATAGCTACTAAAAGCCTCGCCGCGCTGCCCATCCATCTTGAGGAGACACTTCCATGAACCCCACAACGTTATTGCGCCAATGCGCGCTTGCCTTGGCGCTGAGTGCCCTGGGTGCCGCCGGACAGGCCAAGACCCCAGACGACCAGTTGATCATTGGCTTCAGCATGAATAACCTGCTGTCGCTGGACCCGGCTGCGGCCACCGGTAACGACGTGGTGGAGCTGGCCGCCAACCTGTACGACTACCTGATCGAGCTGGACCCGCAGGCGATCAGCAAAATGCAGCCCGGCCTGGCCGAAAGCTGGAAGGTGTCTGCCGACGGCCGCAGCATCACCCTGGTGCTGCGCAAGGGCGTGAAATTCCAGTCGGGCAATCCGCTCACGGCCGACGACGCGGCATGGTCGCTGCAGCGCGTGCTCAAGCTGAACCTGGCCATGGCCTCGCCCTGGAAGAGCTATGGCTTCACCGCCCAGAATGTGGACAAGGCCGTGCGCGCCACCGATGCCACCACTCTGGTGATCGACCTGCCCGAACCCACCGACCCGAAAATGGTGCTCTACACCCTGGCCACCTCGGTCAGCGCCGTGGTGCTAGACCGTAAGAAGGTGCTGGAAAACGAGAAAAATGGCGATATGGGCGCGGCCTGGCTGACCACCCACGCCGCCGGTTCCGGCCCGTTTTCGCTGGCGGAATGGCGTGCCAAAGATGCGCTGCTGATGAACCGCTTTGACGGCTACTGGCGCGGCCCGGCCAAGCTCAAGCGCGTCATCATGCGGCACATGACCGAGTCGCAGTCGCTGCGCCTGATGCTGGAGCGCGGCGACCTAGACGTGGCCTCGGGCATGTCGGTGCCCGATATCGAGTCCATGAAGAAAAACGCCGAGGCAGTGGTCAGCCCGGTGCGGCGTGGCACGCTGTACTACGTGGCCGTCAGCATGAAAGACCCCAAGTTTGCCGACAAGCGCGTGCGCCTGGCGATCCGCAACCTGATCGACTACGACGGCATCAACACCACGGTAATGCCCAACTACGGCGTACTGCAGCAGCGCCCGGTGCAAATGGGCTTGCCCGCCAGCCTGCCCAGCCCCGGCTACAAGCTGGATGTGGCGGCAGCCAAAAAACTGCTCACCGAAGCCGGCTTTCCCAACGGCTTTAAAACCACCATCCGCGTGCTGGCCGACCCGCCGTTCATCAACATCGCCACCAGCCTGCAGGCCACGCTGGTCAAGGCCGGTATCGAAGCCAGCGTGCTGTCGGGCACGGGCAACCAAGTCTACGGTGCCATGCGCGAGCGCAACTTTGAAATTCTGGTGGGCCGTGGCGGCGGCGGGGTCGAACCGCATCCACACTCCAGCCTGCGCGCCCTGGTCTACAACCCCGACAACAGCGACGCGGCCAAGCTCACCAACTTCCAGGGCTGGCGCACCTCGTTCTTCAGCCCCGAGCTGAACCAGCTGATCGAAAAGGCCGAGGTCGAGCGCGACGAAGCCAAACAGACCGCCCAGTACCAGGAGGCGCAGAAGCTGTACGACACCCAGGTCGGCGCGATCCAGCCGATCTCGCAAATGGTGGACACCGTGGTGCTGCGCAAGGACGTGCGCAATTATTTTGGCCACCCGTCGGCCACCACCCGGCTGCGCGAGGTTTACAAGCAGCGCTGACCGCCCGGTTTAAGCGTCTAGCCCACCACCCCATGGAGAACCTTCTGTGACTACATCCACCTTCCGCGCCGCAGGCCACCGCCTGCTGAGCGTGGTGCTGACCCTGCTCGGTCTGCTGCTGCTGACCTTTGTGATTGGCCGCGTCATGCCGCTGGACCCGGTGCTGTCCATCGTTGGCCCCGATGCCGACCGCTCCACCTACGACCAGGTCTACCAGCAGTTGGGCCTGGACCGGCCCTTGCCGGTGCAGTTTGCGTACTACCTGCGCGACCTGCTGCACGGCGACCTGGGCAACGCCCTGCTCACCGGCCAGAAAGTCACCGACGACCTGGCCCGCGTGCTGCCCGCCACGGTGGAGCTGGCCACCCTGGCCATCGTACTGGGCACCGGCCTGGGCGTGCCGCTGGGCGTGTACGCCGCCACCCGGCGCGGCCGCCTGGCCGACCATGTGGTGCGCGTCATCAGCCTGTTTGGCTATTCCACCCCGGTGTTCTGGTTCGGCATGATGGGCCTGCTGGTGTTCTACGCCTGGCTGGGCTGGGCCGGGGGAGCAGGGCGCATCGACCTGGCGTTTGACGGCATGGTGGCCCCGCGCACCGGCCTGCTGTTGGTGGATTCGGCCCTGGCGGGCGAGTGGGAGGTGTTTCGCAACGCCCTTAAGTTCCTGCTGCTGCCCGCTTGCATTCTGGGCCTGCACTCCATGGCCCACATCAGCCGCATGACGCGTAGCTTCATGCTGGCGCAGCTGTCGCAGGAGTACATCACCACGGCCCGGGTCAAAGGCCTGTCGGAGCGCGGTGTGGTCTGGGGCCATGCGTTCCGCAACATCCTGGTGCAGTTGCTGACCATCGTGGCCCTGGCTTACGGCGGCTTGCTTGAAGGCGCGGTGCTGATCGAAACCGTATTCGCCTGGCCCGGCTTTGGCCAATACCTGACCAGCAGCCTGCTGCTGGGTGACATGAACGCCGTGATGGGCTGCGTGCTGGTGGTGGGGGTGATCTTCGTCACGCTGAACCTGTTGTCCGATGCCCTGTACCACGTGTTTGACCCGAGGACCCGCTAATGGCTGCCCTGACCTTATCCGACAAGACCGCATCCAGCACCCCCAGACGGCGGCGCAAGCGCTGCGGCAAAGCGCCCGCCGCATCCTGCAACGGCTGCTGCACAACCCCATGACCGTGGCGGGTCTGGTGGTGGTGGCCGCCCTGCTGCTGGTGGCCCTGTTTGCCCCGCTGATTGCCACCCACAACCCGCTGGAGCAAGACCTAGGGCAGGCGCTGCTGGCCCCCAGCAACGCCCACTGGTTCGGCACCGACGAATATGGCCGCGACGTGTTCAGCCGCCTGGTGCATGGCTCGCGCATCTCGCTCTACATCATTGCCCTGGTGACGGTGATCGTGGGGCCGGTGGGGCTGGCAGTAGGCAGCATTGCTGGCTACTTCGGTGGCTGGGTGGACAACCTGTTCATGCGCGTCACCGACATCTTCATCTCCTTTCCCAGCCTGGTGTTGGCGCTGGCCTTTGTGGCCGCCCTCGGCCCGGGGTTGGACCACGCGGTGATTGCGATTGCGCTGACCGCCTGGCCGCCGATTGCGCGGCTGGCTCGGGCCGAAACCCTGTCGCTGCGCAACGCCGACTTTGTGGTGGCGGCCCAATTGCAGGGCGCGTCCAGCGGCCGCATTCTGCTGCGCTACATCGCACCGATGCTGATGTCGTCGGTGGTGGTGCGCCTGACCATGAACATGGCCAGCGTGATCCTGACCGCTGCGGGCCTGGGCTTTCTGGGCCTGGGTGCCCAGCCACCGCTGCCCGAATGGGGCGCGATGATCTCCAGCGGCCGCCGCTACATGATGGAGTGCTGGTGGCTGGTGGCCACGCCCGGTGCCGCCATCATGCTGGTCAGCCTGGCCTTCAACCTGCTGGGCGATGGCCTGCGGGATGTGCTCGACCCCCGCAATGAGTAAACCTGCCATGCAAAACGCTACTTCTACCCCCAAGTTGCAAGTCGAAGACCTGCACATCCGCTTCGCCACCCCCGATGGCCCCATGCACGCGGTGCGCGGCGTGTCGTTCAACCTGTCGCGGGAAAAGCTGGCCATCGTGGGCGAATCCGGCTCCGGCAAATCCACCGTGGGCCGGGCCCTGCTCAAGCTGCACCCGCGCAGCGCCAAGATCGAAGCGCGCAAGTTGGCCTTCGATAGCATCGACCTGCTGGGCGCCAGCCCCAAGACCATGCAGGCCATCCGCGGCAAGCGTATGTCGATGATCATGCAAGACCCCAAGTACTCGCTCAACCCGGTGGTGCGCGTGGGCCAGCAGATCGCCGAGGCCTACCTGGCGCACAACAAAGTGCCGCGGGCCGAAGCCTATGAGCGGACGCTGGCCATGCTGGAGTCGGTGCGCATCCGCGAGCCGCAGCGGGTGTTCAACCTGTACCCGCACGAGGTCTCGGGTGGCATGGGCCAGCGCATCATGATTGCCATGATGCTCATCACCGAGCCCGAGATCCTGATTGCCGATGAACCCACCTCGGCACTGGACGTGTCGGTGCGCCTGCAGGTGCTGGCCGTGCTGGACGAACTGGTGGGCCAGCGCGGCCTGGGCCTGGTCTTCATCAGCCACGACCTGAACCTGGTGCGGCATTTTTGCGACCGCGTGCTGGTGATGTACGCCGGGCGGGTGGTGGAAAGCATCGCCGCCGCCGACCTGGACAACGCTCAGCACCCCTACACCCGGGGCCTGCTCAGCGCCCTGCCCAGCCTGGACCAGCGCCGTGCGCGCCTGCCCGTGCTGCAACGCGACCCCACTTGGCTGACGGCTTAAGGACTTCCCCATGACCATGATCGATGTCAACGCCCTGCACCTGGCCTTCGGGGCCGTCAACGTGCTCAACAACGTCAACCTGCAGGTGCGCCAGGGCCAGTCCTTCGGGCTGGTAGGCGAATCGGGTTCGGGCAAAACCACGGTGCTCCGCTGCCTGGCCGGGCAGTACACGCACTGGGAAGGCAACTTGTAAATTGCAGGCCGTGCCCTGGGCCACAAGCTGGACCGGGCCCAAAAACTAGCCCAGTGCCGCGGGGTGCAGATGGTGTTCCAGGACCCCTATGGTTCGCTGCACCCGCGCCACACCATCCACACCGTGCTGGCCGAGCCGCTACGCATCCATGGCATGGACCAGGAGCGCGAACGCATCGAAAGCATCCTGACCAAGGTCGGGCTCAACAGCAGCTTCCGCTTCCGCTACCCGCACCAGCTCTCGGGCGGCCAGCGCCAGCGCGTGGCGATTGCCCGCGCCCTGATTTTGGAGCCGCGCGTGCTGCTGCTGGACGAACCCACCTCGGCGCTCGACGTGTCGGTGCAGGCAGAAATTTTGAACCTGCTGGCCGACCTGCGGGAGCGCGACGGCCTGACGTATTTGATGGTCACCCACGACCTGGGCGTGGTGGCCTACCTGTGCGACCAGGTGGCGGTGATGCAGCACGGCAGCATTGTGGAAACGCTGGGCATCGAGGCCCTGTGCAACAACGCCGCGCAACACCCCTACACCTGCATGCTGGTCGAGGCCAGCCGCTCGCACCGCCTAGATACAGCGGAAATTTAGGCTCACCCCCAGGCTACAGTGCAAGCGCTTTTCGCCCCCCCCTTGCAGGGGGCAACAGCAGCGGACTGGCGGAGCCAGATCCTCGCTGTTCTGGAAGGGGTGTTTATCCGCTGAAATGTAGATTTTAGGCCTCTAGCGCTTATTCCATCAGCGTAAGCAGCTATTTATAATGTAGCAATCGTCATTCCGGCAGCACCGCATCCCCCCCCAGCGCCAGCACCAGGGTGGCGTGGTTGTTGAACTGGTTTAGCCGGTTCCCGGCCAGGGCGATCTCGGCGCTGCGGCGGCTTTCCTGGGCATCCAGCCAGGGCTTGAGGGCCACAGCACCGGCGCGGTAGCGCACCGCGTACAGGCGCTCAGCCTCGGTGGCGGCCTGCAGCGCCTGGGTGAGCAGCACGGCTTGGGCGCGGTACTGCTGGCGGGCCGACAAGGCGTTGTCTACATCGCCCAGCGCGGTATACAGGGTCTGGCGGAAATTGACCACCGCCGCTTCGTTCTGCGCCTGGGCCACCTGGATGTTCAGGTCCATCTCTTTTTGGTTCAAAAATGGCAGGCCGATGCCCAGGCCCAGGCTGGCGACCGGGTTGCTCAGCAGGTTCAGCAGCGAGGTGCTGCTGGTGCCTAGCGCGCCGGTGAGCGTGAGCGCCGGGTAGTAGCTGGCGCGGGTGGCGGTAATGTTCGCGTGGCTCTCGCGCAGGCGCAACTCGGCCGCGCGCAGGTCGGGGCGGCGGGCCAGCAGCTCGGCGGGCAGGCCGGCGGCGACCTCGGGCAGCACACTGGTGGGCAGGGTTTGCGGCTGGGCTGGGGGGCTGCTGAGGGCGGTATCAAACAGCAAGGCTAAGGCGGTGTTGGCGGCCACGGCCTGCTGCTGTAAGGTGGTGTGGTTGGCCTGCAGGTTGAGCAGGCTTTGCCGGGCCTCGGCCAGCTCCAGCCCGCCTACGGCACCGGCGCTGGCCTGGGCCTGCACCAGTTGCAAGGTTTTTTCGGCGGTGGCGATGCTTTGCAGGTTGGCGACCAGGCGTTGGTTCAGGTAGCCCAGTTGCCAGTAGAGCTGCGCCGTGGTGCCGACCAGGGCCAGGGCGGTTGCGGCACGGTCTTGTTCGGTGGCACGGGCTTCCCACAGGGCCACGTCGCGCTGGCTGCCCAGCTTGTTCCACAAATCGACCTCGTAGCTGGCACCCAGGCTGGCACCGCTGCTGCGGGCGGTGCTGGCGTTGCCATTCAGGGCGCGGCTGGCGCCAGTATTCAGGCTGCCACTGAAGTTGGGCCGGTTCTCGGCCAGCCCGGCCTGCAACTGGGCCTGGCGCACTTTGATGGTGGCGGCGGCCAGGTTGTTGTTGCGCAGCAGGGCCTGGTCGACCAGTTGGTCAAGCACCGGGTCGTTGAAGCGGGTCCACCACGGGCTGGCATGGGTTGCCGTGGCGGCGCTGGCGTACTGCCATTGCGTTGGCACCTGGGTTACGGGTGCGGTGTAGGGGGCCTGGATGCTGGCGCAGCCGGTGAGCAGCAGCGCGCAGAGCAGTGTGGGTTTGGAATACAG
Organism: Rhodoferax sp.; assembly: GCF_025354435.1. GTDB lineage: Bacteria > Pseudomonadota > Gammaproteobacteria > Burkholderiales > Burkholderiaceae_C > Rhodoferax_B. The sequence continues at coordinate 9,800 of NZ_JANXMU010000040.1, forward strand.
CATGGAGATTATTCGCGGGCCAAGGCCTCGACCGGGTTGAGCTGGGCCGCATTGCGGGCGGGCAAGAAGCCGAACACCACACCGATCAGGGTGGAGCAGGCAAAGGCCGCCACCATGGAGCTGGTGGAATAGACCATCTGGAAGCTGGTGCCCAGCAGGCTGAAGCCCCAGCCGATGGCCAGCGACAGGGCAATGCCCAGCAGTCCGCCAAGCAGGCAGACCAGCACGGCCTCGATCAGGAACTGCTGGCGGATGTCGCTCTGGCGTGCCCCTACGGCCATGCGCACGCCGATTTCGCCGGTGCGCTCGGTGACCGACACCAGCATGATGTTCATCACCCCGATGCCGCCCACCACCAGCGAAATCAGCGCGATGGCCGAGATCAGCAGGGTCAGCACCTGGGTGGTGCTTTCAATCGTCTGGCGGATGGTGTCGGTGTTGAGTACGTAGAAGTCCACCATCCCGTGGCGCTGCTTGAGCAGGCGGTTGACCCCGGCCTCGGCGGCCTTGGACGAGGCATCGTCACTGACCCGCACGGTGATGGAGCGCAGGTAGGCCTGGCCCAACACCCGGCGCATGGCGGCGGTGTAGGGGATGTAGACGTTCAAGGCCTCGGCATTGCCAAAGCCGGACTCGCTTTTCTGCGCCACGCCCACCACGCGAAACGGCACGCTGCCCAGCAGCAGCACCTGGCCTACCGGGTTGGGGTTGGTGGGGAACAGCTGCTTGCGGCTGTTGTCATCGATCACCACCTCCTGCGCCAGGTTGGCGATGCTGGCGGCGTTGAAAAAGCGGCCCTGGGCCAGCTTCACGCCCTTGACGCGAAAGTACTGCTCGCCCACGCCGTTGATGTTGCCAGTCACCGCCACATTGCCAAAGCGCAGCGTGGCCGAGCTGGAGGCGGTGGGGGTGACGCTGTCCACGTACACCTGCTGGGCCAGCGCGTCGGCATCGGCGGGCACCAGGGTGCGCACCCGGCCCGCGCGCTGGTCGCCAAAGCCGGTACCGGAAAAAATCTCGATGGTGTTGGTGCCGATAGAGCTGATGTTCTTCAGCACTTGCAGGCGCGAGCCCTCGCCCAGCGCCACCACCGATACGACGGAGGCGATGCCAATGATGATGCCTAGCATGGTCAAAAAGCTGCGCAGCGGGTGCGCGCGCAGGGCCAGCACGGCCATGCGGAAGGCCTCGGTGAACCGGCCCCAGGCCGCCGCCCAGCCTGCGTGGCCTGCGGGAGGCGCAGGCAATGTGGGAGCCGCCCCGGCAGCCCGGGTCTGGCGGTCGGCAATGATTTCGCCGTCGCTGATCTCGATGATGCGCTGGGCGTGTTCGGCCACCTGCATGTCGTGCGTCACCAAAATGATGGTGTGGCCCTCGGCGTGCAGCTCTTGCAGGATCTTCATCACCTCGGCACCGCTGTGCTTGTCGAGCGCGCCGGTGGGCTCATCCGCCAGGATCACGCTGCCGCCGTTCATCAGCGCGCGCGCTATGCTCACTCGCTGCTGCTGGCCGCCGGAGAGCTGGCCGGGCTTGTGCCGCATGCGGTCGGCCATGCCCAGGCGGCCCAGCAGGGCGGCGGCGCGTTCGTGGCGGGCCGTGCTGTCTTTGCCCGCGTAAATGGCGGGCACTTCCACATTGCCCAGCGCGCTCAGGTCACCCAACAGGTGGTAGCGCTGGAAGATGAAGCCAAAGTGTTCGCGCCGCAGCTCGGCCAGCGCATCGGGGCCGAGCTGGCCGGTCTCACGCCCGGCCACGCGGTAGGAGCCGGTGGTGGGCCGGTCCAGGCAGCCCAGGATGTTCATCAGCGTGGATTTGCCCGAGCCGGATGCACCGACGATGGCGATCATCTCGCCTGCATAGATCTGCAGGTTCACGTCTTTCAGGACGGCAATGGTTTCTTCACCGGCTGGAAATTCCCGCCGCAAGGCAGTGAGTTCCAGCAGTGGGCTGGAGCGTGGGGCGTCCATGCTCACATCCCCGGAGGCGGGCGCATGCGGGTGCTGCCGCTGCCCGTGGCGCTAGCCGCCGAGGCTTCGCCCACCACCACGCGGTCGCCCACGGCCAGGCCGTCCAGAATTTGGGCGTTGACGTTGTTGTTCAGCCCCACCTTGACGCTGCGCGGCACGGCCTGGCCTGCGCTGTCCACTACCCGCACGCTGCTGCGGCCTTCGCGGTCGCGCTCGCCCAGGGCGGCCGAGGGGATGCTCAGCACCTGCTTGGCTTCGTTCAGCACGATGTTGACCTGCGCCGTCATCGAAATCCGCAGCAGGCCTTCGGGGTTGGGTACGTCCAGCAGGCCGTTGTAGTAGATGGCGCTGGCACTGGTGGTGGTAGCGGTGGTGGTGTCGGTCAGGATGGAGTCGGGCGCGGGCTCTACCGTGCGCAGGGTGGTGGTGTAGCGTTTGTCGGGCGCACCGAGGATGGTGAAGTAGACCTTTTGGCCGGGCTGCACGCGCACCACATCGGCTTCGGAAATCTGCGCCTTCACGGTAATCGTGTCCAGCCGCGCCAGCTTGATGATGGTGGGCGTGCTTTGGTTGGCGTTGACCGTCTGGCCCTCTTGGGCGACCAGAGCCACGACCACGCCGTCGATGGGGGCCAGGATCTGCGTGTAGCCCAGGTTCAGCCGTGCGGTGCTGACGGCAATCTGGGCCTGGGTGATTTGCGACTGCGCCGCGCCGACCTGGGCCCGGGCGGTTTGCAGGGCGGCATCGGCGGCTTCAAAGGTGGCGCGGGCGCTGGCATCGGCAGCCAGCAGGGTTTTTTCACGCTGGTAGGTCAGCTCGGCCTGCTTGAGGGTGGCTTTTTGCACCAGCAACTGCGCCTGCACATTGGCCAGCGCGGCCTCGGCGGTGCGCAGGCTGTTTTGCTGGGTGAGCGAGTCGATTTCGGCCACCAACTGGCCCTTTTTGACCGTGTCGCCCAGGGCGACTTTCAGCGACTTGATCTGCCCGGAAGCCTGTGCGCCCACGCTCACCTGCTTGAAGGCCTGCACGGTGCCGGTGGCCAGCACGGCCTGCTCCAGGTTGGCCAGGGCGGCGGTGGCGGTCACAAAGTCGGGCTTTTTGGGTGCGGGGAAAAACAGCAGCTTGATGGCGGCGGCCAGTACCAGCAGAGCCAGGGCCGCCAGGGCGTAACGCAGAATTTTGTTCTTGGGCATGGAATGGAGAAGAGGGGACGCTGGTAAAAAAGCCAGTAGCTACTTTACATAAGCTCCCGCACACAGGGATGGCACTCTGGCAAAGCCCTTGTAAAGCCCGGGTGCCTCGCAGTCCGGATCGTCTCTAAGTGCTTACCCGCGCCCGGTCCGTAAATACCGAACGGTGTCGCAATTTGACCAGTGCCGCGTCGATACTGTTCCAAGATGCTGGCTTGCAAGCCCTTTCTGGGGCTGCGCAAGTCCTAAAAATTCCCATGGCAAACAAGGAGACAAGACCCATGTCAAGCAACCGAGGTGTCGTATACATAGGCCAAGGCCAGGTGGAGGTGCAATCCATCCCGTTCCCCAAACTCGTTAACCCACTGGGCCAGGCGGCAGAGCACGGCGTGATTCTGCGCGTGCTGACCACCAACATCTGCGGCTCCGACCAGCACATGGTGCGCGGCCGCACCACCGCCCAGTCCGGCCTGGTGCTGGGCCATGAAATCACGGGTGAAATTGTGGAACTAGGCCGCGATGTAGAGACCCTCAAAAAGGGCGACATCGTCTCCGTGCCCTTCAACGTGGCCTGTGGTCGCTGCCGCACTTGCAAAGAGCAACACACCGGCGTGTGCCTGAACGTCAACCCCTCGCGCGCAGGCGGTGCCTACGGCTATGTAGACATGGGCGGCTGGATCGGCGGCCAGGCCGAGTTTGTGATGGTGCCGTATGCCGACTTCAACCTGCTGAAGTTCCCCGACCGCGATCGCGCGATGGAAAAAATCCGCGACCTGACCTGCCTGTCCGACATTCTGCCCACCGGCTACCACGGTGCCGTCACGGCCGATGTGGGCCCGGGCAGCACGGTGTATGTGGCCGGTGCCGGTCCGGTCGGCTTGGCGGCGGCTGCTTCGGCGCGCCTGCTGGGCGCGGCGGTGGTCATCGTGGGCGACGTGAACCCGGTGCGCCTGGAGCATGCGCGCAAGGTGGGTTTTGAGACGGTGGACTTGTCGCAAGACGTGAGCCTGGCCGACCAGATTGCCGCCATCCTGGGCACGCCCGAGGTGGACAGCGCCATTGACGCGGTGGGTTTTGAAGCCCGCGGCCACGGCCACGCCGGATCGCAAGGCGAAGCGCCTGCCACGGTGCTGAATTCGCTGATGGAAATCACCCGCGCTGCGGGCAAGATCGGCATCCCCGGCCTGTACGTGACGGACGATCCAGGTGGTGTGGACAAAGCCGCCAAGAGCGGTGCCCTGAGCCTGCGCTTCGGCCTGGGCTGGGCCAAGTCGCACAGCTTCCACACCGGCCAGACCCCGGTGATGAAGTACAACCGTGCGCTGATGCAGGCGATTTTGTGGGACCGCATCCATATCGCCGACATCGTGGGCGTGCAGGTCATCACCCTGGACCAGGCCCCCAGCGGCTATGCCGAGTTCGATGCCGGTGTGCCGAAGAAGTTTGTCATTGACCCGCACGGGCAATTGGCCACGGCGTAAGTCGTTGGCTGCTGGATGCTATACATTCAGTAGCTGCTAGCGCATATTGCATATGCGCTAGCAGCCTAAAAAGTATAAATCGCCCAAATAAACACCTCTTCCAGAGATTCCGCGGAACTGGCTATGCCAGGCCGCTGGAATCGCCCCCTGCAAGGGGGTTGGCGGCGAGACGAAGTCCGCAAGCCTGGGGGTGTTCCAAAGTCAGTCGCCAAACTCGTCGCCCAGTTCGCGGGCGCGGTGCTTGGCCGCGTGCACGGCCCGCATGATGATGTTTTTGATGCCGTCCTGCTCCATCGAGGTGATGGCCGCGTAGGTGGTGCCGCCTTTGGAGGTGACGCGCTGGCGCAGGATCTCCGGCGGTTCTTTGGACTGGCGGGCCAGCGCAGATGCGCCTACAAACGTGCCCACGGCGAGCTTGTGCGCCTGGTCGCGGCTCAGGCCCATGTCGGCACCGGCCTGGGTCATGGCTTCGATGAACAAAAACACGTAGGCTGGGCCGGAGCCCGACAAGGCCGTTACGGCATCCAGCTGCACTTCTTCGCCCACCCACAGGGTTTCGCCGGTGGCGGCCAGCACTTTTTCGATCAGCTTGCGGTCGGGCTCGGACACGGCGGGCCGGGCGAACAAGGCCGTCATGCCCTTGCCGATCAGCGCCGGGGTGTTGGGCATGGCGCGCACCACACGCTCAGTCCCCAGCCAGTGGGCGATGCTGTCGCTGCGGATGCCCGCGGCCACGCTCAGGTGCAGCGCGTTCTTGGTGTGGAAGCGGGTTTGCAAGGCCGCGTCCTTGAACATTTGCGGCTTCACGGCCCAGACCACGGTGCGGGCATGGTCCAGCACCGGGCCGGGCATGTCATGGGCGGTGATCGCAAAGTCGGCCAGCAGCTTGGCACGGGCCTCGGCCCAGGGCTCGATCACCACAATGTGGTTGGCGGGCACGCCTTTTTTGACCAGCCCGCCAATGATGGCGCTGGCCATGTTGCCCCCGCCAATGAAAGCGATATGGTCGTGCGCCGCGGAGCTACCCCGGCTGCCAAAGTCGGACAGACCCCCCGCTTGGGACGTGGAGAAGTTAGACGCGCCAAAGTTGGATGCGCTGGGTCGGGTGGGTGCCATGGGAAGTCCAGAAATGCGTGGATAGGGGGGTTATTTGCCGTTGATACCCAGCAGCTCAACTTCAAATTGCAGCGTCGCATTGGCTGGAATCACGCCGCCCGCGCCGCGTTCGCCGTAGGCAATGGCCGGTGGGCAGGTGAGTTTGGCTTTGCCGCCAACCTTCATTTTCTGCACGCCTTCGGTCCAGCACTTGATTACGCCATTCAATGGAAATTCAATCGGTTCGTTGCGCTTGTACGAGCTGTCAAACTCTTTGCCGTCCAGAAAGGTGCCCCGGTAGTGCACTTTGACCTTGTCGGTGGCGGTGGGGCTGGCACCGGTGCCGTCTTTCAGGGAGCGGTACACCAGCCCGCTGGGGGTCACGGTGGCACCGGCCTCTTTGGCGGCGGTGGCCGCGTCGTTGGTTTGGGCCCAAGTGGCGGTGGTGGCAAGCAGGCAGAACGCGGCGGTAGACAGGGCAAATTTCACTAAAAACTTTCGGGTTGAGGAGGGAGTACGAGGTAGTGAGGGTAGATGCCATCCATTATTGCGGTTTCTGGTGGGGTCTTTTCGGCTGTGTCCCCAAAAAGGGGGACGGCGCAGTTACCGTATGTTCCAGAAGCTATATATTTAATAGCATATAAGATGAACCCATCACCGTAAAGGAAACCTCTATGTCTTCGTTCCAGTTTGATCTTGTGGTGGTAGGCGGCGGCAGTGGTGGCGTGCGTGCGGCCCGTATGGCGGCCCAGCGCGGCGCCCGGGTGGCGCTGGCCGAGGTGGGGGCTCTGGGCGGCACCTGCGTGAATGTGGGCTGCATCCCCAAAAAACTGTACAGCTATGCCGCGGGCTACGCCGAGGCGTTTGAAGAGGCCGCAGGCTTTGGCTGGCAGGTGGCGCACCCCACGTTCGACTGGGCCAAACTCAAAGCCAACCGCGCCACCGAGATCACCCGGCTCAACGGCATTTACCGCCAACTATTGGTGGGCGCGGGCGTGCAGCTCATTCTCGGCTGGGCCACGCTGGTGGACGCGCACACAGTGCAGGTGGGCGAGCAAACCTTCACCGCCGAAAACATCCTGCTGGCCACCGGCGGCACGCCCACCGTGCCCGGCATTCCGGGTGGCGAGCACGCCGTGGTGTCGGACGCGATGTTCGACCTGGAGCCTTTCCCCCAGCGCCTGCTGGTGGTGGGCGGGGGCTACATCGCCTGCGAATTTGCTTCCATCTTCAACGGCCTGTGCTCCCAGGTGACCCAGGTCTACCGGGGCACGCAGGTGCTGCGCGGCTTTGATGACGACGTGCGTAACTTTCTGGCCCAGGAGGTGCGCAAGGCCGGTGTCGATTTGCGGCTGGAGGCCGACGTAGCCAGCATCCTGCACACGCCCGCCGGGCTGGAGGTGCGGCTGGTCGGCGGTGACACCCTGACGGTAGACCAGGTGCTGTACGCGATTGGCCGCGTACCGAATGTGCAGGGACTGGGCTTGGAGGCGGCAGGCGTGGCGCAGGGCAAAGACGGGGCTATCGAGGTCAATGCCCACTACCAGACCTCGGTGCCCAGCATCTACGCGCTGGGCGACGTGACGGCCCGTATCCAGCTTACCCCGGTGGCGCTGGGCGAGGCGATGGTGCTGGTCGACCATTTGCTCGGCCCCAAAACCGGCAAGACCGCACGGCAGATGGACTACGACCTCATCCCCACCGCCGTGTTCACCCACCCCAACATCGGCACCGTGGGCCTGTCGGAGGAGGCAGCCCGTAAGCAGTTTGGCCAGGTCAGCATCTACCGCAGCGAGTTCAAGGCCTTGCGTCACACGTTGAGCGGCAGCACCGAACGCACGTTGATGAAGCTGGTGGTGGACGACGCGACCGACCGCGTGGTCGGCCTGCACATGGTGGGTGCCGACGCAGGCGAGGTGGTGCAAGGTTTTGCCGTGGCCATGAAGGCGGGCGCGACCAAGGCGGTGTTTGACAGCACCATTGGCATCCACCCCACGGCAGCCGAAGAATTCGTCACCATGCGCGAGCCCGTGACTCCGTAAGCTTTTGGGCGCGAGGCGCAGGGCTGTTCAACTTCGTCTATTGCACTGCACAATAGCTCCATGCCCTACCTACCCGCCTTCATTGCCCCCACCCGTTTCACAGACCCGGTTGCCGCTCTGGCGCAGGTCCGCCTGATTTACGACCAGCAGATCGAGCATCTGCGGCTTGCCATGCAGCGCTTTGTGGCAGGCGAAACCCTGCCCGGCCATGTGCGGGCCTGCTACCCATTTGTGCGTCTGCACACCGAGACGGTGGCCCGCGCTGCCGAGCTGGAAGGTGCGCACCTGAGCTACGGCTTTGTGGCCGGACCCGGCCGATTCGAGACCACGCTGACCCGGCCCGACCTGTTCAATAATTACCTGCTGGAGCAGTTTCGCCTGCTGCTGCAAAACCACCAGGTCGAGCTGGAAATTGGCACCAGCGCCCTGCCCATCCCGGTGCACTTCTCGTTTGCTGAACACGACCACGTCGAAGGCCAGATGGATGCCAGCCGCCGTATGCTGATGCGCGACGTGTTCGACCTGCCCGACCTGGCCGCCATGGACGATGGCATTGCCAACGGCACCTACGAACCCCGCCCCGGCGACCCGCAGCCATTGGCATTGTTTACCGCGCCGCGGGTGGACTATTCGCTGCACCGCTTGCGCCACTACACCGGCACCGGGCCCGAGCATTTCCAGAACTTTGTGCTCTTCACCAACTACCAGTTCTACATCGACGAATTCGTCCGCATGGGGCATGCCGCCATGGCCGACCCGGCCAGCGAATACATCGCCTTTGTCGAGCCTGGCAACGTCATCACCCGCCGCGTGGGTCTGCCTACCGAGCCGCGCGATGCCCTGGGTGCCGCACCGCCGCGCCTGCCGCAAATGCCCGGTTACCACCTGGTGCGCGCCGACAACGCGGGCATCACCATGGTCAACATCGGCGTAGGCCCGGCCAACGCCAAGAACATCACCGACCACATCGCCGTGCTGCGCCCGCATGCCTGGATCATGGTCGGCCACTGCGCCGGTCTGCGCAACAGTCAGCAACTGGGCGACTACGTGCTAGCCCACGGCTATGTGCGCGAAGACCATGTGCTAGACGAAGAGCTGCCGCTGTGGGTGCCGATTCCAGCGCTGGCCGAAATCCAGATGGCGCTGGAGCAGGCCGTGGCCGATGTCACCCAAATTCAGGGCGCGGCGCTGAAAAGCATCATGCGCACCGGCACCGTAGCCAGCACCGACAACCGCAACTGGGAGCTGCTGCCCAACAACCAGCCGCAACGCCGCTTCAGCCAAAGCCGCGCCGTGGCGCTGGACATGGAAAGCGCCACCATCGCCGCCAATGGCTTCCGCTTCCGCGTGCCCTACGGCACCCTGCTGTGCGTTAGCGACAAGCCGTTGCACGGCGAAATTAAGCTACCCGGCATGGCCAACCATTTCTACCGCGAACGCGTAGACCAGCATCTGCGCATCGGCATCCGCGCCATCGAACTGCTGCGCGCCCAGGGCATCAACCAGCTGCACAGCCGTAAATTGCGCAGCTTTGCCGAAGTGGCATTCCAGTAACGCGGATGCCGGTTTTCATGCTGCTCGATCTGCCGACCCTGCTGGTGATCGCCACCGCCAATGTTGGCGTGGTATCGCTGGCCTTGCTGGTCATCATCGGTACCGGGGCCAGTGCGGCCACGCGCTGTGTGCAAATTGCGTTGGCGGCCCTGCTGCTGGGCGGTGTTGCCGCCATCACAGCCGGTACGGTTTGGACTTCGGTCTTGGCACCCCTGGCGCTGCTGTTTTTTAGCCTGGGGCTGTGGCTGCTGCACCGGGCGCTGGGCAGCTGGCTGGGCCACCGTACGCGCCCGCCCACCAACCGCAAGCGCCCACGCAAGCCACCGCGCCCCGGTGTGTACTACGGGCTGGACTACCGCCTGAGCGAGCGCTGCCTGCGCCTGCTTTTGGTGGCCACGCCACTGGGCTATTTGCTGGGTTCGGCCAGTCCGGCCTTCCAGTGGGGCTGGTCCCATCTGTGCCTGGTGACCATGCTGGTGCTAGCGGCGGCGGCCACCCTGTTTCCGATGCGGCACATGGGCCGTGCCTGGCGCTGGATGCTGTGCGGCTGCCTGACGGGCCTGGCGGTGGTACTGCTGGTGCGTGGGCTGGTGGGCGGCTGGGGCGGGGCGGCCCTGCTGCCCTTCGCCGATATGGCCATGGCTTTGGCGGTGAATCTGGCTTTTGTCGCATGCATGGTGGCCCTGCTGGCCGCCTGGCGCGACGAGGCCAAAGCCCGCTTGCACAACCTGGCTATGACCGACGGGCTGACTGGCCTGCTGAACCGCCGGGGCTGGCTGGAGCGCGCCGAGGGCATGTTTGCCAACGCCATGCGCTACCAGCAGCCGCTGACCCTGATGATGCTGGATATCGACCACTTCAAACGGGTCAATGACACCTACGGCCACGAAGTGGGCGACACTGCTCTCAAGCTGTTTGCCCGCCTGCTGCGCGACAGCCGCCGCACCGGTGATCTGGTGGGCCGCCTGGGCGGCGAAGAGTTTTGCATTGTGCTGGCCAACACCCACCGCTCGGCCAGTATCGGCTTTGACCTGCGCCTGCGCACCATGCTGCACCAGACGGCTGAAAAAGAACTGGGCTTTCCCCTGGACTACAGCGCCGGGGTGGGCGTGCTGAAAGACGGCGATTCCACCCTGCCCGGTCTGATCGCCCGCGCCGATGCCGCGCTGTACGAGGCCAAAAAGGCCGGCCGTGGGCAACTGGTGCAATCGGATGGCGGGGCGGGGTTGACCGTTATTTAGCGAGCTTGCAGTAGCCCCTGCAACTGCGCGTACTGCAGCAGCAGAATCGTCTTGCCGTCGCAGATGCGCCCGTCGGCCACCATCTCCAGCGCGGTCGTAAAGGGCAGCTCCAGCACCTCGATATCTTCGCCCTCGTGGTGCTCGCCGCCGCCGTCCGATACCTTGTCGGCGGCGGTGTAGGCACCGACAAAGAAAAACACCTTTTCCGTCACCGAGCCGGGGCTCATGTAGGCCTCGAAGATTTTGCGCACGCCGTCGATGCGAAAGCCGGTTTCCTCCTCTACCTCGCGGCGGATGCAGGTGGCTGGGTCGTCCTGGTCCAGCAGGCCGGCGCAGGTTTCAATGAGCTGCCCACTGGGGTTGCCGTTCACATAGGTGGGGAAGCGGAACTGCCGCGTCAGCACCACCGTGCCCTGGGCGGCGTTGTACAGCAGGATGGTGGCACAGTTGCCCCGGTCGTAGGTTTCGCGGCTCTGGCGCTGCCAGCTGCCGTCGCGGCGGCGCAGCTCAAAAGTGGTTTTTTTCAGCCGATACCAGTCGTTCGACAAAAGCTTTTCTTCAACGATGCGGATGCTGTCTAGGGCGTGCATGGGGGCTCCGGTGGTGGTGGCGAAAGTTTAGCGCAGTCATGCAGTTTCGTGCAACTTCAATGAAAAACGTGCAAAAATATTGACTATGCTGACCCAACAACGCAAACACCTGCTGCTCGAAACCCTGCGCCGCGACGGCCGCGTCGTGGCTGCCGACCTCAGCGCTGCTTTAGGCCTGTCGGAAGACACCATCCGGCGCGACCTGCGTGCGCTGGCCGCCCAGGGGCTGCTGCAGCGGGTGCATGGCGGGGCTCTGCCGGCGTCGCCCGCCGTAGCCAATTTTGCCGCGCGCAGCCAGTTGCAGATGCCGGGCAAGCAGGCGATTGCCGCTGCCGCCGCGGCCATGGTGCAGCCCGGCCAGGTGGTGTTCATCGACGGCGGCACCACCTGCCAGCAGTTGGCGCAGCGTCTGCCGCCCACGCTGCAAGCCACTGTGGTCACGCACAGCCCGACCATCGCCCTGGCCCTGGTGGAGCACCCGCGGATCGAGGTGCAACTGCTGGGCGGGCGTTTGTTCAAGCACTCGGTGGTGGCCGTGGGCGCGGCGGCGGTAGAGGCCATCGGCCGGGTCCGCGCCGACCTGTACTTCATGGGCGTGACCGGCATCAGCGCCCGCGTGGGCCTGAGCACCGGCGACATGGAAGAAGCCCATGTGAAGCGCGCGCTGATGGCCCAGTCGGCCGAAACCTGGGTGCTGGCCTCGGCTGAGAAGCTGCACGCCGCCTCGCCCTACGTGATCGCCCCCTGCACGGATGCCACCGGGCTGGTGGTGGAGCCGGGCACCACCGACCATGAGGTGGCGGCGCTGACGGCGCTGGGGCTGGCGCTGGTGCGCGGGTAGCGGGGGCTCAGTAGGACTTCTTCACTGGCTCCTGCCCCAGCAAAGCCGCTTTCAGCCCGTAATCCGCCGGGTTGCTGCCCACCCAGATGTTCAGCACCATGGCAAAAAACTCGGCATCGCCCACCGGGCTGCCCTGGGGCTGGCCGCCGATGAAGAACAGCGTGCCTTGGCCGGGGATGAACTGCATGGCAAAGGTGTCGCCGGGGCTGAGCTTGCTGCGGCCCGAGAAGATTTCGATCAGGCGGTTGGACGACACGGTGTGCTTCAGCGCCAACTCTTTGGGGGAGTTGGCCGACAGGCCCTTGATGAAGGCCAGGCCCAGGTCGGTGCCGGGCAGGTCGCGCAGGGCGGTGAAGCTGAGCAGCTTGGGACCGGGCAGCGCCAGCAATTCTTCGGGCGTGTTGACTCTGTGCGGCGTGTATAAGGCCATGTCGTAGACCTTGAACACCGCCCGAAAGCGGGTGCCTGCGCCGTTGAGCACCAGCGGCGTGCCCTGGACCTGGGCTTCGGCAGCGAACGGGGTGGCGGGGGCGGCCTGGGTGGGCAGGGTTAGCAGGCTGGCGGCCAAAGCCACCGCCAGGATAGCGGGCAGCTTGGGGCAAAAAAGGCGGGTCATCGGAGGCATCTCTTGTAAAAAGGGGGCAACCCAAGCTTACCTTGTTGGCCCCAGTTGTCATCCCCCGTTTTAATAACATTTTGGCCTCTGGCGTATATGTCATCTATATAAGGCGCTATAGATTTAATAGTTTTTAAACCCAACCGTCTCGGCCGTCTGGTGCAGCTCGGCACGCATGCGCGGCAGGTGCTGCGGGTACTGGCGCTGCAGGAAGTCCACCAGGCCCTCGCGCACGTCGCAGCGCAGGCGCCACAGCAGGTCGGCGTTGGCCGCGGTGACTTCCACGCGAACTTGCACGCCGTGGTCGGTGGTATCGGTCACGTCCAGCTTGCAGTGGCGGCCGTCCCAGGCGGGGGAGGCGGCGCAGATCCGTTGCGCCTCGGTGCGCAATATCTGCATCGGCATGCCGTAGTCCACCCAGATAAACACGGTGCCGATGAGTTCGGGGTTGCGGCGTGACCAGTTCTGGAACGGGTTTTCAATGAACCACTGTAGCGGAATGACCAGGCGGCGCTGGTCCCAGATTTTCAGCACCACGTAGGTGCCGGTGATCTCTTCCACCCGGCCCCATTCGCCCTGCACGATCAACACGTCGTCGATGCGCAGCGGCTGGCCCAGGGCGATCTGCAGGCCCGCCACCAGGTTACCCAGCACCGGCCGCGCAGCCATGCCCACAATGATGCCGACCACGCCTGCCGAAGCCAGCAAGCTGGCCCCGAACTGCCGGGCCTCGGGAAAGGTCATCAGCATCGCCGCCAGCCCGGTGACCAGGATGCCGATGACCAGGGTGTTGGCCAGCACCTTGGCCTGGGTGTGCACGCGGCGGGCGTTCAGGTTGTCCACCGCCTCCAGCGGATACGAGGCAATCAGCCCCTGGACGGTGCCGCGCACCACGCGCAGGCCCAGCCAGGTCAGGCTGACGAGCAGCAGCAGCACGTTGGCATGGCGCACCTCGGCAATCAGCGGAAAGTCGCGCGGCGCAATCTGCCACACCGCCTGCAGCCCGATCAGCGGCAACACAAAGCGGGTGGGTGCGTGGCAAGCGTAGGCGATGGCCGAGGCCAGTGGCAGGCTGCGGGTGACGCGCCGTACCAGGGCCGCGCCCACAGCGTGCAGCACCAGCGCCAGCGCCAGTAGTACCGCTACCCCGGCAGCCAGCAGCATGCGCAGCGAAGAGTCGTCGGCCCAGGCAATGAGCTGGTTGAAGTGCATGGACCGCTGCAATCGGGTTAGGCGGTGCGGGGCTTGACCAGCGCCGCGGCCCGCTTGGCGCGGGTGCGGGCGACTTCCACGTCGGCATCAAAGGCCAGGGCCACGCCCATGCGGCGCTTCACAAAGCTTTCGGGCTTGCCGAACAGGCGGATGTCGGTGTTGGGCACGCGCAGCGCCTCGGCCACGCCGTCGAAGACGATGCCCAGGGCATCCACACCGCCGTAGATTACCGCGCTGGCGCCGGGCGACTTCAGGGCGGTGTTGACCGGCAGGCCCAGGATGGCGCGGGCGTGCAGCTCGAATTCGTTTTGCCACTGGGTGCACAGCGTGACCATGCCGGTGTCGTGCGGGCGCGGGCTGACTTCGCTGAACCATACCGCGTCGCCCTTCACGAACAGCTCCACGCCAAACAAACCCTGGCCACCCAGGTTGTCCGTCACTGCTTTAGCGATGGCCTGCGAGCGTTGCAGCGCCAGGCTGGGCATGGGATGCGGCTGCCAGCTCTCGACGTAGTCGCCGCTGACCTGGATGTGGCCGATGGGCTCACAGAAATGGGTGTCCACTGCGCCATCGGCCCCCAGGGCGCGCACCGTCAGCAGGGTGATTTCGTAGTCGAAGTCGATAAAGCCTTCGACGATGACGCGTCCGTGGCTGACACGGCCCCCGGCCATCGCCACGTCCCAGGCAGCTTGCACGTCCGCCGGGCCGCTGATCTTGCTCTGGCCCTTGCCCGAGCTGCTCATCACCGGCTTGACCACGCAGGGGTAGCCGGTGGTGGCATCAATGGCGGCCTGCAGCTCGGCCAGCGAATCGCAGAACACGTAGGGGCTGGTCGGCAGGCCCAGCGTCTCGGCGGCCAGGCGGCGGATGCCTTCGCGGTCCATGGTCAGGCGGGCGGCACGGGCGGTGGGGATCACCCGCACCGTGCCGGCGGCCTCCAGTTCTTCCAGCATGGGGGTGGCGATGGCCTCGATTTCGGGCACCACCAGGTGCGGGCGCTCGGCCTCGATCAGGGCTTTGAGCTGGGCCGGGTCGCTCATGGTGATGGTGCGCGCATGGTGGGCCACCTGCTGGCCGGGCGCGTTGGCGTAGCGGTCGACGGCGATGGTTTCGACACCCAGGCGCTGCAGCGCAATCAGCACTTCTTTGCCCAGCTCGCCGGAGCCGAGCAGCATGACTTTGGTTGCAGAGGGGGACAAGGGTGTGCCGAAAGAGCGCATGGTGGGTACCGCGGAAAGCGTAAAGAAGGGGGGCTGGAGGGAGGGAATTTACCGCATGCCCGGCATGGACTTGTGGCCCAATGGCCCGCGGTGCATCCAACCATCTCAAAATAACTCTATGAAGACAACCCATTCCCTGGCGATTGCGGTGCTGCTGGCTACGGCGGGCCTGGCTGCCCAGGCGCAAATCCTGATTGGCCAGACCAGCGGCTTCACCGGGGCCGTGGCGGCTGGTGTCAAGGAGACGCTGGCCGGGGCCATGCTGTACTTTGACCGCGTCAACGCCAAGGGCGGCGTGGGCGGGCAAAAGGTCGAGCTGCTGTCGATGGACGACAAGTTCGAGCCCGCACTGGCCGCCGAGAACGCCCGGGAGCTGATCGAAAAGAAGAATGTGCTGGCCCTGTTTTTGACCCGTGGCACACCGCACACCGAGGCCATCATCCCCTGGCTCAACAAGTACCATGTGCCCCTGGTGGGGCCGTCCACCGGGGCCATGGTGCTGCACCAGCCGGTACAGAAATACATCTTCAATGTGCGCGCCACCTACCAGCACGAGGCCGAAAAAGCCATCACCCACCAGGCCAGCATCGGCCTGTCCAAAATCGCCGTGCTCTACGCCGACGACAGCTTTGGTGCAGACGGTCTGGCCGGGGCGCAAAAGGGTCTGCAAAAGGCCCATCTGGAGGCCGTGGGGCTGTACAAGTTTGACCGCAGCAAGCCGGATTTCGCCAGCCTGGCGCCCGCCATCGTGCAAGCGGGCGCGCAGTCGGTGCTGCTGGTGGCCTCGGGAACCCATGCGGTGGCCGCCATCGAGGCGCTGCGGGCCGCGGGCAGCACGGCGCAGTGCGTGGCCCTGTCCAACAACGCCACGGCGGGGTTTATCACCGCACTTGGTGGCAATGCCCGGGGCGTGATCGTCAGCCAGGTGTTTCCGCAGTCCCAGTCGGTTGCGCTGGTCAAGGAAATGGTGGATGCGGCCCGCGCCAAAGGCTTGGCCGATACCAGCCCGGCCATGCTGGAAGGCTTTGCCGCCGCCAAGGTGCTGGTCGAAGGCCTGCGCCGCGCCGGTCCCCGGCCTACGCGCGAGCGGCTACAGGCCGCGCTGGAGGGCATGGACAAGTTTGACCTGGGCGGCCTGGAGATTGGCTACAGCCCTACCGACCACACCGGGCTGGACTTTGCCGACCTGTCCATCATTGGGCCTGACGGCAAGTTCCGACGCTAGCCCCCAGCCGTTCAGCCGATCAAGCGATGCTGCAGGCCGTATCGAACGGCAGGCGTGGGCCGCGGGGGTAGGGGGTTCCGGCTTCGCCGTAGCCCAGATTGACCAGGAAGTTGGCCTGGAAGCGCCCATCGGGGAAGAACTGCTCGTTCACCTTGGCGGCATCAAAGCCACTCATCGGACCGCAGTCCAGGCCCAGCTGGCGGGCGGCCAGGATCACGTAGGCACCTTGTAGGCTGCTGTTGCGAAAGGCCGTGCCCTCGGCCAGTACGGCGTTGCCTTCGAACATCGGCTTGGCGTTCATGGCTGGAAACTGCTCGGGCAGGTGGTCATAAAAACGGCTGTCCATGGCCACGATGATGGTGACCGGCGCGGCCATGGTTTTGTCGGCATTGCCAGGGGCCAGCGCCAGTTTCAGTTTGGCTTTGGCCTCGGGGCTGCGCACGAACACCAGGCGGGCGGGCTGGCAGTTCATCGACGTAGGCCCCCACTTGGCCAGATCGTAGAGCTGGTGCAGCAGCGCATCGGGCACGGCCTGGTCGGTAAATTTGCTGAAAGTGCGGGCGCTCAGGAAGCTTTGTTCCAGGCTGGCGGTGGGCAAAGGGGTGGACATGAAAACTCCTTGATTACTATCAAAATAAGAGCTGCTAACGTAGGTTTTATATGCGCCAAAAGCTATTTTTATACTAAATATCCGTGGCCGCATCGGGTACTGCCGCGTTCAGCGCATAAAACTCGTGCAGTTTGGCAGCCAGCAGGTGTTTGTCGGGGAGCTGGGTTTGGTACTTGGCGACCAGCGCGGGGGAGAGTGTGCGGCTGAGCGCGTATTCGGCCACCTCACTGTCTTTGGATGCGCACAGCAGCAGGCCGATGGCCGGGTTTTCATGCGGCTTGCGGTGGTCGCGGTCCAGGGCTTCGAGGTAGAAATTGAGTTTGCCCAGGTGCTCGGGTGCAAAGGCGGTGACTTTCAGCTCAATGGCCACTAGACAGTTCAGTCCCCGGTGGAAAAACAGCAAATCCAACGCGAAGTCCTGGTTTCCTACCTGCACCGGGTATTCGGTGCCGACGTAGCAGAAGTCGCGCCCCAGCTCGGTCAGGAAACGCCCCAGGTGCTGCAGTAGTGAACGGTGCAAGTCCTGCTCGGAGTGTTCGGCAGGTAGCCCCAGAAACTCAAGCTGGTAGACATCCTTGAAAAAGCTCTCGGCTTGCGGTTGCAAAACTCTCAACGCTGTTGAGAGTTTTGGCGGGTTGAGTACGGTTCGTTCAAGCAGGGCGCTGTCGATTTGCCGCGCAACCTCGCGCACCGGCCAGCGGTTTTGCGTCGCCATGCGCAGGTAGAACTCGCGTTCTTCGCTGCGTTTTGCGCGGCTGAGGATGTGCAGATGGGACGACCACGGCAAAACTCTCAACAGCGGTGAGAGTTTTGAATCGTTCCGGTAGGTCTCAAAAAACTGGCGCATACGCCAGAGGTTTTGCGGCGAAAAACCGCGCACGCCTGGCTCGCGCTGCGCGATCTACGCGGCCAGTTGTACTACCGTTCCCTTGGCCCAGCCGTCGGCCTCGATCTTGTGGTGCAGGTAGGCACCGATGCGCCAGTACAGGTCGATCAGTTCAGTGTTCACGGCCTGCATCGCCCGTTGGCGCGCCGCATGGATCAGCTGCACCACTTCGGCAAAGGCAGACTCGACCGGTGCAGGGGCGTTGGGCAGCTCATCGTCCATGGGAATTCCAATATTCACTATCAAATTAAGAGCTTTTAGCGTAGGTGGAGTATGCGCTAGAGGCCAATTTTATCTAAATTTACCGCCTGCGTACCCGGCGCTGCGAGTTGCGGGCGTGGGGCAGCCAGCCGTGCCAGTGCCAGCGGGCCCACATCAGCAGGCCGCGCACCCATTCGTCGGCGGCGTAGGCGATGAAGATGCCGGGCAGGCCGAAGCGGTGGCCTAAAAAGTACGAGCCGCAGCCCAGCACCAGGGCAAACGAGCCCAGGCTGGCGGCCACCGGGTAGATCACGTCGCCGGTGGCCCGCAGCGCGCCGGTGATGATGAGGTTGAAGGCGCGGCCGGTCTCCAGCGCTACGGCGATCCACAGCAGGGTTTGGGCGGCGTGGATCACGTGCGGATCTTTGGTGAAGATGTGCATCAGCCAGGGCGCGGCCAGCGCCGCTACCACGGCCATGCCGCCTGAGGCCATGAGCCCGTTGCGGAGGCCTTTGCGCACCAGCGCATGCGCCTGGTTGAACTGGCCACCGCCCACCAGCCGCCCCACCATGATCTCGCAGGCCCAGCCAATCGCCAGGCTGATCAGCAGCACGTAGCGCAGCAGCTGCAAGGTGTAGGCATGGGTGGCCAGCGCCACCACGCCCAGGCGTGCGGCCCCGGCCAGCGACACCATGAAGGCGGCGCGGTAGCCCAGCTCGGCACTGGCGCCCGGCACGCCGATGCGCAGCACCGGCCCCAGCACGCGCCACTGCAGCACCCACCAGTGGCGGGCGGTGGGCACCAGGGCCATGCGTTTGCGCCACAGCACCAGGTGCAGGCCCAGGCCCACGGCGCGGCTGATCACCAGGGCCACCGCAAAGCCGTACAGCCCCAGCCCCTCCCACGGGCCGAAGCCCAGCATCAGCGGCACGGCCAGCGCCAGGTGGGTGCAGTGCATGATGACCATCACCTTGAGCGAGTCGCGGGCATGCAGGTGCGCCCGCAGGATGGAGGCCATGGTGAGGTTGTAGCCGTCCAGCAGCGCGGCCGGGGCCAGCAGTTGCAGGTAGGGGCTGACCAGGGGCAGGATCTCGTCCGGCGCGTTCAGCAGGTCCAGAATCCAGTCGTTGGCCACTACCAGGGCGGACACCACCAGCAAGCCCGCCCAGGTGCACGCGCCCAGGCCCGCCAAAGCCGTGCGCCGGACCTGTTCCACCTGCTGGCCGCCCAGCAGTTGGGTGATCACCACGCCCATGCCGATGGCCAGAACCCTGAAAACGACGTACAGCGTCTCCAGCACCTGGTTGGCCAGCCCCAGGCTGCCCGCTGCGCCGTCCGAGGTGTGCGAGGCCAGCCATAGCCCGGCGATGATGACGGTGTAGCCGAGCAGGAATTCGCCAAAGATGGGGCCAGCGATGGCGTTGAGCCGGGGGCGTTCGGGGAGGTGCATGGGGGTGCAAATGGGGGTACACACACCGGGGGACGCAACGCGCTGCTTAGACGATGGTGTGTAGCCATGATAGAGCAGGCCCCACATCGCGCTGGCACCTGTTGCAAGAAAAATAGCGTGCAAAAAAGGGTGCCTAGGCACCCTTTTTTTGTTTCCCCAAGTAGGAGGAGCTTAGGCTTGCTTTTGACGCTTGCGGGCCACCACCATGCCGACCAGAGCCATGCCGACCAACGGCATCGAGGCGGGCTCGGGCACATGGTTGGTGCTGGCCAGCAGACCCACTTGGCTGAGGCTGGTACCCACATATTCCAAGTAGTCGGTGGTGGCGATATCGGTGATGCCGATGAACATGGAGTGCTCCGTGTCCACCAGGTTGGCGTACTGGAATTCGATGTCGTTGCTGGCTTCGTGCAGGATCATCTGGGCATTGATGCCGCCTTCACTGCCATATTCGCTGCCGCTCCAGTTCAGGATGAATTCGCGGGAACCGGCTGCACCGGAGGACACTGCCGTTACGCTGGTGATCCAGTCCATCCAGCCCAAGGAAATGCTGTTCGACACGCCTGGGGCAGTGCCGCTGCAGCAATAGGATCCCGCATTGCTGGACGAGAAACCCACCAAGCCGTTGGTGGACACCCACAGCGAGTTGTAGTTGGTGCCAAAGAAGTTGAAGCTGAACGGCAAGGCCACATTGGAAGCCGCGTTGTCGTCGCCACTCACGATGCTGGTGGCATCTGCCATATCGCGCTGGTTGTAGCTGGTGGTGGTTCCGGTGTAACCAAAGCTGTCGGTACTGGACCAGGGCGTAGCGGATGCCGAGAAGACTGTCAAAGCCAAAGCCAGCATGCCTAAGAGATTGCGAAATTTCATGGGATTCTTTTGTATGTAGATTTGAAACACTGGGAACTTGTAATAAAAAGCAAGTAATGGGCCGCAAATGTAAGTTATTGTTTTTATTGGGTATTTTAAAAAATACGTAACAAACGAGTAGAAAATTGTAATTAATCCCGACACATCGGACGGAAATAAGTCACACTTTTTTGGCCTTCATTCCGACGTAGGCGCCGTGTCCTCGCGCAACATATCTGCGGCTTTTTCGGCCAGCATGGTGGTGGCCGCGGTGGTATTGGCGCTGACGATGCGCGGCATGACGGACGCATCCACCACCCGCAGCCCGGCCATGCCGTGAACGCGCAGGCGGGCATCCACCACGTCCGCATGCTCTCCATTTCCCCCCGGGCCCATGCGGCAACTGCCCACCGGGTGGTACACCGTGTCGGCGGTTTCGCGCAGCAGCAATTCCAGTTCCACCTCGCTTTGGGCATGGGCGGTTCGCTCGCGGCCGCCCCATGCCGCCAGCGCAGGCTGGGCGCAGATGCGCCGCACCAGTTGGAACCCGCGCCGCAGCCGTTCCATATCTTCCAGCGCGCCCAGGAAGTTGGGGTCGATGCGCGGCGGGGCCAGCGGGTCTTTGCCGTTCAGCCGCACGCTGCCCCGGCTGGCGGGCTGCAGCACGCAAATGTGCACCGAATAGCCATGGCCCCACAGCGTCTTGCGGCCATGGTCGGCCAGTTGAGCGGGCACAAAGTGCAGTTGCAGGTCGGGCTGGGGCTCGTCCGGCTGGCTTTTGAGGAAGCCCCCGGCCTCGGCCAGGTTGCTGGTCAGCAGGCCGGTGCGGTCGCGCCGCCAGTCCCGCACGCCCTGGGCAATGTGGGCGATACCGGTGGGCGAAATGCCCCATAAATCCTTGGCCTGTGGGGCTTTCACCACCTGCACCACGTCCACATGGTCGTGCAGGTGCTGGCCCACACCAGGCAGGTGGTGCACCGTGGCGATGCCGTTGGCCAGCAATTGCGCGTGGTCGCCAATGCCCGATAGCATCAGCAGCTGCGGCGACTGCAAGGCCCCGGCGCACAGCAGCACCTCGCCCTGGGTGCGCAACTGTTTCAGCAGGCCGTCTTGCATGAATTCCACGCCCACGGCGCGGCGGTTCTGGGTGAGGATGCGGGTGGTATGCGCGCCGGTAAACACCTGCAAATTGGGCCGCGCCAGGTGGGGCGTGAGGTAGGCCTTGGCCGCGCTACAGCGTTCGCCGTCTTTTTGCATCACCTGGTACAGGCCCACGCCCTCCTGGCGGGCGCCGTTGAAGTCGGCATTGGCGGCAAACCCGGCCTGCACCGCGGCCTGCACAAAGGCGTGGCTGGCGGGGTGGGGGCTTTGCAGGTCGGTCACCTGCAGCGGGCCGTCGGCCCCGTGCCAGGCATCTGCGCCCCGGCGATTGCCCTCGGCCTTTTTAAAGTACGGCAGTACATCCGCATAGCCCCAGCCAGGGTTGCCCTGGGCCGCCCAAAAGTCAAAGTCGCCGGGCTGGCCGCGCGTGTAGACCATGGCGTTGATGGAGCTGCTGCCGCCCAGCACCCGCCCCCGGGGCTGGTAGCCGCAGCGCCCGTTCAGCCCCGGCTGCGGCACGGTGGCAAAGCGCCACTGCGCCTGGCCGGTGCGGGCCAGCAGCGCGATGCCCGAAGGGCACTGCACCAGGGCGCTGTGGTCGCTGGGGCCGGATTCGAGCAGGGCGACGTGGATCGCCGGGTCTTCGCTCAGCCGCCCGGCCAGCACGCAGCCCGCTGCGCCGCCGCCAATGATGAGGTAGTCGAACATAAGGGATGTTTATGATGAATGCTGCACTGCAACCGAACTATCTTTTTCCAATGGGGAGTTTTCTATGAGCGGCATTTTGACAATCAACACCGTCGGCATTGTCGGCGCGGGCACCATGGGCAATGGCATCGCGCAAACCTGTGCGGCGGCGGGCCTGCAGGTGGTGATGGTAGACATCAGCGAAGAGGCGGTCGCCAAGGGCCTGGCCACCATCGCAGGCAGCCTGGACCGGCTGATCAAGAAAGACAAACTTACCGCCGAAGACAAGGCTGCCATCCTGGGCCGCATCCAGGGCTCCACCCAATACAGCGATTTCACCAGCGCCCAGTTGGTCATCGAAGCCGCCACCGAAAACTACGCCCTCAAGGTCAAGATCGTGCAACAGCTCGACGCGCTGCTGGCCCCCGAGGTGCTGATTGCCTCTAACACCTCGTCCATCTCCATCACCAAGCTGGCGGCGGTGACGAAACGGGCCGACCGCTGCATCGGCATGCACTTCTTCAACCCCGTGCCGCTGATGGCGCTGGTGGAGATCATCCGCGGCCTGCAAACCAGCGATGCCACCCACGATGCCGTGCACGCCATGGCCGCCGTGCTGGGCAAGACCCCCATCACCGTCAAGAATGGCCCCGGCTTCGTGGTCAATCGCATCCTGATGCCGATGGTGAACGAAGCGCTGTTCGTGCTGGCCGAGGGCGTGGCCACGCCAGAAGACATCGACGCCGGCATGAAGCTGGGCTGCAACCAGCCCATCGGCCCACTGGCCCTGGCCGACATGATTGGCCTGGACGTGTGCCTGGCGGTGATGGAAGTGTTTTTGACCGAATTTGGCGACAGCAAATACCGCCCCTGCCCGCTGCTCAAAGAGCTGGTGGCCGCAGGCCGCCTGGGCCGCAAGACGGGGCAGGGCATCTACACCTACTAAGCCAACAGGCGACGCACTTCGGTGCGTTATAAATTAAGTTGTGCAAAATATAATTGCACGCTATAATTCAACCCATGCCAACGAAAATCCTCACCATCGACGACATGCTCAAGCTGGACAATCAGCTCTGCTTTGCGCTGTATTCCGCCTCGTTGGCCATGACCAAGTTGTACAAGCCGCTGCTCAAAAACCTGGGCATGACTTACCCGCAGTACCTGGCGATGCTGGCGCTGTGGGAGCGCGACGGCCTGATGGTGTCCGAGCTGGGCGAACGCCTGTCGCTGGACTCCGGCACGCTGACCCCGCTGCTCAAGCGCATGGAAGCCGCAGGCTGGATCAGCCGCCTGCGCGATGCGAAGGACGAGCGCCGGGTGTTCATCACCCTGACACCTGCAGGCCGCAACCTCAAGACCGAAGCGGCCAAAGTACCGCCGTGCATCCTCAGCGCCACCCAGTGCACGCTGCCCGAAATCATCACACTCACGCAGCAAGTCCAGGCACTGCGTGGGCGTTTAACCACCGCCTGATACTTTTTTCAACCCGCCCCACCGGGGCATTTTTCCTAGGAACCATCATGGTCAAGAAGCTCGAAAAAGTCGTTTACACCGCCCACGCCCACACCACCGGCGGCCGCGAAGGTGCCTCCAAGTCGGACGACGGCGCGCTGAGCGTTACCCTGTCTACCCCCAAGGTCATGGGCGGCGCAGGCGGCTCCGGCACCAACCCCGAGCAGTTGTTTGCTGCCGGCTACTCGGCTTGTTTCATGGGTGCCATGAAGGCCGTGAGCGGCAAGCTGAAGATCGCCGTGCCCGCTGATGCCTCCATTGACGCGTCTGTGTCCTTTGGTCCGATCGAGAACAACGCCTACGGCATCGCCGTGAAGATGGAAATCCACCTGCCCGGCCTGAGCGCTGAGCAGTCCAAAGAACTGGTTGCGGCGGCCCACCACGTGTGCCCTTATTCCAACGCCACCCGTGACCAGATCGAAGTGGATCTGGTCATTGCGTAATTAGCGCACCTCCAGGCTACAGCGCTACGCGTCTTTCGCCCCACCCCCTTGCAGGGGGCAACACCTGCAGCCTGGCAAAGCCAGTTCTGCGGTGTTCACGAAGGGGCTTTACTGCGCTCGCCTAGGGGGATGCTTTTATTGCCCGCGCCATTTGCTTGGCGCGGGCGTTTTGTTTTGGAGCGACGACAATCGCTCCATGTCTTTCCCTTCTGATTCCTCCGGCTCCTCTGCTATTTCCCACGACTACCAGGCCCTGACCCCCGACGTGGTGATGGACGCGCTGGCCAGTGTTGGCCTGTTTGGCGATGGCCGCCTGATGGCCCTCAGCTCTTATGAAAACCGGGTCTACCAGGCGCACCTGGAAGACGGCAGCGTGGTGGTGGCCAAGTTCTACCGGCCTGGGCGCTGGAGCCACGCGCAGATTCTGGAAGAACACAGCTTCGCCGCCGAACTCATGGCCGCCGAGATTCCCGCCGTCGGCCCGCTGGTGCTGGAAGGGGCCACGCTGCACAACTTCGCTGGATTCGCCTTTAGCGTCAGCCCCAGCCGGGGTGGCCGCGCGCCCGAGCTGGACGACTTCGAGGTGCTGGAGTGGATTGGCCGCTTCCTGGCCCGCATCCACACCGTGGGGGCCAAACACGCGTTTGTGCACCGCCCGGCGCTGGACCTGCAAAGCTTTGGCCTGCATTCGCGCGACTGGCTGGTAAAGCACGAGATCGTGCCGCTGGACGTGCAAGGCCCGTGGCAAAAGGCCTGCACTGAAGCTCTCGATTTGATAGCTGCTAGCGTATTACCGAAAAGCGCTGGAGACCTAAAAGACCCTCAAATCAAAACCCTGCGCCTGCACGGCGACTGCCACCCTGGCAACATCCTCTGGACCCCCACCGACCGTCCCGGCGGTGGCCCGCACTTTGTCGACCTAGACGATGCCCGCACCGGCCCGGCCGTGCAAGACCTGTGGATGCTGCTGAGTGGCGACCGCGCCCAGCGCACCGGCCAGCTCAGTGGCCTGGTGGATGGCTACGAACAATTCCGCAGCTTCGACCGCCGCGAACTGGCCCTGATCGAACCGCTGCGCACCCTGCGCCTCATCCACTACAGCGCCTGGCTGGCCCGGCGCTGGAGCGACCCGACCTTCCCGGTCAACTTTCCGTGGTTTGGCAGCAGCGACTACTGGGTGGGCCAGGTCAACATGCTGACGGAGCAAATCGAAGCCATGCAGGAAGAGCCGTTGTACGTATGACGGCGGTATTGTTGCAACGCGCAGGCATTGCGTGGCCCCCGACTTGGGCCGACGCGCTGCACCTGGGTGAATACCTGTCCTACCGCGTCGGGGTCTATCTGGTGCTCAATGTGTTGGAAGACCCGGCCTGGCTGGCCTGGGCGTTCTGCTGAGTCTCGAACCTCGACGCTACCGGAAACATATGCTGTAACGCATCCCTTACCCGGGCCAGGCGCGGGTCGTGGGGCAGGGCATCGTCGGTGGTGTCGTTGATGCAGAAGAAGGCCAGTTGGCCGTTGCGAGCCACCAGTTGGTCCAGGTCGTCCGTGGTGTCGGCATCGCTGGTGCACAGGTACTGGTGGGCGTACTCGCGCAACTGTGCGTAGCCGTGGGCCAGGGCCCAGCGCAGCACAAAGTCGGAGACGATGGCGGGCTTGTCCCAGGCGCGGAACACGGTGGAGCGCACCCGGGAAAACATGTCGGGCGCCACCTGCTCCAGCGTGGCCAGCAGCGATTTGCACATCGGCCGCGGCGCGTGTGCAAAGGTGCGAAAGGTGTGCTGGTAACCGGGCACCGGGTGGGCACGCAGCCACTGGTTGGAGCGGCGGCAGGCGTTGTCCAGCGCGGTGGCATCGGGGCGCAGTGGCTCGTCGCTGACCAGCGGCTCGTCGGACCAGGCCACGCACACGCCACCGGGCCAGAACCAGTCGTCCAACACCACCGGCGCGCCAAAAAACACATCGTCGTTCAGGTAAAAGTAGCGCTCCGACAGGCTGGGAATGCGGTGGATATATGACTCGATATGGCCGGAATCGAAGGTGGGCAGGTTGCTGGCTGGGATCAGGTCGCGGTGGTCCACCACGCTGATGCCGGGCACGGCTGCCAGCCAGGCCGGGGTTTGCGCGTCGGTCACCACGTAAATGTGGCCATGGTTGGGGAAGAATCGCTCCAGCGCACGCAGGCTGTAGCGCAGCTCGTCGTTATCGCGAAAGCGCCCTTCGACGTTGGCGTAGGCGGCCATGCGGGTGCTGGCGTGCAGCGTGGCGGCGGCCTGCTGGCGCTTGGCGCGCCACGCCGGGTCGTTACCGTCGACCCACAGGTAGACGATGTCGATAGGGCTGGCGGAAGGGGGCGCTAGGTTGGAGTGCAACCGCACATGATAGCGGTATTTGGTGGGCGTACACACCCGCTGCACACTCCTGCGTGTGCAGAAACTTGCGACAGAAAGCCGCTAAGGCAGGGCCGCAGTGTCATACTTCCACGAGAGACATTTCTTCCCACTGATGGACCTATGGCCGACCCTGACCCGCGCACGTCGTTGCCTAATTTACACGCCCTGCTGGCCCAGCGCGGTGCCTTGCCGCCTGCCGAGGCGGTGGCGCTGGCGCTGGACCTGTTGGATGCCCTGCTGGCCGCCCATGCCGCCGGGCGGCCCCACGGCCCACCCACCACCGCCAACGTGCTGGTGGATGCCACCGGCCGGGCGCACCTGGCGAACTCGGCCGACTTCACCGACACCGCATTCGCGTCTGCCGCCCTGCCGCAGGACGATGTGGGTGCCGTGGGCCATGTGCTGGAAGCCATGCTGGCAGGCCCGCACGGTACCGGTGCGGATATGGATGCCGATCTGCAGGCCATCGTGGACCAGGCCCGGGCCCCGGATGCCCAGCGCACCCCCAGCCTGCAGGCGCTGCGCCGCGCCTTGTCGCAATGGGCCGACAGCACGCTGCATGCGCCGCTGACCGCTTTGCCCGGCACCCCCGGCACCGCGGCCAACGGCAGCCTGGACGCGCTGATGGCCCGCATGCGCTACAAGAGCGACTTCCCCGCCATGTCCGACTCGGTAGTGCGTATCCAGGGTATGGCCAGCTCGGAAACCGAGAGCATCGCCAGCTTTACCAACGAAATTTTGAAAGACGTGGCGCTAACCAACAAGCTGCTGCGCCTGGTCAACAGCGCCCACTTCGCGGCCCGGGGTGGCAGCATCAACACCGTGTCGCGGGCGGTCAGCCTGGTGGGTTTTAACGGCGTGCGCAATATGGCGTTGAGCCTGGTGCTGCTGGAGCACATGCGCGACAAGGCCCATGCCCACCTGATCAAGGACGAATTCTTGCGCGCCCTGATGGCGGGCTCGATTGCGGTGGAACTGTGCGTCGAGGCGCATGAGAACGAAGAGGCCTTTATCGCCGCCATGTTCCAGAACCTGGGCCGCATGCTGGCCGAGTTCTACTTTGCCGACGAAGCCCGGGCGGTGCGCCACCTGGTGGCCTCCAGCTACAAACCGCAGTCTGAAGCCCGTGCCTCTGCCAGCGTGCTGGGAGTGGACTTTGAAACCCTGGGCCTGGGCGTGGCCAAAGCCTGGGGCCTACCCGAAGCCATCCAGCACAGCATGCGCAGGCCGCGTGGCGAGCCGCCGCTGCGCCCGCCGGTGCAGGCTGCCGAGCGGCTGCGCTGGATTGCCCTGGTGGCCAACGACATGGCCGACATCCTGTTGCGCGCCCCGCCCCGCGAGCTGGAGCTGCGCCTGGCGCAAGAGGCCGGGCTGTACGCCAAAACCCTGGGCATCCGCCCCCAGCAGGTGCGCCAGGCCACCGCGGCGGCGCGCAAAAAACTGATCGACATGGCCGGTGCCATGGAGCTCAATGTGCTGGAGGGCTCGGCCGCTGCCCAGTTGCTGCAACACCCCGACGAAGATATCGCCGCCCACCCCGCCCCCATCACCGAAAAGGCCGACCCGCCGGATGCATTGGCACCGCTGGCCCTGCAAGCCACGCCAGCGCCGGTGCCCGACAAAGGCCAGCCCGTCGCCGTGGTGGTGCCCAGCGTGGCCGATATGCTGTCGGCCGGCATCCAGGACATCAGCCAGGCCATGGTGGAAGACTTCAAGCTCAGCGACGTGTTGCGCATGATCCTGGAAACCATGTTCCGTGCCATGGCCTTCCAGCGCGTGGTGTTTTGCCTGCGCGACCCCAAGGCCGAGGCGCTGACCGGGCGCTTTGGCCTGGGCGCAGGTGTGGAGGGGGTCGGCAGCATCGACACCGTGGTCAAAGCCTTCCACATCACCCTCAAGGCCAGCAGCCTGGACCTGTTCAGCACCGTGTGCCTCAAAGGCGTGGACACCATGATCAGCGATGCCACCGAGCCGCGCATCGCCCAGCGCCTGCCCACCTGGTACCGCAGCCACGTCCACGCGCCTACCTTCTTGCTGCTGCCCCTGGTCATCAAGGGCAAGCCTTTCGGCCTGGTCTACGCCGACAAGGCCGAGAAAGGCGTGCTACCGCTGGACGAGCAAGAGCTGGCACTGCTGCGCACTCTGCGCAACCAAGCCATCATTGCCTTCCGGCAATCCGTGTAATTAGGCTCTCCCCCAGACTACAGTGCCGCGCAATTTCCGCGATGTTGTTGGACGGGGTGTTTTTTGCATAAATTTATAGTATTTTAGGGCGTTAGCGCATATTCCATATGCGCTAGTAGCTATGAATTAAGTAGCGGATACGCTTTCGCTATTTGTTGGGTAACCCAGTCGCCATCGTCCAACGGCAGGTCGTGTCCGGCTGAGGGATGTACCTGCAAACCACATTGCCACTGCCGGGCCAGGGCTTGCGAGCAGGCGACCGACACCAACTGGTCTTGCGCGCTGGCCAGCAGCAGGGTCGGGGTGGCTATGACCTTGGGGGCCCGGTAGCGGGCGGCGGCCAGCAGCTGGCGCAGGGCGTTGGCGCGGGTGACGGGGTGCTGTGCGCGCAGGGCCCGCCATAGCGGCAGTACGGCATCCTGCCCGCCATTGCTGGTGATGCGCAGGATGTTGCGCTCCCAGTTCTCGGGGCTTGCGCCGATCAGTGCCAGCCGCAGCAGCAGTGCGTAGTGGCGGGGCCGCAGCCGCTGGTAGAACGGGCTGAACGGGCGCAGGCTGGTGTTGATCAGCACCTGTGCCGCCACCTCGTGCGGGTGCGCTGCCGACCACGCTACCGCCACCATCGCGCCCAGCGACATGCCCAGCAGGTGGTAGGGCGGCGGCAGCCAGCGGCGGTCCAGCTCGGCGCGGCAGTGGGCCACCATGTCTGGCACCCGTGTGGGGCTGGCTTGCAGGTGCAGGCGACCGTTGCCGGGCAGGTCCAGCGCCACCACCTCGCAGCCGGGCAGGGCCTGTGCAAACTGGTCCGCGAACGCGCCCCAATGGCCGCTCGCGCGCGTCAGGCCGCGCAGCAGAATCCAGGTGGGCACGGGTGTCACGGACGGCTCCCGTACCAGTGGTGGCTGGCTTGGGCGTGGTGGTAGGTGCGCATGTCTTCGGCGGGTAGCCACAGCTTGTGCCCATGCGCGGCGCGGGCCAGAAAGTCCAGCAGCGACTGGTGCTGGCGCAGCACACGCTGCTGGCGGTGGGCGATCAGCGGGTTGAAGATGCCGTGGCGCGAGAACAATTGGCGCGGGTTCTTCTTCACCCACAGCCAGGAGCCCATCTCCAGCGTCAGCGGCAAAAAGATGCGCTCGGGCTGCGCACTGGCCTGCCGGTACAGGTAGTCCCACAGGTCGCCGTGTGCCAGGTACTGCAGGCTTTGCGGCTCAAAGATGTAGCGGTAGTGGCTGTGCGAGGCGGTGAAGATGTTTTTCAGCGCGTGCATCTCGGCCAGGTGGGCAATCGGCGTGCGGGTGTGGGCATAGGGAAACCACAGCCGGTCGCTGCTGCCAAAGCCCGAATGGCAGTCCACCGACAGGCTGAAGGCGCGCGACAGCAATTCGGCCTGCACCACCGCGCATACGGCCTGGTTTTCAGCCTCCATGGCCGCGCCAAACGCCCCGCGGTACCAGGGCAGCCGCGCGCTCAGCCGCTGCCCGCCGACCATAAACGGCACCGGCTCGCGCGCATCCACCGGCGCGTTGCGCATCAGGTCCACCCCCTGTGGATTGGCGCGCGTGCCCAGCGCCATGCCGCCGGGATTGACGATGGGCATGAACACCAGGCGTACGGATTCCAGCTGGCGGTGCAGCGCGCTGTCCCAGGCCAGCCGCTCCACCAGGCTGTGCAGGTAGGCGATCACCACGCCCGCGCCGATGCGCTCCAGCCCGTGCACCCCGCCAAAGTAGCCCACGGCGGGCACGTCCAGCGAAGGATTGCCCAGGGTGATGCAGCGCAGCGGGTAGCGGCCGCCGCCGGGCAGGTCCACGCTGCACACGGTGTGTGCCTGCAGGTGGCTGCCGCCCAGGGCGATGGTGCGCTCCAGCGCGTCCAGCTCGGGCAGTTCAAAGGGGGATGGGTGGGGCACGCTGGGCAGCATAGCCATGCGGGCGGCGCTGCGGGGGCTAATCTGGCGCGCTGAATGGCTATTGCACACGGTCACGCGGCTGTCACGTTACCGGTTTAGGGTGGGCGCTCAGTTTGTCAAAGGAGCCCATCATGGTCTTGTTACGCAAAGCGGCGGTGATGCTCTCGGTCATGCGCCTGGTGGCGCTGCCGGCCTGCCTGGTTTGGGGCATTTGGGAACTGTGTGCCTTGCAGCGGGCGCGCTGGCAGCAGCGAAAATTTATGCATTAAATCGGGCGCTAGCGCAGGCGCTATCTTCGCTATTCGCTATGTAATAAATAGCAAATACGGCTACCGGCCTGGCCGTGCCTGCTGCGGGTCGTAAATGGTGGTGCTGGTGCCCACCCCCACGCCAACCGAGCTGCAAGCCCCCAGCAACACAGACGCGGCCACCACGCCCACCACCCCCCAACTCTTATGCCCCATCGGGAATCTCTGGCTCCACCAGTTGCGCCAGCATGCCCAGCGATTCCTGCCAGCCCAGGGTGCAAAACTCCACCGGAATCACCGCCGGAATCCCTTCCTGCACGATGTTCAGCTCGGTACCGCAGGCGACCTGGCGAAACGTCACCGTAACCTGCATCTCGCCTGGCAGATTGGGATCGTCAAACGTGTCGGTGTAGCGGATCTGCGTGTGCGGCGTGAGTTCGGTGAAGGTGCCGCCAAACGAATGGCTGCTGCCGGTGCCGAAGTTGGTAAACGACATGCGAAAGCTGCCGCCCACCCGCTCCTCCGAGTGGTGCATCTTGGCCGTAAACCCATGCGGCGGCAGCCACTTGACCCGTGCATCGGGATCGAGAAAGGCCCGGTAGACCCGCTCGGGCGGCGCGCGCAGGACGCGGTGGAGGCGGACGGTGCCGGTGGGGTTGGGGGTGGTCATGAACGGGCTCCTATGCAGGCAACACCGCCATTCTCCGGGGAAACAGGGTCGGGCTGCTGTAACAATTAGCGCCAGTCGTCGCCAGGGATGGCGCGTTTCATGAACTCGTCGAACATGGGCACAGTGAAAGCTGTGTCCCCATGGTTGGGGCTCCACACCATACCCTTGCCGATGAGCGAGCTGCGCGTGGGAGCCAGTGACGACACGTCGGCCTTGTAGCAGGTTGCGATGTCGCCCGACCGGTGCGGCCCCTCTCCCAACTCGGCCATGGCGCGGAGGTACTTTTTCTCTTTGGGGGTCAGTCGGTCAAAGCGAACCCGAAAAAAGCTCTCGTCCAAGGCTGCGATGGCCGTGATCGATGCCACGGCGACCGCATCCACTCCAATCGGAGATGTCTGCGAGGCCTGCCAGGTGTGGCTGCCCCATTGCTGCAAAAAGTAGGCATAACCCCGGGTGACTTGCAGTATCTGGCCCAAAGCCTCGGGCGTGATGTTTACGCCTTCATCGTGCAGCGGTTTTTCGATCGCAAGACTTGCGGCTTCCGATGACAGCGGCCCAATAGTCGGAAAGTCAAACAGCCGCTCCGCATAGGACTTGGCATTGCCCATCTGCCCGCGCAATTGCGGCAGGCCCGCACCGATCAGCACCACCGGCAGCTTGCGTTGCTCGGTGCGGTGCATGGCCGTGATCAGCGCCGCCAACTGCGGCTCTTCCACGTACTGCAATTCATCAATGAAGATAGCCAACGCCGTGCCCGCTGCCTTGGCAGCCAAGCCGACTTGTTCGAACAAGGCTTGCAGGTCATGCTCCAGGTCGCCGTTGTCGGCCAGGCCGGGTTCAGGCTCGT
The DNA here is from genome assembly GCF_025354435.1 of Rhodoferax sp. Taxonomy (GTDB): domain Bacteria; phylum Pseudomonadota; class Gammaproteobacteria; order Burkholderiales; family Burkholderiaceae_C; genus Rhodoferax_B. Next base: position 42,064 of record NZ_JANXMU010000040.1, read on the forward strand.
AATCAAGCCCTACTTCGATATCGTTAAAAGTTACTTTCAGCTTGCTGGCAAAACCCGCCAGGGCCCGCAGCCCGCGCACCGCAAACTCTTTTGCCGCAGCAACCTGGCTCAGGCGCAAAAGCGCTTGGCGCAGTTGTGGGGCCAACAGCGCGGGCAAAGAGCGCCCTTCTGGCGCTTCAATACGAACGGTGTGGATGCCTGCGACCTCCGCGTCTTCGCGCACGCGGTCCAGCAACACCGTCTTGCCCACGCCGCGCAGCCCAACCAGCATGGCGCTTTTGGCCGGTCGCCCAATCTTCGCCCGCTCCAGCGTAATGCGCAGCGATTCGCGCAAAGCATCACGACCTGCCAACTCGGGAGGAGGGGTGCCCGCACCGGGGGCAAACGGATTGCGAATGGGGTCCATGGACTTAGTTTATAGAGATGTTTTGGAAATTACAATAATTTGGTAGTTTATGAAAGTTATATCAGAAATTGCATCCTCGCTGGGTGCTCTGAAACTCAACTGCATGGGTGGTGGAACCGGACTTCCATGTTTACTGCAGGGGGGCGGCGTACTGGACGAAAGCGTCTTTTGCGGCAATAGGCTTGGCGGTGCCTTGGTCCACTTCGTCCAGTCGACAAATGCAAAATCAGAGTTGACTTTGCAGTACCTTGGTTGTGGTTACCGGATAACCGTTCTGCAACGCTGTCCCACTGTATGCAGTGTTGGTGACCTGCTTTACGACGATCGCCGTGCTTGCGTCACGCCAAGTCGTAATCGCCTCGGTGTGCGTCGTCCCAGTCGAATTAGTCCAAGTCAAGGTGCTCTGCAGTTTAATGGTCGAATATGTCCCGGCAGGTACGGTTACCGACTCGACACCGACGACAGACCCCGTCTGTGCGAACAGCTGGGTCGTCGTTCCACACGTACGGGAGTAGTTCAGCGTCCATGTTTTTCCGATAAATAACGAATAGTCTGCGCCCTCGGCATGCGGTGCAAACGCACAACTGACCGGGGCTCCGTTGGCAGACGTATAGGAACTCGCAAGAGTCTGTCCCGACGTATTTACAGTCAGAGACTCGGTGGTTATCGAGTACGTCGTTCCGTTGACGGTAATTGAATTGCCACTCGGATCATTATGGACGGCGACGTATGACCCCTCAGCGGCAACCGAGGTAACCGTGTCCCGGAAAGTTTGGTTGATTGTGTTGTTTGAGTTGTCCAGAGTGGTGTACGCGTAGATTCGCACGGAGTTCACCTTCGGCGTGACGAAGCTGTACGTTGCGGTCGAGCCTCCGTCCCCTCCGCAACCCGCGATCAAGGTGGCTACGAATGCAATACTCCAAACCTTAGATATCGTCATTTTCAATCCTGTAGTACTGGTACGCTCCGGCCAAGCCGAGCACGTTGAAGTTATAAATTAGCCACAAAACATTGCGGTGTTTCCGTGCCGATTCTAGCTACCGCGTTCACGCAAAAATAGATGATGCTTTGGGCTACCGCAATAACGGCGCTGTCATCACTCCTGCATTCTCCACCAGCAAAAAGCCCCGCCAGTCTCACAACTGCGGGGCTCTTCAATAGCACAAGTGCTATGAATTAAATAGCTGCCAGCGTAGGTGAAACATACGCCAGAGCCACTTTTCGCTCAAATCCACTTACACCAGCAAGGCATTCACCCGCTTGACGTAAGCCGCCGGATCGGCTGGCAAACCGCCTTCGGCCAGCAGCGCCTGGTCAAACAAGATGTGCGCCAAATCGTTGAAGTGCACCGAGCCCTCCAGTTTCTTCACCAGGGCGTGCTCGGCGTTGACTTCCAGCACCGGCTTGACTTCGGGGGCGGTCTGGCCGGCTTGCTTGAGCATGCGGGCGAGCTGGGTGCTCATGCCGTCGTCTTGCACCACCAGGCAGGCGGGGCTGTCGACCAGGCGGGTGGTGACGCGCACGTCTTCGGCCTTGTCTTTCAGGGCTTCTTTCAGCTTGGCCAGCAGGGGTTTGAAAGTTTCGGCAGCGGCTTCGGCGGCTTTCTTTTCGTCTTCGTCGAGCAGCTTGCCCAGATCCACCGCACCCTTGGCGACGGACTGCATCGGCGTGCCGTCGAAGTCTTGCAGGTAGTTCAGCGCCCATTCGTCCACGCGGTCGGTCATCAACAGCACTTCGATGCCCTTTTTCTTGAAGACTTCGAGCTGCGGGCTGTTCTTGGCGGCGGCGGCGTTGTCGGCGGTGATGTAGTAGATGGCTTCCTGGCCTTCTTTCATGCGCGCCTTGTACTCCGCCAGCGACACGGTGGTGGTGTCGGTGGTGTTGCTGGCAAAGCGCAGCAGCTTGGCCAGGCGGTCGCGGTTGGCGAAGTCTTCGCCCAGGCCTTCTTTGAGCACCGCGCCGAATTCGGCATAGAACTGGCTGTACTTGCCGACCAGGGCCTTGTCTTCGTCGCTGATGACATCGGTGACATCGCCGGTGGCTTCAGGCAGCGCGTTGTGCTTGGCCAAATCTTCCAGCATGCCCAGCACGCGCTTGGTGCAGCCTTCGCGGATGGCTTTGACATCGCGGCTTTCCTGCAGCAGCTCGCGGCTCACGTTCAGCGGCAGATCGGCGGAATCGACCACGCCCTTGACGAAGCGCAGGTAGCTGGGCAGCAGGGCTTCGGCATCGTCCATGATGAAGACGCGCTTCACGTACAGCTTCAAGCCGCCCTTTTTGTCGCGGTTCCACAGGTCTTGCGGTGCCTTGCCAGGAACAAACAGCAGCTGGGTGTATTCGGTGCTGCCTTCGACGCGGTTGTGGGTGTGGGCCAGCGGGGCTTCGAAGTCGTGGCTGATCTGCTTGTAGAAGTCGTCGTACTGTTCCTGGCTGATGTCTTTCTTGGCACGGGCCCAGATGGCGCTGGCTTTGTTGACGGTTTCCCATTCGCCGGTGTTGACCATGCCACCGGGTTGGCGGCCGCCAGCCTCATCCTCGGGGTTGATCAGGTCGCCGTCTTTCCACTCTTCCTTTTCCATCAGGATGGGCAGGCTGATGTGGTCGGAGTATTTGCCGATGATGGACTTGAGCTTCCAGGCGGATGCGTAGTCGAGTGCGTCGTCGCGCAGATGCAGGATGACGCTGGTGCCGCGCTTTTCGCGGGTGATGCCTTCGACTTCGAACGCGCCGCCACCGCTGGCACCGCCGTCGCTGGACCAGCGCACGCCTTCATTCGCAGGCGTACCGGCACGGCGGGATTCGACGGTGATGCGGTCGGCCACGATGAAGCCAGAGTAAAAGCCCACGCCGAACTGGCCGATGAGCTGGGAGTCGGCCTTTTGGTCGCCCGACATCTTGCTGACGAAGTCCTTGGTGCCGCTCTTGGCGATGGTGCCCAGGTTGTCGATGGCTTCCTGCTGCGTCAGGCCGATGCCGTTGTCGGTGATAGTCAGGGTTTTGGCATCCTTGTCGAAGGCCACGCGGACTTCGAGGTTGGGCGCATCTTCGTACAGCGCGGGGTTGCCGATGGCCTCAAAGCGCAGCTTGTCGCACGCGTCGGAGGCGTTGGACACCAACTCACGCATGAAAATTTCCTTATTGGAATACAGCGCGTGGGTGACGAGGTGCAGCAGTTGGGCCACTTCGGCCTGGAAGGAAAGCGTTTGCTTGGTCATGTTCGTGTGGTTGTAGGTGTCAAAAAGAGGTGTCGGCGGCTCTCTGTGGCAGAGGCGACCGGGCAAGCTTCAATTATGGCCGGGCGGGCCGATTGCAAGTCCCATGTTGGCGACGTTGTCAATGAACTTTTGAATTTGTAAATGGCTGTTACAAAACACCGATTAAAAAACAAGCGATTGTGCGCATTAATTGTCTGTGTCACACCCCCCTGCGACGATGATGGCTGCCGCCTTTCCGGGCGTGGGTATCGGCCTGCTGGGCGTGTCGCTGGCCTTTGGCCTGACGGTGGTGACGGGTGCGTACGCCCTGGGACCCATCTCGGGCGGCCACTTCAACCCCGCGGTGTCGATCGGTCTGGCCGTGGGCAAGCGCTTCCCCGCGTCGGGTCTGCCGGGCTACATCATTTCGCAGGTGCTGGGCGCTTGCGCGGCAGCGGGCGTGCTGTACCTGATCGTCTCGGGCAAGGCCGACTTTGATGCGGCCAAGGCTTTCACCGGTGCCGGTGCATTCGCTACCAATGGTTTTGGTGTCAACTCCCCCGGCGGGTTCAGCATGCAGTCGGTGCTGATCTGCGAAGTGGTGATGACCGCCATCTTCCTGATCGTGATTCTGGGTTCTACCGCCAAGCGCGCTGCCGGTGCCTTTGGTGGCCTGAGCATCGGCCTGTGCCTGACCCTCATCCACCTGGTGTCCATCCCCGTGTCCAACACCTCGGTGAACCCCGCCCGTAGCACCGGCCCCGCGCTGTTTGTGCCCGGTGCCATGGGTGATTTGTGGCTGTTCTGGGTGGCCCCCATCGTGGGCGCTATCCTCGGTGCAGTCATTTACAACGTGCTGCTCAGCGACGAGTAATTTTTAAGCTTTTTAGGCCGCTAGCGCATATGGAATATGCGCTAGTAGCTACTAAAAGCATAGTGTCCAAAAAGCCGCGATCCGTCGCGGCTTTTTTGTGTGCGTCAGGTTTTACGGGCGGCACGCAAGGCCACCAGCCCGGCGATCACCACGATGGCCCCGCCCAGCACCGTGGTGGCGCGCGGCACCTCGTGGAAGAACAGGTAACCCCAGGTGGGAGCCCACAGCATGCCGGTGTACTCGAACGGCGTGACGATGCTGGCGCGGGCCATGCGGTAGGCGCTGGTGAGAAACAACGTGCCCACAGCGGCCACCACGCCGCAGACCGCCATCAGCATGCCGTCCAGCACGGCGGGCTGCACCCAGGGGCGCACCAGGAACGACAAGCTGGGGTGCTCGGCCCGCACAATGCCCAGCTGGTGCAAAACCAAGGCGGTAACCAAGGCACCCACCAGAAAAAACGCATTCTGGTGGAACGACATCACCGACGCGGCCTGGCTGGTACCCAGCCTGCGTGCCATCAGCATGGAGCTGCTGTACATGGCCGCCGACAGCAATGACAGCAGCGCGGCGGGCTCAAACAGGCCGCTGCCGGGCTGCAGCATCACCATCACCCCGGCAAAGCCCACCACCACCGCCAGCCAGACTTTCCAGCTGGATTTTTCGCCCAGAAACGGCCCGGCCAGCGCGGTGACGAACAAGGGCACGGTGAAATACAGCGCCACCGCATCGGCCAGCGGCAACGCCGGAAACGCCATGTAGTAGGCCGTGTAAGAGACAAACAAAATCAGCGCGCGCAGAGCCAGGATGCCCCAGCGGGACGTGAACAGGGCCCGCCAACCTACCTCGTGCTGCACCAGGGCCAGCAGTACCGGCACCCCGACCAGCGAGCGGATGGCCACCACCTCGGTGAGTGGATAGGCCCCGCTGACCTGCTTGATGATCGCGTCCTGCAGCGAGAACACGAGAACGCCCAGGCACAAACACAAGATGCCGCGCGCGGTGTGGTTTTGCATAAAAAAACGGATGAAAAAAAGGGCCGGACTTGGCAGCCCGGCCCTTGGGGTCTAGAGGCTGCGGGTCAGGCGGTTGCCGAGGCCCGTTCGGCCAGCACGCCGTCCAGCCAGTCCACCCGCATTTCCGGCACGGCAGTGATCAGCTTGCGAGTGTAGGGGTGCTCGGGGTTGTGGAAGATCTTATCGGTCTGGTCAAACGCCACAAACTGGCCTTGCAGCATCACCGCCGTACGGTGGGCGATGCGGTGCACAACGTCCAGGTCGTGGGTGATCAGCACATACGACAGGCCCAGCTCGGACTGCAGCTTGCGCAGCAGCTTGAGGATTTCCTCGGCCACCAGCGGGTCGAGTGCCGAAGTGGGCTCGTCCAGGATGATCAGCTCAGGCTTGGCGGCCAGGGCGCGGGCAATGCATACGCGCTGCTTTTGCCCACCCGACAACTGGCCGGGGCGGCGCTGCAAAAACTCTACCGGCAACTCCACCAGCGCCATCAGCTCCTTAGCGCGCTCCAGCACGGCCTGGCGGCCCAGGCCAAAGTAGAACTGCACCGGGCGGCCCACGATGTCCAGCAGGTTGTGCCGGGGGTTGATGGCCACGTCGGGGATCTGGTAGACCAACTGGATGCGGCGCTTGAGCTCTTTGTCGCGGGCCTTGAGTGCGCGCGGCAAGGCCTTGCCCTGGAAGATGATTTCGCCGCTTTTGGGCGGCAGCAGCCCGGTGACGATGCGCGCCAGGGTGGATTTGCCCGAGCCGGATTCGCCCACCACGGCCACGGTTTCACCGCCTTTGACATCCAGCGACACGCCTTTGACCACATGGAAATCGCCGTAGAAAGCGTGGCAGTCTTTGATAGACAGCACGGTTTCCGGCTTGACGGTGGCCTCGTTGGCGCGCTCGCTGGCCGCGGCACCGCGCACGGCCACCAGCCGGGCGGTGTAGTCCTGGTTGGCGTGGCTCAGGATTTGCTGGGTTTCGCCTTCTTCCACCTCTTTGCCGTGGCGCAGCACCTTGATGCGGTCGGCCACCTGGGCCACCACGGCCAGGTCGTGGGTGATGTAGAGCGCGGCGGTGTTGTACTGTTTGATCAGCGATTTGAGCAGGATCAGCACCTCGATCTGGGTGGTTACGTCGAGCGCGGTGGTGGGTTCGTCCAACACCAGCACGTCGGGGCGGCACGACATGGCCATGGCCGCCATGGCGCGCTGCAACTGGCCGCCCGAGGCCTGGTGCGGGTAGCGGGCCCCAAAGGTGTCGGGGTTGGGCAGGTCCAGCGATTTGAAGAGCTGGCGCGCCCAGGCCTCGGCCTCGGTGCGGGTCATCAGCTTATGCAGCAGCGGAGCCTCGCAGACCTGGTCCATCAGGGTGTGGACCGGGTTGAAGGCCGCCGAGGCCGACTGGGCGATGTAGGCCACGCGTTTGCCGCGCACGCTGCGCCGACCTTCGGCGTTGAGGGCGCGGATGTTCACCCCGTCCAGAATGATTTCGCCCCCGGCAATGTGCACCCCGGCGCGGGCGTAGCACATGCTGGACAGGCCGATGGTGGATTTACCGGCCCCGCTCTCGCCAATCAGGCCCAGCACCTCGCCCTTGCGCAGGTTGAGGTCTACGTTGTCCACGATGGCGTTGCCCGCCAGGCTCTCCAGGCGCAGCCCTTTGATTTGCAGAATGATCTTTTCGTCCATGGTGAAACCGTCTTTCTTAAAGTTCTGCTTGTGCACCGGAGGGGCGTGCGTCCATGGACAACATCCAGTCCACCACCAGGTTCACCGACACGGTGAGCAGCGCAATGGTGGCGGCGGGGTAGATCGGGGCCATCATCCCGAAGTTGATGGCGGCGGCATTTTCACGCACCATGCCACCCAGGTCGGCGTACGGCGGCTGGATGCCCAGGCCCAGGAACGACAGCCCGGCGATGAACAAAAAGTTGAAGCAAAAGCGCAGGCCAAACTCCGACACCAGCGGTGCCCAGGCGTTGGGCAAAATCTCGCGGCTGATGATCCACCACAGGCCTTCGCCCCGCAGGCGCGCAGCTTCCACGTATTCCATCACCGACAAATTCATGCCTAACGCCCGCGCCAGGCGGAACACGCGGGTGGAGTCCAGCACGGCGATGGTCAAAATCAGCACCGGGATGCTGGAGCCAAACACACCCAACACGATGAGTGCAAAGATCAGGCCGGGAATCGACAGCATCACATCTACCAGGCGGCTGAAAAACACATCCACCCAGCCGCCCACCACAGCGCTGACGAAGCCCAGCACGATGCCGATAAAGAATGACAGCAGGGTGATGGCCAGGGCCACGCCAATCGTCATGCGTGTGCCGTACAGAATGCGGGTGAACATGTCGCGCCCGATCTGGTCGCCGCCCAGCCACATGGTCTTGGAGGGCTCGGCCCAGGTCTCGCCGATGTTGGCCGACTGGGCATACGGGGCCAGCCAGGGGGTAAACAGGGCGACGAAGATGAATAGCGCCACCACGGTCAGGCCAAACCAGGCCGACAGGGTGGGTTTTTGTCCGAAGAGTTTCATGGGGATCTTCCTTGTTCTTTTAGCGCTTATGGCGCAGGCGGGGATTGACCAGAATGACCAGAATGTCGGCCACGGTATTGAGCAGCACAAACACCATGGCAAATACCAGGCCGCAGGCCTGGATCACCGGCACGTCGCGCTTGGACACGGCATCCACCATCAACTGGCCCAGGCCAGGGTAGACAAACACCGCTTCGATCACCACCACACCCACCACCAGGTAGGCCAGGTTCAGAGCAATCACAGTGATGATGGGCGCGGCCGCGTTGGGCAGGGCGTGGCGGGTGATGACGCGCCCGCGTTTGGCACCCTTGAGGAAAGCCATTTCAATGTAGGGCGTGGACATCACCGACAGCACCGAGCTGCGCGTCATGCGCAACATGTGTGCGGCCACCAGCAGGGTCAGCGTGATGGCGGGCAGCGTGGTCTGGTAGACCCGCTCACTGAAAGGCATGCCCTTGAACACCGTGGACAGCGAAGGGAACCAGTCCACGTTCACCGAAAAGAAGATGATCAGCAGGTAGGCGATGAAAAACTCGGGCAACGAGATGGCAATCAGCGACAGGATGTTGGCCAGCTTGTCGGAAATCTTGCCTTCGTTGATCGCGGAATACACCCCCAGGCCCACCGCCACCGGAATCGCAATCAGCGCTGCGTAGCCTGCCAGGAACATGGTGTTGCCCAGACGCGGCAGAATTTCGTCCACGATCACGCGCTTATTCGTCAGCGCGATGCCCAGGTCGCCATGCAGCACACCGGTCAGCCAGTGCCAGTAGCGCATGTAGGAGGGAATGTCGTAGCCCAGCTCCTTGCGGAAGATGGCCAGCGCATCGGGCGTAGCCCCTTGGCCCAGCACCGCCGAAGCCACATCACCGGGCAGGATTTCGGTGCACACAAAAATCAACACCGACACTGCTAACAGGGTCAGTACGCCTAAAAAAAAGCGGTTCAATATCAGTTTCGCCATAGCAATTTCCGAGTGGGCAGTAGGGCAACGCAAGCGGTTGACCCAAAAAAAGCGGAGTGGAACCAAGCTCCACCCCGCCCATCCGTTACAGGAGCTGAACGGGGCAGTTAACGACTTACCCCTCGGCTAAATACGCCACGCATGCCGTTCAGGAACACCGCAGAACTGGCTATGCCAGGCTGCTGGTGTTGCCCCCTGCAAGGGGGTTGGCGGAAACACGCAGTGTGTAGCCTGGGGGTGCGCGTTAAATAAACCAGCCCTTTTCAGCGATACGGTCATCGGCCAAGTCGTAACGGCCAGAGACTGTCAAACCTCCCAGCTTGGTGTTGTATGCGTCGATGTAGTCCTGCACTGCAAAACACACCATGCCGGAGTTTTCTTTGATCAGCTCCTGGCAGCGGGCGTACATTTCTTCGCGCTTGGGCTGGTCCAGCTCGACACGGGCGGCCACCAGCAGCTTCTCGAACTCGGGGTTGTTGAAGTGGGTGTCGTTCCAGGTGGTGTTGGCCTTGAAGGTGCTGGTCAACTGGTTGTCGATGGTGGGGCGGTTGCCCCAGTACACGGCGCAGAAGGGTTGCTTGAGCCACACGTTGTCCCAGTAGCCGTCGCCCGAGACGCGCTTCAGGTCCAGCTGGATACCGGCTTTGGACAGCGATTCCTGGAACACCTGGCCGCTGTCGGTGGCACCCGAGAAGGCGCCTTCCGAGACTTGCAGTTCGATGGCACCGGTGATGTTGGCCTTTTTGAAGAAAAACTTGGCCTTGTCGGGATCGTAGGCGTGTAGCTTTTGCTTGGGGTCGTAGTACTTCATCTTCGCGCCTACGGTGTGGTCGTTGCCGATGGAGGCGTAGCCCGAGAACACGTTGTCCACGATCTTCTTGCGGTCGATGCCGAACTTCAGCGCCATCATCAGGTCCGGGTTGCTGAAGGGCGACTTGTCGGTGTGCGCCACAAAGGCGAAGCGGTTACCGGCACCCGGTGTGCGCGACAGCTTGATGCCCTTGCTCTTGGCCAGCAGCCCGGCGGTCTTGGGGTCCACGCGGTTGATCACATCCACCTGGCCGGTCACCAGTGCCTGGGTACGGGCAGCGGCGTCGCCGATGTAGCGCAGTTCCACGCGGTCAAAGTTGCCGCGGTTGGGCTTCCAGTAGTTGCCGGGCTTGCGCTTGAAGGTGGCGCGCACACCGGGCTGGAACTCTTCCAACAGGTAGGCACCGGTGCCATCGGGCTTGCTGAAATCGGTCGTGCCATTGGGCACCACGATGATGTGGTAATCGCTCAGGTTAAATGGCAAATCCAGGTTGCCATTGGTCATCAAAATCTGGATTTGCGTGGGCGAGAGTTTCTTGATCTCTTTGATATCGGCCAACAGTGCTTTGGCGGGCGATTTGGTTTCGCCACGGTGCATATTGATCGAGTAAATGACATCGTCGGCATCCAGTGTTTTGCCGGATGCAAAGGTAATGCCTTTGCGGATATTGAAAATCCAGTCGGTAGCACCGGGTTTGACTTCCCAGTTTTCAAACAACTCGCCAGTGGCGTCGCCGTTGTCGGCCACTTCCACCAGGTTGTTCCAGAGCATCAGGCTGATGTTGATCATCACCGAGTCGGCATAGGTGCGGGGGTCAAAGCTGTCAGAAGCCGAGCCACCTTCCACGCCCATGCGCAGGGTTCCGCCCTTTTTTGGTGCACCTTGGGCCATGGCTGGCATGGCACCAAAGGTCGCTGACAAACCAAAAGCAGCGGCACCGGTGATCAGTTGGCGGCGGTCCAGAATGATCCTCGATTCTGGGTTGATGTCGTTCATTGGCATATCAAAAATTCCTTCAAGGTCAATGGATAGGGGTCCGCTGGAGGGCGCTGAAAATCATGCAACTACCCCAAGGGCAAAGTGGTTTTGCACTCGCTAACCATCATAGGGTGGGTTTTTTTTCTTGTATCGGTATATCCGCTTACTCGGGCAATTGATTTTTAAAACGCGATTCAATTATTTAAAGCACTTCAAGTACGTAAATGCACTTGCGTCGCAGCGCCATCAATTAGTGTCGGATTTCAGCTAGCCGGATAAAGCCAGCCTGTTAAGCGGGCTCAAAATCTGTAAATTTATGCAAAGTGAGCGCAGATAAATGCGCTTGCAGCACGGGCTATTTTTTCGGGCCAAAAATGCCGCCAAAATCTTCTGCGCCGGCCTTTGAAAATTGCCGTAAGGGCCATCGCCACATGCCATCGGGTCGTACCGTCACATGCCGCTTTTGCCCCCGCCGCGTAGCCGCCTTGTTCACTTTGCGCGGTGTACCGGACGGCTTGCCAACCCCCGAATCGGTGCAGGCGAAAGTGGATCACGCCGATACTTTTGCACGCTGATGGTGCAACCGGATCAACCGGCCATGGCCACCCTGGCCACAAAATGTAAATAGACGTGTGTTAACTTCACACCGTCACTGCGGTGGCCCCACACAAGGAATCGCTCGTGCGCAACATACTCATCCCCCTGGCCTCACTTCTCAGCGGGGTGGGCATGTTGGTGGTCGGCACCGGCCTGCTGTTTGCGGCCATTGGTGCCCAGGCCAGTGCGGCCCATTTTTCTTCACTGGTGACCGGCCTGGTCAATTCGGCCTATTTCGCGGGCTTTGTGTTTGGCACCTATGCCTGCCCGGTCATCATCCGCCGCGTCGGGCACATCCGCGCCTTTGCCTCGATGGCCACGGTGGCCTCGGCGCTGCCCATCATGCACGCCTTGTGGGCCAATCCCTGGGCCTGGGGCACGTTGCGCTTTGTCACCGGGGTCTGCCTGGTGGGCTTGTACATCGTGGTGGAGAGCTGGCTCAACGTGGTGGCCAACAGCCAGCAGCGCGGCAAGGTGTTTGCCGCCTATATGGCCGTCAACGGCGTGGCATTGGCGCTGGGCCAGTGGCTGATCCTGGTGGGCGACCGGTACGGCTTTGTGCCGTTTGCGCTGGTGTCCATCCTGTTCTCATTTGCCATGCTGCCCATTACGCTGACCCCGGTGAGCGAGCCCGTGCCCACCGATGCGCCCAAGCTGGGCCTGTTCGAACTGTTCTTTATTTCCCCCATCGGTGTGATCGCCGCCGTGGGCTCGGGTTTGCTCAACGGCGCGTTCTTCAGCCTGGGCACGGTGTTCGCCCAGGGCGTGGGGTTCAGCGAGGCGGGTACCGCCACCTTCATGGCCGCCACCATCCTGGGCGGGGCGGTGTTCCAGTGGCCGGTGGGGCATTTGTCCGACCGGCACGACCGCCGCCGCGTGCTGTTTCTGGTCTGCGCCCTGAGTGCCGCCGTGGCGGTGGCGGGGTACTTCATGGCCCAAGGCAACGAGATGCTGCTGATCGGTCTGGGCGTGGTGTACGGTGGCTTGTCTTTTTCCATCTACGGGTTGTGCGTGGCCCATGTGAACGACCTGATCGACCCCTCGCGGGTGCTGGAAGTCACTGGCGGGCTGCTGCTGCTGTACGGAATTGGCTCCACGGTCGGGCCCACGCTGGGCGGTGCCATGATGGACTGGATGGGCCCCGAGGCCTTGATGCTGTATTTTGCGGGGACACTGGCCTTGCTGGTGCTGGCGATCTGGCGCTACAGCATCCACAGCACACCGCATGCCGACGAACATGCCGTCAAATCCGACTACGTGGTCATGGGCAGCGGCTCGCAGGCGGTCTTGCAGATGGACCCGCGCAGGACTGCAGCGGAATCCCACACCACCCCCGCTGATCTCGGCCCTTGAACACCTGGGCGCGCCAATCAATTATTAGGATTGATCTTGCCGCGGGCGGGGGTGGATAGGACAGTGCGGCCCTAAACTTTCTTCCAACCTTTAGTGCTTGGAGCCCGCATGCAACTCGAATCCATCCAGACCTTCGTGGTGGCCAACCCGCCGCCCAGCTTTGGCGGCCGCTACTTTGTGTTCGTCAAGCTGCGCACCCGCTGCGGCATCGAAGGCATTGGCGAGGCCTACACCGCCACCTTCGGCCCCCAGGTGGTGGCGGCCATGGCCGAAGACTTGTTTGCCCGCGTGTTCCAGGGCGAAGACCCGATGCAGACCGAAACCCTGTGGCGGCGTGCCTACGGCGAAGGCTTCTCGCTGCGGCCCGACATCTCGCTGATGGGCGTGCTCAGCGCCCTGGAGATGGCCTGCTGGGACATCACCGGCAAGGCGCTAGAGCAACCCGTCTACAAACTGCTGGGCGGCCTGGTCAATCCGCGCTTGCGCAGCTACACCTACCTGTACCCCGACCCGGGCGAGGATGAATCCTTTTACGGCGACCCGGACCGCTCTGCAGCGCGCGCCGTACGCTATGTGGAAGAGGGCTTTACCGCCGTGAAGTTCGACCCGGTGGGCGGCTACTCGGTGTTCGACCCACGCCAGCCCACGCTGGAGCGCATGGACATGTCGGAGCGCTTTTGCGCCCGCATCCGCGAAGCCGTTGGCGACAAGGCCGACCTGCTGTTTGGCACCCACGGCCAGTTCACCGTGTCCGGGGCCAAGCGCCTGGCGCGGCGACTCGAACGCTACGACCCGCTGTGGTTTGAAGAGCCGACACCGCCCGAGCGCCCGGAGGCGATGGCCGAGGTGGCGCGCTACACCTGCATCCCCGTGGCCACGGGCGAGCGCCTGTGCACCAAGTACGAATTTGCCCGCGTGCTGGAGACCGGTGCGGCCAGCATCCTGCAGCCCAACCTGGGCCGCGTCGGCGGCATTCTGGAAGCCAAAAAGATCGCCGGCATGGCCGAAGCGCACTACGCCCAAATCGCCCCGCACCTGTACTGCGGCCCGGTGGTGGCGGCAGCCAATATCCAGCTGGCGGCCTGCATCCCTAACTTTTTGATTCTGGAAAGCATCCAGCAGTTTGGCGGCTTCCACGCACAGCTATTGAAGAAGCCACTGCAGTGGGAAGGCGGCTACGTCATTCCCAGCAAGGAACCCGGCCTGGGGGTAGAGCTCAACGAAGCCGTGGCTTTGGCCCACCCCTATGACAGCACGCGCCTGCACCTCGACATGGCGCAACATCCCCTGGGCTATTACTAATTTTTGACATGACGCACTACCTAAACTTCATCAACAACCAATGGGTGGCCGGTACCGCCAGCTACACCGTCACCAACCCCGCCACCGAGGAAACCGTAGGCCAGGTCAGCGCCGCCAGCGCCGCCCAGGCTCTGGCCGCCTGCGACGCCGCCGCTGCAGCCCAGCGCGGCTGGCGCCAGCTGACCAGCATCGAGCGCGGCAACCATCTGCGCGCCTTTGCCGATGCGCTGGTGGCCCGCAAATCCGCCATCGGCCAGGCCCTGGCGCTGGAGTCAGGCAAGAGCCTGGAAGATGCCGAGAACGAAGCCGTCTACGCGGCCGACATCACCCGTTACCACGCCGAATGGGCGCGCCGCATCGAGGGCGAAATCATCCCCAGCGACACCCCGGGCGAGAACCTGATGCTGCACCGCGAACCCATGGGCGTGGTGGCCTGTTTGATCCCGTTCAACTACCCCGTCTACACCCTGCTGCGCAAAATTGCGCCAGCGCTAATCACCGGCAACACCGTGGTGGTGCGCCCCAGCAACCACACACCCTGCTCGGCTTTCGAAATCGCCCAGGCGGTGCTGGACGCGGGCCTGCCCCCCGGCGTGGTCAACATCCTGGCCATGGGCCACGCCGAGGCTGAAGTGCTCTGCACGCATCCCAAGGTGGCCATGATCACGCTCACCGGCAGCGTCGGCGCGGGCCAGCGCGTGCTGGACTATTCGCGCGTCAACATCGCCAAGGTGTCGCTGGAACTGGGCGGCAAAACCCCCGCCATCGTGGCCGCCGATGCCGACCTGGAAAAAGCCGCCAGCGACATCGTGCGCTCTAAAACCACCCACTGCGGCCAGCTCTGCACTGCGGTGGAACGGGTCTACGTGCAAGAGGCCGTGCACGACGCGCTGGTAGCCAAGCTCAAAGCCAAGCTCAGCGCCCACGCCTTCGCCAACCGTGCGGAGCAACCCCAGCACATGGGCCCGCTGGTCAGCGCCTCGGCGCGCCAGGGCATCCATGCGATGGTCGAGCGCGCCCTGCAGGCCGGTGCCCAGCTCGAATGCGGCGGCACAGTGCCCAGCGGCCCTGGCTACTTCTACCCGCCCACCCTGCTCACCCAGGTGCGCCAAGACATGGAAATCGTGCAGGAAGAAGTCTTTGGCCCGGTGCTGTGCGTGCTGCCCTACACCACGCTGGACCACGCGCTGGCGCTGGCCAACGACCACCAGTTCGGCCTGGCATCGGTGCTGTACACGGCCGACTACCGCAGCGTGATGCAGGCCAGCAATGAGATCGAAGCCGGAGAGCTCTACATCAACCGCACCCCCGCCGATCCCTACCAGGGCTACCACGCAGGCTGGAAACGCTCCGGCCTGGGCGGGGACGACGGCAAGCACGGCATGCTCGAATTTACCCAGACCCGGCTGGTGGTGATGAAATACTAATGAAATTGCCCTCTAGCGTATATTTAATCTACGCTGGTAGCTACTAAAAACATAGTGGACACGCCCGGAATTGCCAAGCCATGGCGATAATGCCGCGATGGAACTCACCCCACTCCGCGCATTTCTGGCTGTGGCCCGCCACGGCCAGCTGGTGCGGGCGGCCGAGCAACTGCACCTGACCCAATCCGCGCTGTCCAAGCAGATCAAGGGCCTGGAGGACGAGCTGGGCGTGCTGCTGTTTGCGCGCACGCCCACCGGCATGGTGCTCACCGGCGAAGGGCGGCGGCTGTTGCCGCTGGCCACCAAGACAGTGGAGTCGGTACAGGACATCAGCGCGCTGGCGGCGCAGATGCGGGGCACCGTGTCGGGCGGGCTGCGGCTGGGCACCATCATCGACCCGGAATCCATCCGCCTGGGCCCGCTGCTGGCGGCCCTGCTGGAGTTTTACCCGCACGTGGACGTGGCGCTGCAGCACGGCATCTCGGGCAGCGTGCTGCAGATGCTGCGCAACGGCGAGGTGGACGCCTGCTTCTTCCTCGGCGCTCTCAAAGACCCCGACATCGCGGTGCGCCAGCTCTGGCTGGAGCACTATGTGGTGGTCGGCCCCATGGCCTGGGAAGAGCGGCTGCGCCAGGCCGATTGGAGCGACCTCGCCGCCATGCCCTGGCTCTCCACCCCGGTGGGCGGCTCGCAGTACGGCCTGGTGGCCCAGATGTTTGCCGAGCGCGGCCTGAGCCACCGCACCTCGGTGCAGGCCGACCAAGAGGCCACCATGTTCGAGCTGGTGCAAAGCGGCGTGGCCCTGGGCCTGATGCGCGAACGCATCGCCGCGCCAGTGCTACAGCGTGGCCAGGTGGTGATGTGGCAGGGCGTGCGCCTGCCTTGTCCGCTGTCGCTGCTGTACCGCCGCTCCGACGAAAACGCCGCCACCCTCCAGGCCCTGCTGGCCATGCTGCAAGTGGTGTGGCCGGTCGATGAAGGCGATCCAGAGGTCTAAGGGTTTTCACCATGCGGCATGACAGGGCGCGCGCCTAAGTCCTTGTCGGTAAAGGCTATTCCCGTGCGTTGAGGCCGGGTTGCCGCAATGTCACTCGGCAGATGCAGGTGGCCTGCCTAGACTGCGCCCAGACCGGTTTTCCCGGTCGGTGGCGAGCCGCCACGCACCCACAGTCCATCCCCTGGAGACATAAAAATGCCTATTCCCGCCCCTGCCAGCGACGCGCTGGAGCAAGCCACCTACCGCAAGGTCATGTGGCGGCTGATTCCCTTCCTGTTCCTGTGCTACGTGGTGGCCTACCTCGACCGCGTCAACGTCGGCTTTGCCAAGCTGCAGATGCTGACCGATTTGAAGTTCAGCGACACCGTCTACGGTCTGGGGGCGGGTATCTTCTTCATCGGCTATTTCCTGTTTGAAGTGCCCAGCAACATGATCTTGCACCGCACCGGTGCCCGAGTGTGGATCGCCCGCATCATGGTCACCTGGGGGGTGATTTCTTCGTGCATGATGTTTGTGACCACACCCACCATGTTCTACGTGCTTCGCTTCTTTCTGGGCGTGTCGGAAGCGGGCTTCTTCCCCGGCATCATCCTGTACCTGACGTACTGGTTCCCGTCGGCCCGGCGCGCACGGGTGGTGGCGCTGTTCATGACGGCCATCGCCTTGTCGGGCGTGGTGGGCGGCCCGCTGTCGGGCTGGATCATGCAGGCCTTTGCCGGGGTGAACGGCTGGGCGGGCTGGCAATGGCTGTTTTTGCTGGAAGGCATTCCATCCATCCTGGTCGGCATCAGCGTGTACTTTTATCTGGACGATTCCATCGCCCAAGCTCCCTGGCTCAGTGATGCCGAAAAGCGCCTACTGATCGACAACATCAGCCGCGACGAAGGCTCCCGCGCCGACCACAGCCTGAAGCAGGTCTTCCGCAATGGCCGGGTGTGGCTGATGGCCAGCATCTACTTCTGCTTCATCATGGGCCTGTACGGGATCAGCTTCTGGCTGCCGCAGCTGGTCAAAACGGCGGGCGTGAAAGACGTGTTGGATGTGGGGCTGCTGACCATGATTCCCTACGCCCTGGCCGCCGTCGCCATGGTGCTGGCCAGCCGCAGTTCGGACCGCAGTGGCGAACGCCGCTGGCACACCGCCGGGGCTGGCTTCATCGGTGGCGTGGGCCTGATCTTGAGCGGCATCTTCGGCGGCGATCTGGCGCTGGCCATGGCCGCACTGAGCCTGGCCACCATGGGCATTCTGACCAGCCTGCCCCTGTTCTGGACCCTGCCGACCAGCATGCTGCGCGGCTCGGCGGCGGCAGCGGGCATTGCGTTGATCAACGCGGTGGGCAACCTGGCCGGTTTCGTTAGCCCCTTCATGGTCGGCAGCATCAAGGATGCCACCGGCAGCACCACGGCGGGCCTGTATGTGCTGGCGGCCAGCCTGTTCCTGGGCGGTATTCTGGTACTGCTGGCCACGCGGGGCCGCCACGCAGCCGCCAGCGGGTCCCGCGCTTGACTGCCGGTCGGAGGCTCCATGACGACGACCCCACCGGTGGACCACCGGACCCTGCTGCGCAGCCTGTTCGATGCGGCCATCGCCTCGGCGCAACCCGCGCTGTGCCTGCCCCCGCACCTTCCGCCACCGCCCAAGGGGCGCACCATCGTCATCGGCGCGGGCAAGGCCTCGGCCGCCATGGCCCGGTCGCTGGAAGACCATTGGCACGGCCCGCTCGAAGGCCTGGTCATCACCCGCTACGGCTATGCCGTGCCGTGCCAGCGCATCGAGATCGCCGAAGCCGCCCACCCGGTGCCGGATGCTGCGGGCCAGCAGGCCACCGCGCGCATCCGCGAAATGGTGACCGGCCTGACGGCAGACGACTTGGTGATCGCCCTCATCTCCGGCGGCGGCTCGTCGCTGCTGGTCGCCCCCGGCGAGGGCTTGACGCTGGCCGACAAGCAGGCCGTCAACACCGCGCTGCTGGAGTGCGGGGCCAGCATCTCCGAGATGAACTGCGTGCGCCGCCACCTGTCCCAGGTCAAGGGCGGTCGCTTGGCCGCGGCCTGCCACCCCGCAAAAGTGTGGACCCTGCTGATCTCCGATGTGCCGGGTGACGACCCGATCAACATCGCCTCCGGCCCCACCGTGGCCGACCCCACCACCTGCGCCGACGCGCTGGCCACCATCGACCGCTACCGCATCCTGGTGCCGCCCGCTGTGCGCACGCTGCTGGAGAGCGGCCAGGGCGAAAGCATCCAGCCCGGCGATCCGCGGCTGGAGCGCTGCACCACGCGCACCATCACCGCCCCGCAAATGGCCCTGGAAGCCGCCGCCGCCGTAGCCCGCGCTGCGGGGGTCACGCCCTACATCCTAGGCGACAGCCTGGAGGGCGAGGCCCGCGACCTGGGCAAGGCCATGGCCGGCATCGCCCGCCAGGTGGTGCTGCACGGCCAACCGTTCCAAACCCCTTGCGTACTGCTGTCGGGCGGCGAGACCACGGTGACCGTCAAAGGCACGGGCCGGGGCGGGCGCAATGTGGAATTTTTGCTGTCATTGGCCGTGGCGCTGGACGGCCTGCCCGGCGTGCACGCCCTGGCGGGCGATACCGACGGCGTGGACGGTGCCGAAGAAATTGCCGGGGCCGTCCTCACGCCCGACACCCTGGCCCGCGCCTGGGCACAAGGCATCCGCCCGCGCCACAGCCTGGACAACAACGACGGCCACGGCTTCTTCCAGGCGCTGGGCGACTCGGTGGTGACCGGCCCCACGCTCACCAACGTCAACGACTTCCGGGCCATCCTGATCGATGGCCCCCTTAATGTCTAAAGGTTTCCATGCCACATTCCCGCCATGCCAAGATCGTCGCCACGCTGGGCCCTGCCAGTGCCGACCGTGCCACCATCGAATCCCTGGTGCGTGCCGGTGCCGACGTGTTCAGGCTCAACTTCAGCCACGGCACGCACGCCGACCACCGCCAGCGCTTTGATCTGATCCGCGCCATCGAAGTCGACCTGGGCCGCCCCATCGGCATCCTGCTCGATCTGCAAGGCCCCAAGCTGCGCGTAGGCACTTTTGCCAACGGCCCCGTCCAGCTGGTGGAAGGTGCGGCGTTCCGCCTGGATCTGGATGCCGCCACGCCCGGCGATGCCCGCCGTGCCCCCATGCCGCATCCACAAATTTTTGCCGCTCTGCAGCCCGGTGCCGAGCTGCTACTGGACGACGGCAAGCTCAAGCTGGAGGTGCAAACCTGCGGCGCCGACTTCGCCGAAACCCGGGTCATTAACGGCGGCACGCTGTCCGACCGCAAGGGTGTGAACGTGCCCGGTGTGGTGCTGCCGCTGTCGGCCCTGACCGAGAAAGACCGGGCCGACCTGGACTTCGGCCTCACGCTCGGTGTGGACTGGATCGCGCTGTCGTTCGTGCAGCGCGCCGCCGACATTACCGAGGTGAAGCAGATCGTGCAGGGCCGCGCGGGCATCGTCGCCAAGCTGGAGAAACCGGCCGCCATCGCCAGCCTGGAATCCATCCTGGCCGAAACCGATGCGGTAATGGTCGCGCGCGGTGACCTGGGGGTGGAGATGCCAGCCGAACAGGTGCCCGCCATCCAGAAGCGCATCGTGCGCGCCTGCCGTCGGCGCGGCCTGCCGGTGATCGTGGCTACGCAGATGCTGGAATCGATGGTCAGCGCGCCGGTGCCCACACGGGCTGAAGCCTCCGACGTGGCCACCGCCATCTACGATGGTGCCGATGCGGTGATGTTGTCGGCCGAATCGGCATCGGGCCGGTTCCCGCTCGAATCGGTGGCCATGATGGCCCGCATCATCACCCAGACCGAGGCCGACCCGCACTACCGCGACGCGCTGGATGCATCGCACACGCCGCCCAGTGCCAACACCGCCGATGCCATTGGCCACGCGGCCCACGCGGTGGCCGGGCTGCTGGATGTGGCTGCCATGGTGGCCTACACCAGTTCGGGTGCCTCGGCCCTGCGCATGGCCCGCGAACGGCCGCGCGCCCGCATTCTCGGCATGACCCCTAGCCCCGCCACGGCCCGCCGCCTGGCGCTGGTATGGGGCATCCATCCGGTCCTGTGCCAAGACGTGGCCAGCGTGGATGAAATGACCGCTGTGGCCCTGCAAACCGCCGTGGCACAGCAGTTCGCCCAGCCCGGCCAGACCATCGTGATTGCCGCGGGTGTGCCGTTCGGCACGCCGGGCAGCACCAATTTGCTGCGCATTGCGCAGGTGGCTTGAGGTGGCTGTAAATTTATAAGAAATAGGCCTCTAGCCCAGGTACTACCCGCGCTAGTTGCTATTGAATACATAGTAGCTACGGTTTTGCCTCCATCTCCTGCAGCAGCCAGGTTTTGAAGGCCTGCGCCGCCGGGTGCGCCTGGTTGCCTTCGGGGGCGATCAGGTAGTAGGCTTCTTTCATGGGCAGCGCAAACGCCAGCGGGCGCACCAGCCGCCCGGTGCGGATCAGGTCGTTGGCCACGGTGTCGTGGGCCAGCACCACACCCAGTCCGTTTTGCGCCCACTCCAGGCTCAGCGCCCAGGTGCTGGTGCGGTGCACCAGGGGCCGGGCCACCCGGCTTTTGGCGGGGTAGGCCTCCAGCCAGCTGTCCCAGCTTTGCAGCGTGCCTGGCAGGTCGAACAGGCGCTGGCGCAGCAGGTCGTCCAGCCGCTGGATGCGCGCACCCACCTCGGGCGAGCACACCGGGAAGATGCTGTCTTGCGCCAGCCGCTTGCCGACCCGGCTCTCCCACTTGCCCTGACCGAAGACGATCTCCACATCTGCCGAATCGCTTTGCCGCTCTTCAGGCCAGATCGAGGTCACCACGTTGAGCTGCACCCAGGGGTACTGGTCCATGAAGCGGCCCAGGCGCGGGCTGAGCCAGTAGCGGGCAAACGACAGGTTGACGTGCAGCTCCAGCATGTCTGGCTCCTTGCGGCCGGTGAGTACGCGGGTGCTTTCTTCCAGCATGGCAAACGCCGCCTGCACCGTGGGCAGGTAGCCGCGGCCCGCGTCGGTCAGCTCCAGGCCGCGCACCCGGCGCACAAACAGCGGGCGGCCAATGGCGTTCTCCAGGCTCTTGATCTGCTGGCTGACCGCCGACTGCGTCATGTTCAGCTCTTGCGCCGCAGCGGTGAAGCTCAGGGCGCGGGCCGAGGCCTCAAAAGCACGCAGCCAGTTCAGGGGGGGTAATCTTTTCATCGCAATTTTTACGTTGACGGTCAGTACACAGCATCCAAGTTTCAGACTGGACGCACACCTTCCAGGGATGCCGTGGAACCGGCTTTGCCGGGCCACTGGCATCGCCCCCTGCAAGGGGGTTGGCGAAAGATGCGCAGCACTGCAGCCTGGGAGTGTTCCATAAATAAGCTAGGCATTAGTTTTGCTAAGGTTATAGCGTTGTTTTGTTCGTTTGTCGGTTCCCGGGTAATCCCGCAAACTTTGTCCCTTGCCAACCCACGACTGCCTTGCCATGTCTGAAATCCACATTCTTTCCAACCCCACCCGGCTGGTGATGCGCACACCGGCTGGCGACACGCCGCTGCCCGCCCTGTGGCTGCGCGCCCTCAGCCCTGACCCGAGCCAGCGCGACCCGCTGACCGGCCAGCGCCTGATCAACCCGCACCTGTTCCCGGAAGACCTGGCGCTCACCGCCGCCCGCTGGGATGGTGCGCAACTGCACCTGGCCTTCAGCGATGGCTTTGCCGGGCACTTTGACGCGGCCGAGCTGCTGGCGGGCACGGTGCTGAGCGAAGGCTGCCCTGCGTCCCGGCCCTGGGCGGCCAACATCGCGTACACGCCGGTCTACCAGTGGCCCGATCTCGCGCAAGACGCGGTGCTGTACAAGGCCCTGAAAGACTTCATCGAACTCGGCTTTCTGCTGGTGCACAACACGCCGACCCAGCCCGACTCCATCCTCAGCATCGCCCGGCGCTTCGGTTTTGTGCGCGAGACCAACTTTGGTGCGTACTTCGAGGTGTATTCGCGCCCCAAGGCGGCCGATGCGATTGACCTGTCGTACCAGCCGGTGGCGCTGGGCCCGCACACCGACAACCCTTACCGCACCCCGGTGCCCGGCATCCAGCTGTTGCAGTGCCTGCAGAACGAAACCTCGGGCGGCCTGTCCAGCCTGGTGGACAGCCTGGCCGTGGCCGCCCAGGTGCGCCAGGAAGACCCCGAAGGCTTTGCGCTGCTGAGCCGCATCCCGCTGCGCTTCGAGCACCGCGATGCCACCACCCAGCTGGTGGCCATCAAACCCATGATCGAACTCAATGGCAGCGGTGAAATGATGGGCGTGCACTACAGCCCGCGGCTGGACAATATTCCGCTGATGTCCGAGGACAACACCCGCCGCTACCACCGCGCCCGCAAGCGCATGGGCCAGCTGTTCGACGACGATGCCTACGCGCTGCGTTTTCGGCTGGAGCCGGGGCAGATGATGGTGTTTGACAACAACCGCGTGCTGCATGGCCGCACGTCCTTCAACCCTGCCGAAGGGCACCGCCAGCTGCAGGGCTGCTACATCGACCGCGACGGCCCGCGCAGCCTGTACCGTGTACTCCACCGCCAACTGAACGGAACCCCCGCATGATCACCGTCGCCAACCCCGCCCTGCACACTGTGGCCTTCACCCAGATGAAAGACGGCAGCACCGAGGAATACCTGTTTCTGCAAAAGCTGGAGCACGGCTACGTGCGCGCGCTGCCCGACCGCCTGCTGCTGGCCCTGCACCGCCTGGGCGACTCGCTGGAGGGCTACCAGGTGAGCCGCCTGGAGCATTCCCTGCAAGCCGCCACCCGCGCCGAGGCCGACGGGGCCGACCTGGAAACCATCGTCGCCGCCCTGCTGCACGACCTGGGCGACGAGCTGGCGCCTGAAAACCATTCGCAGTTTGCCGCGGCCCTGATCCGCCCCTACGTGCGCGCCGAAGTCACCTGGGTGGTGGAGATGCATGGCCTGTTCCAGATGCAGTACTACTCCCACCACTACGGCCTGCCGAACGACGGCTACCTGGCCTACCGCGACCACCCCTGGTTTGCCGCCTGCTGCCGCTTCTGCGAACGCTACGACCAGGCATCTTTTGACCCGCACTACCCGAGCAAGCCCCTGGCCTATTTCGAGCCTATGCTGCGCAAGGTGTTTGCCCGCCCGCCGTTCGACCCCCTCATTCTTAAGGAATCTGAATGAAATCTGCCTCTGACGCATATTTCACCTGCGCTGGCAGCTGCTTTTTTTGTAGCAGATAGCGCGTCTGCCCATGCCCTCTGCCCCTGGCGTGGCCACCACCACTCCGACCTCCACGACCGCCTCGATTGCCGAAGAGCTGGCCCAGAAAATCCGGGACGGCCAGCTGTCTGCGGGCGAAAAGCTGCCCGCCCAGCGGGTGCTGGCCCAGCGCCTGGGCGTGCCGATTACCACCGTCAGCCGCGCCTATGCCCGCCTGGAGCAGCAGGGGCTGGCGACAGCCCGCGTGGGCGACGGCACCTATGTGCGTGCCCTCAGCCCGGACGCGGCCCCGCCCGCCCCCGGCGCGCCGCCCATCGACCTGGCCCACAACGTGGCCATCCCCACCGATGAGGTGGAAGCCCTGCGCCAGGTGCTGGCCGAGATCAGCCTGGACCCGGCCTGTATGGCCGAGCTG
The DNA here is from genome assembly GCF_025354435.1 of Rhodoferax sp. Taxonomy (GTDB): domain Bacteria; phylum Pseudomonadota; class Gammaproteobacteria; order Burkholderiales; family Burkholderiaceae_C; genus Rhodoferax_B. The sequence continues at coordinate 66,160 of NZ_JANXMU010000040.1, forward strand.
CTGGCCTACCAGCCCGAAGCTGGGGCCCCGCAGCACCGCCAGGCCGGGGCCGACTGGTTGCGCCGCTTTGGCACCACCGGCGATGCCCGGCGCGTCATGGTGACCCACGGCGCGCAGCACGGCCTGGCCGGGGTCCTGCGCACGCTGGCCAAACCCGGCGACACCTTGCTCACCGAGTCGCTCAGCTACCCCGGCCTGCTGGCCCTGGCCCGGTCGCTGCGGCTGCAGGTGATCGGGCTGGAGATGGACGGTGAAGGCCTGCTGCCCGAGGCGCTGGACCAGGCCGCCCACAGCTTCCAGGCCAAGCTGCTGTTTTGCAGCCCCACGCTGCACAACCCCACCGGCCGCACGATGTCGCTGGCGCGCCGCGAAGCCCTGGCCGCTGTGGTGCGCCGCCGGGGCCTGTGGCTGGTGGAGGACGTGGTGCACGCCGCCGTGCTGGCCCAGCCGCCGCCCGCCATTGCCACCCTGGTACCCGAGCAATCGTTTCTGCTGGCCAGCCTGAGCAAGGTGATGGCTCCGGGCCTGCGCGTCGGCTACCTGGAAGCCGCCCCCGAGTGGCTGGACAAGGTGGCGGCCAGCATCCGCGCCGACTGCTGGATGGTGGCCCCGCTGATGCCCGAAATTGCCACCCGCTGGCTGCACAGCGGCGAGGCCGAGCGCCTGATCAGCCTACAGCGCCAGCACATCGCCGAGCGCCTGGCCCTGGCCCACACGTGCCTGGCCGGGTGGGACTACGCCTGGAGCGCCCACCACCCGCACCTGTGGTTTCCCCTGCCCGAACCCTGGCACGCCAGTCCGTTTGCCGCCGCCCTGCGCCAGTCCGGTGTGCTGGTGCGCACCGCAGAGCAGTTTGCCGCCGGGCGCAGCCGCGCCCCCCACGCCGTGCGCATCAGCCTGAACACCGCCACCTCGCCCACGCAACTCGAACAGGGACTGCGCACCCTGGTGCAGGTGCTGGAGAGCAGCCCCGCCGCCGATATGGCCCCCTAATTTGTCAACGCCACACCCATGAAAACCGTCAAATCCTTCCCCCGCAAAGTCCAAGAGATTGCCAACACCTTCATCCCCCTGGCCGACGGCACCCGCCTGGCCGCACGCATCTGGCTACCGGTGGATGCCGAACGCAAACCGGTGCCCGCCATTCTGGAATATTTGCCTTACCGCAAGCGCGACGGCACCGTGGTGCGCGATGCCCTCACCCACCCTTACATCGCAGGCCACGACTACGCCTGCGTGCGCGTCGATATGCGGGGCAGTGGCGACTCGGACGGCGTGATGCTGGACGAATACGCCGAGCAGGAGCTGGCCGATGGCGAAGAGGTCATCGCCTGGCTGGTGGCGCAAAGCTGGTGCACCGGCAAGGTGGGGATGATGGGCATTTCGTGGGGCGGCTTCAACTGTCTGCAGGTGGCCGCGCGCAAGCCGCCCGGGCTGGAGGCGGTGATCACCCTGTGCTCTACCGACGACCGCTACAGCGACGACATCCACTACAAAGGCGGCTGCCTGCTGGGCGAAAACCTGGGCTGGTCGGCCACCATGCTGGCCTATTCCTCCCGCGCACCGGACCCGGCCCTGGTGGGCGAGCGCTGGAAGGCGATGTGGATGGAGCGGCTGGAAGCCGAGCCCCTGCTGGCCATCCCCTGGCTGCAGCACCCGCACCGCGATGCTTACTGGAAGCACGGCTCGGTGTGCGAAGACATTGGTGCCATCGATGCCGCCGTGCTGGCCATCGGCGGCTGGAACGATGCCTACTCCAACGCCGTGCCGCGCCTGGTGGCCAGCGTGCACAGCCCTGTCAAAGGCATCATCGGCCCCTGGGCGCACAAGTACCCGCACTTCGCTGTGCCCGAGCCGCGCATTGGCTTTCTGCAAGAGGCCCTGCGCTGGTGGGACCAGTGGCTGAAAGGCGTGGACACCGGCGTGGACCAGGACCCGGCGCACCGCACCTACATCATGGAACTGGGCCGCCCCGGTGCCAGCGTGGCACACATCGCCGGGCGTTGGGTGAGCGACACCGTCTGGCCGTCGGACCGCAGCGAGGCGCAGCGCTGGTACCTGAATGCCCAGGGCCTGGGCCAGACACAGGATGCCAAGGGCCAGCACATCGTCTCCTCCCCCCAGCACACCGGTGCCGACAGCGGCGAGTACTGCATCATCTGGATGGGCCCAGAGTTCCCCGGCGACCAGCGCCAGGACGATTCGGGTTCGCTCACCTTCGATACCCCGCCGATGGCCAAGCCGATTGATTTGGTGGGCGCGGCGGTGCTCCACCTGCAGTTCAGCAGCGACCGACCGGTGGCGGTAACCGCCATCCGGCTCAACAGCGTCTGGCCCGACGGGGCCGTGTCGCGCCTGACCTATGCGGTGGCCAACCTGTGCCACCGCGACGGCCATGAGCATCCCGAGGTGCTGGAGCCCGGCAAGGTCTACACCCTGCAAATCCAGCTGGACGACGTGGCCTACACCGTCCCTAAGGGCCATCGCCTGCGGGTGTCCATCTCCACCAGCTACTGGCCGCTGATCTGGCCCGCGCCCGAGCCGGTGACGCTGACGGTGCACACCGGTAGTAGCTTCATCGACATCCCGGTGCGCAAACCCAAGCGTGGCGAAAAAGCCCCGGAGTTCGCGCCTTCTGAGGCCGCACCACCGGTCAAACTGGTGACCGTGCAGCCCGCCTGGAACAAGCGCGAAGTGACCACTGATCAGCGTACCGGCGAGCGCCGCATGGCCATCATCGATGACTTTGGCCGCAGCACCAGCACCGAGTACGGCCTGACCACCTGGGGCTGCGGGCGCGAGAATTACAGCATCCTCCCCGACGATCCGCTGTCGGCCCGGCAAGAATGCCACTGGTCGATGGAGACCGCGCGCGGCGACTGGAAGGTGCGCACCGAAACCTACAGCAGCCTGCGCGCCACGAAGACGCACTGGCTGGTGTCCGGGCGGCTGGAGGCATACGAGGGCGACACCCAGGTGTTCGCCAAGGACTGGAACAAAAAGATCCTGCGCAAGCTGGTTTAAGCTTTTTAGGCCTCTAGCGCATATTCCGCCTGCGCTAATAGCTATCAATTTTGAAGTCTTTATGCAAACCAAGTATTTCGTCCAGTTGGTCGCTCTGTCTGCCTTGTGGGGCTCGTCCTTCATGCTGACGCGGCTGGCGGTGCCTACGCTGGGACCGAACCTGGTGGCGGGCATGCGCATGGCCATGGCCACGCTGGTGCTGGGCACCATCATGCGGGTGGCACGCCAGCCCTGGCCCTGGGCGCAGTGGCGCGAGATGTTTTTGCTGGGCGCGCTGGCGGTGGCCGGGCCGCACTTTTTCTACTCGTGGTCGTCGCTGGAGTTGCCCGCGGCCTACGGTTCGCTGCTGTCGGTCACGGCTGTGCTGTTCGGGGCCTTCATTTCGGCCTACATGAAAGAAGAGGTGCTGACCCCGGTGAAGATGGCGGGCTGCCTGCTGGGTTTTGGCGGCGCGGCGCTGGTGGTGCAGCTGGGGCCCGTCAGCCCCACGCCGCTGCTGGTGCTGTCGGCCCTGGGCTGCGTGGCCGGAGCTTCGCTGTCGGGCATGTCCACCCCGTTTTTGAAGCGCGCCACCACCCGGCTGGAGCCCCTGGCCATCACCGCGGGCATGCATGCCGCCGGTGCGGTGCTGCTGCTGCCCGGTGCCCTGCACGACCTGCCCAAGGCGCATTTCACGCTGCCTGCCGTGGCCGGTGTGGTGTTGATGGGCACCATGACTTCGGGCATGGCCTACTGGATGTACATGCGCATCATGCGCCATGTGCCCCCGGTGGCAGCGCTGAGCAGCACCTTTCTGGTCACCGGATTCGGCGTGCTGTTCTCCATCATTTTTCTGGGCGAAGCCACCGGTCCCGGCCTGTATGCGGGCGGCGCGCTGATCGTCTTGGCCAGCATGATGGTCATGGGCTTTAACCCCCTGCGGCGCAGGGCTGCGTAATCTTTTTTCTATCCACAGGACTTTGGTATGGCACTGAACATTGGTTTTATTGGTCTGGGCAGCTTGGGCGAGGGCTTGTGCAACAGCCTGGTGAAGGCGGGCTTCCCGGTTACGGTGACCGACCTGAACCCGGCCTGCGCCCAAAAGCTGCTGGCGGCGGGCGCGGTATGGGCGGACGACGTGGCCGGGGTCTGCCGGGGCGCGGATGTGGTCATCACCGTGCTGCCGTCACCCGCCATCTCCCGTAAGGTGGTGGAAGGCCCCGGCGGTGTGTTTGAAAACCTGCGCTCGGGCGGCGTGTGGATAGAGATGAGCACTACCGATTTCGAGGACCTGCAGCGCCTGCAAGATGCCGCCACCCAGCGCGGCATTGCGGTGCTGGAGTGCCCGGTCACCGGCGGCGTGCACCTGGCCAATTCGGGGCAGATCACCGTGCTGGTGGGTGGCGACGAGGCGGTGTTCCAGCGGGTCGAGCCGCTGCTGGCGGCCATGGGCGGGCAGATCATCTACATGGGCAAGCTGGGCAATGCATCCGTGGTGAAAGTGGTCACCAATATGCTGGCCTTCATCCACCTGGTGGCGGCGGGCGAGGCCATGATGGTGCCTGCCAAATACGGCGTGGACCCGGATGCCACCTACCGCGCCATCCGCGCCAGCTCGGGCAACAGCTTTGTGCACGAAACCGAGTCGCAGCTCATCCTTAGCGGCAGCTACAACGTCAAATTCAACATGGACCTGGCCTGCAAAGACCTGGGCCTGGTCAACGGCATTGCTGAAAAACTGGGCGTGCCGCTGGAGCTGGGCGGGATGACGCAGCAGATCTTCCGCCGCGCGCGTGGCATGTTCGGCAGCCAGGCGCAAAGCCCCGAGGTAGTGCGCATGCTGGAGCAGGCCTGCGGCCTGGAACTGCGCGCACCCGGCTACCCTACAGAACTTGTTGCGGAGTAAACCATGACCCATCCCCTGACTTACCAGGACTGGCTGCGTAAAGCCGAAACCCTGGCCATCGAAGGCCGTTTGTTCATCGAAGGCCGCTACGTGGACGCGCTGGACGGCGGTCACTTTGACTGCGTGAACCCGACCACCGGCGCGCTGCTGGCCCGCGTCGCCCAGGGCGAGGCCAAAGATGTGGATGCAGCCGTGGCCAGCGCCCTGGCCGCCTGGAACGACCGCCGCTGGCGCGGCCAGGCCCCGCGCGCCCGCATGCAGGTGATGAACCGCTGGGCCGACCTGGTGGAGCAGCACGCCGATGAGCTGGCGCTGCTGGAAACCCTGGACATGGGCAAGCCGATCAGCGATATGTTCAACATCGACCTGCCCGAGATTTTGCGCACCATCCGCTATTTCGCCGAATGCATTGACAAGGTGGAAGGGGCGGTGACTCACACCGCGCCTGGCTCGCTGCACATGATCCTGCACGAGCCGCTGGGCGTGGTGGGTGCCATCACGCCGTGGAACTACCCGCTGCTGATGGCGGTGTGGAAGCTGGCCCCCATCCTGGCCGCCGGCAACTGCGTGGTGCTCAAACCCGCCGAGCAGGCGCCGCTGACCTGCACCCGGCTGGCACAGCTGTTCGTGGATGCCGGTGGCCCCGCCGGGGTGTTCAACTTGGTCAACGGCCTAGGCCCCGAAGCAGGCCGCGCCCTGGCTCTGCACCCGGATGTCATCAAGCTGTCGTTCACCGGCTCCACCCGCGTCGGCAAGCTGCTGATGGGCTACGCCGGGCAGTCCAACATGAAGCGGGTGGCGCTGGAAACCGGCGGCAAAAGCCCGCAGATTTTCATGCCCGACCTGTACGACCTGGATGCCGCCGTAGACCGCGCCGTGGGCGGCATTTTTGACAACGCCGGCCAGGTCTGCAACGCGGGCTCGCGCCTGCTGGTGCACCGCGACCTGCAAGCGGCCTTCACCGCCAAATTCATCGCCCGCACCCAGGTGCTCTACCAGCCCGGCGACCCGCTGGACCCGGCCACCACGCTCGGCCCCCTGGCCAGCCAGCCGCACCAGCGCAAGGTGCTGGCCGACATCGCCCGGGGCCAGGCCGAAGGCGCGCAAATGGTGATGGGCGGCACACCGGTGGCCCTGCCCGGCACCTATGTGCCCCCCACCCTGTTCGTCGGCCACAATCGCATGGCCATCGCCCAGGAAGAAATCTTCGGCCCGGTGGCCACCCTCATCCCCTTCGACACCGAAGCCGAGGCCATCGCCCTGGCCAACGACTCCCTCTACGGCCTAGCCGCCGCCGTCTGGACCCGCGACCTGCACCAGGCCCACCGCATGGTCGGCGCGTTGGAAGCCGGTGTGGTGTGGGTCAACTGCTTCGGCGACGGCGACATGACCCAGCCGTTTGGCGGGTACAAGCAATCGGGGAATTCACGGGACAAGCATGTGGACAGTATGCTGTCGTATATGCAGGGGAAGTCGGCTTGGTTTCAGGTGGGGTGAGGGGGGTATGTTCCTCAGTTTGGTGACGACCAAAATCGCAGCAATGCGAACCGGCTGCGCAGGCACGAGTTCATGAGGGTAACTGCAGATCTGCGGCGTGCGCGGCTTCCAGGGTAAGAGCCTCCATAAGTCAAATTGCGAGGGTGTCCCGAATTTTGTGTAAACGGCGGTTAAGTTAGACGCGCGGCATGCGCTCGTCAAACTGGATAGTAAAACGATTCAGAGCTGCCTTCCAATCCCGTATCGGCATAGTCCATTTCTGGCTGATGTTGTTCAGCGC